>NZ_JBIWFO010000025.1:0-107600 GCF_044763125.1 Streptomyces sp. NPDC096310 | reverse complement strand
AGACGCCACCAGGCAACAGCCCGACGCAGCCACTACAAACGGCGGTCCGCCGACGAACCCGCTGGATAGATCACGAAACCGCACTGGAGTACTAGGGCGTGTTTCGAAAGTCCCGCCTGGCTCGCGACGCCTGGCACGCACGTTCGCTGTGTTGTCGGAGTCGCCCACGTACGTCCAGGCCGTCGATGACACCGATCCTCCGCCTTGCGATCGCACGCACCAGACGCCGCGAGCCCCGCCCTACGGGCGGACGGCGCTACTTTCGAAACACGCCCTAGCACTCTCCATGTGCCAACAAGAATTCTCGGTCACAGGGCGGCTCCTCCGCCAGGGAACATCTCGTTGCATAAAAGTGCATCGCTACGTATAGTCATGCCATCACTGAGGAGGGCAATTCGATGGCTGTACGTGCAGCGGTGGCAGGAGCGAGCGGATACGCGGGCGGGGAACTGCTCCGTCTGCTCCTCACCCATCCCGGGATCGAGATCGGGGCCCTCACCGGAAACTCCAACGCGGGACAGCGGCTCGGCGGGCTCCAGCCGCATCTGCTCCCCCTGGCCGAGCGGGTACTCGCCCCCACCACTCCCGAGGTTCTCGCAGGTCACGAGGTGGTTTTCCTCGCGCTGCCGCACGGCCAGTCCGCCGCGGTCGCCGAGCGGCTCGGGGACGATGTCCTCGTCATCGACATGGGCGCCGACTTCCGGCTGAAGGACGCCGCCGACTGGGAGCGGTTCTACGGCTCCGCGCACGCCGGGACCTGGCCGTACGGCCTCCCGGAGCTGCCGGGCCACCGCGCCACGCTGGAGGGGTCCAAGCGCGTCGCGGTGCCCGGCTGCTACCCCACCGCCGTCTCGCTCGCGCTCTTCCCCGCGTACGCCGCCGGACTCGTCGAGCCCGAGGCCGTGATCACCGCCGCCTCCGGCACCTCGGGCGCCGGCAAGACCGCCAAGCCGCATCTGCTCGGCTCCGAGGTCATGGGCTCCATGACCCCGTACGGCGTCGGCGGCGGCCACCGGCACACCCCCGAGATGATCCAGAACCTCAGCGCCGCCGCGGGCGAGCGGGTCACCGTCTCCTTCACCCCCACCCTCGCACCGATGCCGCGCGGCATCCTCGCCACCTGTTCCGCGAAGGCGACCTCGGGCACCACCGCCCAGGACGTGCGCACCGCGTACGAGAAGGCGTACGCCGACGAGCCCTTCGTGCACCTCCTCCCCGAGGGCCAGTGGCCCGCCACCGCCTCCGTGTACGGCTCCAACGCCACCCAGCTCCAGGTCGCCCACGACGAGGCCGCCGGGCGCGTCATCGCCGTCAGCGCCATCGACAACCTCACCAAGGGCACCGCGGGCGGCGCGGTGCAGAGCATGAACATCGCCCTCGGACTCCCCGAGTCCACCGGACTGACCACGATCGGAGTGGCACCGTGAGCGTCACGGCAGCGAAGGGATTCACGGCGGCGGGCATCGCCGCCGGGATCAAGGAGAACGGCGGACCCGACCTGGCCCTCGTGGTCAACGAGGGGCCGCGCCGCGCCGCCGCGGGCGTCTTCACCTCCAACCGCGTCAAGGCCGCCCCGGTCCTCTGGTCCGAGCAGGTCCTCAAGGGCGGCACCGTCTCCGCCGTCGTCCTCAACTCCGGCGGGGCCAACGCCTGTACGGGCCCGAAGGGCTTCCAGGACACCCATGCCACCGCCGAGCACGCCGCAAAGGTCCTGACCGGCCACAGCGCCGGCGAGATCGCCGTCGCCTCCACCGGCCTCATCGGCGTCACCCTGCCCATGGACAAGCTGCTGCCCGGCATCGACGTGGCCGCCGCGGCCCTCTCCGAGCACGGCGGCGAGAAGGCCGCCATCGCCATCAAGACCACCGACACCGTCCACAAGACGGCGGTCGCCGGCGGCGAGGGCTGGACCGTCGGCGGCATGGCCAAGGGCGCGGGCATGCTCGCCCCCGGCCTCGCCACCATGCTCGTCGTCCTCACCACCGACGCCGACGTCGAGACGGCCGCGCTGGACACCGCGCTGCGCGCCGCCACCCGTACCACCTTCGACCGCGTCGACTCCGACGGCTGCATGTCCACCAACGACACCGTGCTCCTGCTCGCCTCCGGCGCCTCCGGGACCACCCCCGCCACCGACGTGTTCGCGGAGGCCGTCCGTACGGTCTGCGCCGACCTGGCCCGGCAGCTCATCGGGGACGCGGAGGGCGCCTCCAAGGACATCCGTATCGAGGTGGTCAACGCCGCCACCGAGGACGACGCCGTCGAGGTGGGCCGCTCCATCGCCCGTAACAACCTCCTCAAGTGCGCCATCCACGGCGAGGACCCCAACTGGGGCCGGGTGCTCTCCGCGATCGGCACGACCGGCGCCGCCTTCGAGCCCGACCGGCTCAATGTCGCCATCAACGACGTCTGGGTCTGCGAGAACGGCGCCGTCGGCGAGGACCGCGACCTGGTCGACATGCGCTACCGCGAGGTCCGTATCACCGCCGACCTGTCCGCCGGTACGGAGACGGCCGTCATCTGGGCCAACGACCTCACCGCCGAGTACGTCCACGAGAACAGCGCGTACAGCTCATGAACGCCCGCAAGCACACCGCGCTGCCCAAGGCACGGATCCTCATCGAGGCGCTGCCCTGGCTCACCCGGCACAACGGGAAGACCGTCGTCATCAAGTTCGGCGGCAACGCCATGGTCGACGAGGACCTGAAGGCCGCCTTCGCCCAGGACGTCGTCTTCCTGCGGCAGTCCGGGCTCAAGCCGGTCGTCGTGCACGGCGGCGGCCCCCAGATCAGCGCCGAGCTGGACCGGCACGGCCTGGTCAGCGAGTTCAAGGCCGGTCTGCGCGTCACCACGCCCGAGGCGATGGACGTCGTACGGATGGTCCTCGCCGGACAGGTGCAGCGCGAGCTGGTCGGCCTGCTCAACCAGCACGGCCCGCTCGCCGTCGGCATGACCGGCGAGGACGCCCACACCATCTCCGCCGTCCAGCACCGGCCGCTCATCGACGGTGAGCTGGTCGACATCGGCCGGGTCGGTGAGATCACCGCGATAGACACCGGCGCCATCGAGGCGCTGCTCGGCGACGGCCGGATCCCGGTCATCTCCTCCGTGGCGCGCGGCGCCGACGACGGCCAGATCTACAACGTCAACGCCGACACCGCCGCCGCCGCGCTCGCCGCCGCGCTCGGCGCCGAGACGCTGATGGTCCTCACCGACGTGGAGGGCCTGTACGAGGACTGGCCGAACAGCGACGACGTGATCAGCAGGCTCACCGCCACCCAGTTGGAGACGCTGCTGCCCGAGCTGTCCAGCGGCATGGTGCCCAAGATGGAGGGGTGCCTGTTCGCCGTGCGCAACGGCGTCACCACGGCACGCGTGCTCGACGGCAGGGTCCCGCACTCGATCCTGCTGGAGATCTTCACCGACGAGGGCATCGGCACCATGGTCGTGCCCGACGCGCCGGCGACCGTACCGGCACCCACCGAGGGAAAGGCAGTGAAGTGACCGGCAACCAGGAGCTGGCCCGGCGCTGGCAGGGCGTCATGGCCGACAACTACGGAACGCCGGGGCTCTCCCTCGTCCACGGCGAGGGGGCCCGCGTCCGGGACGCCGACGGCACCGAGTACACCGACTTCGTCGGCGGCATCGCGGTGAACGCGCTCGGCCACGGACACCCCGCTGTCGTCGAGGCCGTCTCCCGCCAGATCGCCGCCCTCGGCCATGTCTCCAACCTCTACATCGCCGAGCCGCCCGTCGCCCTCGCCGAGCGGCTGATCCAGCTCTTCGGCCGCCCGGGCCGGGTGTTCTTCTGCAACTCCGGCGCCGAGGCCAACGAGGCCGCCTTCAAGATCGGCCGGCTGACGGGCCGCACCCACATGGTCGCCACCGACGGCGGCTTCCACGGCCGGACGATGGGCGCCCTGGCCCTCACCGGCCAGCCCGCGAAGCAGACCCCCTTCCTGCCGCTGCCCGGCGAGGTCACACACGTACCGTACGGAGACACCGACGCGCTGCGCGCCGCGGTCACCGAGGAGACGGCGCTCGTGATCATCGAGCCGATCCAGGGCGAGAACGGTGTGGTCGTCCCGCCCAAGGGCTATCTGGAGGCCGCCCGGGAGATCACCCGCGCCACCGGCACCCTGCTGGTCCTCGACGAGGTGCAGACGGGCGTCGGCCGGACCGGCGCCTGGTTCGAGCACCAGGCGCACCAGGGCGTCGAACCCGATGTGGTCACCCTCGCCAAGGGACTCGGCGGCGGTCTGCCGCTCGGCGCGGCCATCGCCTTCGGTGACGCCGCCGATCTGCTGGGGCCGGGGCAGCACGGTACGACGTTCGGCGGCAACCCCGTCGCCTGCGCCGCCGGGCTCGCCGTGCTGGACACGCTCGCCGCCGAGGGCCGCCTCGACGAGGTGAAGCGGCTCGGCGAGAAACTGCGCGACGGTGTCGAGGCTCTGGGCCACCCGCTCGTCTCCCATGTCCGCGGCTCGGGACTGCTGCTGGGTATCGTGCTCACCGGGCCGCTCGCGCCGACGGTGCAACAGGCGGCCCAGGGTGCCGGTTTCCTGGTGAACGCCCCCGCCCCCGACGTCGTACGGCTGATGCCTCCCCTGATCATCGGCGACAGCGAGGTGGACGCGTTCCTGGCAGCCCTGCCGGGCATCCTCGACGACGCGCACGGGGACGGACGATCCTGAGAAATGAGACGACGACGATGACCGACGCCCAGGAAGCAGAGCACGGCGGGCCGTCCGTGCCGCAGACCAGAACAGCCCGCCACCGCCGGATCGTCGACATCCTCAACCGGCAGCCGGTGCGCTCCCAGAGCCAACTGGCGAAAGTGCTCGCGGACGACGGGCTGAGCGTCACGCAGGCGACGCTCTCCCGCGACCTGGACGAACTGGGCGCGGTCAAGATCCGCAACACCAACGGCGAACTGATCTACGCCGTTCCCAGCGAGGGCGGCTTCCGCACCCCGCACGCCCCGCTGGGGGAGTCGGCGAAGGAGGAGCGGATGCGCCGCCTCGCCGGCGAACTCCTCATCTCCGCCGAGGCGTCCGCCAACCTCGTGGTCCTGCGCACCCCGCCGGGCGCGGCCCAGTTCCTCGCCTCCGCCATCGACCAGGCCGAACTGAGCGACATCCTGGGCACGATCGCGGGCGACGACACCCTGATGCTGATCAGCCGCGACCCGGCGGGCGGCCAGGCGCTCGCGGACCATCTGCTGAAACTGGCCCAGAACGACCGCTGAGCGCCGCGGGTATCACATTCCAACCGCTGCGCGGGCGGCCCGGGTTGTGCGCCGGGCCGCCCGCACGGCGGGGCGCCGCCGCCGCTCAGACCCCCACCGTCGCGACATGCCGGTGGAAGCCGCTGGTCGCCCAGGTGTCCCCGTACGGGGTGACGGCGAAGCCCTCGGTGCCCGGCAGGGCTTCCAGCCACTTCCTCGCCCGGTCGCCCATCGCGTACGCGGCCGTCGCCCGGACATCGGCCGCCGTGACGCCCTCCTGGCAGACCACGGTGACCGAGGCCGGCCCGCCGGCCGGGGCCTCGCCGGTGTGCGGGTCGAGGACGTGGCAGCCGCGTTCCGCCGGGCCCGAGGTGGCCACGCCCAGGCCTTGGTGGGCCTCGACCACCGTGGCCAGTTCGCCGGGGCGCAGCGGGTCGGCGATGCCCACCCGCCAGGGGCCGCCCACCAGTTGGATGTCGCCGCCGCCGCCCAGACAGACCGACGCCGCCCCGGACGAGGCGATCATCCGGGCCGCCCGCTCCACCGCCCAGCCTTTCACCAGCCCCGTCGGGTCGACCCCGCCCGCGTAGCCGGGGGTGAACCAGCCGCCGCTCTCGCGCTCGGCCTCCGCGCACAGGCCGAGCACCTCCACGACCTCCGTCAGACAGGCGGAGAGCGTCAGTTCACCCCGGTTCAGCCGCGAGATCTGGCTGTCGGGGCGGTACGTCGAGAAGATCTCGTCCGCCCGGTGCAGCGAGGCCACCGCCGCCTGGAGCCCCGCCCGCACCCTCGGCTGGTCCCGCACACCACGGATGTCGAACGAGAAGACCGTGCCCATCGACTCCTCGACATGGCGCAGCCGTACGCCCTCGGGCGCCATCAGAGGCCCGCCTCGTCGAGCGCGCTCTGGAGCGATTCCTGGTAGCCCTTGCTGGTGTAGCTGGCGCCGGACACGGCGTCGATCCCCGCGCTCTGCGCGGTGACCGCCGCCTGGTTCAGCTTCGGCACGGCACCGGAGGTGATGGACTTGGAGCGGGCGTCCGCCGACGGGGCCTGGACCGCGTCGGACGCGGTGACCTTCCCGTCGGCGACGGTGATCTGCACCTGGACCGTGCCGTACTGGGTGTCGACCGGGCTCCCGAGCACGGTCCGCGGGGCCGCGCCCGTACCGGTACCCGCGCCCGTACCGGTACCCGCGCCCGTACCGGTACCCGCGCCCGTACCCGCGCCGGCGCCGGTGTCCGGGCCGCTCGCCTCGGCCGAGCCGCCGCCCGCGCCCCCGCCCGTGGCGGCCGTACCGCCCGTGGTGTCCGTACCGCCCGTCCCCGCCTTGTCCAGGGCGCTCTGGAGCGATTCCTGGTAGCCCTTGCTGGTGTAGCTCGCGCCCGTCACGGCGTCGATCCCCGCGCTCTGCGCCGTGACCGCGGCCTGGTTCAGCTTCGGCACGGCGTCGGCCGTGATCGACTTGCTGCGCGCGTCCGCCCCCGGCGCCTGCACCGCCTCGGCCCGGGTGATCTTCCCGCCGGCCATGGTGAGCCGCACCTGAACCGGTCCGTACTGGGTGTTCACGGCGTCCCCGAGCAGGGCCTGCCCGCCCGTGGCGCCCGCCGCCCCCGCCGACGCGCCGGCTGCCGCGCCGGGCGGCGCCGTCGCCCCGGCCACCGTGGACCCACCGGGCTGCTTCAGCGCGAGCAGCAGCACGATGCCCGACGCGGTCGCGGCGACACCGATCATGATCCGCCGGAGCGGATGCTTCCTCTTCACCGGCTGCCTCACATTTCGAAGGACTCGTGATGGATGCGCCGGGCGGGAACGCCCGCCTCGCGCAGTGCTTCGTACGATTGACGCGCGAGCCCGGCGGGCCCGCACATGTACACGTCGTGGTCGTCGATGTCCGGCAGCAGCTCACGCAGCCGCTGCGGAGTGATCTCGGGCCGGACCCCGTCGGGGCCGTTGACCGCGTACAGCAGCCGCGCCCCGCGCGCCGAGGCGATCTGGCGCAGCTCGTTCCACAGCGCCAGGTCCTCGGTCTTGCTGGCCCGGTAGAGCAGCGTCAGATCGCCGGGCTCCCCGGGCAGCGTCTCGAACAGGGCCCGCATCGGGGTGATCCCCGCGCCGCCCGCGATCATCAGTACCTTCTCCTGGCTGCGCCGGCCCGCGGTCAGCGCGCCGTAAGGGCCCTCCGCCCAGATCCGCGTGCCGGGCTCAAGGCGGGCCAGCGCCTCGCTGTGCTCGCCGTTGGCCTTGACGGTGATCCGCAGCAGATCCGGCCGCGGCGGCGCCGACAGGGAGTACGGGTTGGAGCTCCAGCGCAGCCCGTCCGTGAGGAACCGCCAGCGGAAGAACTGGCCCGGCTGCGCGCCGATCCGGTGCAGCCGCCGCCCCGTGATCAGTACGGAGACCACACCCGGCGCCTCGTACACCGTCGAGTCGACCCGCATCCGGTGGCGCAGGTTGAGCCGGACCGGCGTCAGCACGCGGTACCAGAACAGCAGGGCGCCGGCCGTCGCGTACAGCACGTACCAGACGGTCCGCGCGGTCGGGTTGCCGACGAACTCCGCGCCCGTGGCGAGCTGATGCCAGAACGTCAGGTACACCGCGACATAGGTGAGGAGATGCAGGTAGTACCAGGTCTCGTAGCGCACCTTGCGGCGCACCGTCCCGGCCGAGACGAAGCCGACCAGGATCAGGAGCACCGTCCCGACCGTCGCCTCGATCATCCGCGGGAACTCGGTGATCACACTGATGGTCTGGGCCACGATCGGGCTGTTCGCCTGGACCGCGTACCCCCAGACGGTGAGCACGACATGGACGATCACCAGGCTCACGGCGTACCGGCCGGCCACCGCGTGCCAGCGCGCCACCCGGTCGGAGCCCACCCGCCGCTCCAGCGCGGGGACCCGTGCCATCAGCAGCACCACGATCGCGATCAGATAGCCGCTCAGCAGCCCGGTGAGCCGACCGCCGCCGATCAGCCACTCGGCCATGGCCATGTGGACGACGGCGGTGTTCTGCCACCACAGCGCCATGACGGCGGCCGCGCCCGCCCAGCACATCACCAACAGGGGCAGCGCGCCCGACCGCTGGGGGCTGATCGCGCGCATGGTCTGCCTTCTGGCGGCCCGACCGTTGTGCATCATCGCCACGGAACTGCACCTCAACTCTCCTCCGTGTCCGCCGATACGGATTTGACCGACGGCGGGTTCAAAGAAGAGGGGCCGCGACGCGACGAGTTCAATCTTTGGTGGTTCCTCCGAACCGGTTGACGGCGGTCAGTGCGGTCGGCCCGTCGGCCGTGCCGATCGCGAGGTGCGGGGCGCGCTTTGGGTCGGCCCAGGCGAGCACGGTCCGCATCGCGTCGGCCGGTACGGAGACACAACCGGCCGTCGCGCCCGCGCCGTTGACGTGCAGAAAGATCCCGGCGCCCCGGCCGCGCACCGGACGGTCGTAGTTGAAGCCGATGACCATGCCGAGGGAGTACTGCTCCGGATAGTCCGCCAGCCGCTCGGCCTCTGCGGCCCGGCAGTCCGCCGGCAGGCCCTCCACCCAGCGGTTGTAGTCACGGGAGGCGTTGTCCTGGCACCACCAGGACGCCCCGGTCACGGGCCGGTAGGAGTACGCGGTCCCGGCCGGCGCCGGGGCGATCCCGAACGCGTACGGCAGGTCGTACAGCCCGGTCGGGGTGGTGGAGGTGCCCTGCCGGCGGGTGGCGCCCTCGGTGAGCCCGCCCGCGCCGAAGCGCGCGGGGGAGGAGCCGGCGGCCATCCAGTGGCCGTCCCGCCGGTCCCACCAGGTGAGCCGGCCGGTGGTCGAGCCGGTGTCGGGCGCCTCGGCGGTGAGTAGCTGGCTGCCGCCGCCGGTGTCCGCCATCCGCTCGGGCAGCGGCGTGTCGGCGGTCCGGGCCGGGTGGGCGGCGGCCGTGCCGGTGACGAGGGTGAGGAGGGTGACGGCGGCGAGGACGACGGCGGCGCGAGCGGTACGGGTGCTACGGGCCGTACGAGCGGTACGGGTGCTACGAGTGCTACGAGCGGGGCGCATGGCCGGACCGTACGTGTCAGGTCCGTCACCCGTCCTCCCGGAAGCCGCCGCGCTAGGCCGAACGCAGCCCGGATTCAGCCGAGCGGTCGGCGAGGTCCGTCCGCGGGGGCAGGGGCATCGGCAGCGCCGGGAGCCCGTCCAGGCTCACCGGGACGTGCTCCTTCTTCGCGCAGTACGCGGCGAACTCCTCGTCGGACTTCCGCCCGAAGTGCTCGGCGTGCTGCGTGCGCTCCTCGCGGTACTCCATGAAGGGGACGGCGAATCCGCACGCGTCGGCGATCCGCACGGCGTGGATGACGATGATGGCGCGGGCGGCCGGTCCGTCGGCGTCCGCGAAGTACGGGATGTACGTGGCCCAGCGCGGGTCGTCACGGAAGACCGGCTCGCCCCGGCCGTGCACCCGCAGCACCTTGGGCGGTCCGGTGAAGGCGCACCACATCAGGGTGATGCGGCCGTTCTCCCGGAGATGGGCGATGGTCTCGGCGCCACTGCCGCCGAAGTCGAGATAGGCCAGGGTCAGCTCGTCGACCACGACGAGGGTCCCGGCGCGCCCTTTGGGCGAGAGGTTGACGTGGCCGTCGTCCGCCAGCGGTGCGGTGGCGGTGAAGAAAACGGGCTGGTCCTCGATGAAGGCGCGGATTCTGCCGTCGATCCGTTCATAGCGTTTCCCCATACAGGTGATTATCGCTCCGCACCCGTACGGACGCCGGGATGCCGGAAACGCCGTCGCCACTCGTCAGCGGCAACGGCGTTCCCGGTCTGGCCGGTCGGCCCACGGTCAGGTGGGTCAGTTCAGGGTGCAGGGTGCGAGCGCGTCGAGCCCGGCGGGCTTCTCGGCGGTGCGGCCGATGGCGGTGGCCATGCGGTTGATGGTGGCGACGCGCTTGTCCTCCAGCGGGCCGAGGATCGCGTTCTGGACGAAGTTGGGGCCGCCCTGGCCGACGGTGTCGGTGATCCGCTGGTTGGCCTCGGAGATCTGGGTGTTCAGCAGCGCGAGATTACGGTCGATCTCGGCCTGGGCCGAGGCGGGGACCGCGGGCAGGCTCGACGCGACGTCGGGGCAGTTCACCGTACCCGCGGCGCCCGCGTCCCCGGCTCCGGCATCTCCGGCTCCGGCGTCCCCGGCGCCCGCGTCACCAGCGCCTGCATCTCCCGCACCGGCGTCTCCGGCTCCCGCGTCTCCGGCACCGGCATCTCCAGCCCCGGCGTCCCCGGCGCCCGCATCTCCGGCGCCCGCGTCACCGGCCCCGGCATCTCCCGCCCCGCCGCCCGCCGCGCTCAGGGTGCAGGGTGCGAGCGCGTCCAGTCCGGCGGGCTTCTCGGCGGTGCGGCCGATGGCGGTGGCCATGCGGTTGATGGTGGCGACGCGCTTGTCCTCCAGCGGGCCGAGGATCGCGTTCTGGACGAAGTTGGGGCCGCCCTGGCCGACCGTGTCGACGAGCCGCTTGTTCGCCTCCGCGATCTGGGTGTCGAGGAGGGCGAGGTTACGGTCGATCTCGGCCTGGGCCGAGGCCGGGACCGCGGGCAGCGAGCCGGCGACGGCCGGGCAGCTCACCGTACCGGGCGAACCGGCCGCCGTACTGCTGTCGCCCTCCCCGGCCAAGGCGTTACCGGCGATCACGGCACCGGACAGGACGACCGCGGCGGCACCGCCGGCGATGAGCACACGGCGCTTGTTGTACTTCGGAAGAGCCCTGGACATGCGGAAACCTCACTCGGATAAGGGTGGGGTGGGAGTCGTCCGGTGAGTGGCCGGACGGCTCGACCTCGGTTCGTACAACGCGGCGCCTGCGTTCGGTGAGGTGTACGAGACGAGGGCGCGCACCGTTCAAACATCACTCCAAACTCATCGAGATTGACGAATCATACGGACGGGTGCATAGTTATGCCTGTCAGTGAATGCACCGTAAGGAGAAACCCGTGACCGAGCGCGTCGTACTCGCCTACTCGGGCGGCCTGGACACCTCCGTCGCCATCGGCTGGATCGCCGAGGAGACGGGCGCCGAGGTCATCGCCGTTGCCGTGGACGTCGGCCAGGGCGGCGAGGACCTGGACGTCATCCGCAAGCGCGCGCTCGCCTGCGGTGCGGTGGAAGCCGAGGTCGCGGACGCCAAGGACGAGTTCGCCGAGGAGTACTGCCTCCCGGCGATCAAGGCCAACGCCCTCTACATGGACCGCTACCCGCTGGTCTCCGCCCTCTCCCGGCCGACGATCGTCAAGCACCTCGTGGCCGCCGCCCAGAAGCACGGCGCGGGCACCGTCGCCCACGGCTGCACCGGCAAGGGCAACGACCAGGTGCGGTTCGAGGCCGGGATCACCGCCCTCGGCCCGGACCTGAAGTGCATCGCCCCGGTCCGTGACTACGCGATGACCCGGGACAAGGCGATCGCCTTCTGCGAGGAGAAGAACCTCCCGATCGCGACCACCAAGAAGTCCCCGTACTCCATCGACCAGAACGTCTTCGGGCGCGCCGTCGAGACGGGCTTCCTGGAGGACATCTGGAACGGCCCGATCGAGGACGTGTACGAGTACACCTCGAACCCGGCCACGCCGCGCGAGGCCGACGAGGTGATCATCTCCTTCAAGGAGGGCGTCCCCGTCGCGATCGACGGCAAGCCCGTCACCGTCCTCCAGGCCATCCAGCAGCTCAACGAGCGGGCCGGCGCCCAGGGCATCGGCCGGATCGACATGGTCGAGGACCGGCTCGTCGGGATCAAGTCCCGGGAGATCTACGAGGCGCCCGGCGCCATCGCACTGATCACCGCGCACCAGGAGCTGGAGAACGTCACCGTCGAGCGCGAGCTGGCCCGCTACAAGCGGCAGGTCGAGCAGCGCTGGGGCGAGATCGTCTACGACGGCCTGTGGTTCTCCCCGCTCAAGCGCGCCCTGGACGGCTTCATCAACGAGGCCAACCAGCACGTCACGGGCGACATCCGGATGACGCTGCACGGCGGCCGCGCCGTCGTCACCGGCCGGAAGTCGGACGAGTCGCTGTACGACTTCAACCTGGCCACCTACGACTCGGGCGACACGTTCGACCAGTCCAAGGCGCAGGGCTTCATCGAGATCTTCGGCCTCTCCTCCAAGATCGCCGCCCGGCGCGACCTCGCCTGACCCGCGCCCGTACGACGGCCGCCTCCCCTTCCTCCGCTGCGGGGAGGCGGCCGTACTTCTTCCACGCTTCACGTTCGAGTTCCATGCTTCACGTTCGAGGCTTCACGAACCCTCCAAGGAGTTCAGCAGTGAGCAGCAACAACGGTGACGTCCGGCTCTGGGGCGGGCGCTTCGCCGACGGTCCCTCGGACGCGCTGGCGGCTCTGTCGGCGTCCGTCCACTTCGACTGGCGGCTCGCGCCGTACGACATCGCCGGGTCCCGCGCCCACGCCCGCGTGCTCCACAAGGCGGGGCTGCTCACCGCCGACGAACTGACCCGCATGACCGCCGGTCTCGACCAGCTCGAAGCGGATGTCGCCGATGGCTCGTTCACCGGCACCGTCGCCGACGAGGACGTCCACACCGCACTGGAGCGCGGGCTGCTGGAGCGCCTCGGCGCCGACCTCGGCGGCAAGCTGCGTGCCGGCCGCTCCCGCAACGACCAGGTCGCCACGCTCTTCCGGATGTACCTGCGCGACCACGCGCGGATCGTCGGCGGGCTGATCGCGGACCTCCAGGACGCGCTGGTCGGTCTCGCCGAGGCCAACCCGGACGTGGCGATGCCCGGCCGTACGCACCTCCAGCACGCCCAGCCCGTCCTCTTCGCGCACCATGTGCTGGCGCATGTGCAGGCGCTGTCCCGGGACGCGGAGCGGCTGCGGCAGTGGGACAAGCGGACGGCGGTCTCCCCGTACGGTTCCGGCGCGCTGGCCGGTTCCTCGCTGGGGCTCGACCCCGAGGCGGTCGCGGCCGACCTGGGCTTCGAGCGCGGCTCCGTGGGCAACTCGATCGACGGCACCGCCTCGCGCGACTTCGTGGCCGAGTTCGCCTTCATCACCGCGATGATCGGCGTCAACCTGTCGCGGATCGCGGAGGAGATCATCCTCTGGAACACGAAGGAGTTCTCCTTCGTCACCCTGCACGACGCGTTCTCCACCGGCTCGTCCATCATGCCGCAGAAGAAGAACCCGGACATCGCGGAGCTGGCGCGCGGCAAGTCGGGGCGGCTCATCGGCAATCTGACCGGGCTGCTCGCCACGCTGAAGGCGCTGCCGCTCGCGTACAACCGCGATCTCCAGGAGGACAAGGAGCCGGTCTTCGACTCCTGCGACCAGCTTGAGGTCCTGCTGCCCGCCTTCACCGGCATGATGGCCACGCTGACCGTCAACCGGACCCGGATGGAAGAGCTGGCCCCCGCCGGTTTCTCGCTCGCCACGGACATCGCGGAGTGGCTGGTCCGGCAGGGTGTGCCGTTCCGGGTGGCCCACGAGGTCGCGGGGGAGTGCGTCAAGGAGTGCGAGTCGCTCGGCATCGAGCTGGACGAGCTGACGGACGAGCAGTTCGCGAAGATCTCCGCGCACCTCACCCCGGACGTCCGTTCGGTGCTCAATGTGGCGGGCTCGCTGGCCTCCCGTAACGGCCGGGGCGGTACCGCCCCCTCCGCCGTCGCCGCCCAGCTCGCGGAGGTCAAGGCGGACCTGGTGATCCAGCACGCCTGGGCCACCGCCAAGAAGCAGTAGCGAGAGGCAGCGGCGAGAAGGAAGAGCGAAGAAGAGAAGGAAGCGGTAAGAGCGGGAAGGGGAGCGGGAGCCGCAAGCGGCTCTACAGCGCCGCCGCCCACCGCGCGAGCGCCTCGAAGTCCGGCCGGGTCAGCCCGATGCCGGGGTCGACGCGCAGCAGCAGGGCGGCGGCGCGGTGTTCCCGCTCCACCCACTCCCGGTCGTACGACGTGATCTCGTCGTCGATCCAGGCGAAGGGCCGTCCGGCCGCGTACTCCAGGACGTACCGCGTCTTCCAGAAGGTCCCGCGGGGGGTCCGCCCGTGCGTCTCCGGCCAGCGGATGTACGGCAGCTCCGGCAGCCCGAGGTGTGGCCCGATCCACTCGTTGGCGTCGCCCTCCCAGGTCGTGGCCCAGACCAGTTCGTAACGGTCGGCGAGGGCCAGCAGCTCCGTGCCGTGGTCGGGGTTGAGCAGCACGGACAGCGGCTGCGGATACGGCCAGGCCGCGGGGCGCATCACATGCCGGATGTAGCCGCGCGGGGGCCGCGCCCCCGCCAGGGCGTCGTACGGATTGAGCGGGCCGTCGACATCGATCAGCAGCAGCGGTTTCATCCACCCCACCTCTCCGGTAGATCATCGTATTGAATGAGACCTCTGTGTCTCATTCGGGCTATGGTTGCCTCATGACCATGGATCGTGACCAGGTGCTGCGCACCGCGGCGGCCCTGCTCACCCGTAAACCGACCGCCACCATGGACGAGGTCGCCCGCGCCGCCGGGATCGGGCGCGCGACCCTCCACCGGCACTTCGCCGGACGGGACGCGCTGATCAAGGCGCTGGAGGCGCTGGGCCTCCAGGAGCTGGAGACGGCGCTGGACGGCGCCGGGATCGACGAGGGCCCCGCGGACGAGGCGCTTCGCCGGCTCGTCGCCCGGGTCGAGCCCTCCGCCGGACTCCTCGCCTTCCTCGTCACCGAGAACCAGCTCTTCGAGGGCGAGATCAACGAGGGCTGGGACCGGATCGACGCCCGGTTCTCCGCGCTCTTCCGGCGCGGACAGGAGCAGGGCCACTTCCGGATCGACCTCAGCCCGGCCTGGCTGACCGAGGCCCTGTACGGGCTCATCGGCGCCGGTGCCTGGGCGATCCACGACGGGAGGGTCGCCGCCAAGGACTTCCAGTACATGATCGTCGAGTTGCTGCTCGGCGGAGCACGACGGAGCGTGGACACGTGACCAGCAGCCACCCGGCGGCGACGGAAGCCGGGTTCGGGCCGCGCCCCGGGCGCTGGATCGCGCTCGCCGTCCTGGTGCTCGCGGTGCTCCTGGTGGCCGTCGACGCGACCGTGCTCGGCCTCGCCACGCCCTTTCTCAGCGAGGACCTCAAGCCGTCCGGTACCCAACTCCTGTGGATCGGCGACATCTACTCCTTCGTCATCGCGGGCCTGCTGGTCTCGATGGGCAGCCTCGGCGACCGCATCGGCCGCAAGAAGCTGCTGCTGACCGGCGCGGTCGCCTTCGGCGGTATCTCCGTGCTCAACGCCTACGCGTCCAGCCCGGAGATGATGATCGTGGCGCGTGCGCTGCTCGGGGTCGCGGGCGCGACCCTGATGCCGGCCACGCTCGCCCTGATCCGGAATCTCTTCCACGATCCCCGGGAGCGCAGTCTCGCCATCGGTATCTGGGGCGCGATGGCGTCGGCCGGCGCGGCGGTCGGCCCGGTCGTCGGCGGCTTCCTGCTGGAGCACTTCTGGTGGGGCTCGGTCTTCCTGATCAACCTGCCGGTGATGGCGTTGCTCGTCCTCGTCGGCATCCGGACGCTCCCCGAGTCGAAGGACCCGGCCCCGGGCCCCTGGGACCTGCTCAGCGTGGCGCTCTCGCTCATCGGCGTCGTCGGCGTCGTGTACGCGATCAAGGAGATCGCGGCGCACGGCGCGGCCTGGGACATCGCGGTGATCGCGGTCGCGGGGGTGGGCGCGCTGCACTGGTTCGTACGGCGCCAGCTCACCCTGCCCGCCCCGCTGCTGGACGTGCGCCTCTTCCACCACCGGGGCTTCTCCGGCGCCGTACTGGCCGACCTGCTGACGATCCTCGGCCTGTCCGGGCTGGTCTTCTTCCTGTCGCAGTTCCTGCAACTGGTCCAGGGGCGCAGCCCGCTGGAGGCCGGACTCGCCGAACTGCCCGCCGCGGTCGGCGCGGTGGCGACCGGGCTGCTCGCGGGCCGGGCCGCGCGGCGGTTCTCCGTACGCGTGGTGGTGGCCGGCGGCCTCGCGGCGATCGGTGTCCCCCTCGCCGTGATGACCGGGCTGAGCCAGACCACCGGCTACCCGCTGCTGGGCGCGGTGCTGCTGCTCGTCGGGGCCGGCGCGGGCTTCTCGTTCACCGTCACCGCGGACGTGATCCTCTCCAGCGTCCCCAAGGAGCAGGCGGGCTCGGCCTCCGCGGTCTCGGAGACGGCGTACGAACTGGGCGCGGCGCTCGGCATCGCGCTGATCGGCTCCATCGTCACCGGCGTCTACCGGGACTTCCCCACGCCGCCCGGTGTCCCTCCGGGCACGTCGGCGGCGGCCCACCAGTCCCTGGGCGGTGCGGTGGACGCGGCGGCGGGCCTGCCCGGCCGGGGCGGCGCCGACCTGCTCGCCGCGGCCCAGGGCGCGTTCGTCGACGGCCTGCGCCTGGCCTCGGGCCTCGGCGCGGCGGTGCTGCTGGCGACGGCGGTGGCCGCCTGGTTCCTGCTGAAGGGCCAGAAGCTGGAGGAGGGTTCGATTCCCGGGGACTGACGGAAGGCGCTACGCGGCCTTGGCCTTCGTGGCGTACATGTCCACGTACTCCTGGCCCGACAACTCCATGACCTCGGTCATCACCGAGTCCGTCACCGCGCGCAGCACATAGCGGTCCCGGTCCATGCCCTCGTACCGGGAGAACTCCATCGGCTTGCCGAACCGCACCGTCACCTTGCCGAAGCGCGGCATGCCCGAGCCGTTCGGCTGGAGCTTGTCCGTGCCGATCATCGCGAACGGGACCACCGGGGCGCCGGTCATCAGCGTGAGCCGCGCGATCCCCGTACGCCCCCGGTAGAGACGGCCGTCGGGGGAGCGGGTGCCCTCCGGGTAGATGCCGAAGAGCTGGCCCTGCTCCAGCACCCGGCGGCCGGTCATCAGCGCGGCGACACCACCCCGGCCGCCGTCCCGGTCGACCGGGATCATGCCGACACCGGTGAAGAACCAGGCCATCAGCCGGCCCTTGAGGCCCTTGCCCGTGACGTACTCGTCCTTGCCGATGAAGAAGACCTGACGGTCGCAGACCAGCGGCAGGACCATCGAGTCGATGAAGGTGAGATGGTTCCCGGCGAGGATGACGGGGCCGCTCCGCGGGATGTTCTCGACGCCCTCCACCCTCGTACGGAACATCAGGCGCATGACCGGTCCGAGCAGTGCCTTGATGAGGGCGAAGCGGGACAACGGGTCCTCCGGTGTCGTGGTGCGGTTGTTGGACGGCCGAGTAAATCCGTGCAGGTGAGTACGGTACTCGCGGCTCAGGGGCGGCGCACATCGGGTTCACGGAGTGGATACGCACTGTTGATCTGTGTTTCCACCACGTTCGCGCCACGGTCTCCCGTACGGAGGGGGCGGCCGCCTACGCTCACCTCGATTCGCGGCAGGCGCGGGACCTCATATCGAAGGAGCGTTCATGACACAGGGTGCGCGGAACACGCCCGGACGGCGGTCCGTACTGGGCGCGGCGGTGCTCGGCTCGGCGGCCGTGGCGCTGCCCACCGCGGCGGTCGCCGCCGAGCGGGGACGGGGCGGCCACGGGCCGTCGGAGCCGGCCCTGCCCGTGCCCACGATCGTCGGCCACCGGGGGGCCAGCGGCTACCGCCCCGAGCACACCCTCGGCTCGTACCAGCACGCCCTCGACCTCGGCGCGCATGTGATCGAGCAGGACCTGGTGCCCACCAAGGACGGACACCTGGTGTGCCGTCACGAGAACGACATCACGGCCACCACGGATGTCGCGGACCACCCGGAGTTCGCGGACCGCAAGGCCACCAAGTCCGTCGACGGGGTCAGTCTCACCGGCTGGTTCACCGAGGACTTCACCCTCGCCGAGCTGAAGACCCTGCGCGCCGAGGAGCGCATCCCGGGCGTACGTCAGCACAACACCCTCTACGACGGCCGCTGGACCATCCCCACCTTCGAGGAGGTGCTGCGCTGGGCCGACGAGCAGGGCCGCCGCCTGGGCCGCACCGTCTGGCTCTACACCGAGACCAAGCACCCCACCTACTTCCGCGGCCTGGGCCTCGGCCTGGAGGAGCCCTTCGCGAAGCTGCTCCGTAAGTACCGCCGCGACCGCGCCGACTCCGCGATCTTCCTCCAGTCCTTCGAGCCGAGCAGCATGCGGCGGATGGCGCGGCTCGTCGACTCGCCGCGCGTCGTCCTGCTCGACGCGGCGGGCAGCCGTCCCTGGGACTTCGGGGTGGCGGGTGACCCGCGTACGGTCGCCGATCTGGTGAAGCCCGAGGGGCTGAAGTGGATCGCGTCCTTCGCGCAGGGCATCGGCCCCACCCTCGACCTGGTCATCCCGAAGGACGCCGCGGGCAAGCTCGGGAAGCCCACCACGCTGGTACGGGACGCCCACGCCCAGGGGCTGATCCTGCACCCGTACACGCTCCGCAACGAGAACGCGTTCCTGCCCGCCGACTTCCGGCGCGGCACCGACCCGAACGCGTACGGCGACGCCTTCGGCGCCTTCGAGGCCTACTTCGCCCAGGGCATCGACGGGATCTTCACCGACAACCCGGACACCGGTCTGCTCGCACGCGCGGACTTCGTCAACCGCTGAGCCGGAACGTCCCCCGGTCGGGTGACTGCCCGGCCGGGGAGCAACCGTCCCCCACCAGCCGGGCGTCCCGCCGGACATGACGCCAGTCCGTGCCACCCGGCCCCTCCGCGTACCCCGTCCGACGCAGCCAGGGGCGCAGCCCCCGCCGGATCTCGTCCGTACGCTGCTGCCCCTCGTCCGCGCCGAGGCCGCGGCCGAGGCACCGGCGGCCGGGGTCGAGGCGGGCGATCTCGAACAGGGCGCCTGGGTACGGCTGCTGGAGCGGCCCGCGGCGGCCGGAACGCCCGGCGACCCGGCGCGCTGGGTGCGTGATGTCGTACGGGCGGAGGCGCGGCGAGCCCGGCGCACCGCCGCCAGGGAACGCGTCTACCGCCACGAACCCGCCGCCGACAACGAGTCGGACCCCGAGCGGATCGCCCTGCGCACCGACTGGAGCAGAGCGGTGCGCGCGGCCGTCGGACGCACGCCGGGCCGCTGCCCGGGCGTGCTGACGGCGATGCTGTCGGCGAAGGACCTCACCTACCGGGAGATGGCCGGTGAGTTGGGTATGTCACAGGGCAGTTTGGGCCCCTTGCGATCGAGATGCCTGGGATGCCTGCGCAGAATGCTCGCGGCGGAGGTTGCGGCTCCTGAACGCGGGGGAAAGGAGCGGTAGACACCGGCGGACCAAGTGAGCGGGAGGCATGCACACATGGGCATGAGCGTGACCATCTCAGCGGCGCGGGCGCAGGACGCGGAACAGATCCTGAAGCTCCAGTACCTGTGCTACCAGAACGAGGCCGAGCTGTACGGCGACTACACCATCGAGCCGCTGACCCAGACCCTCGACGACCTGAGGGCCGAACTCGACGGTGGGCACGGCCTGGTGGCGCGCCTCGGCGACGAGGTGGTGGCCTCGGTGCGGGGCCGTGTGGACGAGACGGGCACGGCCCGGATCGCCAAACTCATCGTCCATCCGCGGCTGCGCAGGCACGGCCTCGGCGGACGGCTGCTCGACGCCATAGAGGTCCACTTCGCGGCGGAGCCGGCCGCGCAGCGCTTCCAGCTCTTCACCGGCCACCGCAACGAGGGCAATCTGCGGCTCTACCGCAGCCGCGGGTACGCGCCGGTGGCGACGGAGCAGGTCGGCCCGAAGCTGCGGCTCGTCAAGCTGGAGAAGGCGGCGGCCGACCGCGTGTACGTGGCCAGCGCCTGAATGAGGGCGGAATCCTCCCTGTCCGTCCCGGACCGGCCGGGGATTCCGCTTCTCGGATTCTCGGAGCTTCTCGGCCCCCCTCGGGGCCGCACCGGGCTCACACCGCCGCCGCCCGCTTCCGCAGCCACGCGATGCCCGTGACCGGCAGCAGCACCGGGATGAAGAGATAGCCCATGCCGTAGTCCGACCAGACGGTGGTGTCCGGGAAGGCCGAGGGGTCGGCCAGTGTCCATGTCCCCACCGTCAGAACGCCGACGAGTTCGGCGGCGCAGCACACCAGGGCCGCCCGGCGCGCCGACTCGCCGCCGCGTACGAGCGTGTACGTGATGAACGCGTAGACGACGGCCGCGACGGCCGAGAGCGAGTAGGCGAGCGGCGCGTGCGCGAACTCGGTGGCGATCTGGTAGGCGGACCGTGAGACGGCGCCCACCGACATCACCCCGTACAGCCACACCAGCAGCAGACCGGGGCCCGTGACCAGCCGGCCTCCGCGTCCCTCGGACGTCTGCGGCACCTCGGTGGTCATTGGGTCAGCCTCCCCAGATGTCGTGTAGCCGTACTTCCAGCACGGCCAGGACGACCGCACCGGCGGCGACCGTCACCGAACCCCAGCGGGTCCGCTCACCCAACGACAGAAAGCCCGCCGCGGGCACTGCCAGCAGGGCGCCCAGCAGATACGAGACGAAGATGACCGAGCCCTCGTCGGCCTTGTCGCCGCCCGCGAGCCGTACGATCCCCACCACGAACTGGACCAGCGCCAGCAGGGACACCACGGCCATGCCGATGAAGTGCCAGTCCTTGGTGGGCTGGTCGCGGTAGGCGGCGAAACCGCACCAGGCGGCGAGGACGAGCGCGGTCACGGAGACCGCGACCGTCAGGGCGACAAGCATGGGCCGAGGGTATTACGGCGTAATAGACCCGCCGCGAGCACCCCCGGGGGCCGGATCCGGCCACCCGCGCCCCTGCCGTGGCCTTGACCACAGCTCGCCGCGGCCGCACGACGCTCCCGGATTCGCTCCCGGCCGCCCGTTCCACGGTATCCGCGCAGGTCACAGCCGAGGGAGCGGGGAGTCGCCGGGGCGGGCGAGGCGATGGGCCGCCCCCTGCCCGGACCGCAGGGCCGTCCGTATCGTGCGACGAATTGTTCCGCTATTCGGACACTCGCCCGGAGGGCGTCCTGATGTCTGTTTTACTTGCCGCATGACCACGACGAGCTACCGCGACCCCGCGACCGAGGCGATCACCACGCCCGGTGCTCGTTGTCTGTGTCGAATGCGCTCCTTCTGAGGGCCCCCGCCTGAGCCTCGCGCCCCGAAGCGAGACCCGGCCCCCCCGTGCGCCCGCGCCCGGTCGGGCCCGCCCCCGCACGCGCCGCCGGCCGCACCACCCGCCGCGCCGGTGTGCGCGCGGCCCCGACGAATGCCTCGTGCCCGGCGCACCCCCGCCGCGCACTCGACAGTGACGGAAAACCCCCTGTGATCACTACTACGGGCCTGACCAAGGTCTACCGGTCCGCGCAGTCGCGCGGCCGTGAGGTCACCGCGCTCGACGGCGTCGACCTGCACGTCCGCGAGGGCGAGGTCTTCGGCGTCGTGGGCCGCAGCGGCGCCGGCAAATCCTCGCTGATCCGCTGCGTCAACCTCCTCGAACGCCCCACCGCCGGCACGGTCACCGTCGACGGCCAGGACCTCACCGCACTCGCCGGCCGGGGCCGCAGGGCCGGCAAGGAACTGCGCCGCGCACGCAGCTCGATCGGCATGGTCTTCCAGCACTTCAACCTGCTGTCCTCCCGCACCGTCAAGGACAACATCGAACTCCCGCTGGAGATCCTCGGCGCCAGCGGCCAGGAGCGCGGCCGGCGCGCCCTGGAACTCCTCGACCTCGTCGGACTCGCCGACAAGGCCAAGGCGTACCCCGCCCAGCTCTCCGGCGGCCAGAAGCAGCGCGTCGGCATCGCCCGCGCGCTGGCGGGCAGCCCGAAGGTGCTCCTCTCCGACGAGGCGACCAGCGCCCTCGACCCGGAGACCACCCGCTCCATCCTCCAGCTCCTGCGCGACCTCAACCAGCAGCTCGGCCTGACCGTCCTGCTCATCACCCACGAGATGGAGGTCGTGAAGACGATCTGCGACTCCGCGGCGCTGATGAGCCGGGGCCGGATCGTCGAGTCCGGCACCGTCGGCGAACTGCTCGCCACCCCCGGCTCCCAGCTCGCCCAGGAACTGTTCCCGGTGGGCGGCGCGCCCGCGGGCCCCGGCCGTACGGTCATCGATGTCACCTTCCACGGCGAGGCGGCCTCCCAGCCGGTGATCTCGCAGCTCTCCCGCACGTACAACATCGACATATCGATCCTGGGCGCCGCGATGGACACCGTCGGCGGACGCCAGATCGGCCGGATGCGGATCGAACTGCCCGGCACGTACGAGGAGAACGTCGTCCCCGTCGGCTTCCTGCGCGAACAGGGCCTCCACGCGGAGGTCGTCGACCCCGACGCCCCCGCCCAGGACCAGACCCCCGCACCGGTGAAGGAAGATGCCAAGTGACCTGGTCGGAAATGCAGCCACTGCTCTCCCAGGGGACCGTCGACACCCTCTACATGGTGCTGTGGTCAGCGCTCGTCACCATCGCCGGCGGGCTGCCGCTGGGCATCCTGCTGGTCCTCACCGACCGGGGCGGACTGCTCCAGAACACCGTGGTCAACAAGGTCGTCGGCGTGATCGTGAACATCGGCCGCTCGCTGCCGTTCATGATCCTGCTGATCGCGCTGATCCCCTTCACCACCCTGGTCGTGGGCACCTTCATCGGCCCCACCGCGATGATCGTGCCCCTGGCGATCGGCGCCATCCCCTTCTTCGCGCGCCTCGTCGAGACGGCGATCCGCGAGGTCGACCACGGCCTGGTCGAGGCCGTCCAGGCGATGGGCGGCTCGATCCCCACGATCATCCGCAAGGTCCTGCTCCCGCAGGCCCTGCCCTCACTCGTCTCCGCCGTCACCACCACCCTCATCGTGCTCATCGGCTACTCGGCGATGGCGGGCGCGGTGGGCGGTGAAGGACTCGGCTCCAAGGCCGTCACCTACGGCTTCCAGCGGTTCGAGAACGGCTTCATGATCGCCACCGTCGTGGTGCTGATCGCGATCGTCACCGTGATCCAGCTCCTGGGCGACGGCGCCGGGCGCCTGCTGGCCCGCCGCGGCCGTACCGCCTCCTGAGACCCCCCGACGGCCCGCACTCCTTGTCCGGGCCAGGCCACCCGCACCACCGGAAAGAGGCACTCTTCGTGCGTACCACCCTCAAGATCACCGCGACCGCGGCCGTCACCACGGCCCTCGCCCTGGGCCTCGCCGCCTGCGGCACCTCCTCGGACCCGGGCGGCGGAGCCTCCGCCGCCGGAGCCTCCGCCGACCCGTCGAAGCCGCTGGTCGTCGCCGCGTCCCCGACGCCGCACGCCGACATCCTGAACTTCGTCAAGAAGAACCTGGCGGAGAAGGCGGGCCTCAAGCTGGAGGTCAAGGAGTTCACGGACTACGTCCTGCCGAACACCGCCACCCAGAGCGGCGAGGTCGACGCCAACTTCTTCCAGCACAAGCCCTACCTCGACGACTTCAACAAGAAGAAGGGCACCGACATCGTGCCCGTCGTCAACGTCGAGCTGGAACCCCTCGGCCTCTACTCCCACAAGGTCAAGGACCTGGGAAGCCTCAAGGCCGGCCGGACCGTCGCCATCCCCAACGACACCACCAACGAGGGCCGCGCGCTCAAGCTGCTCGCCGACAACGGTGTGATCACACTGAAGGACGGCGTCGGCACCGACGCCAACCTCTCCTCCGTCAAGGACGCGAAGGGCCTCACGTTCAAGGAACTGGAGGCCGCCACACTGCCCCGCGCCCTGAACGACGTGGACGCCGCCGTCATCAACGGCAACTACGCCATCGAGGCCAAGCTCAAGCCCGCCGAGGACTCCCTCGCCCTGGAGAAGGCCGACGGCAACCCGTACGCCAACTTCCTCGCCGTCAAGCGCGGCAACGAGAAGGACCCGCGCGTCGAGAAGCTCGCCGAGCTCCTCAACTCGGACGAGGTCAAGAAGTACATCGACGACACCTACGACGGTTCCGTCATCGCCTCCTTCGGCGCGGCCAAGTAGCCACAGCGGTAACGTCCTTGTCCGCGCATGCCCCGCACACACGCAGCGTGTGCGGGGCACACGCATCCGTACCGACCCGGCCATGCGCATCCCATCCGGATGCTGCATGCTGTGCATTTACGACGGACTGAGGCATGGAGCTCGCATGACTACCACCTTTCCGGACGTCTCCATCAGCACGGAGCGGTTGGTGCTGCGCCCCTACGAACTCACGGACATCCCGGCGCACATCGAGATGATGAACGACGAGATGGTCACGGCCTGGACCTCCGTGCCCCATCCGTACACTCACAAGGACGCCGAGGTGTGGGTGCGCAGAATCGCCCCCAACGAACGCCGCACCGGACGCGGGATCGCCTTCGCCGTCCACGAGTTCCTGACCCAGCGGCTCGTCGGCGTCGTCCGGCTGCGCCGCACCAACTGGCGCGCGCTGGCCACCGAGGCGGCCTACGTCACCGCCCCCTGGGCACGCGGCGAGGGATACGCCACCGAAGCCATGCTCGCGGTCGCCCAGTGGCTCTTCGGCGACCTGGGGTTCGAACGCATCGAGGTGCGCACCCCCGCCGACAACACCGCCTCCCAGCAGGTCGCGCAGAAGATCGGCTGCATCAGCGAGGGCGTCCTGCGCAACGCCTGGATAGCGCGCTCGCAGACCGAGGACGGCGGCTGGACCGACATCCGCACCGACCTCATCGTCTGGAGCCTGCTCCCCGAGGATCTCGAAGGCATGGGCGAGCAGATGGCCGACGCGGGCGGCTACGCCTCCTACCCCGACTGGCGCTGACCGGCCGCCCCCGGAACTTCACCACCTCCGCCCGGCCGTCGTTCCACCACGCCAGGTACTCTCACCGTGCCTCGTCGTGCCCCAGGGCGTACGAAGCGGCATCCCCGCCCGCGACTACCTTCGGGAGACTGACGACGATGGCCGACCGCGTCACGGTGATCGGCTGGGACGGCTCGCCCCTCACCGCAGCCGCCAGGTCCGCGCTCTCGGCCGCCACCCTGGTGGCCGGAGCCGCCCACCATCTCGCCCTCCCCGAGGTACCCGCCGGCGCCGAGCGCATCAGACTCGGCTCCATCGACCTGGCGGCCCGCCGGATCGCCGGACACCGCGGCACCGCCGTCGTCCTCGCCGACGGCGACCCCGGCTTCTTCGGTGTCGTACGCGCCCTGCGCGCCCCCGAACACGGCCTGGAGGTCGAAGTCGTCCCCGCGGTCTCCGCCGTGGCCGCCGCCTTCTCCCGGGCCGGCATGGCCTGGGACGACGCCCAGATCGTCGTCGCCCACCGCCGTACCCTGCGCCGCGCCGTCAATGTCGTCCGCGCCCACACCAAGGTCGCCGTCCTCACCTCCCCGGGCGCCGGCCCCGCCGAACTCGCCCTGCTCCTCGACGGCGTCCACCGCACCTTCGTCATCTGCGAGGAACTGGGCACCGATCGCGAACAGGTCACCGTCCTCACCTCCGACAAGGCCGCCGACCACGTCTGGCGCGACCCCAACGTCGTCATCGCCATCGGCGGCATCGGCACCTCGCTCGCCCCGTCCGGCGGCTGGATCGCCGGCCGCGACCCCGGCTACCCGCCGGAGCACCGCGGCTGGGCGCTGCCCGGCGAGGAGTACGGCATCAACCTCGACGAGGGCGAGTCCACCTGGCTGCGCGCCGCCCAACTCGCCCGGATCGGCGCCCGTACCGGCGACCTGATCTGGGACATCGGCTCCGGCAGCGGGGCGGTCGCCGCGGAGGCGGCCCGCTTCGGCGCGGCCGTGATCGCCGTCGACGACGAACCCGGCGCCTGCGCCAGCACGGCCGCCGCCGCCCGCCGCGCCGGCGTCCAGCTCCAGGTCGTCCAGGGCCGGGCGCCCCATGTACTGGAACGGCTCCCCGAACCCGACGTCGTACGGATCGGGGGCGGCGGCGTCGATGTCGTCATCGCCTGCGCCGACCGCAGGCCGGAGCGCATCGTCACCCACGCCGCCACCCGGGACGAGGCCGAAGCCGTCGGAACGGCCCTGGCCGGAGGGGGATATGCGGTGGAGTGCGCCCTCCTCCAGTCCGTCGCGCTCGACACCGGAAGCTGGACCGAGCGCGACCGTTCCGTCGTCTTCCTGGTCTCCGGACGGCGTCAGGACCTCGCCCCATGACCCTGCCGCGACCCGACGCGAGGTAGGCTGGCCGATCGTTGTACCGCTGCCGGTCGTTCGTCGCTTCGTTCGTCAATGTCCGGAAAAGGGGCCCGTTTTAAGCCCTGATGTGGTACAGCGACCGGGGGGACGCGCGACGTGGCGCAGTCCACAGCGGGCCGAGGGAAGCCGTGACACCACGGGGAGACCACGGGTCGACTCGTGCCGCGCGGCGCCCACGCTCGTTGTTCCTGACGGGCGCCGGACACACGCCGCGGATCGGGCGCCCCGGTGGAAGGGCCGAAGGAGCGGAAACAATGGGCGAGGGGTACGCATGACTGACACCGGCCAGGTCCCGGGTGAGGGACTGCCGGAGAACGCAGGCATGGTGGAACAGCCGGGCGTCCCCGCTCCCGGCACGTACACCTACCTGACCCCCTCCGGGCCCGCCACCGAGGACGAAGACCTGCTGCTGATGCCGAGTTCGCAGGGCGGCTGGAGCGACCCCCAGGTCGTCCCGGCGGAACCGCACACCGCCTACGCCACGCCGGAGGGGTACGCGCCCGACGCCTACGCGACGGCGCCCCAGCAGGCGTACGGGGTCCCCGAGGGCTACGCGCCCCCGGAGACCTACGCCGCCGCCGCGCCCGAGACGTACGCCCCCGCCGAGACGTACGCCCCCGCGGCCCCGTACGCCACCCCGGAGGAGTACGCCGCCGCGCAGGTGCCCGTCCAGCAAGTGCCTCCCATAGAAAAGCCGGTGACGGAGCCGGTGCCACAGGTGGAGGCCCAGGTCCCGCCGGCGACCCCCGAGACGTACGAGGCCCCCGCGGAACAGGTCCTTCCGGACGAACCGCAGCCCCCGGCCGCCGCGCCCGAGGCCGAGGAGCCCGCGGCCGTACCGCACCAGCCGGACGCGCACGAGGCCGGTGGCCGGGACTCCGGCTCGGTCGACCTGAACGGCGTACGCGTCCCGCCCCCGGCGGCGGCCCCGCCCCCGGCGGCCGCACCGGCCCCGCCGCGCCGCCCGCTGCACATGGGCCCGCCGGTGCCCGACCCGACGGGCGGTGTGGTCCGCTCGCTCGCCGACCGCGGCCCGGCCGGCGCGCCGACACAGGCGGTCCGGGTACGCCCCCGCCCCCAGACACCGCCCGCCGTGGCGGAGGCGGCGCAGGAGCCCCCGGCGGAGACGGCCGTCCCTGAGCCCGAGCCGACGGAGCCCACCGAGCCGGAGCAGATGGCGGCGGCCGAGGAACCCCCGGCCCCGCAACCGGAACCGGTTCCCGAGCCGGCTGCCGCGATCCCCGAGCCCGAGCCGATCGCCCCTACCCCCGAACCGGTGCCCGAAGCCCCGGAGCCCCAGCCGGTGCCCGACGAGGCACCCGCACCCGCACCCGTAGCGGAGGTGCAGCCGGAACCCGAGCCGGAACCTGAGCCGGCAGCGGCGGAACCTCCGGAGCCCGAACCGGCCCCGGAGCCCGAACCCGCCCTCGAGCCCGAACCGGCCCCGGAGCCCGTGGCGGAGCAGGCACCGACGCCCGAGCCCGTGGCGGCCCCCACGCCGGAGGCGGCGCCCGTTCCCGCCCCCGAGCCCGAACCCGTGGTGGAGCCTGCCCCCGAGCCCGAGCCGCAGCCCGTCGCGGCAGAGGCGCCCTCGGCCCCGGTCCCCGACGAGGCCACTCCGGCGCCCGCTCCGCAAGAGGCACTGGAGACTCCCGAGCTCGGGGAGAGCAAGGCCGGCCCCGCCCCCCAGCAGACTCCCGACCCCCAGGAGACCTCAGACACCCAGGAGCCCCCGGAAGCCCCGGCGGCCAAGGAGAAAACCCCGGAGCCCCAAGAGGTCCAAGAGGTCCAAGAGGTCCAAGAGGTCCAAGAGGTTCAAGAACCCCAGGAGGTTCAAGAGCCCCAGGAGGTCCCGGAGGTCCCGGAGGTCACGGAGGGCACGGAGGGCACGGCGGCGCCCTCCGGCTACGACGAAGCCGAGCGGGACGCCGTACTCCGGGTGATGCGCGAGCGCCGTGACATCCGCAACGGCTTCCGCTCCGACCCCATCCCGCACGAGGTTTTGCTCCGCGTCCTGGAAGCCGCGCACACCGCGCCCAGCGTGGGCCACTCGCAGCCCTGGGACTTCGTCGTCATCCGCTCCGCCGAAACCCGCCGGTCCATGCACGAACTGGCCCAGCGTCAGCGCGACGCCTACGCCAAATCGTTGCCCAAGGGCCGGGCCAAGCAGTTCAAGGAACTGAAGATCGAGGCCATCCTCGACACCCCGGTGAACATCGTCATCACCGCGGACCCGACCCGTGGCGGCCGGCACACCCTGGGCCGCCACACCCAGCCCCAGATGGCCCCGTACTCCTCCGCGCTCGCCGTGGAGAACTTCTGGCTCGCCTCCCGCGCCGAGGGCCTGGGCGTCGGCTGGGTCAGCTTCTTCGACGAGCGCGAGATGGTCCGCGTCCTGGGCCTGCCGGAACACCTCGAAGTCGTGGCGTACCTGTGCGTCGGATACGTCGACGAGTTCCCCGAGGAGCCCGAGCTGATGCAGGCGGGCTGGTCGAAGCGCCGCCCCCTGTCCTGGGTCGTCCACGAGGAGACGTACGGCCGCCGCGCCCTGCCGGGTGAGGAGCCGCACGACCTGCTCCAGGAGACCGTCGCCGGAATCCGCCCGCTGGACGCCAAGGCGCTGGGGGAGGCATGGGAGCGCCAGAAACGGATGACGAAGCCGGCCGGTGCGCTGGGCATGCTGGAGATCATCTCGGCACAGCTCAGCGGCCTCTCCCGGCTCTGCCCGCCCCCCATCCCCGAACCGGCCGCCGTCGCGGTCTTCGCGGGCGACCACGGGGTGCACGCGCAGGGGGTGACCCCGTGGCCGCAGGAGGTGACCGGCCAGATGGTCGCCAACTTCCTGGCGGGTGGCGCGGTCTGCAACGCGTTCGCGACCCAGGTCGGCGCGGAGGTCTGCGTCGTGGACGTGGGCGTGGTGGGCGATCTCCCGGCAACCCCGGGCCTGCTGCCCCGCAAGGTCCGCGCGGGCACGGGCGACTTCACGACCGGCCCCGCGCTGAGCCGCGAAGAAGTCCTCGCGGCGATCGAGGTGGGCATCGAAACGGCCCGCGATCTGGTGGCCGCGGGCAACAAGGCGCTGCTCACCGGTGAGATGGGCATCGCCAACACCACGGTTTCGGCCGCGCTGATCTGCGTCTACACCGGGCAGGACCCGGCGGAGGTCACCGGCAGGGGCACCGGCATCAACGATGAGATGCACGCCCGCAAGGTTGACGTGGTCCGCCGCGCTCTCGACCTCCACCAGCCGGACCCGGCCGACCCGATCGGCGTCCTCGCGGCCGTCGGCGGACTGGAACACGCGGCACTGGTCGGCTTCCTGCTCGGCGGTGCGTCGATGCGTACGCCGGTGATCCTGGACGGCGTCAGCGCGGGCGCGGCGGCACTGGTCGCCCGTGCGATCGCCCCGGAGGCCCTGGCGGCCTGCATCGCGGGCCACCGCAGCGCGGAGCCGGGCCATGTGGCGGCCCTCAACAAGCTCGGCCTGCGCCCCCTGGTCGATCTGGACCTCCGCCTGGGCGAGGGTACCGGTGCGCTGCTGGCACTGCCGGTGATCCAGAGCGCGGCACGGGCGATGCACGAGGTCGCGACGTTCGACTCGGCAGGAGTGACGGAGAAGTAGCACCGTCCGGCACCCACCCTCCCCGCTCCGGCCGGGGGGGGCAGGGGCGCCCACAGGCGGGAGGGGGTCGGGGTCGGAGGAGGTACGTGTCCGGAGGCCCCGGCACCCGCACCCTTCCCGTGCACCGCATCCGCGCCCCTCCTGCCCACCACCCGCCGCGTAAGCTGGACCGAACCTCACACACCACCCACCTGCACCCGAACCCGAACCCCCGCCCCACCGCCCGAGGAGCCCCCGCCCACATGGCCCAGCACGCCGACCACCCCGCCTACCCCGTAGGACTCCGCCTCTCCGGGCGGCGCGTCGTCGTCGTCGGCGGAGGCCAGGTCGCGCAGCGCAGGCTGCCCTCGCTCATCGCCGCGGGCGCCGACATCGTGCTGGTCTCGCCCTCGGCCAAGCCGTCCGTCGAGGCCATGGCGGCGGCCGGCGAGATCCGCTGGGAGCGGCGGCGGTACGAGGAGGGCGATCTCGCCGGAGCCTGGTACGCGCTGATCGCCTCCAGCGACCCCGAGGCCAACCGCACCGCCTCCGCCGAGGCCGAGCGCGACCGGGTCTGGTGCGTACGCAGCGACGACGCGGAGGCGGCCACCGCCTGGACCCCGGCGACGGGCCGCAGCGCAGGCGTCACCGTCGCGGTGCTCACCGGGCGCGACCCGCGCCGCTCCGCCGCCGTCCGCGACGCCATCGTCGAGGGGCTGCGGGAGGGCACGCTCGCCGCGCCGCACCACCGCACCCGTACCCCCGGCGTGGCGCTCGTCGGCGGCGGCCCCGGCGACCCCGATCTGATCACGGTGCGGGGCCGCCGGCTGCTCGCCGAGGCGGATGTTGTCATCGCCGACCGGCTCGGCCCGCGCGATCTGCTGGACGAGCTGCCGCCGCATGTCGAGGTGATCGACGCCGCGAAGATCCCGTACGGCCGTTTCATGGCACAGGAGGCCATCAACGCCGCCCTGATCGAGCATGCGAAGGCGGGCAAGGCCGTCGTCCGGCTCAAGGGCGGCGACCCGTTCGTCTTCGGCCGGGGCATGGAGGAGGCGCACGCGCTCGCCGCGGCGGGCATAGCGTGCACGGTCGTCCCGGGCATCTCCAGCTCGATCAGTGTGCCGGGCGCCGCCGGGATCCCTGTCACGCACCGGGGCGTCGCCCATGAGTTCACCGTCGTCAGCGGCCATGTCGCCCCGGACGACGAGCGGTCGCTGGTCGACTGGGCCGCGCTCGCCCGGCTGCGCGGCACGCTCGTCCTGCTGATGGCGGTCGACAAGATCGGTTCCATCGCACGGGCGCTGGTCGAGCACGGCAAGGCCCCCGAGACCCCCGTGGCGCTGATCCAGGAGGGCACGACCGCCGCCCAGCGCCGCGTGGACGCCACGCTCGCGACGGTGGGGGAGGTCGTGCGGGCCGAGGCGGTACGGCCGCCCGCGGTCATCGTCATCGGTGACGTGGTAACGCTGGGCAACGGCGCCTGAACCGCCCACACCCACACACCCACACCAACCCCCGCACAGGACAGGGCACCACACCCCCGTGGCCGAACTCATCACCGTAGAGGACCCCGACGACCCGCGCCTGGCCGACTACACCGGGCTGACCGACGTCGAACTGCGGCGCCGCCGCGAACCCGCCGAGGGGCTGTTCATCGCGGAGGGCGAGAAGGTCATCCGCCGGGCCGGCCAGGCCGGCTACACCATGCGGTCGATGCTGCTCTCCGCCAAGTGGGTCGAGACCATGCGCGACGTCATCGACGAGGCGCGGGCACCGGTCTACGCGGTCAGCCCCGAACTCGCCGAGCGGGTCACCGGCTACCACGTGCACCGCGGCGCTCTCGCCTCCATGGCGCGCAAGCCGCTGCCCGCCGTGGCCGACGTACTCCGTACGGCCCGCCGGGTCGCTGTCATGGAGGCGGTCAACGACCACACCAACATCGGCGCGATCTTCGCTTCAAGTCCGCAAAAGTCTACAGGTCAGCGCGTGGCGGTGTTCGAAGACATCGTCGATCACGCCAATCTCGGGGCCGCCTTCCGTAGCGCGGCAGCCCTCGGAGTCGACGCGATCTTCCTTACTCCTCGGTGTGCGGATCCCCTGTACAGGCGGGCCGTGAAGGTCTCGATGGGGGCAGTCTTCCAGGTCCCGTGGACCCGGCTGGAGTCGTGGCCGAAAGATGTCGAGCTTCTCCGGGAGGCTGGCTACGTCACGGCGGCGCTCTGCCTCGGCGAGCAGTCGATAACTCTCGACGAACTCGCCTCGCGGCACTATGAAAAGCTGGCGCTCATCTTCGGGACCGAGGGGGACGGGCTGTCCACCGAAGCGCTCCTGTCGGCAGACGAGCACGTCCGCATCCCGATGGAGGCCGGAGTCGACTCACTTAACGTCGCGGCGGCCTCAGCAGTGGCCTTCTATGCGACGCGGCCGAGGCCCGCCTGACGTTGGAGATCGGGGAATCTTCGATGTGCGGGGCGCGCCCGCGAGCCTCTGAACCAGGAACGGGGGAGTCGGGCGTCGAGCGCGTCTCGCGCGGGGGCCGGCGATGGCGGGGCCAGGCCGGACAAACTTGCGCCCACTACCCGTTCGGGTTCACGTCGATCAGGTGCCACTCCCCACTCTCACCAACGAGGAAGTCCAGGGCGGCGTAATGGAGGCAGAAGACGCGCAGTAGCTTGCGAACGCCCATGGCGACTGGACCCGGCACGTCGCAGGGCTCGTAGGTGTGGCTGTCGTAGTCCGTACGGATGTCGATGCGTGCGGCCTCCGAGGCGCTGTGGATCTTCGCCGCGAAAAACTGATCAGCCACGACCGTCAGACGGATGTTGTACGTCTTCGGGATCCACTCCTGGAACTGGTGGGCGGTGAGGCCGACGCTGTGCGTGATCTCCGAGGCACGGACCTCGGTGGTCCACAGCGCATAAGGCTTGCCGTCGATGCCGCTGGGGCCCTGATTTCCGAGGGCTTTGTACGCGGCAACCCGGCCGGGCAGACCCTCAATGAAGGCGCGGGCCTCGGCCGGATCGTTGGTGATGAGCGTTTCGGGGACTCTACGCGGTCACCACGGGCCGCCCGGAAACGTAACAATCCAGTCGGCGCCGCTCCCGGCCCGCGGCCCCCGCGCCCGCCCCCTCAGAGCTGCTGCGCCGCCGCGATCCCCAGCGCGACGATGAGCGTCACGACGACGAAGACGATCAGCCGCTGCCGCAGCAGCCGCGGGTTCGCGGGCCGCAGCTTGGACGAGCGGGTCCGCGGCCCGGCCGCCGGCCGGCCCTTCGTGCGTCCCGCAGCCCCCCGGGCGGCGTCCCGGGGCCTCGGGGGCCGGGTGGAGCCCGAGCCGCCGCGCCCGCCGGAGGAGCCCGTCCGGCCGGGCGTTCCGCCGGTACGGGACGAGCCGGCGCCGCCGGTACGGGAGGGGGCCGTGCCCCCCGTCCGGGAGGCGGAGCTTCCCGGACGCGGCCCGGAGCCGTCGGCCGCCCCGGGCGCCCCCCGGCCCTGTGAGCCGCGCACGACCTCCCGCTCCGTGTACCGCTCGGTCAGCCCGCCCGCCGCGGGCTCCTGGCCGCCGCGGGTCCGCTGTACGGGCGGTCGGCTGTCGATGAGCCCCTGTGCCTCCCGCGCGGCGATCTCCTTGAGCCGCATCGAGAGCTGGAGGGTGCTGGGACGTTCCTCCGGGTCCTTCGCCAGGCAGGCCCGTACGAGTGGCGCGAGGGAGTCGGGTACGCCGTGGAGGTGCGCCTCCTCGTGGACCACCCGGTAGAGCATGACCTCGGAGCTGCCGTGTCCGAACGGGGAGTCGGCGGTCGCCGCGTACGCCAGCGTGGCCCCCAGCGAGAAGACGTCCGTGGCGGGGGTGACGGCGGCTCCGCGCACCTGTTCGGGTGCGAGGAAGCCGGGCGATCCGACCGCCGTGCCGACGTGCGTGAGGGTGGACGCGCCGGTGGCCCACGCGATGCCGAAGTCGATGATGCGCGGGCCCTTGGGGGAGAGCAGGATGTTCGACGGCTTGAGATCGCGGTGGACGACCCCGGCCTCGTGGACGGCGACCAGACCTTCGGAGAGCGCGGCGCCCACCGAGGCGACCTCGGCGGCGAGCAGCGGGCCTTCCTCGTTGACCTTGTCGTGCAGCGAGGGGCCGGGTACGTACTGGGTGGCGAACCACGGGCGGTCGGCGTCCAGGTCGGCGGCTACCAGCCGGGCCGTACAGCCGCCGCGGATGCGCCGTGCGGCGGAGACCTCGCGGGCGAACCGCGACCGGAACTCCTGGTCCTCCGCGAGGTCGGGCCGGATCACCTTCAGCGCGACCCGCTGGCCGCGCCGGTCGGAACCGAGGTAGACGACGCCCATGCCGCCCGCCCCGAGCCGTCGGTGGAGTCTGAACGAGCCGACGACACGCGGGTCCTCGCGCCGGAGCCGCATCATCGCCATGTCCATCCCCGCTGCCCGGTCGTCCGTGTGACGTGGCACAGCTTACGTACCTGTGCCCGGGTGCGCTCATAGGCCGCGCCCTCGCGCACCGACCGATTGTCAGTGCGGGGCGCCGAAATTGAAGATTGGTCAGTCGTCGGAGTGACCGCCCGGCCCGGCCGGTGGTGATCCCAAGGGTCGTGCGCACAAAGGGGATTGGGAGGAACGGATGTACGGAGGGTCCGCCGCCCGGCGGGGGAGCGGAGGACGTGAGAGATGTCACCAGAAGTGGATCAGCAGCGGATCAGCAAGGGGGCCGGCGGCCGAGCAGAGGTACCCGAGCCCCGGCCCGGGGACGCGCGGACCCCGGATCACCCGCCCGAGGAGCCGCGTCCCCGGGTACGCGCGTCATCCTTCCGGGCGAGAGGCCGGTCCTCCGTTAGGCATCGTGGATCATCCCCTCCGGGAAGACCCCAACGCGTGGGGCCCGCTCTCCACCCTGGGGAGTACGCCGCCGGTCCACGGCTCATCCTCCGGGAGGCCCGGCAATAGGTACGCGGGCATGACGCCCCGACATCCAGGTGTCCCTAGTCTTGAGATCAAGCGGCGGGTGAGGAACTCGTCCCCCGAGGTCGGATACTCGCCGCTGTCGAATCGGGACAGGAGAAGGACCATGGCGGACACGGCAGCGCGGGCAATGATCCGCACGCGAGGACGCAAGGCGTACGCCGCGTTCGGCAGTCGCCCGTCCGGGACGCGCCACCCCTTGGTGGCGACGGCCATGGTCCTTCCTCTGGCGGCCCTGCTCGTCGTCGTCTTCGGCGGCTGGGAAGCAGTGGTCACACAGGCGTCGTCCGTGGGCGTGATGCTGGGGCGCTGAGCGGCGCCCCGGACCCGGGAGAGCGGCCCGGGTCGGGGACATCCGGCCAACAACCCCGTGGGGACGGGGGTGCGGCGGACGGCAGCGGTGGGCCGGTTAGCTGGGGAGCTGACCGGCCATCGCGCTTTTCCGCCCACGGACGACCGCTGCCCCTCCCGTACGGCGACACGGCGTAGGCTCCACGCGCTCACGCGCTCACGCGCTCCACGCCCGCACACCGTCGCATCCCCGGGGACCACCGTGACCGCATCCGTCGTCCACGCGCTCGGCCACCTAGCCCACGAAGCGGCCCATCCCACCCCGGACGCACCCACCACCCCCTGCCACGCCGGCTCCGCCGACCCCGCCTGCCCCATCTGCCATATCTGCCATATCTGCCACCAGAGCCCCACCGTGCTCGCCGACCGCCCCGACGGAACCGTCGTACGGCACGGCAGGGCCGTGGCCAAGGCGCACGCCGACGGGACGGACCCCGCCGGCCACCGCGCCAGGCTCGCCGTCGCCGCGCACCCCCGGCTCGCCGGCATCCTGCTGCCGCCGCTCCTCACGCCCACCGAGGAGGTGTACGGACGTCCGGTCACCGCCTGGCCCTATGGGGACCCGGTCGACCCCGTCGACCCCGACGCCGCCCCGTGGGAGCAGGCCGGGACGCTCATCGCCCGACTGCACCGCGTCCCGCCCGCCGCACTGACCGGCCCTCCGCCCGCGCCCCCGACCGGGCCGGTGCCCGGCGGCCTGCCCGCCATGCGCGGCCCCGCCAAGGCCGCCCGCGCCCTGGCCCGGCTGAGTGCCGCGGGACCGCACCCCGCCGCGGTGCCCGTGCGGCGCGCCTGGGAACGGCTCCCCGCCTGGGCGCGGGGCGAGGCGCCGCAGCCGGGTCCGTACGCGCTGTGCCACGGCGATCTGCACCTCGGCCAGCTCGTACGCCACCCCGCCCCCGACGGCCCGTGGGTCCTCATCGACGTGGACGACCTCGGACTCGGCGCCCCCGCCTGGGACTTGGCCCGCCCCGCCGCCTGGTACGCCACCGGGCTGCTGCCCCCGGAGCCCTGGCAGCGGTTCCTCGGCGCCTACCGGGCCGCGCGGGGCCCCGCCGTACCCGCGGATCCGGCCGCCGATCCCTGGCCGTATCTGGATGTCGCCGCCCGCGCGCTCACGGTGCAGACCGCGGCGCTCGCCGTCGTCAAGTCCCTCGCCGAGGACCGGGAGCTGGACGAGGTGGAGCTGTTGACGATCGACGCCTGTGACCGGATCGCGGGCCTCGCAACCGAGTTGGAGTCGAAGGCGTCGTCGTAGGGTGAACGAACGGTCGCCGGGCGCGTGTTCCGGCGATCTCCGGCGATGCCGGACGACCGACGAGGAGCGATGCGACCATGCAGTGTCCCAAGTGCCGCGCGGCGATGCACACGTACAACCGCAACGGCGTCCAGATAGAACAGTGCAGCGGTTGCCGGGGAATCTTCCTCGACTACGGCGAACTGGAGTCCCTGACCCGCCTGGAGTCGCAGTGGAGCCAGCAGGCGCCGCCCGTGCAGCAGGCCCCGCCGCCGCAGGCGTACCCGGCGGCGCCCGCCCCCGCCTGGGGCGCCCCGCAGCACGGCGCCCCCTACGGGGGGCAGCACGGAGGCCACCACGGCGGACACCACCGTCACAAGAGCTTCGGGCGCATGCTCTTCTCCTCCTGAGGCCCCTGACGACACCGAGGTCGCACACGACAGAACCCCCGGTCGCCGAGGTGGCGGCCGGGGGTTCTGGGCGGTGCGCGATACTGGGATTGAACCAGTGACCTCTTCCGTGTCAGGGAAGCGCTCTCCCGCTGAGCTAATCGCGCGGGCGACTCACACAAACTGCAATCGCTGCGTACTGCGTGGCACTGCATACTACGTGCGCGATACTGGGATTGAACCAGTGACCTCTTCCGTGTCAGGGAAGCGCTCTCCCGCTGAGCTAATCGCGCGGGAATCCAGAAGGATCCAGTGGACGATACTGGGATTGAACCAGTGACCTCTTCCGTGTCAGGGAAGCGCTCTCCCGCTGAGCTAATCGTCCTTGGAGGTGGAGACGGGATTTGAACCCGTGTAGACGGCTTTGCAGGCCGTTGCCTCGCCTCTCGGCCACTCCACCAAGAGTGTGGGGGTTCGGGAAAACGCCCCACCATCGAGCGGACGACCAGGTTCGAACTGGCGACCTCAACCTTGGCAAGGTTGCGCTCTACCAACTGAGCTACGTCCGCGTGCCGTTTCCCGGGCCCGTCTGCGCGGCCCGGCGACGTGTTGAACTCTAGCGGATTCCCGGGCCAGCACAAAAACGCGTTTCCGCAGCGTGACGCGGTACCTTCGCCGCGCGTGAGGCCCGGAGCCGTCCGGCGGGGCCTGTTCTAGACTCGCAAGCGTGCACGACCTCGCTCCGCTGGCCCGCTTCGGCGGCCTCGTCGCCTCCGGTCTGCGGGATGTCACCCACGATCCGGAGGCGCTGGACTCCGCCGGGTTCTGGGCCGTCGCCGCGGACTTCGAAGGCCGCCTGACCTGCGCCCGTTTCGACGACATACGGCATGAGCCGGTGCCCGCGCCGGTCCCCGGGCGGTGGCGGGGCCCCGACGCCGGTGACTGGACGTCGTCCCTCGACCGCGCCGCGTACACGAAGGGCGTGCGCCGGATCCGCGAGTACATCGCGGCGGGCGACGTCTATCAGGCCAACCTCTGCCGCGTCCTGACCGCCCCGCTGCCCGGGTCCGCCACGACCGGCCCCGCCTCCGCCGACATCGACGCGCTCACCGCGCTGCTCGCCCGGGACAACCCTGCGCCGTACGCCGGGACGATCCGGCTGCCCGCGCACGGCGTGGAGATCGCCACCGCCTCGCCCGAGCTGTATCTGCGCCGCGACGGACGCACCGTCGAGTCGGGGCCGATCAAGGGCACCGGGCGAACCGCGGCGGACCTGCTGGAGAAGGACTTCGCCGAGAACGTGATGATCGTGGACCTCGTCCGCAACGATCTGGGCCGCGTCTGCGCCGGTGGATCCGTCACCGTCCCCGCCCTCTGTGCGCTCGAACCCCACCCCGGTCTGGTCCATCTCGTCTCGACCGTACGGGGCGAACTCACCGAGCGGGCCGGGTGGGCCGAACTGCTCGCCGCGACGTTCCCGCCCGGCTCGGTCACCGGCGCCCCCAAGTCCAGCGCGCTGACGATCATCGAGGAGCTGGAGACCGCCCCGCGCGGACCCTACTGCGGCGGCATCGGCTGGGTCGACGCCGACCGGGGCACGGCCGAGCTGGCCGTCGGGATCCGTACGTTCTGGATCGACCGCGCCACGCACGGCCGCCCCGTTCTGTGCTTCGGCGCGGGCGCCGGGATCACCTGGGGCTCCGACCCGGAGGGGGAGTGGGCCGAGACCGAGCTGAAGGCGTCCCGGCTGCTCGCGATAGCGTCGGGCACCTACCGGCCCGGAGCCGACGACTCCGGATCGGCCCGGGACGAACCCGGTACCGACCCCGGCGTCGGCACCCGCCCCGGTGCGACAGCGATCAGCGGAAGGACCGTGTGATGAGGATCTGGGTCAACGGCGCACTCCACCCGGCCGACGCCGCCCGGGTGTCCGTGCTCGACCATGGACTGACCGTCGGCGACGGCGTCTTCGAAACGGTCAAGGCCGTCCGGGGCCGCCCCTTCGCCCTCACCCGCCATCTGCGCAGGCTGGCCCGCTCCGCGCACGGCCTCGGCCTGCCGGAACCCGACCTGGACGAGGTACGCCGCGCCTGTACGGCCGTGCTCGACGCCAACCCGATGGAACGGGGCCGGCTGCGCGTCACATACACCGGGGGAGTCTCCCCGCTCGGCTCCGACCGCGGCGACGCGGGCGCCACCCTGGTCGTCGCCGTCGGCGAGACGGAGCGCCGCCCCGACACCACCGCCGCCGTCACCGTCCCCTGGACCCGCAACGAACGCGGCGCCCTGACCGGGCTCAAGACCACGTCGTACGGGGAGAACGTCGTCGCGCTCGCCCACGCGCACGAGCGGGGCGCCAGCGAGGCGCTCTTCGCCAACACCACCGGCGCGCTCTGCGAGGGCACCGGCTCCAACGTGTTCGTCGTCCTCGACGGAGTGCTGCACACCCCGCCCCTCGCGTCCGGCTGTCTCGCCGGCATCACCCGCGAACTGACCGTCGAATGGTGCGGCGCCCGCGAGACGGAGCTGCCGTTCGACGCCCTGGAGCACGCCGAGGAGATCTTCCTGACCTCGACGCTGCGCGACGTCCAGGCCGTCCACCGGATCGACGGCCGGTCCTTCGACGCCGCCGCCGCCCCCGGGCCGGTCACCGGCAAGGCGATGCGCGTCTTCGAGGAGCGGTCCGGCGCCGATCTCGATCCCTGAGCCTCATGGGCCCGCACGGGGTTCCGTGGGCCTTAATGGGGTGACGGACACGCCTCGGCGGGGGTAGAACTCCCCTGATGACCACCACCCTGAGGCCCACCGGTCCGCTTCGACAGGCCGACGACGGCACGAAGTCACGCTCCTACGAGGTCTGCGTGAACGGCCGCCCCGTCGGTGCGGTCGAGATCGCCACGGACCCCGGCTTCGCCCACCGGGCCGGCCTCGTCCGCTCCCTCCGGATCGACGGACCCGACCGCCGCCGCGGCCGGGCCACCGTCGCCGTGCTCGCCGCCGAGGAGGCGCTGCGGGGCTGGGGGTGCGACCAGGCGCAGGCGCTCGTACCGGCCGGCGCCGACGCCGCGCTGCGTCTGGCGGAGAGCCTGGGATACACCGAGCGCAGCCGCAACATGGACAAGGAACTCCTCCCAGGGCCGCCGGCGCTCCCCGAGGGGGTCGAGGGCCGCCCCATGACCGAGGCCGAGTACGCGCTCTGGCGCGCCCGCTCCGTCGGTGACTTCGCGCGGAGCTGGACCGACCGCGGCGTACCGCCCGAGCAGGCCCGCGCCAAGTCGGAGGCGAGCCACCGCGACAACCTCCCCCGGGGACTGGCCACACCGGGTGTCTCGTTCACCGTCCTCGTCCACGAGGGAGCCGCCGTGGGCCATGTCTGGGTCGCGCCGCGCGAGGTGCGCCCCGGCCGGCCCGGTTCGTACGTGTACGACGTGGAGGTGGCCGAGGACCAGCGCGGCAAGGGCTACGGCCGCGCCCTGATGCTGCTCGCCGAAAAGGTCGCCGCGGAGACCGGACCGCCCCTGCTGGGGCTGCACGTCTTCACGACCAACACTCCGGCGCTGAGGCTCTACACCTCGCTCGGATACCGGACGACGCAGTACAACCTCGTCCGGCCGCTCCTCTGACCGTCCTGCGCCTCGGATCTCTCTCCGGCCCTTTCCAGTCCTTTCCGGTCCTTTTCCGGTTCTTTCCGGTCGGTCGGCGGCCTACGACGCCCCGTCGGCGGCCAGCAGCCGGTCGGCGATCGCCTCGATACGCTCCCGCAGCCCGTCCTGGCTCTTGCCGCCGTCGAGCCGCTCCCCGTCGATGACGTACGTGGGCGTACCGGTCACCCCGATCGCCTTGCCCTCGGCCTGGTCGGCGTCGACGGCCAGCAGATGGCGGCCGTCGATCAGTGCGGTGTCGAACTCCTCGGCGTCCAGCCCCAGTTCGCGCGCCACCTCCAGCAGAAACGGCTCGCCCCGGGCGGTCAGCTCCTCGGTCCCGGCGAGGACGGCCTCCACATACGGCCAGCCGCTGCCCTGTTCGGCGGCCTCCTCGGCGGCCTGGGCGGCGGCGTACGCGTGCCGGTGCTTCTCCAGCGGGAAGTGCCGAAGCCGTACGTCCAGCCGGTCGCCGTAACGGGCGCGCAGCGCACGGACGTCCTCAAGAGCGCGGTCGCAGTCGGGGCACTGGAGTTCGCACCAGAGGTCGAGGACGACGGGGCGCGCGGTGGTGGAGTCGTTCATGGCCCCAGTCTTCCAGCAGGCCGGCCCCGCCGTGCCCGAGGGCCCGAGGGCGGCTCTCGGCCCCGGGGCTCCTCGCCGGGGTTCTCGTCCCGGCGGGGCCGCCGACCGGGACCTGCGGACGACATCGCCCCCGAGATCTCCCCCAGATCCGCCGGTCGGGGCCCCGCACCGTGGCCCCGACCCCGGTGCCAGGTGCAGGATGGAGGGAAGACGAGTTCGGCCGTTGACGCGCGATGCCTGGAGGACCCGATGATTGCCGAGACCATTTGCTCAGCGGTGTCTGCGGCGGGCCTGGGCATCGCCGTGATCGCGGCGTACCGCAAGCGGTTCCTCGCCGCGACCCGGATCGCCGCGTACGCGCTGGTCCCGATCGGTCTGGTGATGACGGGCATCGTGAAGTGGGCGGCGGGCACGGCCTTCAGCCCGGTCGCCTGGGCGGGCTTCGGGGTGCTCGCGGTGGCGTGGGTGCTCTTCATGACGACCCGCGCGGTGGAGCGGCGCGGTGGCGGTACGCGCAAGGAGCGCAGGGCGGCGGCGAAGGCGGCCAGGGGCGGGGCGGTCGAGCCCGCCGCGTCCGCGCCCTCCCTGGGCGCCGGGGCCCGACCGGCCGACCGGCCCCGGGCGACACCGGAGCCCACGCGGTCCGGGGACGACTTCAGCGACATCGAGGCCATCCTGAAGAAGCACGGCATCTGACCGCTCGTACGCCCTGGTGACCCTTTCGGTCCGCCGGGGCGCCCCGCGAGGTGCCCGGCAGCATGCCAGGTGCACCGGGATCCTGTGCGGGTTCCGGGCCTTTTTCCACGGAATATGATGAACTCCCGGGCCGATCATGCCTGGTTGGTCATCGACCGGGTGCGCGGTGAGCCATGATCGCCCCGAGATGCTCGATAGCTCACGGGGTGAGAACCCCGCCCCCACCGAGGAGCCGCGCGGCTGTCTGTTCGCGCTCTCCCAGCCACCGTTGATGATCTTTCTGACGGTGATCGGCGCGCTGCTGCTGATGGCCGCCGTGCACGATCTGTTCCTGCTATGAGGCCTGGATGAGTGAGCCCGAAGTTTCCCCCGCGGGGAGGCGCCCCGCCCGCACATCCGCGGCGTTGTCGTCACTCGGCGATGTTCCAGTGCCGCGACGGGGCAAAGCTTGCTGGGAGGGGCACTAGCCGGCCGCTTCCTTGCGGCGTGCCCGGTACGCGGCGACATGCAGCCGGTTGCCGCAGGTGCGGCTGTCGCAGTAACGGCGCGAGCGGTTGCGCGACAGGTCGACGAACGCGTGCCCGCAGTCCGGCGCCTCGCAGCGGCGCAGTCTGTCCTGCTCGCCCGCCACGACCATGAAGGCCAGCGCCATGCCGCAGTCGGCCGCGAGATGGTCGGCCACCGAGGCGCCCGGCGCGAAGTAGTGCACGTGCCAGTCGTAGCCGTCGTGGTCGGTGAGCTGCGGGGTCGTGCCCGCGGCCGCCACCAGTTGATTGATCAGATCGGCCGCGGCCCGGGCGTCCGGTGTCGCGAACACCTCCGTGAAGCGGGCCCGTACCTCCCGCACGGCGCGCAGATCCCGTTCACCGAGGTCGTCCACGCCGCTGACGTTGTGGGTCCGTACGAACTCGTACAGCGCCCCGAGGCCCGCGAGCCGGTCCACCGCGTCCGGGCCCGTGTCGGCCTCCGGAGCGGTGTTCACCAGATCGACGACCGTGTCGAGGGCGATCCGGGTGTCGTGTGGAATCAGCACGGTCCGCTCCCTGGCCTGCCGCGGGCCGGTGCCCGCCGAACCCGGACGACTTTAGACCGTCCGGGGCAGATGTGACGCCAGGCATACGCGCCGGCGCCGTCGCCGCGGTGGGTTCCGCGGCGCCGGCGCCGGTGTCCTCCGTATGCGGTTGTCCGCGCGGCGCCGTCTCCCCGAGTCGGACGGCGCCGTGCAGCTCTCTGCCTGGCTCAGCTCTCGGCCAGGATGTGGGAGAGCTCCGTGTCGAGATCGAAGTGACGATGCTCGGTGCCTGGTGGCACCGCGGCGTCGGTCCTCTTGAGGAACGACTCCAGGGCCCGCGCGGGGGCCTCCAGCAGGGCTTCGCCCTCCGGGGAGCTCAGAGCGATGCAGACGACGCCCTGACCGTGGCTGCGGGACGGCCAGACGCGGACGTCGCCGGTGCCGGTGGGCCGGTGCAGCCCCTCGGCGAGAAGGTCGCGGGCGAAGACCCACTCGACCGTCTCTTCGGCTCCGGTGTGGAAGGTGGCGTGCACGGCATAGGGATCGGCCGTGTCATACCGCAGGCCCGCGGGTACAGGCAGTGAGGACTCGCTCGATACAACGAGGCGCAGGTGCAGCTCGCAGCTGACCGTGGTGTTCATAAGCGCCAGGGCCTTTCGCTCAGTGTGCGCTCGGGGATTCGCACGTCGGCGAAATCGACATGCCACCTACGGTGCCGTTGTAAACCCCTCTGTCTGTTTTGCGATGCTTCAGGTAGCTCGTACGGCGGTGTGGTACTTCGACTCGTACCGCCATTCCAGTGATCCCGGCGATTCGGGTACGTTGGGACTCATGCACGCGCAGAGTCACGAGCGGGACCAGGCTGTCGCCCCCGCGGCGACACAGCCCGCCACGGGGGACATGACGGCGGAGGGGACGGTGGCGCCCGAGCGGGCGCTGGGTTCCCGCGCGCCGCGCTTCATCAAGGCGTCCAGGCCACTTCATGTGAGCTGGCAGGTCGGCGTCTTCCTGGCCGGTCTCGCGGTGGTCGCCGCGGGCGTGGCCATGCTGGTGCTGCCCGGCCCGGGATGGGTGGTGATCTTCGCAGGCATGGCGATCTGGGCGACCGAGTTCGTCTGGGCCCAGCTCGTTCTGCGCTGGACCCGGCGCAAGGTCAGGGAAGCCGCGCAGAAGGCCCTCGACCCCAAGGTCAGGCGCCGCAACATCATCCTCACGACCGCCGGTCTGGTGATCTTCTGCGTGCTGGCCGGGATCTATCTGTGGAAGTTCGGCATCGTCCTGCCCTGGAAGATCGACCAGTGACCGGTGACGCGTCCGGGGACGCCCCTGACATGGGGTAACGTATGCCCTGCGCCCGGGCGATTAGCTCAGTGGGAGAGCGCTTCGTTCACACCGAAGAGGTCACTGGTTCGAACCCAGTATCGCCCACCCGGAACCGAGGTCCCGACGACGGAAACGTCGTCGGGACCTCGGTCGTTTCCGGCCGCGGAGCACTCCGGGCACCCCGCGGCCGGTCGGCTCAGCGCATCCGGCCCAGGCTCCGGCGCACCCGGCGCGCGTCCCGCAGCCGCTGCTCGTACGTGGCGCCCACCCCCAGGAGCAGCAGCCCCGCCAGGGCCGGCGGCAGCCAGCGCGGCAGCGCGCCCGCCACCTGCACCACGTACGGCGCCAACTCATGCAGCGCCACCAGCGCCAGCACCGCCCCGCCCAGCACCAGCGGCGCCCGCAGCCTCAGCCGGGCCCCGGCCAGCGTCAGCGCCAGGGCCGCGAGCCCCAGCAGCAGCGGGCGCGCCCAGTGCGGGTCGCCCCACGTGGCCAGCAGGCTCGGCGCGAGCGTCGCCGCCAGCCCGGGCCCGTACGCCGTCCATGACGACGCCGACGGGTCCCGGCGCCGCCGTGCCGCCCCCACCGCCAGCGCGGCCACCGTCACCGGCAGCGTGTACGCCTCGGGCACCGACACCCCCGACGCGCCCAGCCGTACCCATGTCGCCGCGACGAAGAGCACCGTCGCCGCGTACCCCGCCACCCGCCGCCGCTCGGCACGTACCGCCGTACCCGCCGCGATCACGCCGCCCAGCGCGAGCACCAGCGCCAGCACCGGCGGGCTCCCCAGGGCGAGCCCGGCCGCGAGCAGCCCGGCTACGGCGCCCGCGCTCTCGACCGGCCCCGCCACCGGATGCTCGCGCAGCCGCACGCCGAGCAGCGCCACCGCCGCCGGTACGGCCAGGACCGCCACCGCGACGGCCTCGACGGGCAGCCCGGCCGCCGCCGACGCGGCGACCACCAGGGCCGTCGCGAAACCGACGGACACACAGGCCAGGAGCGCGCGCACCGGCTCCCCGAGCGCCGCGTCCCCGCTCCCCTCCCGGCTCCGTACCGGCGCGGTCCGCAGCGCCACGGCCGCCCCCGCGAACAGCGCCGACAGCGCCGCGCAGACGGTCGGCGTCGCCGGCCGGGTCGCGAGGGAGAGCGGCGCCACCGAGGCCGCGCCCGTCAGCGAGAGGATCAGCGCGGTGAGCGCCCCGGCCTTCCCCATCGGGCTCCACGGCCGGACGGTGAGCGCCAGCGCCACCGCCGTCAGGCCCAGCGGGACGACGAGCGCCACCGCATAGGGCAGATCCGCCACGACCGGCACCACCAGCACCGTGGCCCAGCCGAGCACGCCCGCCCCGCACAGCGCCGCCGTACGCGACCGCCCTACGTCGGCGAGCGGCACGACACCAGGTGCCAGGCGCGGCAGCAGGCGGTACGCGGCGAACAGCGTCCCGGCGGCGGTCGCCAGCACCAGCGGCGTGGTGATCTGCCAGGACGACGCGAGGCGCACCCCGAGCGCCGCCCGCGTCCCGTCCGGCGGACCCGACCAGATCGCCGTGAGCCGGGTCGCCCCGCCCAGCAGCGTGGCCACGACCGAGGGCAGCGCCCACGGCAGCGCGGCGCCCGTCACCGCGCCGCCCGCCGCGCCGAGCCCCTGGAGCACGGGACGCGGCAGCCGGGTCCGTACCAGCGCCAACAGGCCCACGGCGCAGAGCAGATAGCCCAGAACGGCCCACCCCGCCGGCACGACCGTACGCACCAGACCGCCCACCGCGCCGACCGCGGCGAGCCCGGCCCCCGCCGCGCACACCCACGCCGCCCCCGGCGCCCCCGGCGCCCGCCAGGCCACGACCAGCCCGAGCGCCGCGCCGGTGAGCAGCAGTACGGCGGGGCCGGCCATCGCGGCCGGGGTCCCCGCGCCCGCCGACGACCAGGCGGCCACCGACAGCGCTACGCCCCCGGTGGTGAACGCGGCGGCGGTCACCAGCCCCCGCGCGACCCTCCCCGCCGCGTGGCGCGGCGGGTTCGCCGGGGCGCGGGAGAGCAGCCACAGAGCGGCCGCCGTGTCCAGGGCGGCCGTCGCCAGCAGCGTCCACGCCACCGTCAGAGCCGGCAGGCCCTCCGCCACCGACCAGAGGAACAGCGGGAGTTGAGCGATGATCACAGCGGCGGGGAGCGGGCCGCGCAAGGCGCCGAGCAGCGCTCCGTACCCACCCCAGACCAGGGCGAGCACCGCGCAGGCGACGGCCGCGCAGCGCAGCCCGTCCACGCCCGGCAGTGCCACCGCGTACAGCGCGTACGCGTCCAGGACCGTCAGCACCAGAGCGAATCCCGCCACGGCCTCGGCCGTCGCGGAGAGTCTCCGGCGCAGCAGCGCCACCGGGGCGGCGAGCGCGGCGAGGGTGATCACCGTCAGCACCGCGGAGCGCCCGCCGATACCGAGACGGCCCCAGCTCAGCAGGGTGAAGGCGATGGCAGCGACCGCCAGCAGCACACCGCCGAGGGCGAGCAGCACGTTCTGCGCGCTCGGCGGGGCGGTGGCGGGGGAGCCGGGGGCGGGGGAGCCGGTGGCCCGGACGGCCGCCGCGGGCGGGGCCGAGGGCCGGGACAGGACGGTCACCAGGTAGGCGCGGCGCGTCAGCAACTGGCCTCTGCGCGCCTCCAGCCGGTGCAATTCCTGGTCGATGAGCGCCAGTTCCCCGGCGGGGTACGGAACGTTCTCCATACGACGGAGTGTGGCCCGGGACACAGCCCCTGCCATGGGCGCGGCTACTCAGATCGTGGCCTGAGTACGCCGGTTCCGGTTTGAAGGAAGGCCGCCGGGGCCTGTATGGTTCAGGTCGTTCCCGGGCGATTAGCTCAGTGGGAGAGCGCTTCGTTCACACCGAAGAGGTCACTGGTTCGAACCCAGTATCGCCCACCGGGAAAGGCCGGTCCGTCCCTGACGGACCGGCCTTCGCGCGTTCCGGCGTACGGGATCAGACGGCGGTGGCGGGCAGTTCGGGACGCAGCGGCCACGCGGGATCCGTCGCGCCCTCCCCGGAGCCGCGCGAGAACCACGCCTGGGGCCCGCGCGTCTGCGCCGCGTGCCAGACGGCCTGGAGCGTGTGCAGCTCCTGGGGCGAGAGCCGCTCCATCCGGGCCGCGAACCGGCGCCCGATCGCCCGGACCAGCTCCAGCGCCGACAGGGCCGACATCGCGGCCGGCACGGCCGGGGTGACCGGCGCGGACGGCCCGGGCGGCCACTGCGGGCAGGCGGGCCAGACCGGCTCGGTCACCTCGGCCGGCTCGTCGCCGGTCGCCTCCGGTATCGCGTCCGCCCCCACCTCGTACTCGGCGCAGAGCCGGGCGAGATCGCGGCCGCCCTTGCGGTAGCGGTCCAGATGCCGGTCGAGGACCAGCGGATCCAGCACGCACAGCGGCGCGTTCTCCATGCGGCGCCCGAAGGAGGAGGCGCGATGGCGCCGCAGCTCCCGGTCGAGGAGCGTCAGCCCGAACGGCGCGTTCATCACCACCACCGGGCGGCCGGCCTTGCACTGCTCCGCCAGCGCCCGGGCGACCTCCTCCACCACCGGCGCCGGCCAGCGGCCGTTGCGGTGCAGGAAGTTCTCTGTCAGGCCGTGCGCCTCGGCGGCCCCGGGCGGCACCGGCACCCCCGGGTCGACCAGCCAGCGCCGCACTCTCGGCCGTACCCCCGTCGTGTCCTGGACGATCAGCGCGGCGGACACGATCCGGTCCCGCTCGACGTCCACCCCCGTCGTCCCGGTGCCGAACGCGGCCAGTGGCCCCTCGTACCAACACGTCATGACCGAACTCCCCGAGCCTCTCGAACTGCTCACGCGGTGGCGAATCGTGCGCCACCGACCCCTAATCGGTAATACCCGGACAGGTCGCTTGGTACGCGCCGTGTCCGGCCATCGCCGCACGGTGACGGGCGGGGCACCCGGGGCCGCCGGGCACGGTCGCGGCAAACCGTTTCGCGGGCCGCCCGCCCGGCTCGGTACGATGCGCAGTGCGTACGCCATGCGCGGGGTGCGCACCCCATAAGTCAGGAGAGACCGGTGTCAGACGTCCGTGTGATCATCCAACGCGATTCCGAGCGGGAAGAGCGCGTGGTGACGACGGGCACTACGGCGGCCGAACTCTTCCCCGGTGAGCGCACCGTCGTGGCCGCCCGGGTGGACGGTGAGCTGAAGGACCTCGCGTACGCGATCGGCGAGGGCGAGGTCGTCGAGCCCGTCGAGATCTCCTCCGAGGACGGCCTGAACATCCTGCGCCACTCCACCGCGCATGTGATGGCGCAGGCCGTGCAGGAGCTGCACCCCGAGGCCAAGCTGGGCATCGGCCCGCCGGTCAAGGACGGCTTCTACTACGACTTCGACGTCGCGACCCCCTTCACCCCCGATGACCTCAAGGCCATCGAGAAGAAGATGCAGGAGATCCAGAAGCGCGGCCAGCGCTTCTCGCGCCGGGTCGTCACGGACGAGGCGGCGCGCGAGGAGCTGGCCGGCGAGCCGTACAAGCTGGAGCTCATCGGCATCAAGGGCGCGGCCTCGACCGACGACGGCGCGGATGTCGAGGTGGGCGGCGGCGAGCTGACCATCTACGACAACCTGGACGCGAAGACCGGCGAGCTGTGCTGGAAGGACCTCTGCCGGGGCCCGCACCTGCCGACCACCCGGAACATCCCGGCGTTCAAGCTAATGCGCAACGCCGCCGCCTACTGGCGCGGCAGCGAGAAGAACCCGATGCTCCAGCGCATCTACGGCACCGCGTGGCCGTCGAAGGAGGAGCTGAAGGCGCACCTGGAGTTCCTCGCCGAGGCCGAGAAGCGCGACCACCGCAAGCTCGGCAACGAGCTGGACCTCTTCTCCTTCCCCGACGAGGTCGGCTCCGGCCTCGCCGTCTTCCACCCCAAGGGCGGCATCATCCGCCGGGCCATGGAGGACTACTCGCGCCGCCGGCACGAGGAGGAGGGGTACGAGTTCGTCTACACGCCCCACGCCACCAAGGGGAAGCTCTTCGAGAAGTCCGGGCACCTGGACTGGTACGCCGACGGCATGTACCCGCCCATGCAGCTCGACGAGGGCGTGGACTACTACCTCAAGCCCATGAACTGCCCCATGCACAACCTGATCTTCGACGCCCGGGGCCGCTCCTACCGTGAGCTGCCGCTACGGCTCTTCGAGTTCGGGACGGTCTACCGGTACGAGAAGTCCGGTGTCGTGCACGGGCTGACCCGGGCCCGTGGCTTCACCCAGGACGACGCGCACATCTACTGCACCCGTGAGCAGATGGCGGACGAGCTGGACTCGACGCTGACCTTCGTGCTCAACCTGCTGCGCGACTACGGGCTGACCGACTTCTACCTGGAGCTGTCCACCAAGGACCCCGAGAAGTTCGTCGGCACGGACGAGGCGTGGGAGGAGGCCACCGAGACACTGCGCAAGGTGGCCGAGAAGCAGGGGCTGCCGCTGGTCCCCGACCCGGGCGGCGCCGCGTTCTACGGCCCGAAGATCTCGGTGCAGGCGCGCGACGCGATCGGCCGCACCTGGCAGATGTCGACCGTGCAGCTCGACTTCAACCTGCCGGAGCGCTTCGATCTGGAGTACACCTCGCCGGACGGCTCCAAGCAGCGCCCGGTCATGATCCACCGTGCCCTGTTCGGCTCGATCGAGCGGTTCTTCGCGGTGCTGCTGGAGCACTACGCCGGCGCGTTCCCGGTCTGGCTGGCGCCGGTGCAGGCGGTCGGCATCCCGATCGGCGAGGCGCACGTCGGGTACCTCCAGGACTTCGCGAAGGCGGCGAAGGCCAAGGGGCTGCGGGTCGAGGTGGACGCGTCCTCCGACCGTATGCAGAAGAAGATCAGGAACCACCAGAAGCTGAAGGTCCCCTTCATGATCCTCGTGGGGGACGAGGACATGAACGCGGGCACGGTCTCCTTCCGCTACCGCGACGGCTCGCAGGAGAACGGCGTGCCGCGCGACGAGGCGCTGGCGAAGCTCCTCGACGTGGTGGAGCGCCGCGTACAGGTCTGACCTGACAGGTGTGGACCCGTGGGAGGCCCCTGGAGGCGCGTCAGCGCTCCGGGGGCCTCTCCTTGTCCTCCCGGCCGAAGACCTGGATCAGCCAGGACGAGAACGAACCGGTGACCGCCCCCAGCAGCGCCAGCCCGCACAGCATCAGACAGACCGCGTACAGGCGGCCGAGCGGGGTCACCGGTGTCACATCGCCGTAGCCGACGGTGGTGATCGCCGAGCAGGCCCACCACACGGAGTCCCCGAAGGTACGGATCGTGGCGCCGGGGGCGTCGTGTTCCTGCTGGTAGACGGCGAGCGCGGCGGCGAAGGAGAGCAGGGTCGCGGTCACGCCCGCGTACAGCATCACCCGCCCGTACAGGCTCAGCCGGGGGCGGTCGCGCCGCCGCTGGATCGCGATGTACGTGTTCACGATCCGCAGCGGCCGCAGCAGCGGCAGCACCGTCACGACCGTGTCCAGCCAGTGTGTCCGGACGAAGCGCGCGCCCTGGCCGCTGAGGACCAGCCGCACGCAGAAGTCCACCACGAAGACCCCCCAGATCAGCAGGACCAGGGCCAGCGCGACATCCCGCCAGAACGGGGCGGCGCCCTCGGCGAGGACGCGTACCGCGTAGCAGGCGAGGAAGAGCGGCGAGGCCACGAGCAGCGGCAGCTCCGTACGCCGCTCCCAGCCGCGCAGCCGGTCGGGGCCGTTGCGGACGTGCATCGGCCCAGCATCGCCGGGCGGCGGCCGGTGCGGGCCCGGCGACACGCTTCACACGGGCGAAGTCATATGCTGCACAGCATGACGAGTGAGCCGGAGCAGCAGATCGGAGTGGGGACCCAGGACGCGTTCCAGCGCCTGTGGACGCCCCATCGGATGGCCTACATCCAGGGTGAGAACAAGCCCACCGGGCCGGGCGCCGAGGACGGCTGTCCCTTCTGCTCCATCCCGTCCAAATCCGACGAGGACGGGCTGGTCATCGCGCGTGGCGAGCGGGTCTACGCCGTGCTCAACCTCTACCCGTACAACGGCGGGCACCTGATGATCGTCCCCTTCCGCCATGTCGCCGACTACACGGAGCTGGACGAGGCGGAGACCGCCGAGCTCGGGCTCCTCACCCAGCGGGCGATGACCGCGCTCCGTACCGCGTCGGGGGCGCACGGCTTCAACATCGGGATGAACCAGGGCGTTTCGGCGGGCGCCGGGATCGCCGCGCATCTCCACCAGCATGTGGTGCCGCGCTGGGGCGGGGACACCAACTTCATGCCCGTCGTCGGCCACACGAGGGTGCTGCCACAGCTTCTGGCGGACACCCGGGCGATGCTGGCCGACGCCTGGCCGACCGGCGCGTAGCCCCTGCCCCGAGCGCCCGCCGCGGCGTGGGCGCATGGTCCGTGGGATTCCACGCCGTGAGCCGTGGGATCCCGCGCCGTGAGTGCCCGCCCCGGCCGGCCGGCCGGGGCGGGCACTCACGGGTTCTACGCGTCGTACGCGTCGATCTTCTTCGGTGACGGGTCCTGCACCGCCCCTATCAGCGACGACGAACGGTTGCTGAAGCGCTCGGTGTCCACCCCGTGCTCGTCCAGCACGCGCATCGCCGCGTTGTGCGCCACCCGCAGGACCGGGGTGGCGGCGCGCATCGCGTCGTCGGCCATGAAGCGGTGACGCCACGGCTGGTCGGCCCAGGCGTGCCGCATACCGAACGGCTCGGGCAGGCTGAGCTTGCCGCCGAGGAAGTCCAGGACCGGCGGGTACCAGGTGAACGGGGCCCGCACCGCGAGCCTGACCGCCTCACGCGGCTCGACCAGGGGCAGGTTCCTCGACGTGGTCTCCCAGAACCGGACGGTCTTGGGGCGCGAGACCTTCTTGGGCGACGGCTTCGCGAAGAACAGCGAGTGCACCGGGCCCAGCGCGTACCCCGAGACCTCGATGCGCAGCGTCTCGTGGAGGACCGTGACCGAGATCATCATCGTGATGACCAACTGGCTCTCCCAGAGCGTGAACTGCACCCCCAGATAGTGCCGGTTCCCGCTGCCGAACTGCTGGTGGTTGCAGATCCGCTGTATCTCGTGGCTCTTGATCTGGAACGCCTCCACCTCCGGGCCCTCGGGCCAGGAGACCGAGCCGGCGCCCTCACCGATCGGTGACACGATCCAGTGCTTGACCGAAGGCGTCGGGAAGCCGCCGGAGTTGAGGGGGCCGCGCTCCAGCAGCTTCATCTGGTCGTGGATCGCCCGTATCACGTCGTAGCTGCGGAACTGGTGGATCTCCTTGCCGGCGTCCTTGGGGATCAGCTCCTCCGCGAGCTGCCAGCTTCCCCAGCGCGTGCCCATGCCGAGTATCCCCTTGGGGCCGGCGTAGAAGACCACATTGGAGCGCTGCTCGGCGCTCAGCTTCTCCAGCCCCTGGCGCAACACCTCCCGCGAGGTGTCGCCGGGGTTCCCCGGGACGGCCTCGGGGATCTTGGCGCCGGTGCCGCCGCCGGAGAGCAGGCTCTCCCAGCGGGCCCGCAGGTCCTTGGCGGTCGACTCGCAGATCTGCTTGGCGAGCAGCCAGCCGATGACCGGGGCGACGAGCATGGCCCGCAGATACCAGTTCAGCAGGCCGTCCAGCGGCAGCTTGACCAGGACGATCACCGCGAGTACGGCGACCGCCGCGAGCAGGGCGCTGCCGATGGCCCCGGCCCGGCGGTCCTTGGCGCCCGCCAAAGTGCGGCGCAACTGGAAGACGCCCAGCCAGATCAGCAGCCCGGGCAGGAAGAGCAGCCCGAAGAGCGCGGTCACCGCCGTGAGCTTCTGGTCCCGCTCCTTGCGGATGTGGTTCGCGGCGAGGCAGTGCTCGACCACGGCCTGCGGGTCCATGCCGAAGGACTGGATGATCGGGCCCCGGCCGCCGCCCAGCGTCCTGAGCTGGACGGCCCGCGCGAACGCCTCGCCGAGATTCGGTTCGAAGAGCGAGAACTTGCCTTTGGTCACACCCGACTTGTGCCAGTCGTTGTCGGCCTTGGAGATCTCTTCGAGCGGACTGTCCCGGTACGCGGCCGAGGCGAGGGCGAACGTCGCCGCCGTACCCCCCGCCGCACCCTGGAGGGGAACCTGTGCCCCCGGGCTGAAGTCGAATAGATCGTCCGCCACTGCCGCCCCCTCGCCGCAAGGATTCGCTGCCGCGGCCTCTTCCCGGCCCGCGCGCCCCGCACACCTGCTGGAGCTGGGCACCCCAGCGTAACGGTGCGATGCCGCCCGCGTCAGGGGAGTGGCCCTCTTTCGCCAACCGGCATCAAGGGCCCGCCCGCCGGGTATCAGGTGCCGCCGAACGGACGTGCGGACGCGACCTGTTGACCGGTCGGCCGGGCGGGACGTCTCGGACAGCTCCTACACCGTGCTCTCCTCGCGGGCGAGCTGACGGTCCGCCACCGCCCGCGGCATCGGCTCGTGGCGGGCGTACGCGCGGCTGAAGCGGCCGGCGCCGTGCGAGAGCGAGCGCAGGTCCACCGCGTACCGCCCGATCTCCAGTTCGGGCACCTCGGCCCGGACCAAGGTCCGTCCGGGGCCCGCCTGTTCGGTGCCCACCACCCGGCCGCGCCGACCCGACAGATCGCTCATGACGGGCCCCACGTACTCGTCGGGCACCAGGACCGCCACCTCGGCGACCGGCTCCAGCAGATGGATCGCCGCCGCGCCCGCCGCCTCCCGCAGGGCCAGCGCGCCCGCCGTCTGGAACGCGGCGTCCGAGGAGTCCACCGAGTGGGCCTTGCCGTCGAGCAGCGTCACCCGGATGTCGACCAGCGGATGGCCGGCCGCGACCCCGCGCGCCGCCTGCGCCCGTACGCCCTTCTCGACGGACGGGACGAACTGCCGGGGCACCGCCCCGCCCACCACCTTGTCGACGAACTCGACCCCGGACCCGGCGGGCAGCGGCTCCACCTCGATCTCGCAGATCGCGAACTGGCCGTGACCGCCGGACTGCTTCACGTGCCGACCGCGCCCCGTGGCGCCCGCGCCGAACGTCTCGCGCAGGGCGACCCGGAACGGTACGGCGTCGACCTGGACCCCGTACCGGCCGCGCAGCCGGTCCAGCGCCACGTCCCGGTGCGCCTCGCCCAGGCACCAGAGCACCACCTGATGGGTGTCCGGGTTCTGTTCGAGCCGCATCGTCGGATCCTCCGCCACCAGCCGCGCGAGCCCCTGGGACAGCCGGTCCTCGTCCGCCTTGCTGTGCGCGCGTACGGCGAGCGGCAGCAGCGGGTCCGGCATGGTCCACGCCTCCACCAGCAGCGGATCGTCCTTCGCGGAGAGCGTGTCCCCGGTCTCGGCGCGCGCCAGCTTCCCCACGCACGCGAGATCGCCCGCCGCACAGTGCGCCAGCACCCGCTGCTGCTTGCCGAAGGGCGAGGAGAGCGAACCCACCCGCTCCTCGACGTCGTGGTCCTCGTGCCCCCGGTCGGTGAGCCCGTGCCCGGACACGTGCACCGTCTCGTCGGGGCGCAGCGTCCCCGAGAAGACCCGTACGAGAGAGATCCGGCCGACATAGGGATCGGAGGCGGTTTTGACCACCTCGGCGACCAGCGGCCCCTGGGGGTCGCAGCAGATCTCCGGACGCGGGGCGCCGAGCGGTGTGGTGACGGCGGGCGTCGGGCGCTCCATCGGGGTCGGGAAACCGCCGGTGACCAGATCGAGCAGTTCGACCGTGCCCAGCCCCTGCCGGGCCCCGGGCCGCGCGGGCGCCGCGGCGAGCACCGGATGGAAGACCCCGCGCGTCACCGCCTTCTCCAGGTCCTCCATCAGCGTCTTGACGTCGACCTCGCCGCCGCCCAGATAGCGGTCCATGAGGGTCTCGTCCTCGCTCTCGGCGATGATCCCCTCGATCAGCCGGGCCCTGGCCTGCGCGATCTCCGGCAGCCGGGCGGGATCGGGCGGGTCCACCCGCCGCTCCCCGGAGGAGTAGTCGAAGATCTTCCGCGAGAGCAGCCCCACGAGCCCGGTGGCCGGCGCGTGCCCGTCGGGGCCCTCCGCGCCGTGCACCGGAAGGTAGAGCGGCAGGACGGCGTCCGGGTCGTCCCCGCCGAAGATCCGGGCGCACAGCCCGGTCATCTCGTCGAAGCCGGTGCGCGCCGTGTCGAGATGCGTGACGACGATGGCCCGCGGCATCCCCACCGCCGCGCACTCCTCCCAGACGGCCCGGGTCGCCCCCGCCACCGCGTCCGCCTCCTGGGCCGCCGAGACCACGAAAAGGGCCGCGTCCGCGGCGCGCAGACCGGCCCTGAGCTCCCCGACGAAATCGGCGTAGCCGGGGGTGTCCAGCAGGTTTATCCTGCACCCGCCCCACTCCACCGGGACGAGCGAGAGCTGTACGGAGCGCTGCTGGCGGTGCTCGATCTCGTCGTAGTCGGAGACCGTCGCACCGTCCTCGACCCGGCCCGCCCGGTTCACGGCCCCCGCGGTGAGCGCCAGGGCCTCGACGAGGGTGGTCTTGCCCGAACCGCTGTGGCCCACCAGCACCACGTTCCGCACGGACGCGGGCCGGTCGGCCGCCGTAGCCCTGCCGGCGGCCCCGGGGTGTGTCGGTTCCTTGGCGACTTTGTCACCCATGACTGCTGCCTCCCGATCGGTTCCACCGAGTGGGTCGGTGAGGGGATGGAGAGAGGCGGGCCGGGGGAGCCGCGGGGCAGCTCCGGCGATGCCCGCGGTGGTCCTTCGAGCTTCGCACTCCCGTCATGGCGCGTCCATACGTCGTACGGCGCGGCATGGGCCGGGTACCCGGCGGTGCCCCGTGGCGGTCGTGGCTACGATGGGCCAGCCGACGGCCGCAGGGGCCCTCGGCCCACCGAACCTCGGGAAGGCCATGCTGAACAAGTACGCGCGTGCATTCTTCACGCGTGTCCTCACACCGTTCGCGGCGTTTCTGCTCCGTCGCGGAGTCACTCCGGACGCGGTCACGCTCATCGGCACGGCCGGAGTGATGGCGGGTGCGCTGGTCTTCTTCCCCCGCGGGGAGTTCTTCTGGGGCACGATCGTCATCACCCTCTTCGTCTTCTCCGACCTCGTCGACGGCAACATGGCACGCCAGGCCGGCATCTCCAGCCGCTGGGGGGCCTTCCTCGACTCGACCCTCGACCGGGTCGCGGACGGTGCGATCTTCGCCGGCTTCGCGCTCTGGTACGCGGGCGACGGTGACAACACCATGCTGTGCGCGGTCGCCATCTTCTGCCTGGCCAGCGGTCAGGTCGTGTCGTACACGAAGGCCAGGGGCGAGTCCATCGGGCTGCCGGTGGCGGTGAACGGGCTGATCGAGCGCGCGGAGCGGCTGGTCATCTCCCTCGTCGCGGCCGGCCTCGCCGGGCTGCACGCCTTCGGCGTCCCCGGTATCGACATCCTGCTGCCGATCGCGCTGTGGATCGTCGCCGCGGGCAGCCTCGTCACCCTCGGCCAGCGCGTGGTGACCGTACGCCGTGAGTCCGCCGAGGCCGATGCCGCCGCGGCGGCCGGCCCCGCCGGGACCGACCACGCCCGGGGGAGTGGAGCCACGTCATGAGCACGGCGAGCGACCGGCTGACCGACGCGCTGTACGGGCTCGGCTGGAGCACGGTCAAGAAGCTCCCCGAACCCGTGGCCGCGGCCCTCGGCAGGACCATCGCGGACACCGTGTGGAAACGGCGCGGCAAGAGCGTGCTGCGGCTGGAGTCCAATCTGGCCCGGGTCGTGCCCGACGCGGGCCCACAGCGTCTCGCCGCCCTCTCCAAGGCGGGCATGCGCTCCTACACGCGGTACTGGATGGAGTCGTTCCGGCTGCCCGCCTGGAGCCGGGAACGGGTACGCGACGGCGTCGAGATCAAGGACATCGACCGGCTCTTCGACGGGCTCACCACCGGGCGGGGTGTTGTCCTGGCACTGCCCCACATGGCCAACTGGGACCTGGCGGGAGCCTGGCTCACCCGGGCCCGCGACGTGCCCTTCACGACCGTCGCTGAGCGGCTCAAGCCCGAGACGCTGTACGACCGCTTCGTCGCCTACCGCGAGAGCCTGGGCATGGAGGTCCTTCCGCACACCGGCGGCTCCGCCTTCGGCACCCTGGCCCGGCGGCTGCGGGGCGGCGGTCTCGTCGCCCTCGTCGCCGACCGTGACCTGTCGTCGTCCGGCGTCGAGGTCGAGTTCTTCGGGGACACCGCCCGGATGCCGGCGGGCCCCGCGCTGCTGGCGCAGCAGACCGGGGCGCTGCTGCTGCCCGTCTCGCTGTGGTTCGACGACTCCCGGGTGATGCGGGGGCAGGTCTTTCCCGCCGTCCCCGTACCGGAGACAGGCACCCGCGCCGAGAAGACGTCTGTGATGACACAGGCGGTGGCCGACGCCTTCGCCACGGGAATCGCCGAACACCCGGAGGACTGGCACATGCTGCAACGGCTGTGGGTCGCCGACCTGGACCGGGGGCCCGAGTGAAGATCGGCATCGTCTGCCCGTACTCCTGGGACGTACCGGGCGGCGTCCAGTTCCACATCAGGGACCTCGCGGAACACCTCATCCGGCTCGGCCACGACGTCTCCGTACTGGCCCCCGCGGACGACGAGACACCGCTCCCGCCGTACGTCGTCTCGGCGGGCCGCGCCGTACCCGTCCCGTACAACGGCTCGGTCGCCCGCCTCAACTTCGGCTTCCTGTCGGCGGCGCGGGTACGGCGCTGGCTGCACGAGGGCACGTTCGACGTCATCCACATCCACGAGCCCGCCTCGCCGTCGCTGGGGCTGCTGAGCTGCTGGGCGGCGCAGGGGCCGATCGTCGCGACGTTCCACACCTCCAACCCGCGCTCGCGCGCCATGATCGCGGCGTACCCGATCCTCCAGCCCGCGCTGGAGAAGATCAGCGCCCGGATCGCGGTGAGCGAGTACGCCCGGCGCACGCTGGTGGAACACCTCGGTGGTGACGCCGTGGTCATCCCGAACGGCGTCGACGTCGACTTCTTCGCCGAGGCCGAGGCCGAACCGGCCTGGCAGGGCGGCACGATCGGCTTCATAGGACGCATCGACGAGCCGCGCAAGGGGCTGCCGGTGCTGATGCGGGCCCTCCCGAAGATCCTCGACGTCCACCCGGAGACCCGGCTGCTGGTGGCGGGGCGCGGGGACGAGAAGGAGGCGGTGGAGTCCCTGCCGAAGGAGATGCGCCGCCGCGTCGAGTTCCTCGGGATGGTCAGCGACGAGGACAAGGCGCGGCTGCTGCGCAGCGTCGACCTGTACGTCGCGCCCAACACCGGCGGCGAGAGCTTCGGCATCATCCTCGTCGAGGCGCTGTCGGCGGGCGCGGCGGTCCTGGCGAGCGACCTGGACGCGTTCGCGCAGGTCCTGGACCACGGGGCGGCGGGCGAACTCTTCACCAACGAGGACGCGGACGCGCTCGCCGGCGCGGCGGTACGGCTCCTGGGCGACCCGGGCCGGCGGGCGGAGCTGCGCGAACGGGGCAGCGCGCATGTACGGCGCTTCGACTGGTCGACGGTCGGCGCGGACATCCTCGCGGTGTACGAGACGGTGACGGACGGGGCGGCGTCGGTGGCGGCGGACGAACGGACCGGGCTCCGGGCGCGGTTCGGGCTGGCCCGGGAGTAGGACCTGGGCGGTCCGCCGTCCCGGCTGAGGTGGGTGGCCAGGTGGCCGTCCGCGTAATCTGCCGTGCGTGACCACCTTCGTCTGGATCGCCGTCGCCGTTGTCGCGATCGCGCTCTACCTCAGTTGGACCGCCGGCCGCCTCGACCGTCTGCACACCCGGATCGACGCCGCCCGTGCCGCCCTCGACGCCCAACTGCTGCGGCGTGCCTCGGTCGCCCAGGAGCTGGCCACCTCCGGGGTGCTCGATCCGGCCGCCTCGATCGTGCTGTACCAGGCCGCGCACGCCGCGCGGCAGTCCGAAGAGGAGCAGCGGGAGGTCGCCGAGAGCGAGTTGAGCCAGGCGCTGCGGGCCGTGTTCGGGGAGGCCGCCCAGGTGGAGGCCGTACAGGAGGCGCCCGGAGGGGAGGACGCCGCCGGGGAACTCGCCGCGGCGGTACGGCGCGTGCCCATGGCGCGGCGGTTCCACAACGACGCCGTACGCGCCGCCCGTGCGCTGCGGCGCCACCGGAAGGTGCGGTGGTTCCGGCTCGCGGGGCACGCGCCGTTCCCGCTCGCCTTCGAGATGGACGACGAGCCGCCCGTCGCGCTCGCGGACCGGCCGGGGTCCTGAACGATCCACCGGCTTCCCATTGGCCCTTGCTGTGGACTGGTTCCGGGGCGTTCTCTGGAGATCCACCGCCGTACGAGTCAGTGAGGTCGCCCGTGTCCACCACCGCCCAGAACCCCGAGACCGGCACCGCGCGCGTCAAGCGCGGTATGGCCGAACAGCTCAAGGGCGGTGTGATCATGGATGTGGTCACACCGGAGCAGGCGAAGATCGCCGAGGATGCCGGCGCGGTCGCCGTGATGGCGCTGGAGCGGGTGCCCGCAGACATCCGCAAGGACGGCGGCGTCGCGCGGATGTCCGACCCCGACATGATCGAGGGGATCATCGACGCGGTCTCGATCCCGGTCATGGCGAAGTCCCGGATCGGCCACTTCGTCGAGGCCCAGGTGCTCCAGTCGCTGGGCGTGGACTACATCGACGAGTCGGAGGTGCTGACCCCGGCCGACGAGGTCAACCACTCGGACAAGTGGGCGTTCACCACTCCCTTCGTCTGTGGTGCCACCAACCTCGGCGAGGCGCTGCGCCGGATCGCCGAGGGCGCGGCCATGATCCGTTCGAAGGGCGAGGCCGGGACGGGCAATGTCGTCGAGGCGGTCAGGCACCTGCGGCAGATCAAGAACGAGATCGCCCGGCTGAGGGGGTACGACAACAACGAGCTGTACGCGGCCGCCAAGGAGCTGCGTGCCCCGTACGAGATCGTCAAGGAGGTCGCCGAGCTGGGCAAGCTGCCGGTGGTCCTCTTCTCCGCGGGCGGTGTCGCCACCCCCGCCGACGCCGCGCTGATGCGCCAGCTCGGCGCCGAGGGCGTCTTCGTGGGCTCCGGCATCTTCAAGTCGGGCGACCCCGCCAAGCGCGCCGCCGCGATCGTCAAGGCCACCACGTTCTACGACGACCCGAAGATCATCGCGGAGGCGTCGCGGAACCTGGGCGAGGCGATGGTCGGCATCAACTGCGACACGCTGCCCGAGACCGAGCGCTACGCGAACCGCGGCTGGTGATGAGTACCCCCGCGATCGGCGTCCTGGCGCTCCAGGGGGACGTCCGGGAGCACTTGGGCGCCCTGGCCGCGGCGGGAGCCGTGGCCAGGACGGTCCGGCGGCCCGAGGAGCTGGCCGAGGTCGACGGCCTGGTGATCCCGGGCGGCGAGTCCACCACGATGTCCAAACTGGCCGCGCTCTTCGGCATGCTGGAGCCGCTGCGCGCCCGGGTGCGGGCCGGGATGCCGGTGTACGGCACCTGCGCCGGGATGATCATGCTCGCCGAGAAGATCCTCGATCCGCGGTCGGGCCAGGAGACCGTCGGCGGCATCGACATGATCGTGCGGCGCAACGCCTTCGGCCGGCAGAACGAGTCCTTCGAGGCGGCCGTGGAGGTCGCCGGGGTGGAGGGCGGCCCTGTGGAGGGCGTCTTCATCCGGGCCCCGTGGGTCGAGTCGGTGGGGGCCGAGGTCCAGGTGCTCGCCGAGTACGGGGGGCATGTCGTCGCCGTACGGCAGGGCGGCGCGCTGGCGACGTCCTTCCACCCCGAACTGACGGGCGACCACCGGCTGCACCGTTTCTTCACCGACATGGTGCGCTCCGCACAGTGACCTCCGCCCGGTAGGATCGCTGCCGAACGGGAGCAGTACCGGTTACGCGAAGGAGACAGGCAGATGTCCGGCCACTCTAAATGGGCTACGACGAAGCACAAGAAGGCCGTGATCGATGCCAAGCGCGGCAAGCTCTTCGCGAAGCTGATCAAGAACATCGAGGTCGCGGCGCGGACCGGCGGCGCGGACGTCGACGGCAACCCGACTCTTTTCGACGCCATCCAGAAGGCGAAGAAGAGTTCGGTCCCGAACAAGAACATCGACTCGGCCGTCAAGCGCGGCGCCGGCCTGGAGGCCGGTGGCGCCGACTACGAGACGATCATGTACGAGGGGTACGGCCCGAACGGTGTCGCGGTGCTCATCGAGTGCCTCACCGACAACCGCAACCGCGCCGCCTCCGACGTGCGGGTGGCGATGACCCGCAACGGCGGCTCGATGGCCGACCCCGGCTCCGTCTCGTATCTCTTCAACCGCAAGGGCGTCGTGATCGTCCCCAAGGGTGAGCTGGGCGAGGACGACGTGCTCGGCGCGGTGCTGGACGCGGGCGCCGAAGAGGTCAACGACCTCGGCGAGTCCTTCGAGGTGCTCAGCGAGGCCACCGACCTGGTCGCGGTCCGCACCGCGCTCCAGTCGGCCGGCATCGACTACGACTCGGCCGACGCCAACTTCGTGCCGACCATGCAGGTCGAGCTGGACGAGGAGGGGGCGCGCAAGATCTTCAAGCTGATCGACGCCCTGGAGGACAGTGACGACGTCCAGAACGTCTTCGCCAACTTCGACGTCTCCGACGACGTGATGGAGAAGGTCGACGCCTGACCCCGCCCTTCGCACCCCCCTCTCCTCGATGTCGGTCCGGTCCGTTGTCAGTGCCGACCGATACTGTCTGATCAGGGCTTCTCCCCTCGGGGGGAACGTATGACCGAGAGAGTGGGGGCGCGATGCGGGTGCTGGGTGTGGACCCCGGACTGACGCGGTGCGGGATCGGTGTCGTCGAGGGGGTCGCCGGACGGCCGCTGACCATGCTGGGCGTCGGCGTGGTGCGCACGCCCTCCGACGAGGAGATCGGCCCCCGTCTCGTCGCCATCGAGCAGGGCATCGACGCCTGGCTGGACGAGCACCGGCCCGAACACGTCGCCGTGGAGCGGGTGTTCGCGCAACACAATGTGCGTACGGTCATGGGCACCGCCCAGGCCAGCGCGGTCGCCGTGCTCTGCGCCTCGCGCCGCGGCATCCCCGTCGCCCTGCACACCCCCAGCGAGGTCAAGGCCGCCGTCACCGGCAGCGGCCGGGCCGACAAGGCGCAGGTCGGCGCGATGGTCACCCGGCTGCTGCGGCTCGCGGCGCCGCCCAGGCCGGCCGACGCGGCGGACGCCCTCGCGCTCGCCATCTGCCACATCTGGCGCGCCCCGGCCATGAACCGCCTCCAGCAGGCCCAGGCCCAGGCCCAGGCCGCGGCCCGTCCCTCCCGTATCCCCGTCCGGAAGGTCACGCGATGATCGCGTTCGTCAGCGGCCCGGTCGCCGCCCTCGCCCCGACCACCGCGGTCATCGAGGTCGGCGGGATCGGCATGGCCGTCCAGTGCGCCCCCGGCACCCTCGCGGCGCTGCGCGTCGGCCAGGAGGCCAGACTCGCCACCTCGCTGGTCGTCCGGGAGGACTCCCTGACGCTGTACGGCTTCGCCGACGACGACGAACGCCAGGTGTTCGAGCTGCTCCAGACCGCCAGCGGCGTCGGCCCCCGGCTCGCACAGGCGATGCTCGCCGTGCACAGCCCCGACGCGCTGCGCCTCGCCGTCTCCACCGGCGACGAGAAGGCGCTGACGGCGGTCCCCGGCATCGGGAAGAAGGGCGCCCAGAAGCTGCTGCTGGAGCTGAGGGACCGGCTCGGCGCGCCACGGGGCGCCACCGTGGGACGGCAGGCCGGCGCGGCGGCCGCGGCCTCCTGGAGCGACCAGCTCCACGCCGCGCTCATCGGCCTGGGGTACGCCGGACGCGAGGCCGAGGAAGCGGTCGCCCAGGTCACCCCCGAGGCCGAGGCAGCCCTCGCCGCGGGCTCCCGGCCACCGGTGCCCCAACTGCTGCGCGCCGCGCTCCAGAGCCTCAACCGCACCCGTTGAGCCCACCGGGCCGGACCCGCTCCCGCCGTACTCCATTCGGGCCGTTCTCGTACGCGCCCTCCCCCGAGGTGAGACTGAGTGAACTGGGACGACACCGCCGACGACGCGGCCGAGCGACTGGTCGGCGCCGCCGCGGACGGTGAGGACCAGGCCGTCGAGGCGGCGCTGCGGCCCAAGTCGCTGGACGAGTTCGTCGGACAGGAGCGGGTACGGGTCCAGCTCGACCTGGTGCTCAAGGCGGCCCTCGCACGCGGCGCCACCGCCGACCACGTGCTGCTCTCCGGCGCGCCGGGGCTCGGCAAGACGACCCTCTCGATGATCATCGCGGCGGAGATGAACGCCCCGATCCGCATCACCTCGGGCCCGGCGATCCAGCACGCGGGCGATCTCGCCGCGATCCTCTCCTCCCTCCAGGAGGGCGAGGTCCTCTTCCTCGACGAGATCCACCGCATGTCCCGGCCCGCCGAGGAGATGCTCTACATGGCGATGGAGGACTTCCGCGTCGACGTGATCGTCGGCAAGGGCCCCGGCGCCACCGCCATCCCGCTGGAACTGCCGCCCTTCACCCTGGTCGGCGCCACCACCCGGGCCGGACTGCTGCCGCCCCCGCTGCGCGACCGCTTCGGCTTCACCGGCCACATGGAGTTCTACGAGAGCGTCGAACTGGAGCGCGTCATCCACCGCTCCGCCCAGCTCCTGGACCTGGAGATAGACGCCGAGGGGGCCGCGGAGATCGCCGGACGCTCCCGCGGCACGCCCCGTATCGCCAACCGGCTGCTGCGCCGCGTACGGGACTACGCCCAGGTCAAGGTGGACGGGCGGATCACCCGTGAGGTGGCCGAGGTGGCCCTCGCGGTGTACGAGGTCGACGCGCGCGGTCTCGACCGGCTCGACCGGGCCGTGCTCCAGGCGCTGCTCAAACTCTTCGGCGGCGGGCCCGTGGGGCTCTCGACCCTGGCGGTGGCCGTGGGGGAGGAGCGCGAGACGGTCGAGGAGGTCGCCGAGCCCTTTCTCGTACGGGAAGGACTGCTCGCCCGTACACCGCGCGGCCGGGTCGCGACCCCGGCGGCGTGGGCGCATCTCGGGCTCGTCCCGCCCCAGCAGGCGTCCGGTGCGCCCGGACAACCCGGCCTGTTCGGGGCGTGACGGCATGAACACGCGCACGGCAGGAACCCCGGTGCGACGCTGGGCGTTGTTCCAACGAAGCGGACTCGCTTAGACTCCGCCGATGCCGCCCTTCCGGAGCGGCATGCCCACCCCCGTATATCAGGCCGCTCGACAGCGCGGTCGTGCGAAGGAAGTTCCCTCCCGTGAGTCTCGTGACCCTTCTCCCCTTCATCGTGCTCATCGGGGCCATGTTCCTGATGACCCGGTCCGCCAAGAAGAAGCAGCAGGCCGCCGCGCAGATGCGCGACGAGATGCAGCCCGGCACCGGCATCCGCACCATCGGGGGCATGTACGCCACCGTCAAGGAGGTGCACGCTGACATGGTCCTCCTGGAGGTGGCTCCCGGCGTCCACGCGGTCTACGCCAAGAACGCCATCGGCGCGGTGCTGGACGACGACGAGTACAACCGCATCGTGCACGGCGACGACCCGAGCGACTCCGAGACGCCGGTCGTGCCCGACGACGCCTCCTCGCTGACCGGTCCCGCCGACTCCGACTCCGCGGACGAGGCCAGGATCGACCTTGGCAAGAAGCCCGAGGAGACCACGGACGCCGAGTCCGCCGACGCCACGACCGAGGCGAAGGCCGACGAGAAGGCCGAGAACAAGGCCGAGGGCAAGACCGACGGCGAGTCCGGCGCGAAGTAGCCGGGTCCGCGCCGACCGGCCGCACCACGGCCGCCGGCGACTCACGGTCGCGCTGATTTCTGCGGGGGCAGGTCCCCACAACACTTCGTGGCCGCTCCGGCGCACACCCGGCGTGGGGGCGGTTGGACAGGGAGAAACGAGAAGGTGGCAGCACCTAATAAGGGCCGAAGGCAAGCGGGGTCCCCAGGCAGGCCAGGGCGCACCCTGGCGCTGTTCCTGATTGCCATGGTGGCCCTCACGGGCGGGATGTTCTGGTCCGGCCATGTCACGCCACGTCTGGGGATCGACCTCGCGGGCGGCACCAGCATCACGCTCCAGGCGAAGAACACGCCGGGCAAGCCGAACGCGATCAACAAGACCAACATGGACACCGCCGTCAGCATCATCGAGCGGCGCGTCAACGGTCTTGGTGTCTCGGAGGCCGAGGTTCAGACCCAGGGCAACGAGAACATCATCGTCAACATCCCCCGGGGCACGAACGAGAAGCAGGCCCGTGAGCAGGTCGGCACCACCGCCCAGCTCTACTTCCGGCCGGTGCTGACCGTCGCCGCCGGGAGCCCGACGAAGCCGCAGCCCTCGGGCAGCGGCTCGCCGAGGGCGACCCCCTCCTCCTCGACCAGCGCCTCGACCGGCGACAAGGCGGGCGACAAGGCCGGGTCCACGGCGTCGCCCGAGACGTCCACCACCTCCCAGGGCCGGGCCGTCACGGACGCGCTGAAGGCGGACGCCACGCCGTCGCCCGACGCCTCCGCCTCGGACACGTCGTCGGACAAGCCGTCGGACAAGAAGAACGAGTCCCCGGCCCCCGCCCCCTCCGCGAGCGCGTCCAGCGACCCGGCCACCGCCGCCCTGGAGAAGAAGTTCACGGAGCTGGACTGCACCAACAAGAAGGCGCGCACCGAGGTCAACCAGAGCGCGGCCCCCAAGGACACGATCGTCGCCTGCGGCCAGAACTCCGGCGGCGAGTGGGAGAAGTACGTCCTGGGCCCGGCCGAGCTGGAGGGCACGGACGTCGACGACGCCAAGGGCGTGCTCGACCAGCAGCGCGGTATGTGGATCGTCACGATGGACTTCACCGGTGCCGGCACCAAGAAGTTCCAGTCGATCACCGGCAAGCTCTCGCAGCAGCAGGCGCCGATGAACCAGTTCGCCATCGTCCTCGACGGCAACGTCGTCTCCGCGCCGTCGGTGAGCCAGACGCTCGGCGGCAGCGCCGAGATCTCCGGCAGCTTCACCCAGCAGTCCGCCCAGGACCTGGGCAACATCCTGTCGTACGGCGCGCTGCCCCTGACCTTCCAGGAGCAGTCCGTCACCACGGTCACCGCCGCGCTCGGCGGGGAGCAGCTCGAAGCGGGCCTGATCGCCGGCGCGATCGGTCTCGTCCTGGTCATCATCTACCTGGTGGCGTACTACCGGGGTCTCTCCGCGATCGCCATCCTCAGCCTCGGCGCCTCCGGCATCATGACGTACACGATCATGTCGCTCCTCGGCCCCGGCATCGGCTTCGCGCTGAACTTGCCCGCGGTCTGCGGCGCCATCGTCGCCATCGGTATCACCGCGGACTCGTTCATCGTGTACTTCGAACGCATCCGGGACGAGATCCGCGAGGGCCGTACGCTGCGCCCAGCCGTCGAGCGGGCCTGGCCACGCGCCCGGCGCACCATCCTCGTCTCCGACTTCGTGTCGTTCCTCGCCGCCGCGGTGCTCTTCCTCGTCACCGTCGGCAAGGTCCAGGGCTTCGCGTTCACCCTGGGTCTGACCACGCTCCTCGACGTGGTCGTGGTGTTCTTCTTCACCAAGCCCGTGATGACGCTCCTGGCCCGTACGAAGTTCTTCTCCAGCGGCCACCCGTGGTCCGGTCTGGACCCGAAGCGCCTCGGTGCCAAGCCGCCGCTGCGCCGCGCCCGCCGTGTCAGCGCCCCCACCGACCCGAAGGAGGCGTGAGATGTCCCGACTCGGCGATCTCGGCGCCCGGCTCTACCGAGGCGAAGTCGGCTACGACTTCATCGGGAAGCGCAAGATCTGGTACGGAATCTCGATCCTGATCACCATCACGGCCATCGCGGCCCTGGCGGTGCGCGGGCTCAACATGGGCATCGAGTTCAAGGGTGGTGCCGTCTTCACCATCCCGAGCACGAGCATCTCGGAGGTCCAGGCCCGCGAGGACGCCCAGAAGGCGTCCGGGCACGACGCGATCGTCCAGAAGCTCGGCAACGGCGGCATGCGGATCCAGGTCACGGAGCTGGACACCAAGCAGGCCGACGCGGTGAAGACCCAGCTCGCCAAGGACCTGAAGGTCGACGAGACGAAGATCAACGCGGACCTGGTCGGTCCGAGCTGGGGCGCGACCATCGCCAACAAGGCGTGGATGGGCCTCGGGATCTTCATGGTCCTGGTGGTGATCTATCTGGCGATCGCCTTCGAATGGCGGATGGCGGTCGCCGCGCTCATCGCCCTGATCCACGACCTCACGATCACCGTCGGCGTCTACACCCTGGTCGGCTTCGAGGTCACCCCGGGTACGGTGATCGGTCTGCTGACCATTCTCGGTTACTCCCTCTACGACACGGTCGTCGTCTTCGACAGCCTCAAGGAGGGGGCGAACGGGATCACCAAGCAGAGCCGCTGGACCTACAGCGAGGTCGCCAACCGGTCGATCAACAGCACGCTGGTGCGTTCCATCAACACCACCGTCGTCGCGCTGCTGCCCGTGGGCGCGCTGCTCTTCATCGGCGGCGGCTTCCTCGGCGCCGGCATGCTGAACGACATCTCCCTCTCGCTCTTCGTCGGCCTCGCCGCCGGCGCGTACTCCTCGATCTTCATCGCCACGCCGCTCGTCGCCGACCTGAAGGAACGCGACCCGCAGATCAAGGCGCTGAAGAAGCGGGTGCTCGCCAAGCGCGCGACGGCCGCCGCCAAGGGCGAACAGGCCGACGCCACCGCCGACGCCACCGCCGAGGCCACCGCCGACGGTGACGACGGCGCCGAGGACGGCCCGCAGGACGCCGCACCGGCCGCCGTGGCGGGTCCGCGCGGTCGCGGTGGCCGGGGCCGCCCCTCGGGATCGGGGAGGCGTCGATGAGCGACACCAGCACAAGCGACATCAGCACGCGGGAGCTGCTGCTCAGCCGCATCCGTGACGTGGCGGACTACCCCAAGCCGGGCGTGGTGTTCAAGGACATCACCCCGCTGCTGGCCGATCCCAAGGCGTTCACGGCACTGACGGACGCCCTCGCCGACCTGTGCGTACGGTTCGGCGCGACGAAGATCGTCGGCCTGGAGGCGCGCGGCTTCATCCTGGCCGCCCCCGTGGCGGTCCGGGCGGGCGTCGGGTTCATCCCCGTACGCAAGGCCGGCAAGCTCCCCGGCGCGACACTCTCGCAGTCGTACGACCTGGAGTACGGCTCCGCGGAGATCGAGATCCACGCCGAGGACCTGGACCAGGGCGACCGGGTCCTCGTCATCGACGACGTCCTGGCCACCGGCGGTACGGCCGAGGCATCCCTGGAGCTGGTCCGGCGGGCCGGCGCCGAGGTCGTGGGCGTCGCGGTCCTCATGGAGCTGGGCTTCCTGGGCGGCCGGGAGCGACTGCTCCCCGCGCTCGACGGCGCCCCGCTGGAGGCGCTGATCACGCTCTGAGCCGCGCCGGAACACGGATTCCGGGCGGCATGGGAACACGGCAGGACGGGCACCCGTGCACCATCGGGTGCCCGTCCCGCGTCCGGCCGAGCCCGGCCTTGGGGCGAGAGAGGCGCCCGAGGTCGATACCATGGAACCTCCGGGCCTGACCGGGGGACCTGGATCCGCACGAGGAGCGCTCTTGCCAGACGAGGTCCAGCCACTGGCCGCCGCGACGCCCGATCACCCCGCCGACCGGGCCGCCGCCGGCTCCGGCACGCCCCCGCACAAGGCCCCGGTCGGCGCCGAGCCCCCCGCCTCGGCCCCCACGCCGTCCGAGCGCCCCCTGGTGCCCGTGAGCGCCCCCAAGCCGGGCGCCACGGCCGCGCCGCGCTCCGGAGGCTCCTCCAACCGGGTGAGGGCCCGCCTCGCACGTCTGGGCGTCCAGCGCTCCTCCCCGTACAACCCCGTCCTGGAGCCGCTGCTGCGGACCGTACGGGGGAACGACCCCAAGATCGAGACCGCGACGCTGCGCCAGATCGAGAGCGCCTACCAGGTCGCCGAGCGCTGGCACCGCGGACAGAAGCGCAAGAGCGGCGATCCGTACATCACGCATCCCCTCGCGGTCACCACGATCCTCGCCGAGCTGGGCATGGACCCCGCCACCCTGATGGCCGGCCTGCTGCACGACACCGTCGAGGACACCGAGTACGGCCTGGACACCCTGCGCCGAGACTTCGGCGACCAGGTCGCGCTCCTGGTCGACGGGGTCACCAAGCTCGACAAGGTCAAGTTCGGCGAGGCCGCGCAGGCCGAGACCGTACGCAAGATGGTCGTCGCCATGGCCAAGGACCCGCGCGTCCTGGTCATCAAGCTCGCCGACCGGCTCCACAACATGCGCACCATGCGCTACCTCAAGCGGGAGAAGCAGGAGAAGAAAGCCCGCGAGACGCTGGAGATCTACGCGCCCCTCGCCCACCGGCTGGGCATGAACACCATCAAGTGGGAACTGGAGGACCTCGCCTTCGCGATCCTCTACCCCAAGATGTACGACGAGATCGTCCGGCTGGTCGCCGAGCGCGCCCCCAAGCGCGACGAATACCTGGCCATAGTGACCGACGAGGTCCAGTCGGACCTGCGCGCGGCCCGGATCAAGGCCACCGTCACCGGACGGCCGAAGCACTACTACAGCGTCTACCAGAAGATGATCGTCCGCGGCCGGGACTTCGCGGAGATCTACGACCTGGTGGGCATCCGGGTCCTGGTCGACACGGTCCGCGACTGCTACGCGGCGCTCGGCACCGTCCACGCGCGGTGGAATCCGGTCCCCGGCCGGTTCAAGGACTACATCGCGATGCCCAAGTTCAACATGTACCAGTCGCTGCACACGACGGTCATCGGGCCCAACGGCAAGCCGGTCGAACTCCAGATCCGTACGTTCGACATGCACCGCCGCGCCGAGTACGGCATCGCCGCGCACTGGAAGTACAAGCAGGAGGCCGTCGCGGGCGCCTCCAAGGTCCGCACCGACGTCCCCCGGAGCGCGGGCCGGGGCGCGAGCCAGGACACCGTCAACGACATGGCGTGGCTGCGCCAGCTCCTGGACTGGCAGAAGGAGACCGAGGACCCCAGCGAGTTCCTGGAGTCGCTCCGCTTCGACCTCTCGCGCAACGAGGTCTTCGTCTTCACTCCCAAGGGCGATGTCATAGCGCTGCCCGCGGGAGCCACCCCCGTCGACTTCGCCTACGCCGTCCACACGGAGGTCGGCCACCGCACCATAGGGGCACGGGTCAACGGGCGCCTCGTACCGCTCGAATCGACCCTCGACAACGGCGACCTGGTGGAGGTCTTCACCTCCAAGGCGTCCGGGGCCGGCCCCTCGCGCGACTGGCTCGGCTTCGTCAAGTCGCCGCGGGCCCGCAACAAGATCCGCGCCTGGTTCTCCAAGGAGCGCCGCGACGAGGCGATCGAGCAGGGCAAGGACGCCATCGCGCGGGCCATGCGCAAACAGAACCTGCCGATCCAGCGCATCCTCACCGGGGACTCCCTGGTCACGCTCGCGCACGAGATGCGCTACCCCGACATCTCGTCCCTGTACGCGGCGATCGGCGAGGGCCATGTGGCCGCGCAGGGCGTTGTGCAGAAGCTGGTCCAGGCCCTCGGCGGCGAGGAGGCCGCCAACGAGGACATCGCGGAGAACTCCCCGCCCTCCCACAGCCGGAACAAACGCCGCTCCAACGCCGACCCCGGCGTGGTCGTCAAGGGCGTCGAGGACGTCTGGGTGAAGCTCGCCCGCTGCTGTACGCCCGTCCCCGGCGACCCGATCATCGGCTTCGTCACCCGAGGCAGCGGCATCTCCGTCCACCGCGCCGACTGCGTCAACGTGGACGCGCTCTCCCAGCAGCCCGAGCGGATCAAGGAGGTCGAGTGGGCGCCCACCCAGTCCTCGGTCTTCCTCGTCGCCATCCAGGTCGAGGCGCTGGACCGCTCGCGGCTTCTGTCGGATGTCACCCGAGTCCTCTCCGACCAGCATGTCAACATCCTCTCCGCCGCCGTCCAGACCTCCAGGGACCGGGTCGCCACCTCACGCTTCACCTTCGAGATGGGCGACCCGAAACACCTGGGCCACGTACTGAAGGCGGTACGGGGCGTGGAGGGCGTCTACGACGTCTACCGCGTCACTTCGGCGCGCAGGCCCTGAGCGGACCGAAGCGGACCAGGGCGGACCACGCACGACGGCGGGCGGCCCGGCAGTGGAATCCACTGCCGGGCCGCCCGCCGTTGTGCGTTGCGTCAGCCGCCGAACTCCTGAAGGCCCTTGAGCGCCTGGTCCAGCAGCGCCTGCCGTCCCTCCAGCTCCCGGCCCAGCTTGTCGGCCTTCGCGTTGTTGCCCGCCGCGCGCGCCGTGTCGATCTGCTTGCGCAGCTTGTCGACGGCCGCCTGGAGCTGCCCCGTCAGACCCGCGGCCCGCGCACGGGCCTCCGGGTTCGTCCGGCGCCACTCGTTCTCCTCGGACTCCTGGAGCGCCCGCTCCACCGCGTGCATCCGGGCCTCGACCTTGGGCCTCGCGTCGCGCGGTACGTGCCCGATGGCCTCCCAGCGCTCGTTCAGCGCGCGGAAGGCGGCCCGGGCCGTCTTGAGGTCCGTGACCGGCACCAGCCGCTCGGCCTCGACCGCCAGCTCCTCCTTGAGCTTCAGATTCTCCGTCTGCTCGGCGTCGCGCTCGGCGAAGACCTCACCGCGCGCCGCGAAGAAGACGTCCTGCGCACCGCGGAAGCGGTTCCACAGCTCGTCCTCGGCCTCGCGCTGCGCGCGGCCCGCCGCCTTCCAGTCCGTCATCAGCTCGCGGTACCGCGCGGCCGTACCGCCCCAGTCGGTGGAGCCGGAGAGCGCCTCCGCCTCGGCGACCAGCTTCTCCTTGGCCTTACGGGCCTCCTCGCGCTGCGCGTCGAGCGCCGCGAAGTGCGCCTTGCGCCGCTTGGAGAACGCCGAGCGCGCGTGCGAGAAGCGGTGCCACAGCTCGTCGTCGGACTTCCGGTCCAGCCTGGGCAGGCCCTTCCAGATGTCCACCAGTGCCCGCAGCCGCTCACCGGCCGACCGCCACTGGTCGCTCTGCGCCAGCTCCTCCGCCTCGGTGACCAGCGCCTCCTTGGCGTGACGCGCCTCGTCGGTCTGCTTGGCCCGCTGCACCTTGCGCTCCTCGCGGCGCGCCTCGACCGTGGCGACCAGCGCGTCGAGCCGCGTCCGCAGCGCGTCGAGGTCGCCGACGGCATGGTGCTCGTCCACCTGCCCGCGCAGATGGTCGATGGCCGTCGTCGCGTCCTTCGCGGACAGGTCGGTGGTCTTCACGCGCTTTTCCAGGAGGCCGATCTCGACCACCAGGCCCTCGTACTTGCGCTCGAAATAGGCCAGGGCCTCCTCCGGAGAGCCTGCCTGCCACGATCCGACGACCTGCTCGCCCTCGGCCGTCCGCACGTACACGGTGCCCGTCTCGTCGACGCGGCCCCACGGGTCGCTGCTCACAGCGCCTCCTCCACCTGATGCCCGTGAGGGGAATGGCCCCCGGGCATCATCCACAGTTCCTGGGACGGGCTGCGCCCGCCCTGCACAACGCCAATCTAGGCGACCGGCCGCCCGGCTGTCCGCACTCAGCGCGGCCGAAATTCACAGGGTCACGCCGTGTCGACCGTGCCCTTCTCCACGGTGACGGTCTTCTTCGGCGCGCCGTCGCCCGCCCCGCCCTCCACGCCGGCCTTGCCCACCGCTTCCACCGTCTTCAGCCCGGCCTCGTCCATGGTCCCGAACGGGGTGTAGCTGGGCGGCAGTTTGGTGTCCTTGTAGACCAGGAAGAACTGGCTGCCGCCGGTGTGCGGCTGGCCGGTGTTGGCCATGGCCACCGTGCCCGCCGGATAGGTCACGCTGCCGTCCGCGCTGGCCTTGCCGAGAGCCGTCAGGTTCTCGTCCTCGATCGTGTAGCCGGGGCCGCCGGTGCCGTCACCCTTCGGGTCGCCGCACTGGAGCACGAAGATCCCCTCGGTGGTCAGCCGGTGACACTTCGTGTTGTCGAAGTACCCCTTGTCGGCGAGCGCCTTGAAGGAGTTCACCGTGTGCGGTGTCTTCTTCGCGTCCATGGCGATCGCGATGTCACCCTGGCTCGTCTTCAGGCCCAGTGTGTACTTCGCGTTCCGGTCGATGGTCATCTTCGGCTCGGGCTCGGCGCTCTCGCTCGTCGAGGGCGACGCCGACGGGTTCGCCTCCGCCGCGGCGTCGTCCTTCGAGCTGTCGCCGTCGCTCAGACCGATGGAGAAGTACGCCGCGCCTCCCGCGAGCACCACCACGGCCAGCACGGAAGCGATGATCGCGTTACGCCGCTTCGCCTTCTGCCGGGCCTCAACCCGCCGCTGCTGCTGCCGCTCGAACTTCTCCCTGGCGAGCTGCCGCCGCCGCTGATCGCTCTTGACCACCGGGTCCACTCCTCGTGTCTGTGTGTGATCCTGTTCGGTCCCATCCGGCCTGACCAGTGCCACGACCGGGCAAGCCTTTCCGGGAGGGGCACCAGGTGCGTACGGTATATGGGTTGGCTGTGGAATGAGGAGCGCCGGTATCCTCTCCGAACAGCCGCATTCTCCGCCGGACCACGCGCGCCGGACGACATATAAGGACGATCGTGCTCATTGCCGGGTTCCCCGCCGGAGCCTGGGGGACCAATTGCTACCTGGTCGCCCCCGCCGCGGGTGAGGAGTGCGTGATCATCGACCCGGGCCACCAGGCCGCCCAGGGGGTCGGGGAAGCGGTCAGGAAGCACCGTCTCAAGCCCGTCGCCGTCATCCTCACCCACGGCCACATCGACCATGTCGCCTCCGTCGTCCCGGTGTGCGGCGCGCACGACGTACCGGCGTGGATCCACCCCGCCGACCGCTACATGATGAGCGACCCGGAGAAGGCCCTCGGCCGCTCGATCGGGATGCCGCTCATGGGCGAACTGACCGTCGGTGAGCCGGACGACCTGCGGGAGCTGACCGACGGGGCAGGGCTGGCGCTGGCGGGGCTGGAGTTCACCGTCGCCCACGCGCCCGGCCATACGAAGGGGTCGGTGACCTTCGCGATGCCCGAGGCCGCGGACATTCCGCCGGTCCTCTTCTCGGGCGATCTGCTCTTCGCCGGCTCCATCGGACGCACCGACCTGCCCGGCGGTGACCACGCCGAGATCCTGGCGTCGCTGGGCCGCGTGTGCCTGCCGCTCGACGACTCGACCGTGGTGCTCTCCGGCCACGGCCCCCAGACGACCATCGGCCGGGAGCGCGCCACCAACCCGTATCTCCGGGACGTGGCCACCGGCCAGGGAGACGGCACGCACGCCGCTCCGCGACGAGGAATGTGAAACACCGATCTCCATGAGCACTTTTCAGGCACCCAAGGGCACCTACGACCTGATCCCGCCCGTCTCGGCGACCTTTCTCGCCGTACGCGAGGCGATCGCCGCGCCGCTGAAGAACTCCGGCTACGGCTATGTCGAGACGCCCGGATTCGAGAACGTCGAGCTGTTCGCCCGCGGCGTCGGAGAGTCCACCGACATCGTCTCCAAGGAGATGTACGCCTTCGAGACCAAGGGCGGCGACAAGCTGGCGCTGCGTCCCGAAGGCACCGCCTCCGTCCTGCGCGCCGCGCTGGAGGCCAACCTCCACAAGGCCGGCAACCTGCCCGTCAAGCTCTGGTACTCCGGCTCGTACTACCGCTACGAGCGCCCGCAGAAGGGCCGCTACCGCCACTTCTCGCAGGTCGGCGCCGAGGCGATCGGTGTCGAGGACCCTGCGCTCGACGCCGAGCTGATCGTCCTGGCCGACCAGGCCTACCGCTCGCTGGGCCTGCGGAACTTCCGTATCCTCCTCAACTCGCTGGGCGACAAGGAGTGCCGTCCCGTCTACCGCGAGGCCCTTCAGGGGTTCCTGCGCGGACTCGACCTGGACGAGGAGACGCGCCGCCGGATCGAGATCAACCCGCTGCGGGTCCTCGACGACAAGCGCGCCGACGTCCAGAAGCAACTCGTCGGCGCCCCCATGCTCCGTGACTACCTGTGCGACGCGTGCAAGGCGTACCACGAGGAGGTACGCGAGCTGCTGACCGTCCAGGGCGTCGCCTTCGAGGACGACGAGAAGCTCGTCCGCGGCCTCGACTACTACACGCGCACCACCTTCGAGTTCGTCCACGACGGCCTCGGGGCGCAGTCCGCGGTCGGCGGCGGCGGCCGGTACGACGGCCTCTCCGAGATGCTCGGCGGCCCCGCACTCCCGTCGGTCGGCTGGGCGCTCGGCGTGGACCGTACGGTACTGGCCCTGGAGGCCGAGGGCGTCGAGCTGGACATCCCGCCGGCCACCAGCGTGTACGCGATCCCGCTCGGCGAGGAGGCGCGCCGGAAGCTGTTCGGCGTCGTCATGGAGTTGCGCGCGGCGGGCGTCGCGACGGACTTCGCGTTCGGCGGCCGGGGCCTCAAGGGCGCGATGAAGTCGGCGAACCGGTCGGGCGCGCGCTATACGCTCGTCGCGGGGGAGCGCGACCTCGCGGAGGGCGTGGCCCAGCTCAAGGACATGGAGAGCGGCGAGCAGACGGCGCTCGCGCTCGACACCCTGGTGGCCGAGGTGACCCGGCGGCTCGGCTGAATGCCGCGGGGCGGGGCACCGGGCTCGGGGGCCGGGCGGCCGGGACCTGGTCCGGCGCGATGACCCGTACGGCAGAATGAGCCTGTCCGTACTGGCCTCTTCAGCGATGGAACGGCGATATGACGAGTGCAGCGGTTGACGGCGTCTCCTCCGACCGGCAGGACGGGAATCCCCCCGGCACGGTCGGCGGCGGGCGGGCGCTGGCCCTGCTGCTGGTGGTCACGGGGGCGGCGGGGCTGCTGGCCGCGTGGGTGATCACGATCGACAAGTTCAAGCTGCTGGAGGACCCCAACTTCACGCCGGGGTGCAGCCTGAACCCGGTCGTCTCCTGCGGCAACATCATGAAGAGCGCGCAGGCGTCGGTCTTCGGCTTCCCCAACCCGATGCTCGGCCTCGCCGCCTACTCCGTGGTCATCGCCATCGGGATGGGGCTGCTGGCCGGGGCCCGCTACCGGGGCTGGTTCTGGCTGGGGCTCAACGCGGGGACGCTCTTCGGTGTCGGATTCTGCACCTGGCTCCAGTACCAGTCGCTGTACAACATCAACTCGCTCTGCCTCTGGTGCTGTCTGGCCTGGGTCGCCACGATCCTGATGTTCTGGTACGTCACCGCCCACAACGTCGGTACCGGAGTGCTCCCCGCCCCCTCCTGGCTGCGCGGCTTCCTCGCCGAGTTCACCTGGGTCCTCCCCGCCCTGCACATCGGGATCATCGGAATGCTGATCCTGACGCGCTGGTGGGACTTCTGGACGAGCTGACCGCCCGGCCCGCCCCAGGGCGGGAGGGCGTTGTCAGTGGCTGGGCATAGGCTTCACCCGTGGAGCCCGACCTCTTTACCGCCGCCGCGGAAGACCGCCAGGAGAAGGACCCGACCGCCAGCCCGCTGGCCGTCCGGATGCGCCCCCGTGTCCTCGACGAGGTCGTCGGCCAGAAACATCTGCTGAAGCCGGGATCACCGCTGCGCCGGCTGGTGGGCGAGGGCAGCGGCGGCCCCGCGGGGCCCTCGTCGGTGATCCTCTGGGGCCCGCCGGGGACCGGCAAGACGACCCTCGCGTACGTCGTCTCCAAGGCCACCAACAAGCGCTTCGTCGAGCTGTCGGCGATCACCGCGGGCGTCAAGGAGGTCAGGGCCGTCATCGACGGGGCGCGGCGCGCCTCCGGCGGCTTCGGCAAGGAGACGGTCCTCTTCCTCGACGAGATCCACCGCTTCAGCAAGGCCCAGCAGGACTCCCTGCTGCCCGCGGTGGAGAACCGCTGGGTGACCCTGATCGCCGCCACCACGGAGAATCCGTACTTCTCGGTGATCTCCCCGCTGCTCTCCCGCTCGCTGCTGCTCACGCTGGAGCCGCTCACGGACGAGGACCTGCGCGCCCTGCTGCGGCGGGCGCTCCCCGAGCAGCGCGGTCTCGGTGGCGCGGTCACGCTGCCCGAGGACGCCGAGGCGCATCTGCTGCGGGTCGCGGGCGGGGACGCCCGGCGGGCGCTGACCGCGCTGGAGGCGGCGGCCGGCGCCGCGCTCGCCAAGAGCGAGAAGGAGATCACCCTCCTGACCGTGGAGGAGACGGTCGACCGCGCTGCGGTGATGTACGACCGGGACGGCGACCAGCACTACGACGTGGCGAGCGCCCTGATCAAGTCGATCCGCGGCTCCGACGTCGACGCGGCGCTGCACTACCTGGCCCGGATGATCGACGCGGGGGAGGACCCCCGGTTCATCGCGAGACGGCTGATGATCTCGGCGAGCGAGGACATCGGCCTCGCCGATCCGACCGCGCTGCCGATAGCGGTCGCCGCCGCGCAGGCCGTGGCCATGATCGGCTTCCCGGAGGCCGCCATCACCCTCAGCCACGCCACCATCGCGCTGGCCCTCGCCCCCAAGTCAAACGCCGCCACGATGGCGGTCTACGCGGCGCTGGAGGATGTGAAGAAGGGACTGACGGGGCAGGTCCCGGCGCATCTGCGGGACGGCCATTACAAGGGCGCGGCGAAGCTCGGCCATGCCCAGGGCTACATCTATCCGCACGACGTCCCGGGCGGGATCGCGGCCCAGCAGTACGCACCGGAGGCGGTGCGTGACAAGCGTTATTACGAGCCCACGCGGTACGGCGCGGAAGCGCGCTACGCGGACGTGGTCGACAAGGTGCGCGAGCGGCTGCGCGGCGACTCCGGCTGAACCCTCGGCGCGGCCGGCCTCCCCCGGTGGCTCTCCGCCGGGTATGGCCGTGCGGGCGCCGTGCTACCGGGCGGCCGCGTCGAAGAGCGTGTGCATCGCGTAGCGCAGCTCGTTGACGTTCCGTACCGGCTCGGGGAAGTCGAAGCGGGCGTCGAAGCACTGGACACCGGTGAAGCGCACCCGCAGCCCGAAGCGGTCGATCGCGACCGGTACGGCCGCGGTCCCGGCGGCGGACGCGGACGCGGTCCGCTCGCCGAGCAGTCCGCGCAGGGACCGCACCTCGGCGCCGTGCGCGGAGTGGAGGTGCTGGAGCAGCTCCGCCTCGTGCTCCACCAGCGGGTCGGGGGCCGCCCGTACGAAGTCCTCGGGCTCCACGGACTCGGCGCCCCACAGGTCGTCCACGCACGCCTCGCCGACCTCCAGGCGCAACGTCATCCGGCCGGCGTCCGCCCGGCCGGGTTCGCGGGTGAGCCAGCCGGAGAGCCAGGCCCGGCCGCGGATACGGTGGGGTACGGAGACGGGCGCCACGTCCGTCAGCTCCAGCACCGCGTGGAGTTCGTCGTCCTGCGCGTGGGTGGCGGCCCGTACCGCGGGGGAGTCCGACGGGAAGGCGAGGAACACCTCGCCGTCCGGGCCCACGGACCGCATGTCGGGCATGAGCTGGAAGGGCCTGGCCCCGTCCAGGCCCGGGATGAGCAGCGCCGCGGAGCATGTACCCTGTACGAGAGTTCGTGTGCGTTCGGCTGCTGACGGCATCCGGTCGATTTCAAGCCCGCTGGGACGCGGCTGACCATGAGCTGATCGGACCTCCGTCGATTCGTCGCTCTCCGCGCCGAGCTTGTCTGTGATGTCCGTGATGCGCGTGGTGTTCCCAGGGCGAGACATGCGATCTCCTTAAGTAAGGTGAGCCTAACCTAACCTACAACGGAGGTCTGGAGAACGTGCCTAACCAGTCGCGTCCCAAGGTCAAGAAGTCGCGTGCGCTCGGTATCGCGCTGACGCCCAAGGCGGTCAAGTACTTCGAGGCCCGTCCTTACCCGCCGGGTGAGCACGGTCGTGGACGCAAGCAGAACAGTGACTACAAGGTCCGTCTGCTGGAGAAGCAGCGCCTGCGCGCCCAGTACGACATCAGCGAGCGCCAGATGGCCCGCGCCTACGACCGCGCCAAGAAGGCCGGCGGCAAGACGGGCGAGGCCCTGGTCGTCGAGCTGGAGCGCCGTCTCGACGCGCTCGTCCTGCGGTCGGGCATCGCCCGCACCATCTACCAGGCCCGTCAGATGGTCGTGCACGGTCACATCGAGGTCAACGGCGGCAAGGTCGACAAGCCGTCGTTCCGCGTCCGTCCCGACGACGTCGTGATGGTCCGCGAGCGCAGCCGCGACAAGGTCCCCTTCCAGGTCGCCCGCGAGGGTGGCTACGACACGGACGGCGAGACCCCGCGCTACCTCCAGGTCAACCTGAAGGCGCTGGCGTTCCGCCTGGACCGCGACCCGAACCGCAAGGAAATCCCGGTCATCTGCGACGAGCAGCTCGTCGTCGAGTACTACGCCCGCTGACCCGGACGCGGTAGCTCCACCACGCTTCAGCCCGCCGTCTCCCCGCCCTCCAGGCCGGAGAGCCGGCGGGCTTTCGCGTGGCTCCTCCGGCCTCCCCGCACACCGCCCGCACACCGCTAATCCGGTACGGGGCCGGGTCCGCGGCGCGATAGGCTCGGAGAGCGACTTTCCAGTTGTTCAGTGACCTTCGACGATCAGGGAGCGGTGCGGCGTGACCGGTGGAGAGGTTGCCGGAATCCTGGTGGCCGTGTTCTGGGCCATCCTGGTCTCCTTCCTGGCCGTGGTGCTGGTGAGACTGGCGCAGACGCTCAAGGCGACCACCCGGCTGGTGGCGGACGTCACCGAACAGGCCGTCCCCCTGCTGGCGGACGCCTCCGCGACGGTGCGCTCCGCGCAGACCCAGCTCGACCGGGTCGACGCCATCGCGTCCGACGTCCAGGAAGTCACCTCCAACGCCTCGGCGCTCTCCACCACGGTCGCCTCGACGTTCGGCGGCCCGCTCGTCAAGGTCGCGGCGTTCGGTTACGGAGTACGCCAGGCGATGGGACGCCGGGGCGCACCCGCCGCCGGGAACGAGCCCGCGGAGCGGGCGAACCGCCGTACGGTCGTCGTCGGCCGTACGCTCCCCGCCGCCCGGTTCCGGAAGAAGAAGGGCTGACCGCAGCGATGTTCCGCCGTACGTTCTGGTTCACCGCGGGCGCCGCCGCCGGCGTCTGGGCCACCGCCAAGGTCAACCGCAAGCTCAAGCAGCTCACCCCGGAGAGCCTTGCCGCCCAGGCGGCGAACAAGGCGATCGACGCCGGGCACAAGGCCAGGGAGTTCGCCGTCGACGTCCGCTCCGCGATGGTGCGGCGCGAGGCCGAACTGGGCGAGGCGCTGGGCCTGGACGCACCCGCGGACCACGCGCTGCCCGCCCCGCGGCGGCTCGCCGCGATCGACCGCCCCCGGACCACGCACTCCTACAACTCGCACAACCGGAATGAGGACCACTGATGGAGTCGGCTGAAATTCGTCGCCGCTGGCTGAGCTTCTTCGAGGAGCGCGGTCACACCGTCGTCCCTTCGGCGTCGCTCATCGCCGACGACCCGACTCTGCTGCTGGTCCCGGCGGGCATGGTGCCCTTCAAGCCGTACTTCCTCGGCGAGGTCAAGCCGCCGTACGCCCGCGCCACCAGCGTGCAGAAGTGCGTCCGTACCCCGGACATCGAAGAGGTAGGCAAGACCACCCGGCACGGCACGTTCTTCCAGATGTGCGGCAACTTCTCCTTCGGCGACTACTTCAAGGAAGGCGCCATCACGCTCGCCTGGGAGCTGTTGACCAGCTCCGTGGCGGACGGCGGCTACGGACTCGACCCGGAGCGCCTGTGGGTCACCGTCTACCTGGACGACGACGAGGCCGAGCAGATCTGGCGCGAGAAGATCGGCGTCCCCGCCGAGCGCATCCAGCGCCTCGGCAAGAAGGACAACTACTGGTCCATGGGCGTGCCGGGCCCCTGCGGCCCCTGCTCGGAGATCAACTACGACCGCGGCCCCGAGTTCGGCGTCGAGGGCGGGCCGGCCGTCAACGACGAGCGCTACGTGGAGATCTGGAACCTGGTCTTCATGCAGTTCGAGCGCGGCCCCGGCGAGGGCAAGGACGACTTCCCGATCCTCGGTGAGCTGCCCTCCAAGAACATCGACACCGGCCTCGGCCTCGAACGTCTCGCCATGATCCTCCAGGGCGTACAGAACATGTACGAGACCGACACCCTGCGGGTCGTCATGGACAAGGCCACCGAGCTGACGGGCGTACGGTACGGCGCCGACCACGGCTCCGACGTCTCGCTGCGCGTGGTCGCCGACCACATCCGTACGTCCACGATGCTCATCGGGGACGGCGTCACCCCCGGCAACGAGGGGCGCGGTTACGTCCTGCGCCGCATCATGCGCCGCGCCATCCGCAACATGCGCCTCCTCGGCGCCACGGAGCCGGTCGTCGCCGCGCTGGTCGACGTGGTCATCAGGACCATGGGCGAGCAGTACCCGGAGCTGGAGACCGACCGCAAGCGCATCGAGACCGTCGCCCTCGCCGAGGAGGCCGCCTTCCTCAAGGCCCTCAAGGGCGGCACGAACATCCTCGACACCGCCGTCACCGAGACCAAGGCCACCGGCGGCCGGGTGCTCCCCGGCGACAAGGCGTTCCTGCTCCACGACACCTGGGGCTTCCCCATCGACCTCACCCTGGAGATGGCCTCGGAGCAGGGCCTGACCGTGGACGAGGAGGGCTTCCGCCGGCTCATGAAGGAGCAGCGGGAGCGGGCCAAGGCCGACGCCAAGGCCAAGAAGTCCGGCCATGCCGATCTCTCCGCCTACCGCTCGGTCGCGGACACCAGCGGCTCCACCGAGTTCACCGGCTACACCGCCACCGAGAACGAGTCGATCGTCGTCGGCCTGCTGGTCGACGGGGTGCCCTCGCCGGCCGCCACCGAGGGCGACGACGTCGAGATCGTCCTCGACCGCACACCGTTCTACGCCGAGGGCGGCGGCCAGCTCGCCGACCAGGGCCGGATCCGGCTCGACAGCGGCGCCGTCGTCCAGATCCGCGATGTCCAGCAGCCGGTCCCCGGTGTCTCCGTGCACAAGGGAACGGTGCAGGTCGGCGAGGTGACGGTGGGCGCCTCCGCGTACGCCGCCATCGACCTGACCCGCCGCCGGGCCATCGCCCGCGCCCACAGCGCCACGCACCTCACGCACCAGGCCCTGCGCGACGCCCTCGGCCCGACGGCCGCCCAGGCCGGTTCCGAGAACTCCCCGGGCCGCTTCCGCTTCGACTTCGGCTCGCCCGCCGCCGTACCCGGCACGGTGCTTCTGGATGTCGAGCAGAAGATCAACGAGGTGCTCGCCCGGGAGCTGGACGTCCAGGCCGAGGTCATGTCGATCGACGAGGCCAAGAAGCAGGGCGCCATCGCCGAGTTCGGCGAGAAGTACGGCGAGCGGGTCCGTGTCGTCACCATCGGCGACTTCTCCAAGGAGCTGTGCGGCGGTACGCACGTCCACAACACCGCCCAGCTCGGGTTGGTGAAGCTGCTCGGCGAGTCGTCGATCGGCTCCGGGGTACGGCGTATCGAAGCCCTGGTGGGTGTGGACGCGTACAATTTCCTCGCCAGGGAGCACACCGTCGTCGCCCAGCTCCAGGAGCTGGTCAAGGGCCGCTCCGAGGAGCTGCCCGAGAAGATCGCCGGGATGCTCGGCAAGCTCAAGGACGCCGAGAAGGAGATCGAGAAGTTCCGCGCGGAGAAGGTGCTCGCCGCCGCCGCCGGACTGGCCGGTTCCGCCCAGGACGTCCGGGGCACGGCCCTGGTCACCGGGCAGGTCCCGGACGGCACCTCGGCCGACGACCTGCGGAAGCTGGTCCTCGACGTACGCGGCCGTATCAGCGGGGACCGGCCGGTGGTCGTCGCCCTGTTCACCACGGCGGGCGGCCGTCCGCTGACGGTCATCGCCACCAACGAGGCCGCCCGTGCGCGCGGGCTCAAGGCCGGTGACCTGGTGCGTACCGCCGCCAAGACGCTCGGTGGCGGCGGGGGCGGCAAGCCGGACCTCGCCCAGGGCGGCGGCCAGAACCCGGAGGCCATCGGGGACGCCGTCGCCGCCGTCGAGCGCCTCGTCGCCGAAACGGCCTGACGCCGGATGAGGCGGGGACGCCGGCTCGCGATCGATGTCGGGGACGCCCGGATCGGGGTCGCCTCGTGCGACCCCGACGGGATCCTCGCCACGCCGGTGGAGACCGTGCCGGGACGCGATGTCCCGGCCGCCCACCGGAGGCTGCGGCAGCTCGTCGAGGAGTACGAACCCATCGAAGTGCTGGTCGGGCTGCCACGCTCCCTCAACGGGGGCGAGGGGCCCGCCGCCGCGAAGGTACGAGTGTTCGTTCAGGAGCTCGCACGGGGGGTCGCACCGGTGCCGGTGCGGCTGGTCGATGAGCGAATGACCACAGTGACGGCCAGTCAGGGGCTGCGCGCTTCGGGCGTTAAGTCCAAGAAAGGACGGTCCGTTATCGACCAAGTGGCGGCAGTTGTCATCCTCCAGAGCGCGCTGGAGGCCGAACGGGTATCAGGTAATCCTCCCGGCGAGAGCGTCGAAGTGGTCATCTGATCGCGGTACGGTAACGTTCCGCGCGATGCGGCGGTGTTCGAACAGCCGCCGCACAGCAAAGAGGCGACACGGACGCCGTGCCACTGCGCTCAGCGGTCACGCCTCGCGGCTCAAGGGGATCGATGACTGACTATGGCCGGGGCCCGGGCTCCGAACCGTGGCACCCTGGGGACCCTCTGTACGGGGACGCGGGGTGGGCGGCACAGCAGGCCACCGACGGCAGCGGCTCCTCCTACGGAGGGCAGCAGCAGTACCCGCAGCAGTCGCAGGCTCCCGCGCAGTACGGGGCGGTCCAGGACCCGTACCAACAGCAGTACCAGCAACAGCCGCAGCACCCCCAGTACCAGGGCGGGCAGCCCGAGTACGGTGCTCAGCTGTACGGCGATCAGCAGTACGGCACGCCGCAGCAACCACAGCAGCCCCATCAGCAGCAGCCCCATCAACAGCAGGGGCATCAGCAGTACGCGGAGCAGCAGTACGCGCCGCAGCACCCCCAGCCGCAGTACGGCGATCCCCAGTACAACGACCCGCAGTACAACGGCGGTTGGGACAACGGCCAGCAGGCCGAGATGCCGTACGGAGCGAACTCCTCGGCCCCCTACGCGGGCGAGTACGGCACCTACGCGGAGAACCACGACCAGTACGGCACCCCCGACGCCTACCCGCCCCCACAGCCCCCTGGCAGACGTCAGGCCGAGCCGGAACCCCAGCCGGAACCCGACCAGGCCGAGGCGGCCGGGGACGTGCCGGAGAAGGAGACGCACCCCTTTTTCACCGGCGGGGGCGGCGACGGGGAGGACGACGAGCCGGGCTCGGGGCGCGGCGGCGCGGGCCGTGAGCGCCGAGGCAAGACGAAGAAGAAGAAAAAGGGCCACAACGGCATCGCCTGTCTGGTCGTCGCCGTGGTCTTCCTCGGCGGCGCCGGTGGGATCGGCTATGTCGGCTACCAGTTCTGGCAGAGCAGGTTCGGCCCGCCGCCGGACTACGCGGGCGCGGGCTCCGGCGATATCGAGGTGGAAATCCCTCCGGGGGCCGGCGGATATGAGATCGGTGCCATTCTGGTGAAGAAGGGCGTGGTGAAGAGCCAGCGCGCCTTTGTCGCCGCACAGAACCAGAATCCCAAGGGGAATACCCTCCAGGCGGGCGTCTACATTCTCGCCAAGGAGATGTCCGCGCGGAACGCGGTCACGAAGATGCTCAGCCCGAGCAGCAGAAACGCGCTGATCTTCCCCGAAGGCAAGCGCAACGAATTCGTCTACGCGCAGATCGACAAACGGCTCGGACTCAAGAAGGGCGAGACCGCGGCCGTCGCCAAGGCGCAGGTGAAGAACCTGGGCCTGCCGAAATGGGCGAACGACAGCACCGCCGTAAAGGATCCGCTGGAGGGCTTCCTCTTCCCCGCCAGCTACCCGGTCGCTAAGGGGACGAAACCGGAGACCGTCCTCAAGAAGATGGTCGCCCGCGCCAAGGCCGAATACGAGAAGCAGGACATCGAGGCCGAGGCGAAGAAGCTGAAGCTGAACTCGCCGCTCCAACTGCTCACCGTCGCGAGTCTCGTCCAGGCGGAGGGCAAGTACAAGCACGACTTCGACAAGGTCGCCCGCGTCGTCTACAACCGCCTGCAGCCGGAGAACACCGAGACCGTCGGGCGCCTTGAGTTCGACTCAACCGTCAACTACATCAAGGCCCAGAGCAGACTGGACCTCGGCGCGGTCGACGACCTGCGCAGGATCAAGGACCCGTACAACACCTACGACATCAAGGGCCTGCCGCCCGGTCCCATCGGAAACCCGGGTGCCGACGCCCTGCACTCGGCGATCAACCCGGCGGAAGGCCCCTGGTACTACTTCGTCTCGGTGACCTCGGACAAGACGCTCTTCGCCGTCACCAACGAGGAGCACGAGGCGAACCGCCAGGAGTACGAGAGGGAAAGCAAGAAACCGTGATGTCACACCGGCGGGCGGCGGTCCTCGGATCGCCCATCGCTCATTCCCTCTCCCCGACGCTGCACCGCGCCGCGTACGGAGAGCTCGGTCTGAGCCAGTGGTCGTACGACCGTTTCGAGGTGGACGAGGCCGGGCTGCCCGGTTTCCTCGAAGGGCTGCGGGACGACCCCTCCTGGGCGGGGCTGTCGTTGACCATGCCACTCAAGCGGGCCGTCATCCCGCTGCTGGACGAGGTCACCGACACCGCTGCCTCCGTGGAAGCGGTCAACACCGTCGTCTTCGGCGAGGACGGGCGGCGCACCGGTGACAACACCGACATCCCCGGCATGATCGCCGCCCTGCGGGAGCGCGGTGTGGAGAAGGTGGATTCCGCGGCGATCCTGGGGGCGGGCGCGACCGCCTCGTCCGCCGTCGCCGCGCTCTCCCGTATCTGTACGGGGCCGGTCACCGCGTATGTACGGAGCAAGGCCCGCGCCGCCGAGATGCGCGGCTGGGGCGACCGCCTCGGGGTCGAGGTCCGGATCGCCGACTGGGCGGAGGCGGACCGGGCGCTCGGCGCGCCGCTGGTGATCGCCACCACCCCGGCGGGCACCACCGACGCCCTCGCCGACGCGGTCCCGGACGCGGCCGGCACGCTCTTCGACGTGCTGTACGAGCCCTGGCCGACAGCGCTCGCCGCGGCCTGGGCGGGGCGCGGGGGAGCCCTGGTGAGCGGGCTCGATCTGCTGGTCCACCAGGCGGTGCTCCAGGTGGAGATGATGACGGGCCGCTCGCCCGCGCCGCTCGACGCGATGCGGAAGGCGGGCGTCGCGGCGCTCGGCTGACCCGTACCGCGCCGGGCGGCCGGGTGGCAGGCGGTCCGCTCCGCGGACCGCTGCCCGCCGCTGATCCCCGCCGTGGGAGAATCGGACATGGCGGGCCAGGGCCGCGCACCCGGTCGCGCCGTTGTAGTTCCAGGCGCGAGCATGAGGGAGCACCGTTGAGCAGGTTGCGCTGGCTGACCGCGGGGGAGTCCCACGGACCCGCACTCGTGGCGACGCTGGAGGGTCTTCCCGCCGGTGTGCCCATCACCACGGAGATGGTGGCGGACCACCTGGCCCGGCGCCGCCTCGGCTACGGCCGTGGTGCTCGGATGAAGTTCGAGCGGGACGAGATCACCTTCCTCGGCGGTGTACGCCACGGCCTGACCATGGGCTCGCCCGTCGCGATCATGGTGGGCAACACCGAGTGGCCCAAGTGGGAGCAGGTCATGTCGGCCGATCCGGTCGACCCCGCCGAGCTGGCCCAGCTCGCCAGGAACGCCCCGCTGACCCGCCCCCGGCCCGGCCACGCGGACCTCGCGGGCATGCAGAAGTACGGCTTCGACGAGGCCCGTCCCGTCCTGGAGCGCGCCAGCGCCCGGGAGACCGCGGCGCGTGTCGCGCTCGGCGCCGTGGCGCGCTCGTACCTGAAGGAGACGGCCGGGATCGAGATCGTCTCCCACGTAGTCGAGCTGGCCTCGGCCAAGGCCCCGTACGGCGTCCTCCCGGAGCCGTCCGATGTGGCGAAGCTCGACGCGGACCCGGTGCGCTGTCTGGACGCCGACGCCAGCAAGGCGATGGTCGCGGAGATCGACCAGGCCCACAAGGACGGCGACACCCTCGGCGGGGTCGTCGAGGTGCTGGCGTACGGCGTGCCCGTCGGGCTCGGCTCGCACGTCCACTGGGACCGCAGGCTCGACGCCCGGCTCGCCGCCGCGCTCATGGGCATCCAGGCCATCAAGGGTGTCGAGGTCGGCGACGGCTTCGGACTCGCCCGGGTGCCGGGCTCCAAGGCGCACGACGAGATCGTCCCGACCGCCGACGGCCTGCGGCGCGCCTCCGGCCGCTCCGGCGGCACCGAGGGCGGGCTGACCACCGGTGAGGTGCTGCGCGTACGGGCCGCGATGAAGCCGATCGCGACCGTGCCGCGCGCGCTGGCCACCGTCGACGTGGCCACCGGCGAGGCGACCAGCGCCCACCACCAGCGCTCCGACGTGTGCGCCGTGCCGGCCGCCGGGATCGTCGCCGAGGCCATGGTCGCGCTGACCCTCGCGGACGCGGTCGCGGAGAAGTTCGGCGGCGACAGCGTCACCGAGACGCGCCGCAACGTCGCCTCGTACCTCGACAACCTCCGGATCCGATGAGCGCCCCGGACCCGGCGAGCGGGCCGGTGAACGGTCCGGCCGTCGTGCTCGTCGGCCCCATGGGCGTCGGCAAGTCCACCGTCGGTGAACTGCTCGCCGCCCGGCTCGGCATGGCCTTCCGCGACAGCGACGCCGACATCGTCGCCGCCCAGGGGCGGTCCATCGCGGAGATCTTCGTGGACGAGGGCGAGACGCACTTCCGCGAGCTGGAGCGCGCGGCGGTGCGGCGCGCCCTCACCGAGCACACCGGCGTCCTCGCGCTCGGCGGCGGCGCGATCCTCGACGAGACCACCCGCGCGGCGCTGACCGGGCTGCCGGTCGCCTATCTCTCGATGGAGGTCGCCGAGGCGGCCCGGCGGACCGGGCTGAACACGGCGCGCCCACTGCTGGCCGTCAACCCCCGCCAGCAGTGGAAGCTGCTGATGGAGGGGCGCCGCCATCTGTACACGGAGGTGGCCCGGGTCTCCGTCGCCACCGACGACCGCACGCCCGAAGAGGTCGTGGACGCCGTCCTCGACGCGCTGGAGCAGACCCCTCCTCCGGCGGACCAGCTCAGGATCCCCGGCACGATCCCCGGCAAGGAGAACCCCGTATGACGGACCAGGCAGTCACCCGTATCCAGGTCGGCGGCACGGCGGGACACGACCCGTACGAGGTACTGGTCGGACACCGGCTCCTCGGCGAGCTGCCCGCCCTGATCGGGCCTCGGGTCCGGCGGATCGCCGTCATCCATCCCGAGGCGCTGGAGGGGACCGGCGAGGCGCTGCGCGCGGACCTCGCCGACCAGGGGTACGAGGCCGTCGCGATCCAGGTGCCGAACGCGGAGGAGGCGAAGACCGCCGAGGTCGCCGCGTACTGCTGGAAGGCGCTCGGGCAGACCGGCTTCACCCGTAGCGATGTGATCATCGGTGTGGGCGGTGGCGCCACCACCGACCTGGCCGGATTCGTCGCCGCGACCTGGCTGCGCGGGGTGCGCTGGATCGCCGTACCGACGACCGTGCTCGCCATGGTCGACGCGGCCGTGGGCGGCAAGACGGGCATCAACACCGCCGAGGGCAAGAACCTCGTCGGCGCCTTCCACCCGCCCGCCGGGGTGCTCTGCGACCTCGCCGCGCTGGAGTCCCTGAGCGTCAACGACTACGTCAGCGGCATGGCGGAGATCATCAAGGCGGGGTTCATCGCGGACCCGGCCATCCTGGAGCTGGTCGAGGCCGACCCGGAGGGCGCCCGTACGCCGTCGGGGCCGCACACCGCCGAGCTGATCGAGCGTTCGATCCGGGTCAAGGCCGAGGTCGTCTCCAACGACCTCAAGGAGTCCGGTCTCCGGGAGATCCTGAACTACGGCCACACCCTGGCGCACGCCATCGAGAAGAACGAGCGCTACAAGTGGCGGCACGGCGCCGCCGTCTCCGTCGGCATGGTCTTCGCCGCCGAACTGGGGCGGCTGGCCGGCCGGCTCGACGACGCGACCGCCGACCGGCACCGCGCCGTACTGGAGTCCGTCGGTCTCCCGCTGACCTACCGCGGCGACCAGTGGCCCAAGCTGCTGGAGACCATGAAGGTCGACAAGAAGTCCCGCGGCGACCTGCTGCGCTTCATCGTGCTCGACGGCCTCGGCAAGCCGACCGTGCTGGAGGGCCCGGACCCGGCGGTGCTGCTCGCCGCGTACGGGGAGGTGTCGGCGTGAGCCGACGGGTCCTCGTCCTCAACGGACCCAACCTGGGCCGCCTCGGCTCACGCGAGCCCGATGTGTACGGCGCGACCTCGTACGCCGGGCTGGTGGACGCCTGCCAGACCCTGGGCAAGGAGCTGGGGTTCGACGTCGACGTACGGGAGACCAACGACGAGGGCGAGCTGATCCGCTGGCTCCACGAGGCCGCGGACGGCGCCCTGCCGGTCGTCCTCAACCCGGGCGCGTTCACCCACTACTCGTACGCGATGCGGGACGCGGCGGCGCAGCGCACCGCGCCGCTGATCGAGGTGCACATCTCGAACCCGTACGCGCGCGAGGAGTTCCGGCACACCTCGGTGGTCGCGGCCGTCGCCAGTGGTACGGTCGCGGGCTTCGGCATCGGCTCGTACCGGCTGGCACTGCGCGCGCTCGCGGAGGAGCTGACCGCCTGACGGGGCGCCGGCCGGCACCCCCCGGGCATCCCGGCCGTTCCCACGAGGACGGCCGGGGGCGGTACCGTTCGGTAGCGCGGCCCGCGGGGCCGCCGACCAGCGTCAGTCGTACGAGACGGAGTGGCACCGGATGCAGCACTCAGTGGGGGCTCCGTTGCCGCCTCCCCAGGGACCGGGGCACGGAACCGGATGGGTGCCCCCGGCACCGGGCGTACCTCAGGCGCACGGAGCGCACCAGGCACAGGGACCGCAGCCGGCGCACGGGTCCCACCAGCCTCCCGGCCCCCCTCGGCCCTCAGGGCCCCCTGGGCCGCCCCAGCCTCCGGGACAGCACCCGGTCCCGGGACAGCACCCCGGGCCGGCGCACGGGCCCGCGCAGGAGCACCGACACCCCCCCGTGCCGCCGCCCGGCGGGCAGACCGGACAGCCCTCCACCGACGTGACCGGACATGTCCAGCTCCCGCCCGGCGGCCCCGTACCGGTCCCCGCCGCACGGCCCGCCGACAGCGGTACGGGCACCGCGACCCTCGCCGTCCTGCTGATCGGGCCCGCCGGCGCGGGCAAGACGACCGTGGCCCGGCACTGGGCGAGCAGCCGCCGGGTGCCCACCGCGCACATCAGCCTGGACGACGTACGCGAATGGGTCTGCGCCGGATTCGCCGACCCGCAGTCCGGCTGGAACGACCACTCCGAGGCGCAGTACCGGCTGGCCCGTCGCACCTGCGGCTTCGCCGCCCGTAACTTCCTCGCCAACGGCATCTCCTGCATCCTGGACGACGCGGTCTTCCCGGACCGCCCGGTCGTCGGACTCGGCGGCTGGAAGCGCCATGTCGGCCCCGGACTGCTCCCGGTCGTCCTGCTCCCCGGGCTGGAGATCGTGCTGGAGCGCAACGCCGAGCGCAGCGGCAACCGCCGGCTGGCGGACGAGGAGGTCGCGGGCATCCACGGCCGGATGGCCGGCTGGTACGGCTCGGGGCTGCCCATCATCGACAACTCCAAGTACGACGTGGAGACCACGGCCCGGGTCCTGGACGACGTCCTGGCCCGCGCCCTGGCCTCCCCGCCGAGCTGGTGAGCCGGCGGCCCCGGAGGTTCCCCGGTCGGACGCGCTGAACCGGCCGGGTGAGGCGGTCACTCGTACGATCGGGTCATGTCAGACGTGTATGCGGTCCGCCGCGCGCGGCTGCGTGACCGGTGCGCCGCCGCGGGCAACCCGGCGGCCCTGGTCTCCCGGCCCGCCAACGTCCGCTACCTCGCGGGCGGGGCGCCGCCCGGCGCCGTGCTGCTGCTCGGCCCGTACGACAACGACACCCTGCTCTGCCCCCGCGTCCCCGGCCACGAAGGACCGGCGGGGCTCGACGAACGGCTGCGCCTCACCACCGTCCCCATCAGCGGGGACCCGGCCGTGGCCGCCGCGGGGATCCTCACCCCGTCGTCCGCCGGTTCGCTCGCCGTCGAGGAGCACCACCTCACCGTCGCCCGCCACCGGGCCATCGGCGCCGTCGCGCCCGGGCTGCGCCTCACGGACCTCGGCTGCGCCGTGGAGCAGCAGCGGATCGTCAAGGACGAGGCGGAGATCGCCTGTCTGCGGATCGCCGCCGAGATCGCCGACCACGCGCTGGGGGAGCTGCTGGAGTCGATCCTGGTGGGCCGCACGGAGCGGCATCTCGCGCTGGAGCTGGAGCGGCGGCTCGTCGACCACGGCGCCGACGGCCCGGCCTTCCCGACCGTCGTGGCCACCGGGCCGCACTCGGGCCGCCCCGGGCACCGTCCCTCGGACCGCCGGGTCGAGGAGGGTGATTTCCTCTCCGTCGGCCTCGGCGCCGACTACCGCGGATACCGCTGTCTCATCGGCCGGACCTTCGTCATCGGAACGTCTCCCGCCGACTGGCAGATCGAGCTGTACGAGCTGGTCTTCGCGGCACAACGGGCAGGTCGGGAGGGGCTGGTGCCGGGCGCGGGCTATCGCGACGTGGACCGCGCGACGCGGTATCCGCTGGAGGCCGCCGGGCACGGCGAGGGGCTCGCACCCCGTACGGGGCACGGGGTCGGACTGGAAATCGACGAGGACCCGCAGCTCGCCCCCGCGGCCATGGGTAAACTGGACGCTTGTGTGCCGGTCACCGTCGGACCGGGGGTCCACCTCCCGGGCCGGGGCGGTGTCCGGATCGATGACACGCTCGTCGTCCGCCCCGAGGCGGACGGCGGACCCGAGCTACTCACCATCACGACCAAGGAGCTGCTCGCGCTCTAGTCCGGCGCCGGTGCCGGGTACCGCCCGCGCCATGGCGCGGGTGTCGCCCAGGTATCCGCCGGGACGGCGCGCGGCCCTCGGTCGTCCACCTGCTTTCAGTCCAGGAGATTCCGCAACCGTGGCTTCCACGAACGACCTCAAGAACGGCCTGGTGCTCAAGCTCGACGGAGGCCAGCTCTGGTCCGTCGTCGAGTTCCAGCACGTCAAGCCCGGCAAGGGCCCGGCCTTTGTGCGCACCAAGCTCAAGAACGTGCTCTCCGGCAAGGTCGTCGACAAGACCTTCAACGCCGGCGTGAAGGTCGAGGTGGCCACCGTTGACCGCCGCGACATGCAGTTCTCGTACATGGACGGCGAGTACTTCGTCTTCATGGACATGACCACGTACGACCAGCTCATGATCGACCGCAAGTCGGTCGGTGACGCGGCGAACTTCCTGATCGAGGGCTTCACCGCCACGGTCGCCACGCACGAGGGCGAGGTGCTCTACGTCGAGCTGCCCGCCGCGGTCGAGCTGGTCATCAAGCACACCGACCCGGGCGTCCAGGGCGACCGCTCGACCGGTGGCACCAAGCCGGCGACGCTGGAGACCGATTACGAGATCGGCGTCCCGCTCTTCATCACCACCGGCGAGAAGATCAAGGTCGACACCCGTACGGGCGACTACCTCGGCCGGGTGAACAGCTAACCGTGGCTGCCAGGAGCAATGCCCGTAAGCGCGCGTTCCAGATCCTCTTCGAGGCCGATCAGCGCGGTACGTCCGTACAGAACGTTCTCGCGGACTGGATCAGGCACTCCCGCTCCGACGACCGGCAGCCGCCCGTCAGCGAGTTCACCATGGAACTGGTCGAGGGATACGCGGAGCACGTGGCCCGTATCGACGAACTCATCGCCACCTACGCGGTGGACTGGGACCTCGACCGGATGCCGGTCGCCGACCGCAACATCGTCCGGCTCGGCACGTACGAACTGATCTGGCTGGACGGGACCCCGGACGCCGTGGCGATCGACGAGGCGGTCCAGCTCGCCAAGGAGTTCTCCACCGACGAGTCCCCGTCGTTCGTGAACGGCCTTCTCAGCCGCTTCAAGGACCTCAAGCCGAGTCTGCGCCGCGCCTGAGCGGCGGTCCGCCCTCACGTACCGGACGGGAGCAGTCGCCCCGCCCGGTACGTGAGGGCGTCCGTGTCTCCAGTACCCGGCGCGCGGGTGCCGGACGCGCCGGAGGGCGGTCCCGTACACGCGTACGGGACCGCCCCCCGGGAGGTGACGTTTCTGCCGATCCGCGGGCCGGGCCCGCGGGGCGGTCAGCTCTCGTCGTGCGCGACCGCGCGCCGCGCGTCCGCGTCGAGCACACCCCAACTGATGAGCTGCTCGGTCAGGACCGACGGCGACTGGTCGTAGATGACGGCCAGGGTGCGCAGGTCGTCCTGGCGGATCGACAGCACCTTGCCGTTGTAGTCGCCCCGCTGGCTCTGGATCGTCGCCGCGTACCGCTGGAGCGGGCCGGCCTTCTCCTGCGGCACGTGGGCCAGGCGCTCCAGGTCGAGAACGAGCTTCGGCGGCGGCTCGGCGGCGCCGCCGGGCGTCGTGCCGGGAAGAAGCTCCTGCACCGGGACACCGTAGAAGTCCGCCAGCTCGGCGAGGCGCTGCACCGTGACGGCACGGTCTCCACGCTCGTACGAACCCACCACGACGGCCTTCCAGCGGCCCTGGGACTTCTCCTCCACGCCATGGAGCGAGAGGCCCTGCTGGGTGCGGATGGCGCGGAGTTTGGCCCCGAGCTGCTTTGCGTATTCGCTGGACATATAGCTCCCCGGACGAAGTCTGGTAACTCACTGTGAGGTTACGCAGCGTTACTTGGATGCGTCAAGCCGGGGGAGCCGTACCGGGGTCCGTACCGGCCTCCGTACCGCGCACCGTACCGCCGTCCGTACCGCGCTCGCACCGTCCGCGGGCCGCTCACGGGCGGGGGCGGGGTCAAATGTGCCGCGGACCCCCTGCTAGCCTGGGTGGCGTAGTTTCTGGCATTTCCGACGTCCTTTAAGGTCCGTCCCGTGAGGCGGAGAAGGAGGTCCGTTTCTTATGGACGCAAGCAAGAACGTGAGCGGCGACGCGAGCGCCACGGACACGACGGCCGGACCCGGTGCGGCCCGCCCGGTCCTGGAGGCCCCCGACATCGCGCGGGTCCTGACCCGTATCGCCCACGAGATCGTCGAACGCGCCAAGGGCGCCGACGACGTGGTGCTGCTCGGCATTCCGACCCGCGGGGTCTTCCTGGCCCGCCGGCTCGCCGGGAAACTCGCCGAGATCACCGGCCGCACCATCCCGGTCGGCTCCCTCGACATCACCATGTACCGCGACGACCTGCGGCTGCGGCCCGCCCGCGCGCTGGCCCGCACCGACATCCCCGGGGACGGCGTCGACGGACGGCTGGTCGTCCTCGTCGACGACGTGCTCTTCTCCGGCCGCACGATCCGCGCCGCCCTCGACGCGCTCGGAGACATCGGCCGCCCGCGCGCCGTCCAGCTCGCGGTCCTCGTCGACCGCGGCCACCGCGAGCTGCCGATCCGCGCCGATTACGTCGGCAAGAACCTCCCCACCTCGCTGCGGGAGACGGTCAAGGTCCAGCTCGCGGAGGAGGACGGCCGCGACACCGTGCTGCTCGGTCTCCAGCGGCCCGCCACGTCCGGCGAGCGGTAGCTGACCCGCCCGTACGCCGTCCCACCCCGTACGGCTGCCTCAGCGCGCCCGCACGCCCGCACACCCCACCACATCCGGAGCGCTCTTTCCGATGCTGCGTCTTCCCGGGGCGAACCCCCGCACACCCGGCCACCTGATCTCCGCCGCCGATCTCAGCCGCGACGACGCCGTGCTGATCCTCGACACCGCCGAGGAGATGGCCCGGGTCGCCGACCGGCCCATCAAGAAACTGCCCACCCTGCGCGGCCGTACCGTCGTCAACCTCTTCTTCGAGGACTCGACCCGCACCCGGATCTCCTTCGAGGCCGCCGCCAAGCGCCTCTCCGCCGACGTGATCAACTTCTCGGCCAAGGGCTCGTCCGTCTCCAAGGGCGAATCGCTCAAGGACACCGCGCTCACCCTGGAGGCGATGGGTGCCGACGCCGTCGTCATCCGGCACGGTGCCTCCGGCGCCCCGTACCGCCTCGCCACCTCCGGCTGGATCGACGGCGCGGTCGTCAACGCGGGCGATGGCACCCACGAACACCCGACCCAGGCCCTCCTCGACGCCTTCACCCTGCGCCGCAGGCTGGTCGGCGCCGACGAGGGGATCGGCCGCGACCTGGCCGGGCGGCGGGTCACCATCGTCGGTGACGTACTGCACAGCCGCGTCGCCCGCTCCAACGTCCTGCTGCTCGACACGCTCGGCGCCCGGGTCACCGTCGTCGCGCCGCCCACCCTGGTACCGATCGGCGTCGAGCACTGGCCCTGCGAGGTCAGCTACGACCTCGACCGGGTGCTGCCCACGTCCGACGCCGTGATGATGCTGCGGGTGCAGCGCGAGCGGATGAACGCCGCCTTCTTCCCGACCGAGCGCGAGTACTCCCGGCGCTACGGCCTGGACGGCGAGCGGATGCGCCGGATGCCCGGCGACTCCGTCGTCATGCACCCCGGACCGATGAACCGCGGCATGGAGATCACCGCCGAGGTCGCCGACTCCGATCGCTGCACAGCCGTCGAGCAGGTCGCCAACGGCGTCTCCATCCGGATGGCCGTGCTCTACCTGCTGCTGGGCGGCAACGAGCCCGCCGTCACCACGTCCCGCCCGGCCCCCGGGCCGTCCCGCCCGTCACCCGAGGAGAACAAGTAACCATGAGCAAGATCCTGATCCGGGGCGCCCAGGTGCTCGGCGACTTCCAGGGTGTACAGGACGTACTGATCGACGGCGAGGTGATCGAGGCGGTGGGCACCGGCCTGGACGCCGAGGACGCCACCGTCGTGGCGGCCGCCGGGCAGATCCTGCTGCCCGGCCTGGTCGACCTCCACACCCATCTGCGCGAGCCCGGCCGCGAGGACTCCGAGACCGTTCTGACCGGTACGAAGGCCGCTGCGCTCGGCGGCTTCACCGCCGTCCACGCCATGGCGAACACCTTCCCCGTCGCCGACACGGCCGGCGTCGTCGAGCAGGTCTGGCGGCTCGGCAGGGAGTCCGGCTACTGCGATGTGCAGCCCGTCGGCGCCGTCACCGTCGGCCTGGAGGGCAAGCACCTCGCCGAGCTGGGTGCCATGAACGACTCCGCCGCGGGCGTCCGGGTCTTCTCCGACGACGGCAAGTGCGTCGACGACGCGGTGATCATGCGCAGGGCGCTGGAGTACGTGAAGGCGTTCGACGGCGTCGTCGCCCAGCACGCCCAGGAGCCGCGCCTCACCGAGGGCGCCCAGATGAACGAGGGCGTCGTCTCCGCGGAGCTGGGGCTCGGCGGCTGGCCCGCCGTCGCCGAGGAGTCGATCATCGCGCGCGATGTGCTGCTCGCCGCGCACGTCGGCTCCCGCGTGCACATCTGCCACCTCTCCACCGCCGGCTCGGTCGAGCTGGTCCGCTGGGCGAAGTCCAAGGGGTGGGACGTCACCGCCGAGGTCACCCCGCACCACCTCCTCCTCACCGACGAACTCGTACGGTCGTACAACCCCGTCTACAAGGTGAACCCGCCCCTGCGCACCGAGGCCGACGTCCTCGCCCTGCGCGCGGCCCTCGCGGACGGCACGATCGACTGCGTCGCCACCGACCACGCCCCCCACCCGCACGAGGACAAGGACTGCGAGTGGGCCGCGGCCGCCATGGGCATGGTCGGCCTGGAGACCGCCTTGTCGGTGGTCCAGGAGACGATGGTCGAGACCGGACTGCTGGACTGGGCGGGTGTCGCCGACCGGATGTCGTTCCGTCCGGCACGCATCGGCCGCCTCGAAGGCCACGGCCGACCCGTCTCGGCAGGCGAGCCCGCCAACCTCACCCTGGTCGATCCGGCATACCGTGGAGCCGTGGACCCCGCGGGATTCGCCTCCCGCAGCCGTAACACCCCCTACGAGGGGCGTGAGCTGCCGGGACGCGTGACCCACACCTTCCTGCGGGGCCGTGCCACGGTCGTCGACGGGAATCTGGCGTGAGAACTGCGAACCTTCTGCTTCCACTGGCCGCCGAACAGAAATCGGCGGACGTGACCGACTGGGCCGCCCGGATCGGCTGGGTGGCCGGACTGCTGCTCTTCGTCGTCCTCGTGTACTGGCTGATGCGCCAGGGCTGGAAGTGGCGCGGCAGCCTCCAGTCGGACCTGCCCGAGCTGCCGACGGTGCCGGCCGACCCCGGCGAGGCGAGACTGACGATGACGGGCCGCTACCACGGCTCCACGACCGCCGGGCAGTGGCTCGACCGGATCGTGGCGCACGGCCTCGGCGCCCGCAGCCGCGTGGAGCTGACACTCACCGACGCCGGGCTCGACGTCGTACGCCCCGGCGCGAACGACTTCTTCGTACCGGTGGAGCGGCTGCGCGAGGCCCGGCTGGACAAGGGCATCGCGGGCAAGGTCCTCGCCGAGGGCGGGCTGCTGATCGTCACCTGGGAGCACGGGGACCGGCTGATCGACTCCGGCTTCCGCTCGGACCGCTCGGCCGAACACGCCGCCTGGGTCGACGCCCTCAACTCCATGAACAAGTCCGTCGCGACACACCGCACCAGCACTACGGAAGGCCCCGCACGATGACCACCTCCGCCCGGGAAACCGCCCGCGTAAAGGCGTCTCCCGCCGTACTCGTCCTGGAGGACGGCCGCAGCTTCCGCGGCCGCGCCTACGGGGCCGTGGGGGAGACCTTCGGCGAGGCCGTCTTCTCCACCGGCATGACCGGCTACCAGGAGACCCTCACCGACCCGTCGTACCACCGCCAGGTCGTCGTGATGACCGCCCCGCACATCGGGAACACCGGCGTGAACGACGAGGACCCCGAGTCCCGGCGGATCTGGGTCTCCGGCTATGTCGTACGGGATCCCGCGCGCACCCCGTCCAACTGGCGCTCGCGCCGCTCCCTCGACGACGAACTGGTCGCCCAGGGCGTCGTCGGCATCAGCGGCGTCGACACCCGCGCCCTCACCCGCCACCTCCGCGAGCGCGGCGCCATGCGCGTCGGCATCTTCTCCGGGGAGTCCCTGGCCGACGAGGCGGCGCTGCTCGCCCGGGTCCGGCAGGCTCCGGAGATGACCGGCGCCGACCTCTCCGCCGAGGTCGCCACCGAGCAGCCGTACGTCGTCCCCGCGATCGGCCCCGACGGCGTAGCGGTCCCCTTGGGCACCGCGCGCTTCACCGTCGCCGCGCTCGACCTCGGCATCAAGGGCATGACCCCGCACCGGATGGCCCAGCGCGGCATCGAGGTGCACGTACTGCCCGCCACCGCCACGCTGGACGAGGTGTACGCGACCGAGCCCGACGGGGTCTTCCTCTCCAACGGGCCCGGCGACCCCGCCACCGCCGACCTCACCGTCGTCCGGGGCGTGCTGGAGCGCGGTACGCCGCTCTTCGGCATCTGCTTCGGCAACCAGCTCCTCGGCCGCGCCCTCGGCTTCGGCACGTACAAGCTGAAGTACGGGCACCGGGGGATCAACCAGCCCGTGCAGGACCGGACGACCGGCAAGGTCGAGGTGACCGCCCACAACCACGGGTTCGCCGTCGACGCCCCGCTCGACCGGGTCACCGACACCCCCTACGGCCGCGCCGAGGTCTCCCACGTCTGCCTCAACGACAACGTGGTCGAAGGGCTCAGGCTGCTCGACCGGCCGGTCTTCAGCGTCCAGTACCACCCCGAGGCGGCCGCCGGCCCGCACGACGCCGCGTACCTCTTCGACCGCTTCGTTTCCCTGATGGAGGACCAGCGTGCCTAAGCGCACCGATATCCAGTCCGTCCTGGTCATCGGTTCAGGACCGATCGTCATCGGCCAGGCCGCTGAATTCGACTACTCCGGTACCCAGGCGTGCCGCGTGCTCAGGTCCGAGGGCCTGCGCGTCATCCTGGTCAACTCCAACCCCGCCACGATCATGACGGACCCGGAGATCGCCGACGCCACGTACGTCGAGCCGATCACCCCCGAGTACGTCGAGAAGATCATCGCGAAGGAGCGCCCCGACGCGCTGCTGCCCACCCTCGGCGGCCAGACCGCGCTGAACACGGCGATCTCGCTGCACGGCGCGGGCACCCTCGACAAGTACGGCGTCGAACTGATCGGCGCCAACGTCGAGGCCATCAACAAGGGCGAGGACCGCGACCTCTTCAAGGACGTCGTCAAGGCCGTGTACGAGAAGATCGGCCACGGCGAGTCCGCGCGCTCGGTCATCTGCCACTCCATGGACGACGTCCTCGCCGGCGTCGACACGCTCGGCGGCTACCCCGTCGTCGTCCGCCCCTCCTTCACGATGGGCGGCGCCGGTTCCGGCTTCGCCCACACCGAGGAGGACCTGCGCCGGATCGCCGGACAGGGCCTGATGCTCTCGCCGACCACCGAGGTGCTCCTGGAGGAGTCCATCCTCGGCTGGAAGGAGTACGAGCTGGAGCTGATGCGCGACAAGCACGACAACGTCGTGGTCGTCTGCTCCATCGAGAACTTCGACCCGATGGGCGTGCACACCGGCGACTCGATCACCGTCGCGCCCGCGATGACCCTCACCGACCGCGAGTACCAGATCCTGCGGGACGTCGGCATCGCCGTGATCCGCGAGGTCGGCGTCGACACCGGCGGCTGCAACATCCAGTTCGCGATCAACCCGGACGACGGCCGCGTCATCGTCATCGAGATGAACCCGCGTGTCTCCCGCTCCTCCGCGCTCGCCTCCAAGGCCACCGGTTTCCCGATCGCCAAGATCGCCGCCAGGCTCGCCGTCGGCTACACGCTGGACGAGATCCCCAACGACATCACCGAGAAGACCCCGGCGTCCTTCGAGCCCACGCTCGACTACGTCGTCGTCAAGGTGCCCCGGTTCGCCTTCGAGAAGTTCCCGGCCGCCGACGCCAGCCTCACCACCACCATGAAGTCCGTCGGCGAGGCCATGGCCATCGGCCGCAACTTCACCGAGGCCCTCCAGAAGGCCCTGCGCTCGCTGGAGAAGGCCGGCAGCCAGTTCGCCTTCACCGGGGACCCGGGCGACCGCGCCGAGCTGCTGGAGACCGCCAAGATCCCCACCGACGGCCGGATCAACACCGTCATGCGGGCCATCAGGGCCGGGGCCACCCCCGAGGAGGTCTTCGACGCCACGAAGATCGACCCCTGGTTCGTCGACCAGCTCTTCCTGATCAAGGAGTACGCGGACGAGCTGGCCGCCGCGGAACGGCTCGACCCCGACCTGCTCGCCGAGGCCAAGCGGCACGGCTTCTCCGACGCCCAGATCGCCGCGATCCGCGGACTGCGCGAGGACGTCGTCCGCGAGGTCAGGCACGCCCTCGGCGTACGCCCCGTCTACAAGACGGTGGACACCTGCGCCGCCGAGTTCGCCGCGAAGACCCCGTACTTCTACTCCTCGTACGACGAGGAGAGCGAGGTCGCGCCCCGCGAGAAGCCCGCCGTGATCATCCTCGGCTCCGGTCCCAACCGGATCGGCCAGGGCATCGAGTTCGACTACTCCTGCGTCCACGCCTCCTTCGCGCTGAGCGACGCCGGGTACGAGACCGTCATGGTCAACTGCAACCCGGAGACCGTCTCCACCGACTACGACACCTCCGACCGGCTCTACTTCGAGCCGCTCACCCTGGAGGACGTCCTGGAGATCGTGCACGCCGAGACCCTGGCAGGACCGATCGCGGGCGTCGTCGTCCAGCTCGGCGGCCAGACCCCGCTGGGCCTCGCGCAGGCCCTCAAGGACAACGGCGTACCCGTGGTCGGCACGCCACCCGAGGCGATCCACGCCGCCGAGGACCGGGGCGCCTTCGGCCGGGTCCTCGCCGAGGCCGGACTGCCCGCGCCGAAGCACGGCACCGCCACCACCTTCGCCGAGGCCAAGGCGATCGCCGACGAGATCGGCTACCCGGTCCTCGTCCGTCCCTCGTACGTCCTCGGCGGACGCGGTATGGAGATCGTCTACGACGAGACCCGGCTTTCCTCGTACATCGCCGAGTCCACCGAGATCAGTCCCACCCGCCCGGTCCTGGTGGACCGGTTCCTCGACGACGCCATCGAGATCGACGTGGACGCGCTCTACGACGGTACGGAGCTGTACCTCGGCGGTGTCATGGAGCACATCGAGGAGGCCGGCATCCACTCCGGCGACTCGGCGTGCGCCCTGCCGCCCATCACGCTCGGCGGCTTCGACATCAAGCGGCTGCGCGCCTCCACGGAGGCCATCGCGCGCGGTGTCGGCGTGCGCGGACTGATCAACATCCAGTTCGCGATGGCCGGCGACATCCTCTACGTCCTGGAGGCCAACCCGCGCGCCTCCCGTACCGTCCCCTTCACCTCGAAGGCGACCGCCGTACCGCTCGCGAAGGCCGCCGCCCGTATCTCGCTCGGCGCCACCGTCGCGGAGCTGCGCGCGGAGGGGCTGCTGCCCGCGCAGGGCGACGGCGGCACGCTGCCGCTCGACGCGCCGATCTCCGTCAAGGAGGCCGTGATGCCGTGGTCGCGCTTCCGCGACATCCACGGACGCGGTGTGGACACCGTCCTCGGCCCGGAGATGCGCTCCACCGGCGAGGTCATGGGCATCGACTCGGCCTTCGGCACGGCGTACGCCAAGTCGCAGGCCGGCGCGTACGGTCCGCTGCCCGTCAAGGGCCGCGCCTTCATCTCCGTCGCCAACCGCGACAAGCGCTCGATGATCTTCCCGGCGCGCGAGCTGGTCGCCCACGGCTTCGAGCTGCTGGCCACCTCGGGCACCGCCGAGGTCCTCAAGCGCAACGGCATCAAGGCCACCGTCGTACGCAAGCAGTTCGAGGGCGAGGGCCCGGACGGTGAGAAGACCATCGTCCAGCTCATCCACGAGGGGGGAGTCGACCTCATCGTCAACACCCCGTACGGCACCGGCGGCCGGCTCGACGGCTACGACATCCGTACGGCTGCCGTGGCGCGCGGTGTGCCCTGCCTCACGACGGTCCAGGCGCTGGCCGCCGCCGTCCAGGGCATCGACGCCCTGAAACACGGTGACGTCGGCGTCCGCTCCCTCCAGGAGCACGCACGCCACCTCACCGCGGCGCGCGAGGACTGATCCCCATGAACATGACGGACACGATGTACCGGATCCTCTTCCGGCTGGTCTTCCGGCGGATGGACCCCGAACAGGCGCACCACCTGGCCTTCCGGTGGATCCGGCTGGCCGCCCGCGTCCCCGGCTTGCGCACCTTCGCCGCCGCCGCGCTCGCCCCCCGCTTCGCGGAACTGCGCACGGAGGCGTTCGGGCTGCGCATGCACGGCCCCTTCGGGCTCGCCGCGGGGTTCGACAAGAACGCCGTGGGCATCGACGGCCTGGCCATGGCCGGTTTCGACCATGTCGAGATCGGCACCGTCACCGGCGAGCCACAGTCCGGCAACCCGAAGCAGCGGCTCTTCCGGCTCGTCCCCGACCGGGCGCTGATCAACCGCATGGGCTTCAACAACGAGGGCTCCGCCGCCGTGGCGGAGCGCCTCGCGGCCCGTACGGCGCGTGGGCCCGTCTTCAGGACGACCGTCGGCGTCAACATCGGCAAGACCAAGGTCGTCCCCGAGAGTGAAGCCGTCGCCGACTACGTGCTCTCCACGGAGCGGCTGGCCCGGCACGCCGACTACCTCGTGGTCAACGTCAGTTCGCCGAACACACCCGGGCTGCGCACCCTCCAGGCCGTCGACCGGCTCAGGCCGCTGCTCACCGCCGTACGCGAGGCCGCCGACCGTACCGTCACCCGGCGGCGCGTCCCCCTCCTGGTCAAGATCGCGCCCGATCTCGCCGACGAGGACATCGACGCCGTCGCCGACCTGGCCGTGGAACTGGGCCTGGACGGCATCATCGCCACCAACACCACCATCGCCCGCGAGAGCCTGGGCCTCAGGTCAGGCCCCGCCCTGACCGCCGAGACGGGCGGACTGTCCGGCGCGCCTCTCAAGGAGCGCTCGCTGGAGGTGCTGAGCCGCCTGTACGCGCGGGTGGGCGACCGGATCACCCTGGTGGGCGTCGGGGGCGTGGAGGACGCCGAGGACGCCTGGCAGCGCATCCTGGCCGGTGCCACGCTCGTCCAGGGGTACAGCGCGTTCATCTACCGGGGCCCGTTCTGGAGCCGCGAGATCCACAAGGGGCTCGCGGCCCGGCTCGCCCTCTCCCCGTACGCCACCCTCGCCGAGGCCGTGGGCGCTGCCACCCGCGACGCACGGAGCCGGAAGAAGGCCGACGCATGACCGAGCGGATCCTCCCGGGCCCTTGGGGCCCCACGCGTCCCACGGCACCCTTCGGAGCGCGGCTGCGGCAGGCGATGGACCGCCGCGGTCCGCTCTGCGTGGGCATCGACCCGCACGGCTCGCTCCTCACCGACTGGGGGCTCGACGACGATGTCGCGGGCCTGGAGCGGTTCACCCGTACGACGGTGGAGGCGCTGGCCGACCGGGTCGCCGTGCTCAAACCGCAGTCGGCCTTCTTCGAGCGCTTCGGGTCGCGCGGCATCGCCGTCCTGGAGAAGGCCGTCGCGGAGGCGCGGGAGGCCGGGGCGCTGGTCCTGATGGACGCCAAGCGCGGCGACATCGGCTCCACGATGGGCGCGTACGCGGCGGCCTACCTGGATCCGGCCTCGCCGCTCTTCTCGGACGCCGTGACGCTCTCCCCGTATCTCGGCTTCGGCTCGCTGCGCCCGGCGCTGGACGCGGCCTCGGCGGCCGGCTGCGGGGTCTTCGTCCTGGCGCTGACCTCCAACCCGGAGGGCGCCGAGGTGCAGCGGGCCACCGCCGCCGACGGGCGCCCGCTCGCGCGGCTCATGCTCGACCACATCGCCGCCGAGAACGCGGGCGCGGAGCCGCTCGGATCGGTCGGCGCGGTCGTGGGGGCCACCCTCGGGGACCTCGGGGAGACGGTGGACCTCGCGATCAACGGGCCGCTGCTGGCCCCGGGGATCGGCGCGCAGGGCGCGACGCCCGCCGATCTGCCCGGTGTCTTCGGCGCGGCGGCCGGGAACGTCGTACCGAGCGTCAGCCGGGGTGTTCTGCGTCACGGTCCCGACGCCGGGGCCCTGCGGAAGGCCGCCGACCGCTTCGCGGACGAGGTGAGAACGGCTGTCGGCGGTGGCACGGCCGGCAGGTGACGAAGGCAATGAGCGGCTTCCTGTCCAAAAAGTTGGGCAAAATGACCAAAATGTCACCCCTGGCCGATGCTGACCAGGACTTTTCGTCTGTTCTCGCTGACTCGGACGGACTTGGCCGCTAGTCTCCGTCGAGAGCCAACGCGCAGTTCGTTGCCCGTTGCTCGCCTGGTGTGGGGCGATTAGGTTCCTCACCGGTCCGTATCCGACAGTTCGACATCCGAGGTGACGTAGGCGTGGCTCTTCCGCCCCTTACCCCTGAACAGCGCGCAGCCGCGCTCGAAAAGGCCGCCGCGGCTCGCCGGGAGCGGGCCGAGGTCAAGAATCGACTCAAGCATTCCGGCGCTTCGCTCCATGACGTGATCAAGCAGGGTCAGGAGAACGACGTCATCGGGAAGATGAAGGTCTCCGCCCTCCTGGAGTCGCTGCCCGGCGTGGGCAAGGTCCGCGCCAAGCAGATCATGGAGCGGCTCGGGATCTCCGAGAGCCGCCGCGTGCGGGGTCTTGGCTCCAATCAGATCGCGTCCCTGGAGCGCGAGTTCGGCGGTGGCGGCGCCTGACGTTTCCGGGCACCCCCGGGAACCTGGATAATCGCCGCATGGCAGCAGACGTACGACCGCGGCTGACCGTGCTCTCCGGCCCCTCCGGGGTCGGTAAGAGCACGGTCGTCGCCCATATGCGCAAGGTCCACCCCGAGGTATGGCTCTCGGTGTCGGCCACCACGAGAAAGCCGCGCCCCGGTGAGCGTCACGGGGTCCAGTACTTCTTCGTCACCGACGACGAGTTCGACAAGTCGGTGGCCAACGGCGAACTGCTGGAATGGGCGGAGTTCGCGGGCAACCGGTACGGGACCCCTCGGCAGGCGGTCCTGGACCGCCTGGCCGCGGGGGAGCCCGTACTCCTGGAGATCGACCTCCAGGGCGCCCGGCAGGTCAAGGAGTCGATGCCGGACTCCCGGCTGGTCTTCCTGGCCCCGCCGAGCTGGGACGAGCTGGTGCGCCGGCTCACCGGCCGGGGCACGGAGTCGGCCGAGGTGATCGAGCGCAGGCTGGCCGCAGCGAAGGTGGAACTGGCCGCCGAGTCGGAGTTCGACACGACCCTGGTCAACACCTCGGTCGAGGACGTCGCACGCGAGCTGCTAGCCTTGATGGCAGTTGCATGATCTTTTGTGTGCTGTCCTCAGGGACCGCCCGGTACGCCGGGGCGGCGAGAAGCCGCCGGTCCATGAGAATTCCCCGGTCCACGGGGTGCGGCAGTACGCGATCCCCTGTTTTTCCCTGAATTTTCTTCGGAAGGCAAGAGAGTGTCCTCTTCCATCACCACGCCCGAGGGCATCATCAACCCGCCGATCGATGAGCTGCTCGAGGCCACGGACTCGAAGTACAGCCTCGTGATCTACGCGGCCAAGCGCGCGCGCCAGATCAACGCGTACTACTCGCAGCTCGGTGAGGGCCTGCTCGAGTACGTCGGTCCGCTGGTGGACACCCACGTCCACGAGAAGCCGCTCTCGATCGCCCTGCGCGAGATCAACGCGGGCCTGCTGACCTCCGAGGCCATCGAGGGCCCCGCCCAGTAGGCACCCCACGGCACACGCTTTCTCACCACGGGCCCGGCAGCGCGACTGCCGGGCCCGTGGTGTGTCATGGGAGCTGTCACGATCGTGCGGGACACCCCCGCACGGCCGGCTCCGGCCGGCTTCGGTGCAGCGGAGGGGAGAGACACGGTGGAGAAAGACACGGTGGAGAAGCCGAAGGTCGTTCTGGGGGTCGCCGGGGGGATCGCCGCGTACAAGGCGTGCGAGCTCCTGCGCCGGCTGACCGAATCGGGCCATGACGTACGGGTCGTACCGACCGAGTCCGCGCTCCACTTCGTGGGGGCGGCGACCTGGTCGGCGCTCTCGGGCCACCCCGTCTCCACAGAGGTCTGGTCCGACGTCCACGAGGTGCCCCACGTACGGATCGGCCAGGGCGCCGACCTGGTCGTGGTGGCCCCGGCCACCGCAGACCTGCTCGCGAAGGCGGCGCACGGCCTCGCGGACGACCTGCTGACCAACACGCTCCTCACGGCCCGCTGTCCGGTCGTCTTCGCGCCCGCCATGCACACCGAGATGTGGGAGCACCCCGCCACCCAGAAGAACGTCGCGACGCTGCGCGCCCGGGGCGCCGTCGTGATCGAACCCGCCGTGGGCCGGCTCACCGGCGTCGACACCGGCAAGGGGCGGCTGCCGGACCCGGGCGAGATCTTCGAGCTGTGCCGCCGGACCCTGGCCCGTGGCGTACCCGTACCCGACCTGGCGGGACGCCATGTGGTGATCAGTGCCGGGGGGACGCGTGAACCGCTCGACCCGGTCCGCTACCTGGGCAACCGCTCCTCCGGCAAACAGGGGTACGCCCTGGCCCGTACGGCCGTGGCCCGGGGCGCCAGGGTCACGCTCGTCGAGGCGAACACGGGGCTGCCGGACCCGGCGGGCGTCGACATGGTCCATGTCGGTACGGCGCTCCAGCTCCGCGAGGCCGTACTGAAGGCCGTCGCCGAGGCCGACGTGGTGGTCATGGCGGCGGCCGTGGCCGATTTCCGCCCCGCTGTCCAGGCCGAGGGAAAGATCAAGAAGAAGGACGGCGAGGAGCCCGCGCCGGTCGCTCTCGTCCGTAATCCGGACATCCTCGCCGAGCTGTCCGCCACGCGCGCCCGCCCCGGACAGGTCGTCGTCGGGTTCGCGGCGGAGACGGACGACGTCCTCGCCAACGGCCGGCGCAAGCTGCGGCGCAAGGGATGCGACCTCCTTGTCGTCAACGAGGTCGGGGAGCACAAGGTGTTCGGCACGGAGGGGAACGAGGCGGTCGTCCTCGCGGCGGACGGCACCGAGACGCCCGTACCGTACGGTCCGAAGGAGGCCCTGGCGGACGTGGTCTGGGACCTCGTGGCGCTACGGAAGGTGTCCGGATGACAACGGTGCGGCCGAGGGGACGGGACGGGCGGTGACCGACCTCCGGCCGTATGAATTCTCCATTGCGCCCCCTTTCTTCCCCTTTGCCGTTTCTGCGCCCTTCGTCACATCTCTCTCAGGGCTCTGGCCAGGGGCGATCACCGTGGCGCATAATGCGAGACCGCGACCCCGGGGGCTCCCACAGATCGAGACACTTGCCCCCGTGGCCCGATTCGACCGATAAAGTGGTCGAGGAACGTCGCGGGGCGTGCAGCGCCCCGTACGATCCGCCAATGATCAGCCAGCAGCCGCTGCAACCTCAGGGAGCGATGTGTCCCGCCGTCTCTTCACCTCGGAGTCAGTGACCGAAGGTCACCCCGACAAGATCGCTGACCAGATCAGCGACACCATTCTTGACGCGCTCCTCCAGGAGGATCCGTCCTCCCGGGTCGCCGTGGAGACCTTGATCACCACTGGTCTGGTGCATGTCGCCGGTGAGGTGAC
>NZ_JBIWFO010000024.1:0-109850 GCF_044763125.1 Streptomyces sp. NPDC096310 | reverse complement strand
GCACCCTGGAGCCGCGACCATCAGAGCTGGAGGGGGCGGACCGCCCGACACAAAACACCCCCGGCCCACCCCGACAGGCACCGCCCGAACCCGCACCCAACCCTGAACAGTGACCAGCGGGGCATGAGCCTCAACCAACATCCGGTCGGTAGACGCTTGACGAAACGCGCCACCACCCCACTCCACTGCCGCGCGCCCCGCAGGGCGAACCGGCCCGCCAGGCTGGAGCCGACCGAAGGAACAGAGCTGTTCCCCAGCGGGCCCTTCGCCCGGCCCGGAACCGCGATCATCGGATCAGGGAGGGGCGGCCCGCCCGACGCCACGCAACCCCGGCCCACCCGGTCACCCTTCGGCCTTAACCCGCAGACGACCGCCCTTAATTGCCACCAGCAGAGCACCGAACGGTGCGGGGGCCGTTGCCAGGATCCCCTCGGGGTCGTCGCTCTCCCGGAGACGGAGGGCGCCGTCGGGAGCAGCGGCTATGTTGACGCAGTTGGCGCCCTCCGAGCTGTAGGAGGACTTCTGCCATTCGTAGGTAGGCATGGTCAAACTTCCTCAGATGCTCTTGGCTACACGCCGAATGAAGTCACGCGACTTTCCAGGCGGAAGGGCACAGCTCTCCATGCGGTCCAGAACCGTGCGGTAGCGAATGAGCTGCGCCTCCCCGTCCAGGAAGTCACAGCCATGATCGGTGTCCAGCAGGACTGTGTCGAGTTGCGGCACAGCGCCGGTTGCGTAGGTGACCGGCTGGCCTGCGGCAGGAAAGTCACGGGGGCCGAAGGGGATGACCAGGACCCGCACGTTGTCGTGCTCGCCCATCTCGATCAGATGGTGCAGTTGCTCCCGCGTGACCTCGGGCCCCGCGAACCCGAGTCGTAGCGCGGCTTCATGGACGATCGCGGTGTAGGGCATCGCCGAATCCCCGTACAGGACCGCCTGCCGCTTCATCCGGAACGACGTACGGTGCTCAAGTTCGTGGGCGCGCAGTGACGGGACACTGTGCTTGAAGGAGACGCGGGCTTGGGCAGCCGTCTGGAGAAGGCCGGGCACGTTCATGACGGCAGCCACCCGCATCGAGGTGGCGTCGTTCTCAAGCTCGGCGCACTCGATCAGTGATGCGGAGAGCAGCTCACGGTAATCGTCCCACCACCCCCGCTCGCGGCCTCCCGTCATGCCCGCCAGCGCCTCCACCAGCTCGGCGTCGTCGCAGGCATAGGTGTGCGCTATCGCACGCACCCGGTCGGCACCGACGGCGTACCGGCCCGCTTCCATCATGCTCATCCGGGCCTGCTGGATGCCGACTTGAGCCGCGGCGGCCGTTGACTTGAGTCCGGCCCGCTCGCGCAGCTTGCGCAGTTCGGCGCCCAGCCTTCGCTGCCGCAGTGTCGGCGGCGTGTCTCTTGCCACGGGGCCCTCCCCATACGAGCTGTCACCCACACAGGTGAAGTCCAAAAACTATCGCCAATTCGAGGATAACTTTATCCCCCACGGGCTACATTCCTATCACGCACCAACTGCTGCGACGGATAGGAGACTTCACATGAACACCGTATCCCCGCCCCTCCCCCGCCCCGATCGCCCAGAAGGGTTCGACCAGGAGATCCGCGAGCTCGTCGACGACACCGCGCCCCGTCTCTTCGCCGTCGTCGAGGAGTACACCTGCGAGGACGGCGAGCTGGACGCCCGCGTCGCCGCCTGGGGGCTCGCCCACGCGGATGGCGGGGTTACGCAGGTGGCCGCCGTTGACGGGGGTGTCTGGTTGTCCCTGGCCTCGGTCGAGCGGGCCGCCGCGTGGGTCTCGCGCCGGCCGGGGAGCTTCGGCAGCGTCGTATGGGCGGGTGCGCCGAGGCCGTGACGGTATGCGTGAGGGCCCGGTGGGCAGCCCCCGGACTGCGGGGCGGGCCGCCGGGCCCTCGTATGCGGTACGCCTGCCGCCTTACGCCGTCAGCTTCGCCAGCGTCGCGTCGATGCGGGCCAGCGTGCGCTCCCGGCCCAGGAGTTCCAGGGACTCGAAGAGCGGGAGGCCGACCGTACGGCCCGTGGTGGCGACGCGGACCGGGGCCTGGGCCTTGCCGAGCTTCAGGCCGTGTTCCTCGCCGGCCGCGAGGACCGCGTTCTTCAGGGACTCCGCGTTCCAGTCGGACTCCGCGATCTTCGCGCGGGCCGTGGTCAGCAGCGCGTCCGCGCCCGGCTTCATCGCCTTCGCCCAGGACGCCTCGTCCTCGACCGGCTCGTCCAGGAAGAGGAAGTCGACGTTGGCGGTGATGTCCGAGAGGACCGTGACCCGGGTCTGGGCCAGCGGGGCCAGCGCCTCGAAGGCCGCCGCGTCGAAGGACTCCGGGGCCCAGGGGGCGTACGGGGCCTTCAGCCACGGGGCGCAGGCGTCCGCGAACGCCTTCACGTCGAGCTGCCGGATGTGGTCGGCGTTGATCGCCTCGGCCTTCTTCAGGTCGAAGCGGGCCGGGTTGGCGTTGACGTCCGCGATGTCGAACGCGGCGACCATCTCGTCCATGGAGAAGAGGTCGCGGTCCGCGGAGAGCGACCAGCCCAGCAGCGAGAGGTAGTTGAGCAGCCCCTCGGGGAGGAAGCCGCGCTCCCGGTAGAGGTTCAGGGACGCCTGGGGGTCGCGCTTGGAGAGCTTCTTGTTGCCCTCCCCCATGACGTACGGAAGGTGCCCGAAGCTCGGGACGCCCTTGGCGATGCCCAGCTCTGTCAGCGCCTTGTACAGCGCGACCTGGCGCGGGGTGGAGGAGAGCAGGTCCTCGCCGCGCAGGACGTGGGTGATCTCCATCAGCGCGTCGTCTATCGGGTTGACGAGCGTGTAGAGGGGGGCGCCGTTGGCGCGGACGATGCCGTAGTCCGGGACGTTCTCCGGGGTGAAGGTCAGCTCGCCGCGGACCAGGTCCGTGAAGGTGATCGGCTCGTCGGGCATCCGGAAGCGGACGATGGCGCCGCGCCCCTGCGCCTCGTACGCCGCCTTCTGCTCGGCGGTCAGGTCGCGGCAGTGGCCGTCGTACCCCGACGGCCGGCCCGCCGCGCGCGCCGCCTCGCGGCGGGCGTCCAGCTCCTCGGTCGTGCAGTAGCAGTGGTAGGCGTGGCCCGCCTCCAGCAGCTTGGCCGCGATGTCGCGGTAGAGGTCCATGCGCTGCGACTGGCGGTACGGCGCGTGCGGGCCGCCCACCTCGGGGCCCTCGTCCCAGTCGAGCCCGAGCCAGCGCAGCGAGTCGAGGAGCTGCGCGTAACTCTCCTCGGAGTCGCGCGCCGCGTCGGTGTCCTCGATGCGCAGGACCAGGGTGCCGCCGGTGTGGCGGGCGAACGCCCAGTTGAAGAGGGCGGTACGGACCAGGCCCACGTGGGGGTTGCCGGTCGGGGAGGGACAGAAACGTACACGGACGGGTGCGCTAGCCACGCTTGATCACCTTGTTGGTGAGAGTGCCGATGCCTTCGATGGTGACGGCGACCTCGTCGCCGACGCTGAGGGGGCCGACCCCCGCGGGGGTGCCGGTGAGGACGACGTCACCGGGGAGGAGCGTCATGGCCTCGCTGATGTTGACGATCAGGTCCTCGACGGAGTTGATCATGTCGCTCGTACGGCCGAGCTGCCGCTGTTCCCCGTTGACGGTGCACTGGATGGTGACGTCGGAGGGGTCGAGTTCGGTCTCCACCCAGGGGCCGAGCGGGCACGAGGTGTCGAAGCCCTTCGCGCGCGCCCACTGCTTCTCGCTCTTCTGGATGTCGCGCGCGCTGACGTCGTTGGCGCAGGTGTAGCCGAAGATGACGTCCTTGACGCGTTCGCGCGGCACCTCACGGCACATCCGCCCGATGACGACGGCCAGTTCGGCCTCGTAGTGCACCTCGTTCGAGAAGGACGGGTACTCGATGGCGTCGCCCGAGCCGATCACCGAGGTGGTGGGCTTGAAGAAGGCGAACGGCGCGTCGGGGACCGCGTTGCCCAGCTCCGCCGCGTGCTCCGCGTAGTTGCGGCCGAAGGCCACGACCTTGTTGGGGAGGACGGGCGGGAGCAGCCGCACCTTGCTCAGCGGGACCTTGGTGCCGGAGAGCTCGACGTCGGTGTACGGAATGCCCTTGATGATGTCGAGGACGAGGCCGGCGGTGTCGCCGCTGCCGTCGCCCTCGACCGCGCCGAAGGCGACATTGCCGTCGATGGAGAATCTGGCGATGCGCACGGAAGCTGTTCGCCCTTCACTTGCTGACTGGTCCGGAGACTGACGCCCCAGGTCTGAAGACTGACGCTCCAGGCTAACGCGGCGGGCGGCGCGGGCCTCGCCTTCAGACGCCCGGAACGGAACGGCGCGTGAACGGGCGGCCCCTGTGGCGCGTACTACCGGGCGTGGGCGGAACGCGGCGTACGGACACGGAGCGGGCGGAGGCGGTCCTCGGCGTGCGACCGTTACGAGGCGGCGGGCGCGGCGTCCGGGGTGGCCGCCTCGGCGGACGGGGCGGACGGGGCGACCATCAGGGTCGTACGGCGCGGGTTGGCCGTACGGTTCGGCAGGGCGACGGGGTGCTCCGGCCGCGCGGCGGGCGCCAGCTCCTCGGCGTCCTTCAGGTGCGCCAGCGTGGTGCGCCGGGGGTTGGCGGTGTTGCGGAACATCATCGTTGTCTTCTGCGGATTCATGTGTGGTGTCAGACCTTGTCGGGCTACGGGCACCGGAGCGCCGGTTGTCGGATGTGCCATCCCTGTAAAGCGTCAGGCTAAACATCCAATTCCCCGCCGCAGCGGCGATCGATCGTCGATCACGGTGTGAGTTTCCTCACGACCTGCCAGGCATTTCCCCCATTCCGGGCGCCAGTTGATGACCAAGGAAACGGACATTGCGTTACTGAACGTTGCATTCCACTGCTGATCATCCGGACCGGGACACCCCCTACCCGTACATGGCTCGTACGCGTAAGTCCGTTTCCTCCGCCCCGGCTTTCCACGGCCGGTGACCCGGTGCTCACTGCGTGTCATTCAGGTCACAGCCCTGCCCTTCGCCCTTGTTGGAGATCCTGCACTGTGCTGGAATTCCCCCCACCGCCGCGGGTTTGGATGTGCCGGCGCGCAGAGGCGCAACGCAGCGCCGAGTGGCGGCGGGGAAGGGGAGCAGCGCCGGTCACTCACGACCACCATGGGGTGCCTTTCCGTGCCCCACGACGCCGACACCGTTCCGCCGTTCAGCGGGGGGACGCCTGGTCCAGAGGTTGCGACGCTAGTGCAGGGACGTTACAAGAGGGATGGCAGCGCTGCGGCGGAGCAGGAGCACCGCGGCGGATCCGACCGCGGCTCCTCGCCCCAGCACACCCAGAACCCGGGCCCGGCTCCGTCGGGTGACCAGAACGGCGGCCGGGGCGCACGTCCCGGTCCGGGACAGAGCGGACCCGGCGCGCCCGCCGCGCCGCCGTCTCCGCAGACGACGCCGAACGCGAAGTCACCGACCGACCCCGGGTCGCGAATAGCGCTGCGCAACTGGCGCATCAGCACCCGCCTCGTGGCGCTGCTGACCCTGCCGGTGGTCGCGGCCACCACGCTGGGCGGACTGCGGATCAACGAGTCGCTGAACGACATGCAGCAGCTCGAACACATGCAGTTGCTCACCAAGATGACCAAAGAGGCGACCACGCTCGCCCAGGCGCTCCAGGCGGAGCGCGACGAGTCGGCGGGGCCGCTGACCAACGGGGCGAGCGCCAAGGACTTCAAGGTCCAGGACCGCCGTACGAAGACCGACCGGGCCAAGAAGACCTTCCTCGACGCCACGGTGGACATCGGCAGCACCGACGGCGACCAGGCGCTGGAGAGCATCCGCTCGAACGTCCGGCAGATCTCCACCCAGGTCAACCGGATCAACACCATCCGCAAGGACGCGTACGTCGGCGCGGGTTCGGACTCGCTGACCGTCGACGCGTACGACGGACTGATCACCTCGCTGCTGAGCCTCTCGCAGGACATGGCGCAGGCGACGAACAACCCGGACATGATCAAGCGGACCCGCGCGCTGGCCGCGTTCTCGTCCGCCAAGGAGTACGCGTCGATCCAGCGCGCGGTCATCGCCGCCGCGCTGCCCGCCGACCCGTCCACCAAGGGCAACCTCGACGAGAACGACCGGCTGTACGGTCTGGCCGCGGCGACGAAGGAGAAGAACGCCCTCACCTCCTTCAGCTTCCTGTACGAGTCGATGGGCGGCGACGCCGAAGAGCTGATGGCCCCGCTCAACGGGCAGGGCAACCCCGAGATCCAGTCGTCGGAGAAGTACGCGGACCGGGTGCTCAGCACGGCCGACGGTCTGGGGAGCCAGCCCAGCCGCTCGTATCTGGACTGGACCGACCAGGCGTCCACCCGGATCAACGCGATGAAGACCATCGAGGCCACGCTGCTCGGTGAGATGGAGGCCAAGGCGCGCGAGCTGCGCACGTCCTCGCAGCGCGACGCGATCCTCAACGCCGCGCTGATCCTCGTCGTCCTCGGTGTCTCGCTCGTCGGCGCCTTCGTGGTCGCCCGGTCCATGATCCGCTCGCTGCGCCGCCTCCAGGACACGGCCACCCGGGTCGCCCAGGACCGGCTGCCCGAGCTGGTCAAGCAGCTCTCCGACTCCGACCCGCAGGACGTCGACACCTCCGTCGAGTCGGTCGGTGTGCACTCCAAGGACGAGATCGGAAAGGTCGCCGCGGCCTTCGACGACGTGCACCGCGAGGCCGTCCGGCTCGCCGCCGAGCAGGCCCTGCTGCGGGGCAACGTCAACGCGATGTTTACCAACCTCTCGCGCCGCAGCCAGGGCCTCATCCAGCGTCAGCTCTCGCTCATCTCCGAACTGGAGTCCCGCGAGGCCGACCCGGACCAGCTCTCCTCGCTGTTCAAGCTGGACCACCTCGCGACCCGTATGCGCCGTAACGGTGAGAACCTGCTCGTCCTCGCGGGCGAGGAGCCGGGCCGCCGCTGGACCCGCCCCGTACCGCTGGTCGACGTGCTCCGTGCCGCCGCCTCCGAGGTGGAGCAGTACGAGCGCATCGAGCTGGCCTCCGTACCGACGACCGAGGTCGCCGGACGCGTCGTCAACGACCTCGTGCACCTGCTCGCCGAGCTGCTGGAGAACGCGACGTCGTTCTCCTCGCCGCAGACGAAGGTCCGCGTCACCGGTCACGCGCTGCCCGACGGCCGGGTGCTGGTGGAGATCCACGACACCGGTATCGGCCTCTCCCCCGAGGACCTCGCGGCGATCAACGAGCGGCTCGCCTCGCCGCCCACCGTGGACGTCTCGGTCTCGCGCCGCATGGGTCTGTTCGTGGTCGGCCGGCTGTCGCTGCGCCACGGCATCAGGATCCAGCTCCGCCCCTCCGACTCCGGTGGTACGACCGCGCTGGTCATGCTGCCCGTCGATGTCGCCCACGGCGGCAAGAAGGGCCCCATCGGCGGTCGGCCCGGCGCCCCCGGGCAGGGCGGTCCGCTCGGCCAGACGCCGCCGCCCGGCGGTCAGCTCACCGGCGGCCCCGGTGCACCGTCCGGCGGCGCACGGCCCGGGCTCGGTTCGGGTCCCGGCGGCGCGCCGGCCCCCGGTGGTCCGCTCGGCGCGGGTGCGCCGCGCGGCCAGGTCGGCGCCGGTACGGGGCCGCGTGCCGCGCTGCCGTCCCGCGACGGGTCGCAGGGCGGTAACCAGGACGCGCAGCGCCAGGGCCAGGGTTCGGGTTCCGGCTCGGGACAGCCCAACATCTTCGCCCAGAACGCGTTCGGCCCCTCGTCGCAAGGTCCCTCGCAGGGCCAGGGACAGGGCGGCCCCGGCCAGGGCCAGCAGCGTACGGACCGCCCCGGCGGCGCCTTCGGCCAGAGCGGCCCGGGCAACCAGGGCGCTCCTGGCGGCCAGCACGGTCCGGCCGGCCAGGGCAACCAGGGCGGCCAGGGTCAGAACGGCTTCAGCGGGCGGGCCCAGAACGCCTTCCAGCAGGGTGGCGCCCCCGACCGCGGCCGGCAGCTCCCGCCGCCCGGCGGACCGCGCGCCGAACTGCCCGGCGGCAACCCGCAGCCGCAGCGTCCGGCGGCCCCCAGCTGGGGCAGCGACCAGCAGTCGGGCCGGCCCTCGCTGGACGCACCGCGCGGCCACGAGGAGCACGAGTCCAGCGGCCAGTTCGCCCGTCCTACGGGTGACCGGCAGGGCCCCGGCACCACCTCCGAGTTCCCGCGTCCGGACTTCGACGGGCCCCGGCCCGACCAGAACGCCCCGCTCGGCGGCGGCCAGGACCCCGCGGCCACCGCGCAGTTCCCGCGTCCGGACTTCAACGCTCCGGCCGGTTACTCCTCGGAGTACGGCTCCCAGAGCGGCCAGAGCGACGGTTCCGGCTTCCGTCCGTCGTCGGACTTCGGCTCGGCCCAGCAGGACTTCAACGCCCCGCGTCCGCCCGCCCCGGCCCCGGCGCCCGGCTCCGAGGGCGGCTACCGCCAGCCGAGCCTGCCGCCGCAGCCGCAGCCGGAGGCGCTGCCCCCGGCCTCCGGCCCGGGTGACGGCCGTACGCCGCTGTACGACACCCTGGAGACCAACTGGTTCCACACCCAGGGCGGCGGACAGCAGGACGGCGGAGCGGAGCCCGGCCGGCCGGGCTCCACCCAGGACACGGGGCGTCAGGAGAGCCCGTCCGCGCAGCAGCCGATGGCCCCGATGCCACGCCGCGAGCCCTCGAACGGCTCCGACGCCCTCGGAACGAACAGCTCAGGAACGAACGGCTCCGGAGCGGGCGGCTTCGGCGCGAACGACACCGGCGCGGGCGGCTTCGGGACCAACGGCTCCGGCTTCGACACCAGCGGTTCCGGCTTCACCAGGCCGGGCACCGGCGGCCCGGACTCCCCGGGCCAGGCCCAGGGTCCCGGCCAGAACCGGCGCCCGGGGCTCGGCCAGCTCCACCAGCAGGGCCAGGGTTCCGGAACGAACGGTGGCGGCTTCAACTTCTCCAGCGGCAACGGTTCGGACCCGCACGGTTCGGCCGCAGGCGGCGTGGGCGCCACTTCCTCCTGGCGCACCTCTCCCAACGACGAGCTGGTACGCCAGGCCGAGCGGGCCAAGAAGCCCCAGGCCGGCGGCATCACCACCTCCGGTCTGCCCCGCAGGGTGCCGCGCGCCAACCTGGTGCCCGGTACCGCGCAGGAACAGACCACCCAGGCCGGTCCGCAGGTCTCCCGTGCGCCCGCTGACGTGCGCGGCCGGCTGACCAATCTCCGTCGGGGTATCCAGCAAGGTCGTCAGGCGGGCAACACCGGCCCGGCGAACAACGGATTCAACCTCGGCACCTCTCACCAGCAGGAGCGTTAGTTGAGTCCGATGAGTCAGGCTGCGCAGAATCTGAACTGGTTGATCACCAATTTCGTGGACAACACCCCTGGGGTGTCCCACACGGTGGTGGTCTCCGCAGACGGACTTCTGCTGGCCATGTCCGAGGGCTTCCCCCGCGACCGCGCCGATCAGCTCGCGGCCGTGGCGTCCGGTCTGACCTCGCTGACCGCGGGGGCGTCCCGGATCTTCGAAGGCGGCCCGGTCAACCAGACCGTGGTGGAGATGGAGCGCGGCTTCCTCTTCCTCATGTCCGTCTCCGACGGTTCCTCCCTGGCCGTGCTCGCCCACCCCGAGTGCGACATCGGTCTGGTGGGGTACGAGATGGCCCTCCTGGTCGACCGCGCCGGTACGGTCCTCACACCGGACCTGCGCGCCGAGCTCCAGGGAAGTCTGCTGCACTGAGGCTTCCAGGAACTCCCCAGCTTCCCACCGTCAGGCCGCCCAACCGGCCCCCCACCGGCCAAGTCAGACGGCACGCAGACATCTTGCTGTCACGCCCGGAGGATTCATGACCCCGCCACCCGCCTCTCACGATCCGTACGGCGTCTCCCTCGACGCCTCGTACGGTCCTGAGGGCGATCAGCCGCTGGTACGTCCGTACGCCATGACCGGCGGCCGGACCCGGCCGAGGTACCAGCTCGCCATCGAGGCGCTGGTCAGTACGACCGCAGACCCGGCACATCTCGCCACCCTGCTCCCTGAGCACCAGCGGATCTGCCACCTGTGCCGCGAGGTCAAATCGGTGGCGGAGGTGTCCGCGCTGCTGACCATGCCGCTCGGCGTCGCCCGCATCCTGGTGGCCGACCTGGCGGAGGCCGGCATGGTGGCGATCCACCAGCCGGGCAACGGAGAGGCCGGCGGAACGCCGGATGTGACACTGCTCGAAAGGGTGCTCAGTGGACTTCGCAAGCTCTAGCGGCGGTGCGGCCCGCTCAACCACCAGCGCGAAGATCGTGGTGGCGGGCGGCTTCGGCGTGGGCAAGACCACGTTCGTAGGCGCCGTCTCGGAGATCAACCCGCTGCGTACCGAAGCCGTCATGACCAGCGCCTCCGCCGGCATCGACGACCTCACCCACACCGGAGACAAGACCACCACCACCGTGGCCATGGACTTCGGCCGCATCACCCTCGACCAAGACCTCATCCTCTACCTCTTCGGCACCCCCGGACAGGACCGCTTCTGGTTCATGTGGGACGACCTCGTCCGCGGCGCCATCGGCGCCGTCGTCCTCGTCGACACCCGCCGCCTCGCCGACTGCTTCCCCGCCGTCGACTACTTCGAAAACTCAGGACTCCCCTTCGTCATCGCCCTCAACGGCTTCGACGGACACCAGCCCTACACCCCCGACGAAGTACGCGAAGCACTCCAGATCGGCCCCGACACCCCCATCATCACCACCGACGCCCGCCACCGCGCCGACGCCAAAAGCGGACTCATCACCCTCGTCGAACACGCCCTCATGGCACGACTGAAGTAGGTGTCCGTCTACGGAAGTTGCCGTAGGCATACTCAGAGGTGGGCCAGGTCCTTTGACACGGCCCGCCTCTGTGTTCATAACATTTCGACAGAGAATTCACGCTCTCCGGCCACCCGGCGCACTCGCCCGGTGCCCCTGCGCTCATGTCGGCCCCGCTTTTTGCCGGGGCTCGTTCTTTATGCCCGTTTTATGTGAGGCCTGGACCACTCGGAATGGCTGATTCCTGCTGTTTGGAAAGGGAGCGTTCCCCGTGCTGGAATTCGAGAACTCCCGAGTAGTACGGCCCTGAACAAAACACGGCACAACGTAGGTGCCGACGCCGAGAGGTTGTTGGTCGAGTGAGGCGAAGCACGACGAGCTCCGCGGAGCAGAAGGCGCGGGGGAACTTCACCCCGCCGCCGCGCGCAGCGGCGCCTGCCGTCACGACCGGCCCGCCCCCGGCGGCCGGCAGCTCCAGCCGGTTCTCCCCGCGCAACTGGCGGGTGACCACCCGGCTGTACGCGATTCTCCTCGTTCCCGTCCTGGTCGGCCTCGTCATGGGCGGCTTTCAGGTCAAGGGCTCCGTCGACACCTGGCAGGCGGCCAAGGACGCGGAGAAGACCGCCCTCGTCGTGCGGGCCGCATCCGAGTACGGACACGCCGTGCTCAACGAGCGTGACCTCACCGCGCAGTCCCTGCTGACCAACAAGCGGGACGCGCAGATCGTCACCGAGAGCTACGCGGCCACGGACGCGGCCAAGAAGAAGTTCGACCTGGCCGTCCGGAACATGCCCGCCAAGCAGGGCCTCGAACGCCGGCTCGGACTGTTCCGCAGTGTGGAGCCCACGCTGGAGAACATCCGCAAGACCGCGTTCACCGCCGGGGTCGAGACCCCGGACAAGAGCGGTGGCAATGGCGGCCCGGTGGCCACCGAAGAGGCGTACGTGCCGCTGGAGCACACCCTCATGGAGTTCGCCAACGAACTCGGCCTGGGCACCGGGAACATCACCAGCTACGGCCGTACGGTCTACGCCATCGGGCTGGCCAAGGGCGCCGAGTCGCTCCAGCGCTCCATCGGCACGCATCTGCTGGTCAGGCCGAGCCAGAAGGCCGACGTCAAGAGCGGCCAGACGATCGCGTTCTCCTCGTACGCCTACCTGGAGGACATCGCCATCGGCGAGTACGTCTCCGGTGGCACCCAGGCGGACGCGGTCAAGCTCCAGGAGGTCATGAAGGCGCAGACGGCCGAGGCGGCCAAGAAGCTCGCCGCCGCGCAGCAGCAGGCCGCCGCCGAGGGCAAGGAGTTCACCGCCCCGCCGGCCAAGGACGGCTCTCTCTACGACGGCATGGTGGCGGCGATCGCCACCGGTGACAGCCCGGAGAAGCTGGCCGAGCGCGGGGTCACCCCGGAGACCTGGATGGCGGCCTCCACCGCCAAGTTCGACGGGTACAACACGATCGAGACGGACCTGGTCGACAAGGCCGTCGCCGACGCGTCCGCGATCGCCGACAACGCCAGGAACGACGCGATCACCAACGGCGCGATCGTGCTGGTCGCCCTGCTGGCGGCGTTCATCCTGGCCGGGATCATGGCCCGGCAGATGAGCCGGTCGATGCTGTCGCTGCGTACCGCCGCCTTCGGGATCGCCGAGCAGCGGCTGCCGATGCTCGTCGACCAGCTCTCGCGGGCCGAGCCCGGCCGGGTCGACACCCGGGTGCAGCCCATCCCGATCGACTCGCGCGACGAGATAGGCGAGGTCGCCCGCGCGTTCGACCAGGTCCACCGCGAGGCGGTGCGGCTCGCCGCCGAGCAGGCCATGCTCCGCGGGAACGTCAACGCGATCTTCACCAATCTCTCACGTCGCAACCAGTCGCTGATCGAGGGCCAGTTGACCCTCATCTCCGACCTGGAGAACAACGAGGGCGACCCGGACCAGCTCAACAACCTCTTCAAGCTGGACCACCTCGCCACCCGGATGCGCCGCAACGGCGAGAACCTGCTCGTCCTCGCCGGCGAGGAGCCCGGCCGCCGCTGGAACCAGCCGGTGCCGCTGGTGGACGTGCTGCGTGCCGCCTCCTCCGAGGTGGAGTCGTACGAGCGCATCGAGCTGTCCGGGGTCCCGGAGACGGAGATCCACGGCCAGGCCGTCACCGACCTCGTACATCTGCTCGCCGAGTTGCTGGAGAACGCCACCACGTTCTCCTCGCCGCAGACGAAGGTCCGTGTCACCGCGACCCGACTGCCCGACGGCCGCGTGATGATCGAGATCCACGACAAGGGCATCGGTCTGACCGCCGAGGACTTCGCGGACATCAACCACAAGCTGGCCAACCCGCCGACCGTGGACGCCACGGTCTCCCAGCGCATGGGCCTGTTCGTGGTCGGCCGGCTCGCCGACCGGCACGGCGTACGGGTCCAGCTCCGCCCCTCGGGCGAGCAGGCGGGCACGACGTCCCTGGTCATGCTGCCGGACGCGATCACGCACGGCGGCGGGGGCGGCGCCCCCGGCCAGGGCGAGGACTTCACCGTCTCGCAGATCATGCCGGACCAGCCGAACCTCCCCGAGGCCGAGCAGCAGGTCTTCCAGAGCGCTCCGCTGCTGACGGCGGCGGAGCTGGGCTTCGACGACTCGCGGTACGAGCAGCAGCCGGGGGCCGATCAGCCGGCGCCGCTCGACTCCGTCAACCGCTCGCTCCAGCGCGAGGAGCGGCGTGCGGCCCTCGGGACGCCTCCCGAGGGCGCCATGGGGGACCAGCCGCTCTTCCAGGACCAGGTGGACGGCCAGTACCGCGACGGGACGGACGGCGGGTACGCCGCAGGCAAGCCGTCGTACGAGTCGGGGTACGAGCCGGGCTACGCACCGCGGCAGCCGGCGCCCGGGGCGGACTTCCCGTCCCCGGCGGCCGATTTCCCCCCGGCGGGCGCGGAGTTCACCACGGGCGCGTTCGAGGAGTACCGCGCGCCCGACACGTACCAGCGGTCGGACACGTTTCCGCCGTCCGACGCCTATCCGCCCCAGCAGGGATATACGGAGTCCGCGTACCCCGCCGCGCAGGGCGCCGAGGGCACCTACGAGAATCTGTTCAACCCCCAGCCCCACCAGGGCGAGTGGGCCGATCAGAGTGCCTATCCCGGTACGTACGAGCCCGAGCGTCCGGCCGAACCGGAATCGGGCCTGGGCGCTCCCGGGAACGCCCAGGACAACGTAGGCTTGAACCGTCCGGGTCCCTCCCCGAGCGCCAGTCACGCGTTGACGGACGCGGGTCTGCCGCGCCGTGGCGGCGGCCAGCCCCAGCAGCCGCAGTCACCCGCGTCGTGGCAGCCGGCCGGTGAGGGCGAAGGACAGCCGACCGGACAGACCTCATCGACGGCGCTGAACGGCCGGAGCACCCCTTCGGGCGACTTCCAGGACGAGCAGAGCGTTGAGCAGGACACGGGCCGCGGCGAGGGCGGACTCCCGAGCGACGGCCCCGGCGCGACCCGGGTCGACGCCCGGCAGAACGGCAGTGGACCGAGCGGTGCCGGGCACCAGGCCGACGGACAGGCGGAGAACGCCGGTTCGGACGACTGGCGCGCGAGGAACGACGAGCGCTGGCACCGCGCGGAGAAGCTGCGCGAGCCCAAGGCCGGCGGCGTCACCTCGTCCGGTCTGCCGCGCCGTGTGCCCAAGGCCAACCTGGTCGAGGGCGCCGCGGAGCAGACCACGCACAGCGGCCCCCAGGTCTCCCGCGCCCCGGAGGACATCCGGGGCAGGTTGAGCAACCTGCGGCGCGGCGTCGAGCGGGGCCGCAACGCTGGAGCGGATACGAACGGACCGGGCCGCGGCCCGGGCAGTACCTACAACCAGGAGCGTTAGTGTGAGCCCGATGAGCCAGGCGGCGCAGAATCTGAACTGGTTGATCACCAACTTTGTGGACAACACCCCTGGGGTGTCCCACACGGTGGTGGTCTCCGCCGACGGACTCCTGCTCGCCATGTCCGAAGGATTCCCGCGCGACCGCGCCGATCAGCTCGCGGCCGTCGCGTCGGGTCTGACCTCGCTGACCGCGGGGGCCTCCCGGATCTTCGAGGGCGGGGCGGTGAACCAGACCGTGGTGGAGATGGAGCGCGGTTTCCTCTTCCTCATGTCCATCTCCGACGGCTCGTCCCTGGCCGTACTCGCCCACCCCGAGGCCGATATCGGCCTGGTCGGCTACGAGATGGCCCTCCTGGTCGACCGCGCGGGTACGGTCCTCACCCCGGACCTGCGTGCGGAGCTCCAGGGAAGTCTGCTGAACTGACAGACAGTGCGCTGCTTGCCGCCGCACCATTAGGGTGCGGTGGCGCGGATTTCACAGGTCCGCCAGGATCGGGCCCGGCGCCCCGGCAGTCGGAGGAGGAAACGTGGCTACACCCCCAGGCGGGCATCCCTATGACGGAGGCCCCCGGTCTCCGGGTGAGTATGCCCAGAACCGGTTCAACTTTCCCTCCACGCCCAGCGGACAGCAGGGCGGTGGACAGGGCGAGCCGAGCCACGACCAGGGCGGCCAGGGCCACGGCGGGCAGGACGGCGGGCGCGGCGGACCGCAGCGGCAGCCGTACCAGCCCCCTCCCCCGCCGCGGCCGTACGAGTACGACCAGCCCAGGCGGCCCCGCATCCAGCCGGTGCAGCCGAGGCGCTCCCCGGAAGCTGAGCCTTCCATGGGCACACACAATCCGTTGGTGCGCCCGTACGCCATGACCGGCGGCCGGACCCGGCCGCGTTACCAGCTCGCCATCGAGGCGCTGGTCAGTACGACGGCTGATCCGTCCCAGTTGCAGGGGCAGTTGCCCGAGCACCAGCGGATCTGCCAACTGTGTTTCGAGATCAAATCGGTCGCCGAAGTCTCGGCGCTCCTCTCCATCCCCCTCGGCGTGGCCCGGATCCTCGTCGCCGACCTGGCGGAGGCGGGCCTCGTCGCCATCCATCAGCCCGGTGGCGACGAGGCCACCGGTGGCCAGCCAGACGTGACACTGCTCGAAAGGGTGCTCAGTGGACTTCGCAAGCTCTAGCGGCGGTGCGGCCCGCTCAACCACCAGCGCGAAGATCGTGGTGGCGGGCGGCTTCGGCGTGGGCAAGACCACGTTCGTAGGCGCCGTCTCGGAGATCAACCCGCTGCGTACCGAAGCCGTCATGACCAGCGCCTCCGCCGGCATCGACGACCTCACCCACACCGGAGACAAGACCACCACCACCGTGGCCATGGACTTCGGCCGCATCACCCTCGACCAAGACCTCATCCTCTACCTCTTCGGCACCCCCGGACAGGACCGCTTCTGGTTCATGTGGGACGACCTCGTCCGCGGCGCCATCGGCGCCGTCGTCCTCGTCGACACCCGCCGCCTCGCCGACTGCTTCCCCGCCGTCGACTACTTCGAAAACTCAGGACTCCCCTTCGTCATCGCCCTCAACGGCTTCGACGGACACCAGCCCTACACCCCCGACGAAGTACGCGAAGCACTCCAGATCGGCCCCGACACCCCCATCATCACCACCGACGCCCGCCACCGCGCCGACGCCAAAAGCGGACTCATCACCCTCGTCGAACACGCCCTCATGGCACGACTCCGTTAGGCGGGGACGCCCGGCGCCGCGCTGCGCCGGGCACCGTCCCGGGTCCGTACACGACGAAGTCCCCGCACTCGGTGAGAGTGCGGGGACTTCGTCGTGTACGCGCTACCGGCGGGGGTCAGCCCTGCCAGCTGTGCGGGGCGCGGAAGCCGGGGGTGCGCTCCAGCCGGCGCCAGCCGGCGGTGGAGCGGCCGCGGTGCGCCGGGGCCTCGGGCCTGGCCGCCGCGCGGGCCATCAGGATGGCCGTGATGGCGGCCAGCTCCTCGGGGTCGGCGTGGCCCTTCTCGACGCGCAGCAGGGACTCGTTCGTGGCATCACTCATGGAGTCGTGTCTCCGTTGTCTCGGCAGGGTCGGTGGGGCGTGCGGGGCTCCGCGTCACTGCGGGGGGTTGCCGTGCTTGCGGGACGGCAGGTCCGCGTGCTTGGTACGGAGCATCGCGAGCGCGGCGGCCAGGACCTCGCGGGTCTCCGCCGGGTCGATGACGTCGTCGACGAGGCCGCGCTCCGCCGCGTAGTAGGGATGCATCAGCTCGGCCTTGTACTCCTTGACCATGCGGGCGCGCATGGCCTCGGAGTCCTCGGCCTCGGCGATCTGCTTGCGGAAGATGACATTGGCGGCGCCTTCGGCGCCCATCACCGCGATCTCGTTGGTGGGCCAGGCGTAGGTCAGGTCGGCCCCGATGGACTGGGAGTCCATGACGATGTACGCGCCTCCGTACGCCTTGCGCAGGATCAGGGAGATCCGCGGCACGGTCGCGTTGCAGTAGGCGTAGAGCAGTTTGGCGCCGTGCCGGATGATTCCGCCGTGCTCCTGGTCGACGCCCGGCAGGAAGCCGGGCACGTCCAGCAACGTGACGATCGGAATGTTGAAAGCGTCGCACATCTGGACAAAGCGTGCAGCTTTCTCCGATGCCTCGATGTCCAGCACCCCGGCCAGGGACTGCGGCTGGTTGGCGACGATGCCGACGACCTGGCCGTCGACCCGGGCCAGCGCGCAGATGATGTTACGGGCCCACCGCTCGTGGATCTCCAGGAAGTCGCCGTCGTCGACCAGTTCCTCGATGACCTTGTGCATGTCGTACGGGCGGTTGCCGTCGGCGGGCACGAGGTCGAGCAGGACGTCGGAGCGGCGGTCCGCCGGGTCCTCGGAGACGACCGTGGGCGGGTTCTCGCGGTTGTTCTGCGGCAGCATCGACAGGAGGTAGCGCACCTCGGCGATGCAGGTCTCCTCGTCGTCGTACGCGAAGTGCGCGACGCCCGAGGTCTCGGCGTGCACGTCCGCGCCGCCCAGACCGTTCTGGGTGATCTCCTCGCCGGTCACGGCCTTGACCACATCGGGGCCGGTGATGAACATCTGCGAGGTCTCGCGGACCATGAAGACGAAGTCCGTGAGGGCGGGGCTGTAGGCGGCGCCGCCCGCGCACGGGCCGAGCATCACGCTGATCTGCGGGATGACACCAGAGGCGCGGGTGTTGCGCTGGAAGATGCCGCCGTATCCGGCGAGCGCGGAGACGCCCTCCTGGATGCGGGCGCCGGCGCCGTCGTTGAGCGAGACCAGGGGGGCACCGGCCGAGATGGCCATGTCCATGATCTTGTGGATCTTCGTGGCGTGCGCCTCGCCGAGGGCGCCGCCGAAGATCCGGAAGTCGTGGGCGTAGACGAAGACCGTACGGCCCTCCACCGTGCCCCAGCCGGTGATCACACCGTCGGTGTACGGCTTCTTCGCCTCCAGGCCGAAGCCGGTCGCCCGGTGCCGGCGCAACTGCTCGACCTCCTTGAACGACCCCTCGTCGAGCAGCAGCTCGATGCGCTCACGCGCGGTCAGCTTGCCCTTGGCGCGCTGGGCCTCGGTCGCGCGGTCACTGGGCCCTCGGCGGGCCGTCTCGCGCAGCGCGTGCAGTTCTGCCACCCGGCCCCGGGCGTCGGTGGGCTCGCTCGGCGTCTCGTCCACTACGGTCATGTGCCAACCCTACGAACCCGACCAAGGAATGCGCGCCGTCGACTCCACACAGTCTCCCGGCGGTATTCCTGGTGGGCATGGACAGAACCGGGCCCGTTACGGCGCCACCGCACAGGACGGTGCCCCCGTCGGTTGTAGGGATCCCCTAGACCTTCGGGGCCTGCGGGTCCTGCGGGTCCTGCGGAGGGGGGCGGTGTGGTCCCGGGCGGCGACGGTGGGGATCCGCCCTGCTCAGCGCAGCTCCATGGTGCAGCCATGGGTGGCGCCGGCCGTTCCCGGGGTGACCCTCAGCCGTACCGTACGGCCCGCGGTCAGGACCTCGACGGACGGGTCGTGGGAGGTGACGCGCCGTACCGGGCGGTGCGGCCGGTCCCAGACGATCTCCAGGGGCTCGCCCGTCCGGGGTGGCTCGCCGAGGTGCAGGGTGGCGGTACGGCCCCGTTCCACGGCCAGGACGCTCGCGGGGGCGGTCGCGGTGAGCGGCCCCGCCGTCCCCGGGCGCCAGAAGTTCGCGGCGACACAACCGAGGGAGCGGACCGCGACGGCCTGCGCGGCGTCCGTGTTGGCCAGGGTCTCCAGCCATCGCCGGTCGGCGGCGCGCGCGGCGACGTCGCGCCGGGACGCGCCGGGCATCAGCAGATATGTGTACGAGGCGGCCACCGGGTCGGTGCCGTGGTCGAGCCAGAGACTCCGGTAGTGGCGGGTACGGCGTTCGGGTGAGCTGGTGGTGTTGATGTCGCTCCACGCGCCGGTGCGCGCCTCGGCGAGGGTCTGTACCCGCGCGCCCCCGGGGAAGACCCAGCCGCCGTGGCCGGCGAGATGGGCCCAGCGGGTCCGGTCACCGCCGGGGCCGAGGGTGAAAACGCTCCCGGGCAGCTCCCCCAGATTGCGGTTGTCGACGATCGTCTCGACGGGCACCCCGTCCATGGCGCTGATCCCGGCGCCGAGGCAGACGACCGCGTCCGCGAGGCAGAACCAGGACAAGCGGGCTTCAAGCGTGGAGCCGAGCCCCTTGAGGTGCTGTCCGACGGCGGCGTACGTCCCGTCGGTCGCGCCGCCGACCCACCGTACGTCCGGTTTCGGCTCGCCCCACTCGCCGCCCGCGCGGTCCGGCAGACGCCGGGTGGAGACCGTCGTACCGGGCAGCCGGTACGGGTCGACCGTGGGCCAGAACCAGTTCGTGTACTGGTCGGCGGTCCGGTCGCCGCCCCGGTCCGCGCACCACCACAGGAGCATCCCCGCGCCGGTGTGCCAGCCGCGCGGGTTCTCGCCGTTGCCGCACTCGTAGTGCGCGATCCGGTCGGAGGCCATGGAGATGTTGGCGGCCCACCCCGGCCCGCGGTGCACGGCCCGGTCCATGGCGGCGAAGAGGGTGTGGCCGGTCGGTTCGGGGGCGGCGGGCACATCCGAGGCGGCGACGGCGGCCAGCCGGGCGAGATCGGCGACGTCGAACTGGCGGGCGGTGAGGACGGGCGACACCGTGTCCCGTTCGATCCACCCCTTGACCAGCGCCGTCCACCGCTCGCGCTCGGCGGCGCCCGCCGCGCCCGCGAGCAGCGTGATCGCGGCGATCACCCCCTGGCCGTGGAAGTGGTCGCTCCGCAGCACCTGCCGCTCGTCGCTCCGGAGGAGTCCGCGGCTGACGGCGCGCCCGTTGACGCTGTCCATCATCAGTCCGTTGTAGATCAGCGGGGCGTACGCGCGCTCCACGCTGTCGAGGACGGTCTGCCGGGCCGGGTCCGTGACGGCCCAGGGCGAGCCCGCGAGCAGGGTGAGAAGGCGGCCGAGGCCGTCCAGCATGACCTGCCCGTACGTCCCGGAATAGGCGACCCAGGTGTGCTGGACGAACGATCCGTCGGCGTAGAGCCCGTCGCCCTTCGTGACGTACGGGAAGACGGGCGAGAGCGCGTCGCGGGCGAGCGCGATCCGGTCGGGCGCCCGGCCGAGGACGCCGCGCAGGGCGACGGAGCGGCAGAGGTCGACGCGGTTGGCGCCGGTGCTGGTGCCCGTGTAGTCGGCGAGCAGCGTGTCGGGGATGAAGTGGTCGACGGCGGCGGTCCCGGCGGCGCGCTGCGTGGCGGTGAGCCGGTCGTACAGGACGGCGGTGATGTCCATGAGCAGCCGGGGGCTGCCGATCTGCCACTCCCACCAGTTGCCGTACGGGGCGGTGGCGGGGTGGTAGACGGTCGCGGCGAGATGGTCGAGTCCCTGGAGTACGGCGGTGAGGAGGCCGGTGTCCCCGGTGAGCCCGGTGCCCGGCTGGGCGTAGGCACGGACCATGGTCCAGAGCCTGCTGTAGCTCTGGGTGATGCCTGCGGGCGGGTCGTACGGGTGGTCGGGCCAGAGGGAGGCGGCGGCCGGGGCCATCGTCCGCCGGAAGCGGGCGGCCAGTTCGCCGGTCTCGGCGAGGCGGGCGGCGTACGGGGCGGCGGCGGGGTCGTATCCGCTGCCGAGCGAGTGCTCCACCCAGCGCAGCCGCAGCTCCTCGAACGGGTCGGCGGGGTCGGCTTCCCGAGCGGCCGGGCGTGCCTCGGCGGCCTGGGCGGACACGTACGGGAGGGTGCCCGCGCCGGTCGCGGCCAGGGCGGTGAGCACGGTACGACGGGTCCAGGCGGGCGGCAGCGACACGGGAGGCCTCCGGGGACGGAAGTGGTGCGGACCGGCTGCCCGTTGGTCTAGCACCGTCCGTCGCCGCTTTCAACGGTGGGAGCGTCGCGGTCGGCCACCTTCAGCCCTCGTCCGGCGTCAACCCGCCACTCATGCACGGATCGTGACGGCCCGTCATTTCTCCCCGATTGTGAGAGCGCTCTCAGCCTCAACTCTTGACTCGTTCCCCACCCGACGCGAGGCTGGGGGGCCACGCTGGGCGCCTCCTCCCACCCGCCGCGCCCTCGTGCACCCCCACGTATCAGGAGTACTTCCGTGATATCCCGCCGCCTGTTCCTCACCGGCACGGCCGCCGCCGCGACGGCGCTCACCTACCCCGTCTGGGGAAGCGCGCTCAGCCCGCAGGCCTCGGCCGCCCCGGAGACCTGCGAACTCGCCCTTCAGAACAAGTCGCTGCCCGGCGCGGTCAACGCCTATGTGACCGGCCACGACCAGGGCGGCTGGGTCCTGCTGCGCGCCGACGGCAGCGTCTACCGGCCGGAGTCCGTCGGCGCCCCGGGGACCCCGCTGCCGGTGGACTGCGCGATCCCGCTGAACCCGGCGGGCGGTGCGCCCGTCGTGCTGCGGCTGCCCCAGATGTTCGGCGCCCGTGTCTACTTCGTACGCGACGACAAGCTGGACTTCCTCCTCAACCCGGGGCCGGCCCTGGTCGAGCCGGCGTTCGCGACCGAGGCGGACCCCAACTACGGCCGTACCTGGTCGTTCTGCGAGTTCACCTTCAACCAGGACCAGCTCTTCTCCAACATCAGCTATGTCGACCTGGTGACGGCCCTGCCCATCGGCATCTCGCTGGAGGGCGACGCCACCCATACGGTCGCCCCGCTGCCCGAGGGCGCGCTGGAGCGGATCGCGGACGGCCTCACCGCCCAGGCGGCGAAGGACGGCCACCCGTGGGACAAGCTGGTCCTGCGCAACGCGGACGGGAAGGTGCTGCGGGTCATCTCGCCGCAGAACCTGCCGGGTCAGACCGGGTTCGGCGGCGTCTTCGAGGGCTACGCCGACCAGGTCTGGGAGAAGTACCGCAGCACCGATCTGACCATCGACCTCCAGGGCGGCCGGGGCGTCTTCACCGGCCGGGTCAGCGGTGACACGCTCACCTTCAACGGCGGCCACACCTTCGCCAAGCCGACCTCGATGGACATCTTCACCTGCAACAGCGGCCCGTTCGCCAACAACCCCGCCGACTCGGACGACAAGAAGGGGCTGCTCGCCCGGCTCGCGGCGGCGTTCAACCGCTCGACGCTGCTCACCCACACCCGGACGCCGAACGGTCTCACGGCGGCGGACTACTACCAGGACCCGGTGACCAACCACTTCGCGCGGATCGTGCACGACAACAACCCGGTCGGGTACGCGTTCCCGTACGACGACGTCCAGGCGGACGGCCAGCCGGACGTCTCGGGCGCGGCGCACGACGGCAACCCGCGCCGCTGGACGGTCTCGGTCGGCTCCTGACCCGGGACACCCCACCCCCCACACGGCGGTGCCCCGCCTCTCCCCGGTGACGGACGGAGAGGCGGGGCACCGCGCCGTGCGGTGGTGGTCAGCAGCCGCCGCAGTTGTAGTACGTGACGTCCCAGTGGTTGCCCTCGTCCGCGTAGACGTTGCCGGAGCCGGACTTCCACTGCGGGGCGCCGTCGCCGCGCACCCCGATGTACGTGAAGGTGTTCTTGATGTAGTTGGTGACACAGGTGGACTTGCTGAAGTCGAGCTTGTAGCCGTTCCAGTGCGAGTACGTGCCGCTCGCGTGCCCGGTCTCCGTGCCTCCGGTGATGGTGAGGGCGCAGCCCGTGGCGCTCTTCAGCGTCTGCGCTCCCTTGGCGGTGTCCAGGTTGAGCTGGTCGAACGAGGTACAGGTCGCGATGTTCCGGTTGGAGCAGCCGCCGCTGGAGACCCAGGCGATGCCGGACGAGTTGAACATCGAGGACGCGGTGGCGTGGGTGATCTTTGTGGCCGCCTGGGCGTCGGTGGCGGAGCTGAAGACCCCGAAGCCGGGGGCGAGGAAAGCGCCGAGGACCAGGGCGAGCGCGGTGAGGACGGAGCGGATTCTCATGGGGGGAATGCCTCCTGCTGAAGACCGTGACGTCGTGGGGTAGGCGGTGCGGTGGAGCAGGCGGTGCGGTGGAGCAGGCGGTGCGGGGCTGATCCTGCCCGATGTCTACGCGCGTCCGCCAGAGGAGTCGCCGCACCCGTTCGTGTGAATATCACGATGTTGTTGAACCTTGAACGAGATAGGTCTAAGGTGGCAGTCATTGAAGGTTAAACAAACCCGCACCTGGAGGAATCATGGCTCTCTTCGGCCGTAAGAACGACAGCACCGCCCCGACCGCCACCGCCGAGGCGGACCCGGCGCTGGCCGCGCTCACCGGCGCGTACACCATCGACCCCGCGCACAGCACGATCAGCTTCACCGTGCGCCACGCCATGGTGACCAATGTGCGCGGCACCTTCACGGAGCACGAGGGCACGCTCCACCTGGACGGCTCGGACCCGGCGAACTCCACGGCGTCCATCGACGTCTCGATCGCCAGCATCGACACCGGCGCGCCCGACCGCGACGGACACCTCCGCGGCGCCGACTTCTTCGACGCCGAGACGTTCCCGGCGATGACCTTCCGCTCCACCGCCGCCGAGCGGATCGACGCGGAGACGTACCGCGTCACCGGCGACCTGACGATCAAGGACGTCACCCGTCCGCTCTCCATCGACCTGGAGTTCCACGGCTCCGCCACCGACGTCTACGGCAACGAGCGCGTCGGCTTCGAGGGCAGCGCGACCATCCTGCGCTCCGACTGGGGCCTGACCTGGAACGCCTCGCTGGAGACCGGCGGCGTGCTGGTCAGCGACAAGGTGAAGCTGGGCTTCGACATCTCCGCGATCAAGCAGGGCCCCGAGGCCGCCTGAGGCCACGGACGACCGGCGCGGCGGCGACGGGCCTTCGGGTCCGTCAGAAGCCGCCTCCGCCGAAGTCGCCGCCGCCTCCGAAGTCGCCGCCTCCGCCGAAGTCCCCTCCCCCGCCGAAGCCACCGCCCCCGAAGTCGTCCGGGTTGAAGTCGGCGCCCGACTGGTCGCCGCCCTCGAAGCCGGATCCGTAGTCGCCGCCCAGGTCGGCGGCGTAGGCGGGGCTCGCCATCATCGAACCGAGCATCGTGCCCACCAGCAGGCCGGGCAGCAGTCCGCCGCCGAAGTAGCCGCCCGCCCACGGTCCGTACGCCGGGCCAGCGTCCCAGTACGGGCGCGGCCCCTGGTCGGTCTGGACCGTACGGGTCATCGGGTCATCGCCGTCGGCCAGCCGCGCCGCGTCCGCCGCGCAGACCGGCACCGTACGCCGCACCCCGGTGGGCGGGGACCACTGCGCGTCCGTGGTCGACGGGCCGTGGCGCGGGTCGAAGAAGCAGGGCGAGCGTCGCTCCGGCAGCGGGGCGCCCTCCCGGCGCGCGGCCAGCGTCGCCAGCGAGAAGCGGCCGTCCTCCAGCGTCCGGGTCACCCCGCGTACGTCGTCCGGGCGACGGGCCGCGCCCATCAGCGACTTCGCCTGTTCATAGGCGTCCAGCGAGTGTGCGTAGTCGCCGCGCATCGCGTCGTCGGCGCCCGGTTCCGAAGGGTGGAAGTCGAGCCGGTCCAGCTCCTCGCCGAACGCGGTGATGTCCTCGTCGACGACGACCCGCAGCTTGTCCAGGGCCCCCTGCTCGCGCTCCAGTTGCTTCCGGCGGTTCCTGCGGACCACGGCGTAGGCGCCCGCGCCGCCCACCACGACCACCGAGCCGAGCACGATCAGCCCCGCGGAGGAACTGCCCGCGCCGTCCCCGGAACCGCCGCCCCAGGATTCCGGCGCCCGGCCCCGGGTCTGCGGGAGCGCCTGGTCCACGAAGTCGGAGAGCTGGGTGGCGGCGTCCACGGGGGCGCCGCCCGCCTTGACCCCCGCGACCAGGTTCGAGACGGCCTGCCGGGAGAGGACGGACGGATCGGCGCCCGCGTTGAACCGGTCGCCGAGGCGGATGGCGTACAGCCCCGTCACACCCGTGTCGGTCCGTACGGTGCGCAGTACGCTCGCCGCCGGGAACTGCGCGGTGTCCGGCAGGACCGCCACGAAGAGGGGCTTGTCGGCGTCCTTGATCTTCTTGGCCAGCGCGTCGGCCTGCGCGGCCGAGAGCTGGTCCCTGGCCGCCGGGTCCACATAGACCGGGCCCTTCTTCAGGGCTTCGGCCACGGTCGCGGGGCCCGTGGTGGCGGCCTGCGCGCCGGGCGCGACCCCGAAGGCGGCGGCCGACAGGGCGAGAAGCAGTCCGGACAGGAGGAAAATCAGCCTCGACCTCATACGTCGACGCTACCCGAAGCAGGGCGATACCGGACGGGCGGCGACGGGACGGAGCGAGAAGCGCGCGGGGCTGCGGCGGGACCGGCGGACCCACGCACCGCGCCCGCCCGCTCCCGTGCCCGCTCCCCCGGCCCGCTCCCGCACCACCGGCCCGCTCCCGCACCACCGGCCCGCTCCCGCTCCGCCCGGTCGCCCCCGCTACTCCGCCGGCTCGATCCCGGCGCGGAGCAGTCCGTACGTGTACGCGTCCTCCAGCGCCTGCCAGGACGCGGCGATCACGTTCTCGCCGACGCCCACCGTCGACCACTCGCCCGTGCCGTCGCCCGTGGTGATCAGTACCCGAGTGGTGGACTCCGTACCGTGCCGGCCCTCCAGGATGCGGACCTTGTAGTCCACCAGTTCCAACTTGGCGAGCTGCGGGTAGATGCGCTCAAGGCCGGACCGCATGGCCCGGTCCAGCGCGTTGACGGGGCCGTTGCCCTCAGCGGTGGCGACGATGCGCTCGCCCTTGGCCCACAGCTTCACCGTCGCCTCGTTGGCGTGGGTGCCGTCGGGGCGGTCCTCGACGATCGCGCGCCAGGACTCCGTACGGAAGTACTGGCGCGGCCGGCCCTCGACCTCCGCGCGGAGCATCAGCTCGAAGGAGGCGTCGGCCGCCTCGTACGTGTACCCCCTCAGCTCCTGCTCCTTGACCCGGCCGACGACCCGGCCGACCAGGTCCCGGTCGCCGCCGAGGTCGATGCCCAGCTCCTTGCCCTTCAGCTCGACGGAGGCGCGGCCCGCCATGTCGGAGACGAGCATCCGCATGGTGTTGCCGACCCGCTCGGGGGCGATGTGCTGGTAGAGGTCGGGGTCGACCTTGATCGCGGAGGCGTGGAGTCCGCCCTTGTGCGCGAAGGCCGAGAGGCCGACGTACGGCTGGTGGGTGGAGGGGGCGAGGTTGACGATCTCGGCGATGGCGTGCGAGATCCGGGTCATCTCGGCGAGCGAGCCCTCGGGCAGGACGCGCTTGTCGTACTTCAGCTCCAGCGCGGCGACGACGGGGAAGAGGTTGGCGTTGCCGACGCGCTCGCCGTAGCCGTTGGCCGTGCACTGGACGTGGGTGGCGCCGGCGTCGACGGCGGCGAGAGTGTTGGCGACGGCGCAGCCGGTGTCGTCCTGGGCGTGGATGCCGAGGCGGGCGCCGGTGTCGGCGAGGACGGTGGCGACGACGGCCTGGATCTGCGCGGGCAGCATGCCGCCGTTGGTGTCGCAGAGGACGACCACGTCGGCGCCGGACTCGGTGGCGGCGCGGACGACGGACTTGGCGTACTCGGGGTTGGCGCGGTAGCCGTCGAAGAAGTGCTCGCAGTCGACGAAGACGCGGCGGCCCTGTTCGCGCAGGTAGGAGACGGTGTCGCGGATCATCGCGATGTTCTCGTCCAGCGTGGTGCGCAGGGCCAGCTCGACATGGCGGTCGTGCGACTTGGCGACCAGGGTCACCACGGGGGCGCCGGACTCGACCAGGGCTCTGACCTGTGGGTCCTCGGAGGCTTTGGCTCCGGGGCGGCGGGTGGAACCGAAGGCGACGAGCTGCGCGTGCCGGAACTCGATCTCCTGCTGGGCGCGGGCGAAGAACTCGGTGTCACGCGGGTTGGCGCCGGGCCAGCCGCCCTCGATGAAGCCCACGCCGAAGTCGTCCAGATACCGGGCGATGGCCAGCTTGTCGGCGACGGTCAGATTGATGCCCTCGCGCTGCGCACCGTCGCGCAGCGTCGTGTCGAAGACATGAAAACTGTCGTCGGCCGCCGTGGACTCTGTGGTCATGGTGTCCTGCTCCTGTCGAGTGGAAGGTCTGGCTCCACTTGCCCCCATCATCGCGTGCCGTTCGCTTTCGGCCGGGGTGGGGCCGGAAAACGAAAAAACCCCTCGCGGGTGCGAGAGGTCTGCGCGCGGGTCCGGGGCACGATGGCCGCGCCGTACGGGGTGGTACGGGGCGGTCACTGCGGACCGGCGCGCTTGCTGCCGATAATGATGGCGAACGAGAGCACGGGCCGATTTTCGCATGTCTCGCGCGTCCCGAAAGACCCGTCTCACGATACGAACGAGCACCAGCCCCGCCCGGCCGGGTTCTCCCCGGCCGGGCGGGATCGCCGTCAGCCGAGCCGGTGCATCCAGCCGTGGAGGTCGGGCGCGATGCCCCGCTGGATGTCGAGCAGCGCCTTGCGCAGCTTCATGGTGACCTCGCCGGGCTCGCCGCCGGACTGCGTCCACTCACCGCTCGCCGACTTGACGGTGCCGACCGGGGTGATCACCGCGGCCGTACCGCAGGCGAAGACCTCGGTGAGGGTGCCGTTCTCGGTGTCGCGGCGCCAGTCGTCCTTGGAGACCCGGCCCGCCTCGGAGGTGTAGCCGAGGTCGCCCGCGAGGGTGAGGAGCGAGTCCCGGGTGATCCCGGCCAGCAGGGAGCCGGTGAGCTCCGGGGTGACGATGCGGTCGCCGTACACGAAGTACAGGTTCATCCCGCCCAGTTCCTCGACCCAGCGGTGCTCGACCGCGTCGAGGTAGGCCACCTGGGCACAGCCCTTCTCGGCCGCCTCGGCCTGGGCCAGCAGGGAGGCCGCGTAGTTGCCGCCCGTCTTGGCGTCGCCGATACCGCCGGGGACGGCGCGGACGTAGTTCTCCGAGAGCCAGACGGAGACGGGCCGCACGCCACCGGGGAAGTACGCGCCCGCCGGCGAGGCGATGACCAGGAACAGGTACTCGTTGGCCGGGCGCACACCGAGGCCGACCTCGGTCGCGAACATGAACGGGCGCAGGTAGAGGGATTCCTCGCCGCCGTGCGCGGGGACCCATGCCTTGTCCTGCTGGACCAGCGCGTCGCACGCCGCGAGGAAGGTCTCGGCGGGCAGCTCCGGCATGGCGAGGCGGCGTGCCGAGCTCTGGAAGCGGGCGGCGTTGGCCTCGGGGCGGAAGGTGGCGACCGAGCCGTCGGGCAGCCGGTAGGCCTTGAGCCCTTCGAAGATCTCCTGCGCGTAGTGCAGGGTCATGTTGGCCGGGTCCAGCGAGAGCGGGCCGTACGGGACGAGCTGGGCGTCGTGCCAGCCCCTGCCCTCGGTCCACCGGATCGTCACCATGTGGTCGGTGAAGTGGCGGCCGAAGCCCGGATCGGCCAGCAGCGCCTCGCGTTCCGCGTCGGACAGCGGGTGCGAGGAGGGCTTCAGTTCGATCGTCGGCGTGTTCGTGGGCGTGGTCATGAATACTCGTCCTTCACGTTTGGGTGTGACGGACCGCGCTCACGCCGCTACTGCTGATAGGACGTCCGAGCATTCCCGCATGCCGCGGCCCACAGCGATTATCGCTCGGGCGGCGGGGCGCGGGAAATGGGGGTGAGTGCGATCCGGGAACGGATGTCGGGACCCGGTGGCCGCACGCACGACGCGGCCGCCGGGTTCCAGTGGACCCGGCGGCTGCGTAAGAAGTCGACGGGTCAGCTCGCTACGCGTACCGCGAGCGCGTCGCCGATCTCGTCGGTGGTGCGCGGGGACGCCGCGGCGTCGCGTCCGGCGAGGTCGGCCGCGACGGCCTCCTCGATCCGGACGGCCTCGGCGTCGAAGCCGAGGTGCCTCAGCAGCAGGGCGACGGAGAGGATGGTGGCTGTGGGGTCGGCCTTGCCCTGGCCCGCGATGTCCGGGGCCGATCCGTGGACCGGCTCGAACATGGACGGGAACGTACGGTCCGGGTTGATGTTCGCGGACGCGGCCAGGCCGATGCCGCCGGTCACGGCAGCGGCGAGGTCGGTGAGGATGTCGCCGAAGAGGTTGTCGGTGACGATCACGTCGAAGCGGTCCGGCTGGGTGACGAAGAAGATCGTCGCGGCGTCGACATGCAGGTAGTCGGTGGTGACCTCGGGGTACTCCTGGCCCACCCGGTCGAAGATGTTCTTCCACATGTGGCCCGCGTAGACGAGGACGTTGTTCTTGTGGACCAGCGTCAGCTTCTTGCGGGGACGGGAGTTGGCCCGCTCGTACGCGTCACGGACGACCCGCTCGACGCCGTACGCCGTATTGAGGCTGACCTCGGTGGCCACCTCGGCGGGCGTACCGGTGCGCAGGGAGCCGCCGTTGCCCGTGTACGGGCCCTCGGTGCCCTCGCGGACGACGACGAAGTCGATGTCCGGGCGGCCGGCCAGCGGCGTGTCCGTGTTGGGGAAGAGCTTCGACGGGCGCAGGTTCACGTAGTGGTCGAAGGCGAAGCGCAGCTTGAGCAGCAGCCCGCGCTCCAGGACGCCGGACGGCACGGAGGGGTCGCCGATCGCGCCGAGGAGGATGGCGTCGTGCCCCTTCAGGGCCTCCAGCTCCGCGTCGGGGAGGGTTTCCCCGGTACGGTGCCAGCGCTGTGCGCCGAGGTCGTACTCCTTGGTCTCCAGCTTCACATCCTGCGGGAGAACCGCACTCAGGACCTTGAGGCCCTGAGCCACGACCTCCTGGCCGATGCCGTCACCGGGGATCACTGCGAGATTGAGGCTGCGAGACATGACGGCACCCTACTCCCCGTCCCAGTGCCTGACACGATGCGTCCATTCTGTGGACACATTGCGAATCGGTCGTCCGTTGTACGCCTTTGCTCCACGTATCCGCCACCGGCCGGTGTCACGGTCGGTTCATGGACACTCCCCGCGTCGGCATTCCCGACTCTCTCGCCTCCCGTATGACCATGCCGGAGCAGCACGAGTACCTGCGGGCGTGGAAGCGGCGACCCTCTCGGCGCGGCCTGCTGCGCGCCGGGACCGTGGCCGCGTCCACCGTGGCGGGCGCCGGGCTGCTGGGCGCGAGCGCCGCCACCGCCGAGACCGCGACGTCCGCCGCCGGGTTCCTGCCGTCGTCGGCGGCCACCCGGGTGGACGGGGCGCTGGTGGCCCCGTTCGGCCGCCATCTGGCCTTCGGCGCGGACCCGAGGACCATGATGTCGGTGTCCTGGCAGGTGCCGCTGCCGGTGAAGGACCCGTATCTGCGGGTGGGGCTGAAGCCCTGGGACCTCAGTCAGCGGATCAGGGCCGAGGTACGGCCGCTGCACACGCCGTCGCTCTCGGCGAAGCTGCCCGCCGTGGACCAGTACTACCTGCATGTCTCGCTGGAGCGGCTGCGTCCCGGTACGACGTACTACTACGGCGTCGGCCACAGCGGCTTCGACCCGGCGGACGGGCGCAACCTCGGGACGGTCGGGAGCTTCCGCACGGCCCCGTCCCGTGCCGGGTCGTTCGTCTTCACGGCCTTCGGCGACCAGGGCGTCTCGTACGACGCGCTCGCCAACGACCAGGTGATCCTGGGCCAGAACCCGGCCTTCCACCTGCACGCGGGGGACATCTGCTACGCGGACAGCAGCGGCCAGGGGCAGGCCGCGGACACCTACGACGCGCGGGTGTGGGACCAGTTCCTCGCGCAGACGGAGTCGGTGGCCTCGCGGGTGCCGTGGATGGTGACCACCGGCAACCACGACATGGAGGCCTGGTACTCGCCGCACGGCTACGGCGGGCAGAACGCGCGCTGGAGCCTGCCGGGCGGCGGCCTCGACGCGGAGAAGTCGCCGGGCGTCTACTCGTTCACGTACGGCAACGTCGGCGTGGTGGCGCTGGACGCCAACGACGTGTCGAACGAGATCCGCGCCAACACCGGGTACACGGACGGCGCCCAGACGCGCTGGCTGGACCGGCGCCTGGGCGAGCTGCGCAGGAACAAGGACATCGACTTCGTCGTGGTGTTCTTCCACCACTGCGCCTTCTCCACGACCAACGCGCACGCCTCGGACGGCGGGGTGCGCGACGCGTGGGTGCCGCTCTTCGACAAGCACCGGGTGGACCTGGTGATCAACGGCCACAACCATGTGTACGAGCGGACGGACGCGCTGCGCGGCGGCGCCGTCGGCCGCACGGTGCCGGTCGGCGAGTCCGTCAGCTCCGTACGGGACGGCATCGTGTACGTGACGGCGGGCGGCGCGGGCAAGGCGCTGTACGACTTCCCCGTACCGGACAGTTACGAGGGCCATGTCGCCGACCTGGAGTCGGTCCCCACGTACCACTGGGCGAAGGGCGGCGCGAAGGCCGCCGAGACGGTGGAGTGGTCGCGCGTGCGCTACACCGGGTTCTCGTTCCTGGCGGTCGAGGTGGCGTCCGGGCCCCGGCCGGCGCTCAAGGTCTCGGCGCTCGCGGAGACGGGCCACCGGGTGGACCACTTCACGATCACCCGCTGACACCGCACCGGCCGCCCGGCGACCCGTTCACCCGCCCGCGGTTCCCGGCCGTTCAGTGACCGGTCGCGCCGCCGTTGTCCCTCCGGTCGAGGGCCCGCTGGAGGGCGGCGGCGGCGTTCTTGCGCTCGGCCTCGGCGGCGCGGGGGGCGCGGCGGACACGGCGGACAGTGGTCTTGGCCATGGTGATCGACTCCTTGAGATAGCTGAGCCACGCGGCAGGGCCGCGTGATGCATCTGCGAGGCGCCGGAAGGGGCGGGGGCATACGCGGCAGGGGTTGCCTGCGTGGGGGCGCGTGCCGGCGGCCGCCATTCGCTGGATGGAGCGAGACGTTCGGCTCATTCCAAACTAAGCGAGGGCGGCCGGTCTGTCTTCATGATTACTCGGACTTCCTACTATCTGAGACGGTGGTCATACGGGACCGCTTCCCCGGTGGGAGCCGTGCGGCGAGTGGTCTGCCTGCGTCCGCTTCGCGCACACCCTCGTTTCCCGCGCGCCGGTGGGGGAACCCGATGGCGCGGAGGTCGCTCATGGACGCACAGGCGCTGACGCACAGGGGACGGGGTACCGCGGAGCGGGCCGCCAACAGCAGGGCCATGGATATGGCGGCCCGCTGGGGGTTCGCCGCGCGTGGGGTGATCTATCTGCTCATCGGGGCGCTCGCGCTGCGCGTCGCGTTCGGTGACGGCGGCGGGAGCGAGGGCGGTCGGCAGGCCGACCGGGGTGGCGCGCTCGCGGAGCTCGCGGCGAAACCGATGGGCGCCGTACTGCTCTGGGCGCTGGGGGCCGGGCTCGTGGGGATGGCGCTGTGGCGGCTCTCCGAGGCGCTGTTCGGCGCGGCGGGGCCCGACGGACGCAAGGCGGGCAAGCGGTTGCTGTCTGCGGGGCGCGCCGTCTTCTACGGGTTCACCGCCTACTCCGTGCTGGCGTTCGCCGCCGGTGACCAGGGCAGCGGGAGCGGTTCGAGCGACCAGGAGTCGCGGGATGTGACGGCCAGGGCGCTGGAGCTGCCCGGCGGCCGGTGGATCGTGGGGATCGCCGGGGCGGGCATCGCGGCGGCGGGCCTGTGGATCGGCGTCCGCGCGGTGCTCCGTAAGTACCACAAGCATCTGAAGCTCGCCGGGATGTCGCGGCCGGCCAGGCGGTTCGTCGATGTGACGGGCGTCGGCGGCGGCTCCGCGCGCGGAATCCTGTTCACGGCGGCGGGCGTCTTCGTGGTGCTGGCGGCGGTGGCGTACGAGCCGGACCGGGCGAAGGGGTTCGACGACACGCTGCGCTCGTTCACCGAGACCCCGGCGGGGCCCTGGCTGCTGGCGCTGGTCGCGGTGGGGCTGATGCTGTTCGGGCTCTTCTCCTGGGCGATGGCCCGCTGGCGCACGGTCTGAGGTACGGGCGTACGGGGCGGGGCCGGCGCGGCGCCGCCCTCGTACCGGAGGGGTGTGGTGACCGGTACGAGGGCGGGATCCCGGAGGGGCAGGGGGGCGCGGTGGCCCCGGGGCGTCAGCCCATGTGCGGGTAGCGGTAGTCCGTCGGCGGGACCAGCGTCTCCTTGATGGCGCGGGTCAGTGTCCAGCGCATCAGGTTCTGCGGGGCGCCCGCCTTGTCGTTGGTGCCGGAGGCCCGGCCGCCGCCGAAGGGCTGCTGGCCGACGACGGCGCCGGTCGACTTGTCGTTGATGTAGAAGTTGCCGGCGGCGTAGCGCAGCTTCTCCATCGCGTGCGCGGCGGCGGCGCGGTCGCCCGCGATGACCGAGCCGGTCAGGGCGTACGCCGAGACGGACTCCATCTGGTCGAGGACGGCGTCGTAGTCGGCGTCGTCGTAGACGTGCACCGCGAGGATCGGGCCGAAGTACTCGGTCGTGAAGACCTCGTTCGCCGGGTCGGTGCAGACGATGACGGTGGGCCGGACGAAGTAGCCGACGGAGTCGTCGTACGTGCCACCCGCGACGATCGTGCAGCTCGGGTCGGCGGCGGCACGGTCGATGGCGGCCTTGTTCTTGGCGAAGGCGCGCTCGTCGATGACGGCGCCGATGAAGTTGGTCAGGTCGGTGACGTCGCCCATGGCGATCCCGTTGACCTCGGCCGCGAACTCCTCCTGGAAGCCGTCGTTCCAGATCGAGGCGGGGACGTACGCGCGCGAGGACGCGGAGCACTTCTGGCCCTGGTACTCGAAGGAGCCCCGGGTCAGCGCCGTCTTGAGGACGGCCCGGTCGGCGCTCGGATGGGCGACGACGAAGTCCTTGCCGCCGGTCTCGCCGACGATGCGCGGGTAGGAGCGGTACGTCTCGATGTTGGCGCCGACCGTCTTCCACAGGTGCTGGAAGGTCCTGGTCGAGCCGGTGAAGTGGATGCCCGCCAGCTCGGGGTGGGTGAGGGCCACGTCGGAGACGGCGACGCCGTCGCCCGTCACGAGGTTGATGACGCCCTTGGGCAGCCCCGCCTCCTCCAGCAGCTCCATGAGCAGCACCGCGGCGAGGGTCTGTGTGGGGGACGGCTTCCAGACGACCACGTTGCCCATGAGGGCGGGCGCGGTGGGCAGGTTGCCGGCGATCGCCGAGAAGTTGAAGGGGGTGATCGCGTAGACGAACCCTTCGAGGGGGCGGTGGTCGAGCCGGTTCCAGACGCCCGGGGAGTTGGCGGGCGGCTGCTCGGCGAGCAGGTCACGGGCGTACTTGACGTTGAAACGCCAGAAGTCGATCAGCTCGCACGGACAGTCGATCTCGGCCTGCTGGGCCGTCTTGGACTGGCCGAGCATCGTCGCGGCGGCCAGCTTCTCGCGCCACGGTCCCGCGAGCAGTTCGGCGGCGCGCAGGATGATCGCGGCACGGTCGTCGAACGCCATCGCGCGCCAGGCGGGGGCGGCGGCCAGCGCGGCGTCGACCGCGTCCTGGGCGTCCCGCCGGGTCGCGCCGGCGAACGTACCCAGAACGGCTCCGTGGTTGTGCGGCTGGACGACGTCGACGCGCTCGCCGCCGCCCATCCGCTTCTCGCCGCCGATGGTCATCGGCAGGTCGACGGGGTTCTCGGCCAGTTCCTTGAGCCGGGCCTCCAGCCGGGCCAGCTCGGGCGAGCCGGGGGCGTAGCCGTGCACCGGCTCGTTGACCGGTGCGGGAACCTGGGTCACAGCGTCCATGGGGGCCGCATCTCCTTCATCTGCTGATCTGCTCGTCTTCGGGCGGTCGGTGGGGCGCGTGGGGGTCAGCCGCGGCTGACCAGCGAGCGCAGGAAGAATGTGAGGTTGGCGGGGCGCTCGGCGAGACGGCGCATGAAATATCCGTACCAGTCGGTGCCGTACGCGATGTAGACGCGCATCCGGTGTCCCTCGGCGGCGAGCCGGAACTGCTCGGCCTCCCGGATGCCGTACAGCATCTGGAACTCGTACTCGTCCAGTTTGCGCCCGGCGCGCCGGGCGAGGTCCTGGGCTATGGCGACGATGCGCGGGTCGTGGGTGCCGACCATCGGGTACCCGGAGCCGTCCATCAGAATCCGCAGACAGCGGATGTACGCCCGGTCGACCTCCGTCCTGTCCTGGTACGCGACGGACGCGGGCTCCTTGTAGGCGCCCTTGACCAGGCGTACGCGCGAGCCGGCCGCGGCCAGGACGCGGCAGTCCTCCTCGGTGCGGAAGAGGTACGACTGGACGACGGCGCCGGTCGACGGGAAGCGCTCGCGCAGTTCGGCGTGGATGGCGAGCGTCGAGCCGATGGTGGTGTGGTCCTCGGCGTCGAGGGTGACGGTGGTGCCGGCGGCGTCCGCCGCCTCGACGACGGCGGTGATGTTCTTCAGGGCGAGGTCGTGCCCGCCGGGCAGCGCCTGCCCGAAGGAGGAGAGCTTCACCGACATCTCGGCGCGAGGGCCGAGCTCCAGCGGTGCCAGGGCGTCGGTCAGCCGCAGATAGGCGTCCCGGGCGGCGAGCGCCGCGGACGGGTCCGTGATGTCCTCGCCGAGGACGTCGAGGGTGATCTCCAGGCCCTGGTCGGCGAGGGACCGGACGACGGGGGTGGTCTCCTCGACGGTCTCGCCGGCGATGAAACGGTTCACCACGGGCTTGGTGACCGGGGCGGCCGAAAGTGTGCGGCGCAGGGCGTCGCTGCGCGACGCGGCAAGGATCACGGGACCCAGCACAGGGACCTCCACGGTGGATCGAACGGTGCGGCAGGGGAACGGCAGGAGAACCACTGTGAAACCTAAGGATCGCTCCGATCCTCTGCCATCGACACCTGTCACGCATCCGTGGCCCGGATCTCAGACAGATGTCTGAAGGCGGTGGGAGAATGTCCGGGTGAAGGACGATTACCAGGAACTGGTGGACGAGATCTCGACCCTGCTCGGCGTCCCGGCGACCCTGGAGAACCGGGATTTCGGACTGATCGCCTTCGGGGTGCACGACAGCGAGGACGACTCGGCGATGGACCCGGTCAGGACGCGTTCGATCCTGACCCGCCGGTCGACGCCCGCCGTCCGCGCCTGGTTCGAGGACTTCGGCATCACCCACGCGTCCGGCCCCGTGCGGATCCCGGCGGCGCCGGACGCGGGGGTCTTCCGTGGCCGGATCTGTCTGCCCGTACGCCATCGGGGGCGGGTCCTCGGCTATGTCTGGCTGCTCGACGACTCCGACCCGGGGCCGGGCGCCGCCGCGCTCGCGGCGGCCATGGAGGTGACGGAGCGGATCGGCGACCTCCTCGCCGACCAGGCGAAGGCGGGCACCGACCTGGCCAGGGAGTTGCGGGCCGTCCTCGCCGCGGGCCCCGGCTGGCAGCGGGAGATGGCGGCGGCAGCGCTGCGTACGGCGCTGGGCCCGAGCGCGGACGGGGCGCATCTGCTGCTCTGCGTGGCGCCGTGGGACGCCGAGGAGCCGCCGGTCCGGGCGGTGCCGGGGACGGCGGCGCTCTGCGTCCTGCCGCTCCCCGCGGCGCCCGGGGCGTACGCGGCCCGCGGCGCGGAGGGCGACGGGGCGCTGGCCCTGCTCGTACGGCTGCGCTCGGCGGACGCGGAGGCGCCCGTCCTGGCGGCCGCGGCGCGGCTGCGCGCGGCGGCGGTACCGGCCGCCGGGGCCGGGGTCTGCGCCCCGCGCCGGGGGCTGGCGGAGCTTCCGGAGGCCTGGCACGAGGCGGTGGCGGCGGCCCGCGCCTCGGTGGCCCAGCCCCGGCTCGGCCCGGTGGCGCGGTGGGCGTCGATGGGCGCGTACCGGCTGCTGACGGCGCTGCCCACGGCGCCCGACCCGGCGGTGCTGGCCCTGCTCTCCCCCGCCCACGCCGAACTGGCGCACACCGCCGAGGTGTTTCTCGACCACGCGGGCCAGGCGGGCCGTACGGCCTCGGCGCTCGGCATCCACCGGCAGACGCTCTACTACCGGCTCTCCCGGATCGAACAGCTCACGGGCCTGGACCTGGACGAGGGCGAGGACCGGCTGCTGCTGCACATGGCTCTGAAGGCGGCGCGCCTGTGACCGCGCGCCCCGGCGGGCGGGGCGCGTTGGCGCGGGGAACGTCCGAAGGGCCCGGTGGGATGCCACCGGGCCCTTCGGTCGGGATCAGGACGAGGAGCGTCAGTCCGTGAGGTTCACCGAGCGGGCCGAGGCCGCGCCGATCTCGGAGGCGATCTCCGTGAGCACGGCCGGCGGGACCGTGTCGTCGACGGTGAGGACGACCAGCGCCTCGCCGCCCTCCTCCGCGCGGGAGACCTGCATGCCCGCGATGTTCAGCCCGGCCTCGCCGAGGATCCGGCCGACCGTGCCGACGATGCCGGGGCGGTCCTCGTACCGCAGGACGACCATGTGCTCGGCCAGCGCCAGGTCCACGTCGTACTCACCGATGGCGACGATCTTCAGCAGGTGCTTGGGCCCGGCCAGCGTGCCGGAGACCGAGACCTCCTCGCCGCCCGCGAGCGTGCCGCGCACCGTCACCACGTTGCGGTGGTTCGGGGACTCGCTGGAGGTGGTGAGACGGACCTCGACACCGCGCTCCTGCGCGAACAGCGGCGCGTTCACGTACGACACGGTCTCCGCGACGACATCCTCGAACACGCCCTTGAGCGCGGAGAGTTCGAGCACCTTCACGTCGTGCTGGGTGATCTCGCCGTAGACCTCGACGTCGAGCCGGGCCGCGACCTCGCCCGCGAGTGCGGTGAAGATCCGGCCGAGCTTCTCGGCGAGCGGCAGCCCCGGGCGTACGTCCTCGGCGATGACCCCGCCCTGGACGTTGACCGCGTCGGGGACCAGCTCACCGGCGAGCGCGAGCCGTACCGAACGGGCGACCGCGACGCCCGCCTTCTCCTGCGCCTCGTCGGTGGAGGCGCCGAGGTGCGGCGTACAGACGACCTGGTCGAACTCGAAGAGCGGGGAGTCCGTGCAGGGCTCCTTCGCGTACACGTCGAGACCGGCGCCGGCGACCCGGCCCTCCTTGAGGGCGGAGGCGAGCGCCGCCTCGTCGACGATCCCGCCGCGCGCGGCGTTGACGATCCGGACCGACGGCTTGACCTTGTGCAGCGCCTCGTCGCCGATGAGACCGATCGTCTCGGGGGTCTTGGGCAGGTGCACGGTGATGAAGTCCGACACCTCCAGCAGCTCGTCCAGCGTCAGCAGCTTGACGCCCATCTGCGCGGCGCGGGCCGGCTGCACATAGGGGTCGTACGCGACGATCTTCATGCCGAAGGCGGACATGCGCTGCGCGACGAGCACGCCGATCCGGCCCAGGCCGACCACGCCGAGGGTCTTCTCGCTCAGCTCGACGCCCGTGTACTTGGAACGCTTCCACTCACCGTTCTTGAGCGCGGTGTTGGCCTGCGGGATGTGGCGCGCGGTGGCCACCAGCAGACCGCAGGCCAGCTCGGCGGCGGTGACGATGTTCGACGTCGGCGCGTTGACGACCATCACACCGGCCTTGGTGGCGGCGGAGACATCGACGTTGTCGAGGCCGACCCCGGCGCGGGCGACGACCTTCAGCTTCCTGGCCGCGGCCACGGCCTCCGCGTCGACCTTGGTCGCGGAGCGGACGAGGATCGCGTCCACGTCGGCGATGGCCGGAAGCAGCTCGGCGCGGTCGGCGCCGTTGCAGTGCCGGATCTCGAAATCCGGACCGAGCGCGTCGACGGTGGCGGGCGACAGCTCTTCAGCGATGAGTACGACAGGTTTCGAGCTCACGTGAGTCCTCACAAGTCCCATTGCGGACGGCCGTCCCGACGGCCGCATGCGGTGGAGGGGTCCTAGGGCGGAGCGCGCCCTAACCGCGTGAAAGACGCACGACGCTGTGGGCCTGACGCGTATGTGTTGAGCAGTGTAATGCTGCCGCGGGCGGCGTTTCCGCCCCTGCGGCAGGATCACTCGTACGTGCGGCCAGGCGCCAGCGTGCCGTGCGTCGCCGGTGGGCGGGCGGCCCCGGCCCGGCCCTCTCCCCCGGTGCGTCCGGGGGATCGGGAGCCGTGCCGGGGCCGCCCGCCCACGGTGTTACGCGTCCTCGTCGTCGACCCAGCTCATGAGCTTGCGCAGCTCGGCGCCGGTCGTCGCCAGCAGGCTGTCGCTGTCGGCCTTCTTGTACTCGTTGTACTTCTTCAGACCGCCGTGGTACTCGTCCATCCAGTTCTTGGCGAACGTACCGTCCTGGATCTCGGCCAGGATCTTCTTCATCTCGACCTTGGTCTGGTCGGTGATGACACGCGGGCCGCTGACGTAGTCGCCCCACTCGGCGGTCTCGGAGACCGACCAGCGCATCTTCTCCAGGCCGCCCTCGTACATGAGGTCCACGATCAGCTTCAGCTCGTGGAGGCACTCGAAGTACGCGATCTCCGGCTGGTAGCCGGCCTCGGTCAGCGTCTCGAAGCCCGCCTTGACCAGCGCGGCGGTACCGCCGCAGAGCACGGCCTGCTCACCGAACAGGTCGGTCTCGGTCTCCTCGGTGAAGGTCGTCTTGATGACGCCGGCGCGGGTGCCGCCGATGCCCTTCGCGTAGGAGAGGGCCAGCGCGAACGCCGAGCCCGAGAAGTCCTGCTCGACGGCGGCGATACACGGAACGCCGCGGCCCTCCTCGTACTGGCGGCGCACCAGGTGGCCCGGGCCCTTGGGGGCGACCATCGCGACATCGACATTGGCCGGCGGCTTGATGAAGCCGTAGCGGATGTTGAGGCCGTGACCGAAGAACAGCGCGTCGCCGTCCTTCAGGTGGTCCTTGATCGACTCCTCGTAGACCTGGGCCTGGATCGGGTCCGGCACCAGGATCATGATGACGTCGGCCTCGGCGGCGGCCTCGGCGGGCGTCACGACCCGCAGACCCTGCTCCTCGGCCTTGGCCTTGGACGTGGAGCCCTCGTGCAGGCCGACCCGGACGTCGACACCCGAGTCACGGAGCGACAGCGCGTGGGCGTGGCCCTGGCTGCCGTAACCGATGACCGCGACCTTGCGGTTCTGGATGATGGACAGGTCGGCATCGTCGTCGTAGAACAGCTCGGCCACTGGGTCTTCTCCTTGGTGTGCACTTCTGTGAATGTCGCAGCTTGCGTCCCACCGTACGGCGGGTGGGCGAAGCCGGTCTCCCGGTCTCGGCATTCGAACCGGACCGGGCGGGGTCCTGTTCGCCTCTCGTGGCGAGGGGCGTCAGGCGCTGCGGTCCAGGGCCCGCAGGCTGCGGTCCGTGATGGACCGCGCGCCACGCCCTATGGCGATCGTCCCGGACTGCACCAGCTCCTTGACGCCGAACTGCTCCAGCATCTTGAGCATGGCGTCGAGCTTGTCACTCGATCCGGTGGCCTCGATCGTGACCGCGTCGGGTGACACGTCGACGGTCTTGGCGCGGAAGAGCTGGACGATCTCGACGATCTGGGAGCGGGTCTCGTTGTCGGCGCGGACCTTCACCAGGACGAGCTCGCGCTGGATCGCAGCGCCGGGCTCGAGTTCGACGATCTTCAGGACGTTCACCAGCTTGTTGAGCTGCTTCGTCACCTGCTCCAGGGGCAGTTCCTCGACATTGACCACGATGGTGATGCGGGAGATGTCGGGGTGTTCGGTGACACCGACGGCGAGCGAGTCGATGTTGAACCCGCGGCGGGAGAACAGCGCGGCGATCCGGGCGAGGATGCCGGGGGTGTTCTCCACCAGAACGGAGAGCGTGTGCCTGGTCATGTGTCGGTCTCTTCTCTCGTTCTCGCGGCTCAGTCGTCGGCGCTGTCGCCGAAGTCGGGGCGGATGCCCCGGGCGGCCAGGACCTCGTCGTTCGAGGTGCCGGCGGGGACCATCGGCCACACCTGGGCGTCCTCGTGGACGATGAAGTCGACCACGACGGGGCGGTCGTTGATGGCGTTGGCCTTGGCGATGACCGCGTCGAGATCGTCCGGGGACTCGCAGCGCAGGGCGACACAGCCCATGGCCTCGGACAGCTTGACGAAGTCCGGGACGCGGGTGCCGCCGCTGGGGCCGTCCGTGCCGCCCTCGCCCGCGTGCAGGACGGTGTTGGAGTAGCGCTGGTTGTAGAAGAGGGCCTGCCACTGGCGGACCATCCCGAGCGCCCCGTTGTTGATGATCGCGACCTTGATCGGGATGTTGTTGAGCGCGCAGGTGGTGAGTTCCTGGTTGGTCATCTGGAAGCAGCCGTCGCCGTCGATCGCCCAGACGGTACGGTCCGGCTGCCCGGCCTTTGCGCCCATGGCCGCCGGGACGGCGTACCCCATGGTCCCGGCGCCGCCGGAGTTCAGCCAGGTGGCGGGCTTCTCGTACTCGATGAACTGCGCGGCCCACATCTGGTGCTGGCCGACGCCCGCGGCGAAGATCGTGTCCTCGGGGGCCAGTTGGCCGACGCGCTGGATGACCTGCTGCGGCGAGAGGGCGCCGTCGCCGGGCTGCTCGTAGCCGAGGGGGTAGGTCTCGCGCCAGCGGTTGAGGTCGCGCCACCACGCGGCGTACCCGCCCTGGGCGGCCTCGCCGACATGGCCTTCGGTGTGCTCCGCCTGGACGGCCTGGACGAGGTCGGCCAGGACCTCGCGGGCGTCCCCGACGATCGGCACGTCCGCGATGCGGTTCTTGCCGATCTCGGCGGGGTCGATGTCCGCGTGGACGACCTTGGCGTACGGCGCGAAGCTGTCCAGCCTGCCGGTGACGCGGTCGTCGAAGCGGGCGCCGAGGGCGACGATCAGGTCGGCCTTCTGGAGCGCGGTGACAGCGGTGACCGAACCGTGCATGCCCGGCATCCCCACATGCAGCGGGTGACTGTCGGGGAAGGCACCCAGCGCCATCAGGGTGGTGGTGACGGGAGCGCCGGTCAGCTCGGCGAGGACCTTCAGCTCGGCGGTGGCGCCGGCCTTGATGACGCCGCCGCCCACGTACAGGACGGGGCGCTCGGCCTGGGTGATCAGCCGGGCGGCCTCGCGGATCTGCTTGGCGTGCGGCTTGGTCACCGGGCGGTAGCCCGGCAGGTCCTGGGTGGGCGGCCAGGAGAAGGACGTACGGGCCTGGAGGGCGTCCTTGGCGATGTCGACCAGGACGGGGCCCGGCCGGCCCGTGGAGGCGATGTGGAACGCCTCCGCGATGGTCCGGGGGATGTCCTCGGCCTTGGTGACGAGGAAGTTGTGCTTGGTGATCGGCATCGTGATGCCGCAGATGTCCGCCTCCTGGAAGGCGTCCGTGCCGATGGCCTTGCTCGCCACCTGGCCGGTGATCGCGACGAGCGGCACGGAGTCCATGTGTGCGTCGGCGATCGGGGTGACCAGGTTGGTGGCGCCGGGCCCCGAGGTGGCCATGCAGACGCCGACCTTGCCGGTGGCCTGGGCGTAGCCGGTCGCGGCGTGGCCCGCGCCCTGCTCGTGGCGGACGAGGACGTGCCGGACGCGGGTGGAGTCCATCATCGGGTCGTACGCGGGAAGGATGGCGCCGCCGGGGATGCCGAATACGATCTCGGCGCCCACCTCTTCAAGAGACCGGATGAGCGACTGCGCGCCCGTGACGTGCTCGACTGAGGCGGAGGACGGTCCGCCGTTACGGGCCCGCGACTGCGGATGGTGGGCCCCGGTGGCCTGCTCGGTCATCGGCATTCTCTTCTCGAAGCTGAGGGTTTTTGCGAGTTTTGTGGTGTGCCGGTGCAACAAAAAACCCCTCGTGCCGTGAGGCAGGCGAGGGGAGCGCGTCGGTGCGGTCTGCAGAGCGGGAAGGAGGCTCTGCGTCAGCCGACGCGCTGTCCAAGTACGAGAATTCGGGTGCGCATGGGATTGACCCTCCCTCCGGCGCGCCCCGGCTGTCAAGTGGGTGGGACGGGAGTCTCAGTATTTGAGCGGATGGCGGGCCGGGGAATCCGGTCGGAGACGGGCTGTCGCGGCCGCCGTACGGGCAGCGCGGCGCCGGTGCCGGCGAGGACGGGCAGGGCGTTGGTGCCGGGCATGGGGTAGGAACCGGCCACCAGCGCGCGGCGCAGCCGGTACTCGTCGAGCGGCCCGGAGAAGGCCATGCCCTGGCCGTGGGTGCACCCCATGGCACGCAGGGCGGTCACCTGCTCGGGGAGGTCCACCCCCTCGGCGACGGACTGCATGCCCAGGTCGCAGGCGATCCGCAGCAGCCCGGCGGTGATCTTGTGCAGCCGGCCGGACTCCACGACGCCCTCGACCAGACCGCGGTCCAGTTTCAGTACGTCGACGGGGAGGCGGCGCAGCGCGTTCATCGCCGCGTAGCCGCTGCCGAAGCCGTCGAGCGCGATCCGTACGCCGAGGCGGCGCAGTGCGACGAGGCGGTGTTCCAGCTCGTCCAGGGAGGCGCGCGGGTCGTTGTCGGACAGCTCGATCATCAGGGCCCCGGAGGGCAGCCCGTGGCGCGTCAGGAGGGCTTCGACGGAGCTGAGCGGCAGGGACTTGTCGAGGAGCTTGCGGGCCGGGATCCGTACGGAGACGGGCGCGCAGTAGCCCATCCCGGCGCGCTCGGCGGCCTGCTTGACGGCTTCTTCGAGGAGCCAGTGACCCAGCTCCGAGGTGCGGTCCCCGTCGTCGGAGCCGCGCAGGAACTCGGCGGGGGTGAACAGGATGCCCTGGGCGGAGCGCCAGCGGGCCTGGGCGGCGACGGCGGAGACCCGGCCCGAGGTGAGGTGCACCACGGGCTGGTGGAGCAGGGTGAACTCGCCGTCGTGCAGCGCGGTGCGCAGTCTGGCCGCCAGCTCGGTCCTGCGGACCACGTCGGCCTGCATCTGGGGCGCGTACATCTCGACGCGGTTCTTGCCGCCCGCCTTGGCGCGGTACATGGCGAGGTCCGCGTTGCGCATGAGGTCGGTGGGGGTTATGCCGGGCTCGGCGAAGGCGACGCCGATGGAGGCGGCGACACGGACGTCGTTGCCGTCGATCTTGTAGGGCTGGGAGAGCTTGAGGCGCAGCCGGTCGGCGATCTCGTGGACCTGGTACTCCCGGGCGGCCTGGTCGCCGGAGCCGTCGCCGAGGACGATGGCGGCGAACTCGTCGCCGCCGAGCCGGGCGGCGGTGTCGCCCGCCCGGACGGAGTCCTGGAGCCGGTGGGCGGCGAGGATCAGGAGTTCGTCCCCCACCTGGTGCCCCAGGCGATCGTTGACGCCCTTGAAACCGTCGAGGTCGATGAAGAGCACCGCCGTGCCCGGATCGGTCGTACGGCGGCCGGAGAGGGCCTGCCTGACCCGCTGGGTGAACAGAGCCCGGTTGGGCAGGTCGGTGAGCGGGTCGTGCTCGGCGTTGTGCTGGAGCTGTGCCTGGAGGCGGACCCGTTCGGTGACGTCCCGGCTGTTGAAGATCAGCCCGCCCTGGTGGCGGTTGACGGTGGACTCCACGTTGAGCCAGTCGCCGGTCCCGGAGCGGAAGCGGCACTCGATGCGGGTGGTGGGCTCGTCGGCGGGCGGGGTGGCCAGGAAGCGCCGCACTTCGTGGACGACCCGGCCGAGGTCGTCGGGATGGATGATCGAGGCGAGTTCGGCGCCGACGAGATCTTCGGCCTCGCGCCCGTAGACGCCGCTGGCGGCGGGGCTCACGTAGCGGAGTATCCCGGAGGGCGCGGCGATCATGATGACGTCGCTGGACCCCTGGACCAGGGAGCGGAAGTGGCTCTCCTTGTGGGCCAGTTCATGGGTGAGGGCGATGTTGTCGACGAGCATGATGCCCTGCCGGACCACCAGGGCGAGCACGACCGTGCAGCCGGTGAGGACGACCACCCGGTCGACCTTGCGGCCCTCGGTGACGTTGTACAGAATCCCCAGGGTGCACACGGCCGCGGCGAGATACGGCGTGAGCGCGGCCAGGGAGCCCGCGATCGGCGTGGAGTGCCGGATGTGGCGGTCCTCGCGGGGCGTGGCGGGGGCGCTGGGCTCGGGGACCCGCCGGACGCCCCAGGGCGCGTACGCGAGGAGCAGCGACCCGGCGAACCAGCCCGCGTCCAGGAGCTGTCCCGAGCGGTAGGTCTCGCGCAGCAGCGGCGAGGTGAACAGGGCGTCGCAGAGCACCGTCAGGGCGAGCGCGGCGATCGCGGTGTTGACCGCGGAGCGGCTGCCCGCGGCCTTACGGAAGTGCAGGGCGAGCACCATGCTGACGAGGACGATGTCCAGCAGCGGGTAGGCGAGCGAGAGCGCGGCCTGGGTGACGCTCTCGCCCTGGAACTGCGCGGTGCGGGCGAGGGCGAGGCTCCAGGAGAGCGTGAGCAGCGAGCCGCCGATCAGCCAGGAGTCCAGCGCGAGGCAGACCCAGCCGGCCTTGCTGACCGGCCGTTTGGCGAGGACGAGCAGGCCGACGATGGCGGGTGGCGCGAAGCAGAGGAAGAAGAGATCCGCGAGGCAGGGGCTGGGTACGGGCTCTTCGAGGACGACCTCGTACCAGCCCCAGACCGCGTTGCCCGCGGAGGCCATCGCGGAGGAGAAGGAGAAGAGCAGCCACGCGGGCCGGAAGCGGCTGGTGTGGCCGCGTGCGTAGAAGAAGCAGGAGACCGCGGCGATCAGAGCGGCGAGGCTCAGTCCGAAGTCACCCATGATCAGGGCGAGTTTCTCCGATCCCCAGCCCAGCGCGGCGCCCGCCGCGTAACCACCGCAGATCAGGGCGAGGAGGAGCTGGGCGACCAGCCCCTTGCTCCCGCCGGAGATCTGGCGCCCGCTCACGAACACGCCCTCGGCGCTCACCGGATGGCCCCGTAAGACGTCACCGTCACCGCCGGCAGGCGCGGATCGCGCGCCGCGGTGTCCGGAGGTCGTCGCCGCCGACACCCCTGCCGCGTCGGATCGTTCGTCCATTGGCCGTACATAGCCCGTCGCCCCCCTCGGATTCCTGTCACTCCGCTGCCCCGTCCCACGCGCGGAACAGCCCCCAGATCGGGACGATACACCAGACTCGTCACTCAGGGCCATAGTTCTTCTACTCTCCGTGACGACCAGCGCAGTTGTCGGTATCGAGGGTGTCCGGACGGGTGCGGAGCGTGGTGGAGGGGCGGGCGCGCGGCGGCGCGTACGGTGGCGCCGGGGGCTCCGCGGACGGGCCGGGGCGGTGCCACGCGCGGTGGCGGGGGCGGTGCTGACGGGACCGCGGGCGGGGGGTCAGGCGGCGGGTGATCCGGTCGGTCCTTCCGTCGTGAGGACGACGTTCCGCAGCTCCTCCCCGGCGGCGAACCGGGTGAGCTGCCCGGCCAGCAGGCGCTTGGCGCGCGGCAGGAAGGCCGAGGTGGGTCCGCCGACGTGGGGGCTGATGAGGACACCCGGAGCATGCCAGAGCGGATGCCCCGCGGGCAGCGGTTCCGGGTCGGTCACATCGAGCGCGGCTTCGATCCGGCCACTCTCCAGCTCCGCGAGGAGCGCCTTGGTGTCGACGACGGCGCCGCGCGCGACGTTCACCAGCAGGGCACCGTCCTTCATGCGCGCCAGGAACTCGGCTCCCACCAGGCCCTTCGTCCCTTCGGTGAGCGGCGTGGAGAGAATCACGACATCGGCCTCGGGCAGCAGCGCGGGCAGTTCGGTGAACGCGTGCACCGCCCCGCGCTCCGAGGTGCGTGCGGAGCGCGCGACGCGCACCACCCGCGCGCACTCGAACGGAGTGAGCCGGTCCTCGATGGCCGCGCCGATCGAGCCGTAGCCGACGATCAGCACCGACCGGTCGGCGAGCGCCGGGCGGAACCCGGAGCGCCACTCCTCGCGGTCCTGGCCCCGTACGAAGCCGGGAACGCCGCGCAGGGAGGCGAGGGTGAGGGTGAGGGCGAGTTCGGCCGTGCTGGCCTCGTGGACGCCCTTGGCGTTGCACAGCCGTACCCCGGCGGGCAGCGCACCGAGTGCGGGCGCCACGTGGTCGATGCCCGCGGAGAGCGTCTGGACGACGCGTACGGACGTCATCGCGGCGAGGGGCCGTATCGAGACCTCGGGGGGCCGCATGTACGGCACGACGTAGAAGGCGCAGTCGGCGGGGTCGGCGGGGAACTCGTCCTCACCGTCCCAGTAAAGGTACCGGGGCCCCTCCGGGAGTCCTTCGATCGTCTCGGCCGGAATCGGGAGCCATACGTCAGGAGTCATGGTCAGGAGGCTATGCGACGCCCCCAGGACGGGACCGGCGACGGGGCCCGGAGAGGATCTTCGGACGGGTCCTGGAGGCGGGACCCGCAGGTCGATGGGGTTAGCTTGAAGGCGGCACGAGGAGGGGTACGGCGTTGGAGCGCAGGACAATCGGTGCGGCGGCGCTCGAAGTGGGTGCGGTGGGGCTCGGCTGCATGCCGATGCACTGGGCCTACACCACCTCCCAGCAGCACGGCGAGCGCTCGCTGCGCACGGTGCACGCGGCGCTGGACGCCGGGACGAGCCTGCTCGACACGGCCGACATGTACGGCCCGTTCACCAATGAACTGCTGCTGGGCCGGGTGCTCGGGCGGCGGCGTACGGACGCCTTCGTCTCCACCAAGTGCGGGCTGCTCGTGGGCGATCAGCACATCGTGGCCAACGGTCACCCGAAGTATGTGCGGCGGGCCTGCGACGCCTCGCTGCGGCGGCTCCAGACCGATGTGATCGACCTCTACCAGCTCCACCGCGCCGATCCGGAGATACCCGTCGAGGAGACCTGGGGGGCGATGGCCGAGCTGGTCGGGGCGGGGAAGGTACGGGCGCTGGGGCTGTGCGCGGTGGGCGCGCGGGCGGCCGGTACGGGGGCCCGGGTGGCGCGGCGCGGGCCCGGCGAGGATCTGCACGCGGGAACGATCCGCCAGTTGGAGCGCGTGCAGCAGGTGTTCCCGGTGAGCGCGGTGGAGGCGGAGCTGTCGGTGTGGTCGCCGGAGGCGCTGGAACGGCTGCTGCCGTGGTGCGAGGCGCGCGGCATCGGCTTCCTGGCGGCGATGCCGCTGGGCAACGGTTTCCTGACGGGCACGCTCACCCCCGGGCAGGGGTTCGAGCCCGACGACCCGCGGGCACGGCATCCACGGTTCACGGCGGAGATGATGGCCGCGAACCAGCCGCTGGTGGTGGGGCTGCGGCGGGTGGCCCGGCGGTACGGGGCGACGCCGGCGCAGGTGGCGCTGGCGTGGGTGCTGGGGCGCGGCCGGCATGTGGTGCCGGTGCCGGGGACGAAGCGGGAGTCATGGGCAGTGGAGAACGCGCGGGCGGCGGAACTGGCGCTGACGGCGCGCGACATGGCCGAAATCGCGGCCCTGCCGCCGGTACGGGCCTCCTGGGAGTAGCCCCGTACCGACGGGCTGGGCCGGGGCCATCATCGGGATCTTGCCGGGCCGCCGGCCCGGATCGGCGACATCGGTCCCCGAGTTGGGGAACCTTCGCGGGGCACGCGGTGTAAGAACAGGTAGAGCCGCAACCGTCGAAGGGACCGGGACCGTGAAGCGTTCAGCAGGGACGGCCGTGGGGGCCGCCGCCGCTCTTCTCCTGGCGACGGGGTGCTCCTCCGATGAGGGGGTGGGCCCCGCCTTCGAACGCGGCCCCTCGTCGTCGGCGGCGTCGGCCTCGGCCTCGGCCTCGCGGGAGGCGTCGGGGGAAGCGGCGCCGAGCGCGTCCCCCGCGCCCGCGAAGGGCTCGGTGAAGGTGGTCTCGACGCTCACCGAGGGGCTCGCCTCGCCGTGGGGGCTCGCGGCGCTGCCGGACGGCGATCTGCTGGTCTCCTCGCGCGACGAGGGGACGATCACCCGGGTCGACGCGGAGACGGGCCGGAAGACCCCGATCGGTTCGGTGCCGGGGGTCGCCCCGGCCGGGGAGGGCGGCCTGCTGGGGATCGCGGTCTCCCCCACGTACGCCTCGGACCAGTTGGTCTACGCGTACTTCACCACCGCGGGGGACAACCGCATCGCCCGCATGTTCCACGACACGAAGAAGCCCGCGGGACAGCAGTTGGGCGCGCCCGACACGGTGCTGCGGGGCATTCCCAAGGGCACCGTCCACAACGGCGGCCGGATCGCCTTCGGGCCGGACAAGATGCTCTACGCGGGCACCGGCGAGACGGGGGACACCGGGCTCGCCCAGGACAAGGAGTCGCTGGCCGGAAAGATCCTGCGGATGACGCCGGACGGTGAGCCGGTGCATGGGAATCCGGAGGCGGATTCGCTGGTCTATTCGCTGGGCCACCGTAATGTGCAGGGCCTGGCCTGGGATTCCGAGAAACGGCTGTGGGCCGCGGAATTCGGGCAGAAGACCTGGGACGAACTGAATCTGGTGGAGCCCGGAGAGAATTACGGCTGGCCGGTCGCCGAGGGAAAGGCCGGTAAACCGGGTTACGTGGACCCGGTGGAGCAGTGGCGGACGGACGAGGCCTCGCCCAGCGGTATCGCGTACGTGGCGGGCTCGGTCTGGATGGCGGGGCTGCGCGGTGAGCGGCTCTGGCGGATTCCGCTGGCGGGGCGGGAATCCTCGGCCGAGCCGCAGGCGTTCCTGAAAGGGGATCACGGCCGTCTGCGGACGGTGCTGGCCGCGGGTGGCGACCGGATGTGGCTCGTGACCAGCGAGACCGACACCCGGGGCACACCGGGGCCCGGGGACGACCGGATCCTTCTGCTGGAGGTCTCGTAATTCCGTAGCAGTGCGTATCAAGAGGGTGGGCACACCGTGTTCAATATGATCGAGGAGATCTTCGCCCCGGGCCGCAAACACACGCACGAAGAACAGAAACGACTGGAACTGAGCAGAGCGGATGTCGACGACAACGACCCTGGCCGGGGGCCCATAGACCTCTCCTCGGGAAAGGTCACGATACGTATCGCGGCCGAATCCGCGGAATCCCCGGGAACGGCGGGCGTCCCGGAATCCGCCGGTCCGTCCGAGGGGGCGGAATCCGCCGCGGCGTCCGAGGGGATGGAATCCGCCGCGGCGGATGGCCACGGTCGGCCGGCGCGGCCCGGTGAGTCCGGGAAGCCCGGTGAGCCCGGGAAGCCCGGTGAGCCCGGGAAGCCCGGGGAATAACACGCCGTATTCAGGCGGCCAGGTCAGGGAAGAGGCGCAGCCGGTGCGCGAGCGCCGCCGCTTCCGTCCTTCCCGACACCCCGAGTTTCGCCAGGATGTTGGAGACGTGGACGCTGGCGGTCTTCGGGGAGATGTACAGCTCCTCCGCGATCCCGCGGTTGCTGTGCCCGGCCGAGACCAGCCGCAGGACGTCCTGCTCGCGGCGGGTCAGCCCCAGCTCGCGCAGCGGATCGGCCGCGGCCCGCCGGTCTCCCCCGCCGGGCCGGCTGCCCGGTACCCGGCCGGAGGCCCGCCCCGTACCGCCGGTGGCGGTCGCACCGATGCTGATTCTGGCCCGACCGGCGAGGAGGGTGATCTCCTCGGCCAGCGGGCGCGCGCCGAGCCGTGCCGCGGTGGTGTGCGCCTGGTCGAGCAGGGCCGCCGCCTCCGTACGGTCGGCGCCCGAGTCGAGCAGCGCCGCCGCCCACCGCAGCCGGGTGAGCGCCAGCTCGTAGGGGCGCTCCACGCCGCTGAACGCCTGGACCGCGCGCGCCCAGAGCGTCGCCCCCTCCGTGCCTTCCGCGCGCGCCAGTTCGGCCTCCAGCATGAGCCCGTACGCCGCCCAGACGGGGACCAGGGTCGGCAGCCGCTTGGCGTGGGTGCGGACCGTCGCCAGCACCTCCGGGCGCCCCGCCTCGGCGCCGGGCAGACCTCTGGCGTCCGCCTCGGTCGCCGCCGCCGTACAGAGCAGCGGCAGCGCGTACCGGTGGGTGCCGATGGGGAATCCGCCCGTGGCCGTCTTCGCGAACTCGGCCCGCGCCTGCGCCAGTTCGCCGCGCCGGGCCGCTATGACCATCGACAGCCGGACCGGGGTGATGATGTGCTGCGGCTGGAGGTCATGGGTGCCCATGGCGCCGCGATTCAGCTCCACCTGGCGCTCCGCCTCGTCGAAGTCACCTCTGAGCAGGGCGAGTTCGGCGCGTCGTACGGCGAGCAGGGCGCGTGCCTTGTGGGAGCGTGCCAGCTCCACGGTCTCGTCGAGAACCGTGTCCGCCTCCGTCCAGCGGCCCAGGGAGAAGAGGGACTGGGCCAGATTCGTGCGGACCCATGCCTCTGTGTCGGTGAGTCCGCGCTGGTGGCTGAAGGCCACGCCGGCGCGGGCGGTCGTCACCGCCTCCTCCGAGCGGCCCATGCTCTCCAGCGTGGAGGGCAGGTTGTTGCTGGCGCGGCCCAGGATGGCGACGGCGCCCAGCTCGGCGGCCCGGTCGCGGGCCGCGTAGATCTCGGCGATGCCCTCCTCGACGCCGCCCGCGTCGGCGGTGAGCCAGCCCCGGGTGAGCCGGGCGTGCAGTTCGGTGTGTTCGGCGCCGACCAGCCGGGCGTACTCCACGGCCCGGTCGGCGGTGGCCAGGCTCTCGGGCCCCGGCCGGTGCAGGGCGCCCCAGGAGGCGACATTGGCGAGGACCTCCGCGTGCACGGCGGAGGGCTGGAGTCCGCGTACCAGCTCCTGGGCGTTGGCCAGCTCGCGCCAGCCGTCGCCCCGGGTGAGGTCCTGGACGAGCCGGGAGCGCTGGATCCAGAACCAGGCGGCGCGCAGCGGGTCCTTCCCCTCCGACTCGCCCTCCAGGAGGCGCATGGCCTTCTTGGCTATCGCCAGGGCGCGTTCGCGCTCGCCGCTGGAGCGCGCGGCGACCGTCGCCTCGGCCATGAGGTCGAGATAGCGCAGCGGTGACGACTCGGCGGGGCCGCCGCAGGGCGGATAGACCTCGATGTCGTCCGGTGGCCGCAGCGTGGCCCGTACTTCCCGCGGGGCGTCGTCCCACAGCTCCATGGCCCGTTCGAGCAGGCGTAGTTGTTCGGCGTGCGCATACCGCTCGCGGGCCTCCACGGAGGCGAGGAGGACGGCGGGCAGCGCCTTCGCCGGGTCGTGTGCGTGGTACCAGTGGCTGGCGAGGCGGGTCGCCCGCTCGTCGGCCCTGACCAGCGAGGGGCCGGCCTCCAGCACCTCCGCGTATCTGCGGTTGAGCCGGGAGCGCTCGCCGGGCAGCAGATCGTCGCTGACGGCCTCACGGACGAGGGAGTGGCGGAAGCGGTATCCGTCGCCGTCCGCCGTCGGCAGCAGGATGTTGGCGCCGACGGCGGCCCGCAGCGCCTCGATCAGATCGTCCTCGGGCAGCCCGGCGACGGCCAGCAGCAGCCGGTGCTCGACGGTGGTGCCGCCCTCGGCGACGATCCTGGCGACCCGCTGGGCGTCCTCGGGCAGCGTCTCGACCCGTACGAGCAGCAGATCGCGCAGGGAGTCACTGAGTCCGGTACGGCAGCCGGAGCCGATGGAGCAGGCCAGCTCCTCCACGAAGAAGGCGTTCCCGTCGGAGCGTTCGAAGATCTGCTCCAGCAGTTCCGGGGCCGGCTCGGCGGCGAGGATGCCGGTGAGCTGGCCGCGCACCTCGGCGCGGTTGAAGCGGGGCAGTTCGATCCTGCGGACGGAGCGCAGCCGGTCCAGCTCGGCGAGGAGAGGGCGCAGGGGGTGGCGGCGGTGCAGGTCGTCGGCGCGGTAGGTGCCGATCACGACGAGCCGGCCGCGGCGCAGGGAGCGGAAGAGATAGGCGAGGAGATGGCGGGTGGAGGCGTCCGCCCAGTGCAGGTCCTCCAGGATGAGCACGATCGTACGGTCGGCGGACAGCCGCTCCAGCAGGCGTGCGGTGAGCTCGAAGAGCCGGGCGGTGCCGTCCTCGCCCAGCGCGTCCCGGTCGGAGTGGCCCAGCTCGGGGAGGATCCTGGCCAGTTCGTCCTGCTGGCCCTCGGCCGCGGCCATCAGCTCGTCGGGCAGCCGGCGGCGCAGCGAGCGCAGGGCGGTCGAGAAGGGCGCGAACGGCAGTCCGTCCGCGCCGATCTCGACGCATCCGCCGATCGCGACGACGGCCTTCTCGCCGCAGGCGGCCCGGTGCAGCTCTTCGATGAGGCGGGTCTTGCCGACGCCGGCCTCGCCGCCGACGAGCACGGCCTGGGGCTCGCCCGCGGTGGCGCGGGCGAGCGCTGACGTGAGCGCGGCGAACTCGGCCGACCTGCCGACGAACACCGGGCTGAGCGACCTGGTCTCCACATCGCTGAGCATCGCACAGCCCTCTGACATCACGGCACTTGTTATCCGGGCTCAGGCGGCGCGGTCGAACCGGCCGCGGAGTGGGTTCACCCGCCCCCCGGGGGCGTTCCTGGCGCTTCGCCGGGCCCAGCGGCGGGCCGCGCCCGCCTCCCGGACGAGCCGCTCGTGCTCGGCCCTGCGGATCAGTTCGGCGGTGTGGATCTTCTGGAGTTCGTACTCGAACATCGCGGGCTCCCTGGAGCGAAGGCGGTGGGGCATCTGGTGATGCCTCTACCTTCGTCTCCCAGGGGGCGGGGCCGCATTGGGAGAGTGCCGCATCTTGAGGGGCCCCGGGGCCTTAGAAAGCGGGGCCGGACATACGGACGGCCTAAGGCCCCGGGCGGCATGAGCCGCTCAGACCTTAGACCGGGCGGGGGCGGAGGGGTGTGGGGGGAATCGGCGTCAGGCGCCGGTGGTCGGCAGCGCCGCGAAGAGGTCGAAGTACATGGCCATGGAGATCAGCAGCCCCAGGAAGCCGAGTACGGCGCCGGCGAGCGCGAAGGGCCGTACCCAGCCGTCGCGCTGGGGCAGCGTCAGCACGATCACGCCGAGGAGGAGCGCCACCAGGGCGACCCCGCCGTTGACGGCGGCCGTGACGTGCCAGGCGTCGCCGTAGATCGCGGAGATCTGCTGCTCGGCTGTGGCGGACTGGCCGGTCTTGAGCTGTCCTACGAGGCCCTGGCGCTCGGCGAGGACCTTGCTGGTCCAGGTGCCGGTGAGGGCGACGATGCCCAGGCAGACGGCGACGACGGCCGCGGCGGCGGCGCCGAGACCGGACGACGCCGCGGGGGCGCCCTCAAGGAGGTCCAGCTCGTCGTCCTCGCCGGCCGCCTCGTCCTCGTCGAGGTCGGCGGCCGGGGCGGCGGCGCCGGTGGAGGCGTCGGTGGTGGGGGCGCCGGCGGTGGGGGCGCCGGCGGTGTCGGCGGACGTGTCGCCGGGGGTGCCGTCGGGAGTGTCGCTCTTCTTCAGATCGGCCTGGGTTCCGGCCGCCTTGGTGGTGGGGGCCTCGGCCGTCTCCGGCTCGGGGGTCTGGGTCTCGGGGGTGGACTTCATACTTCGCACGCTAGGGGCCCGTTCTGAGAACTTCCTGAGAACGCGGAAATTCACTCCCGTGGGCAGCCGTATCGTGATCAGCGGTTGATCAGCTCGGCGTACCGGGCCGTGCGCGCCACTCCGGGGCGAGCACCGACCAGACCTCCGTGTCCTGGCGTACGCCCTGGTACGGGTAGTTCTGCCGCAGCACCCCGTCCCGGGTCATCCCGAGCCGCCGGGCGACCCGGATACTGGCCGCGTTCTCCGCCGAGACGCGCCATTCGACGCGGTGTATCCCGCGCTCCTCGACCGCCCAGTCGATCAGGACGGCGGCGGCGCGCGTGACCAGGCCGCGCCCCGTTCCCGCGGGCTCCAGCCAGCAGCCGATCTCGCAGTTCCCGGCGGGCGCGTCGAAGATACGGAAGAGCACGCCGCCGACGAGGGTGGGGCCGAGCCAGATCCCGTAGAGGCGTCCGGTGTCGGCCGCCTGCTTCTGCGCGTACGAGTCGAGGAGCGCCCGCGCGGACGCCGGGTCCGTGACGGCCCTGGCGAGCTGGATGTGCTCGTCCACCAGGTCCCTGGCGCGGTCCATGTGGGCCAGGAACTCCGCTGCCCGCCAGGGCTCCAGCGGGCTCAGCCGGGCGTCGTCACCCAGTGGTACGGCGAACATGATGATTCCCCCGTGCGGTGTGTGTCGTGCGGTTCACCGGACGAGCGGAGTGTGCTTGTGCTCGTGCGGCACGGGGATCTTCGCACGTTCGCGGTGCTCGGGCGCCTCGATACTGATGCGCGGGAGCCGGCGGTCCACGGCGCGCGGCAGCCACCAGTTGGCGCCGCCGAGCAGATGCATCAGGGCGGGGACCAGGAGCGTACGGAGCACGAAGGCGTCCAGCGCGACCGCCGTGGCCAGGGCGATGCCGAACATGGCGATGACGCGGTCGCCGCTCAGGACGAAGGCGAGAAAGACCGAGATCATGATCACCGCCGCCGAGTTGATCACCCGGCCGGTCTCGGAGAGCCCCACGCGCACGGCCCGCGCGTTGTCGCCGGTCTCCAGCCACTCCTCGTACATCCGGCTGACCAGGAAGACCTGGTAGTCCATGGAGAGCCCGAAGAGAACCGAAACCATGATCACCGGTAGGAAGGGTTCGATCGGCCCCGCGCTGCCGAGCCCCAGCAGCTCACTCCCCCATCCCCACTGGAAGATCGCGACGACGACTCCGAAGGAGGAGGCGACGGCGGCCACGTTCATCAGAGGGCCCTTGAGCGGGATGCCCACGGAGCGGAACGCCAGCAGCAGGAGCAGACAGCCCAGGGCGATGACCACCCCGACGAAGAGGGGGAGTTTACCGACGATGATGTCCGCGAAGTCGTCGTAGCTCGCGGTGACGCCACCGACGTACACCGCGAGGGAGGTGCCGGCCGCCGCCGTGGGCAGCACGTCGCCGCGGAGCCGGTCGACCAGGTCGCTGGTGTGCCGCGACTGCGGCGAGGACTCCGGTACGACGGTGAGCAGCGCGGTGTCGCCGGAGCCGTTGAAGGCGATGGGGCCGACCGAGGCGACGCCCTCGGTGGCACGGAGGGCGTCCGGAAGCTGGTCCATGGCGAGCCGGTCGGCGGCGCTGTCGAGATGCGCGACCAGCGTCAGCGGGCCATTGACTCCGGGCCCGAACCCTTCGGCGAGCTGGTCGTACGCCTTGCGGGTGGTGGCCGTGGCGGCGTTGTTGCCCTGGTCGGAGCTGCCGAGGTGGAGGGCGAAGGTGGGGAGCGCGAGGACCAGCATCACCACGGCCGCGACGGCGCCCAGCAGCTTGGGGCGGCGTTCGACGAAGAGGGACCAGCGGACGGCGAAGCCGGTGGGCAGGTCGGGCCGCGGACCGTGGGCGGCGAGCCGGGCGCGCTGGCGCCGGCTCAGCGCGCGTGTGCCGATGAAGGAGAGCAGGGCGGGCAGCAGGGTCACGGACGCGGCGACGGTCAGGACGACCGTCAGCGAGGCGGCGATCGCGACCCCGTTGAGGAAGCTCAGGCGCAGGATCAGCATGCCGAGCAGGGCGATGCAGACGGTGGCCCCGGCGAAGACGACGGCCCGGCCGGTGGTGGCGACGGCGCTCACCGCCGCCTCGGGGACGGTCAGCCCACGCTGGAGGCCCTTGCGGTGCCGTACGACGATGAACAGCGCGTAGTCGATCCCGACGCCGAGCCCGATGAGCAGGCCCAGCATGGGCGCGAAGTCGGCGACCGTCATGGCGTGGCCGAGCAGGACGATGCCCGCGTACGCGGTGCCGACGGAGACCAGCGCGGTCGCGATGGGCAGCAGGCCGGCCGCGAACGAACCGAAGACGAGGAAGAGCACGACGGCCGCCACGGCCACACCGACGATCTCGGCGGTGTGCGCGGAGGTGGCCTCGGTGAGGGCGACGGCGCTGCCGCCCAGCTCGACCCCGAGGCCCTTCCGAGCCCCTTCCAAGGATGTCGCGGTGTCCACCAGGGCCCGCGCCTGGGACGGCGGGATGTCGTCGGCCTGCCGGTCGAAGGTGACGCGCGCGTAGGCGGTACGGCCGTCCGCGCTGATCTGCTCGGCGCCCTCGGCCGAGTACGGGCTCACGACGGAGGAGATCCCGGGCAGCCCGGCGACCTTGCCCAGCATCTCCCCGGCCCGCAGCTCGACACCGGCGTCGCGGACGGAGCCGTGCTCCGTGTGCCAGACGATGGTGTTGCTGTCCCCGCCGAGCCCCGGGAAGGCCGTACCGAGAAGCTCGGTGGCCCGGCCCGACTCGGTGCCGGGGACCTCGTAGTCGTTGGAGTACGAGGTCCCCATCACACCGGCGGCCGCGGAGGTGCCGCCGAGCGCGAGCAGCCAGAGGAGGACGGCGAGAAGCCGGTGGGTGACGCACCATCGCGCGAGGGCTGCCAAGGACTGCTCCCTGAGTGGTTCATGGATCTTTACCGGGAACGGCCCGTGGGGGAGCCCGCAAAGAACGCGTGACCTACGGAGAGCTACTATCGCAGCCGAAAGAGATCCTTAGTGATCCTTTGTCCGGTTGGTGGCCTTACTCACAGTAAGGCTTGGCGATGGGGCGGCGCCTCGTGGCACGGAGATGTCAACCAGCGACGCTCGCCCGACCGTTCTCGACATGGCCCATGAGACGGCGGCGGAACGGGGCGGCGGAGCCCTCGGCTGCGTCGGTGGTCACCTCGATGTCGTACCAGCCGTGCGCGTCGGCCGCCGAGTGCACGACGCCCCTGCTGCGGCCCGGCTTCACCGTGATCCGGCGCGTCCAGCCGTCCAGGTCGGCCTCGTCGACGTATCCGAGGGGCCGCACCGTGAAGGTGACAGGACGCGTGCCCCGGTTGGTCAGGGTGAGGTGCAGATCGCGGTCGTGATGGTCGACGGACGAGGCGACCTCGGCCCCGTCCCCGGCGACCGGTCCGGAGAACTCCCGGCGGAAACCGTTCGGCCCGGTGATCGTGAAACGGTAGGAGTCACGCTCGGTGCGGCCCGGGCCGGTAAGGGGCACCGTCCATTGTGCCCTGCCCCTTACATCACGGTGCTGCGGGATCGCGAACTCGCCGGCGTACGGGTAGAGCGCGAAGTGGGCGCTGGCCGGGCCCGTGTTGCTGAGCGCGACCGTGAACGTCCGCCCGTCCGCGTCGACCCACCCGTGCGCGTCCGGCTGGTACGGCAGTGGCCTGGCCGGGCGCGCGCCCTTCTCCTGTACGGGCATCTTCTGCTCGGCCGGGGGTACGGGCTGCCAGCGGCCGGTGAACGGCGGGATCGCGCCGGGCTGTTCCACCTCGGGCTGGACGCGCCCGCGCCGGAAGTCGAACGCCGAGGTCAGATCGCCGGTGACGGTGCGCCGCCACGGGGTGATGTTGGGCTCCGCCACCCCCGTCCACCGCTCCAGGAAACGGATCACGGAGGTGTGGTCGAAGACCTGGGAGCAGACATAGCCGCCCACGGTCCAGGGCGAGACGACCAGCAGCGGGACCCGGACGCCGAGCCCGGTGGGGCGGCCCTTCCAGCGCTCGTCGGGGTCGTCCACGGGCGGCACGGGCGGCGGCACATGGTCGAAGAAGCCGTCGTTCTCGTCGTAGTTGATCAGTACGACGGTATGCCGCCAGACGTCCGGATGCGCTCCGAGCGCGTCCAGCACCTGGTAGACGAGGGAGGCACTGGCCACCGGCGACGAGGAACCGGGGTGCTCGGAGTCGACCGCGGAGGGCACCAGGTACGACACCTCGGGCAGCGTCCCCGCCGCCACGTCGGCGCGGAACGCCGCGGCGAGCGTGCCGGTCTCGACCCGGCGCAGCCCGCGCTCGAAGAGCGAGCGCTCCTCGGCCGTGAGGGTGGCGACGCCCTCCTCCAGCGCGCCGAGCAGCCGCGCGCGCTCGGTCATGTCATCGGCGTCCCGCACGGCGGCGTAGAACGCCTCCATGTAGGTGAAGCCCGCCGCGCCGTGCTGTCCGGGCAGGGCGCGGGCCCGGCCGAGCGCCTTACGGGCCACGTCCTTGAACGTGGTGAAGAACTCGATGTTGTTGTCGGTGAAGTTCTCCCACTCGGTGTACGTGCGCCAGCTCCGGCCCGCCTTCTCCAGCCGCTCGGCGTAGGTCGGCCACGGGTAGCCGGGGTGGGTGCCCTCGTCGTACGCGTCGTTGCCGACGGCGCGCCGCCCGTCGGCCTCGAAGCCGGTCCAGCCGCTCCAGAGGTGGTTGCGGTTGGGGCTCGTCGAGGTGTGGACGGAGGAGTGGTACGCGTCGCAGACGGTGAAGGTGTCCGCCAGCTCGTAATGGAGCGGGATGTCACGCCGGTCGTAGTGGGCCATGGTGGCAGCCGTCTTGGCGGAGACCCAGCCGTCCATCCAGCCGTCGTTCCAGGCCGCGGCGCCGCCGTCCCAGGAGTGGTCGAGGGCGCCGATGTACTGGAGGTCCTTGCGCTGCGTCGCGGCGGCGTCCCGTACGGAGAACGGCAAAACGGTGCCGCCCGACGGGGCCGGCTGCGCGAACACGGACTTCCCGGAGGGCAGCTCGACGGCGTTGCGGTCGCCGAAGCCCCGTACGCCGCGCAGGGTGCCGAAGTAGTGGTCGAAGGACCGGTTCTCCTGCATGAGGACGACCACGTGCTTGATCGCGTGCAGCCCGCCGGGCGCGGGTCCGGTGGCGAGCGCCGCCTGGAGGGACGGCGGCAGTACCGACGCGGCAGCCGCCGCGCCCACGACGCCCGAGCCGAGGGCGAGCACTCTTCTGCGCGACAACTCTCCGCGCGACATCTCCGGTGACATGTCCCGGACGGTAGTGAGAGCGGATGGCAGGGGGAAGACCCCGGCGCGTCCACCAGGTGAACGTCCCCGGGGCGCGCCCCGCCTCCGAGGCCGCGCTGCTCCCCGGCTACCCGCCCGCTTCCTCGCCGTACGGCCAGACCAGCAGGACCGGGCACGTCGCGTGGTCGACGACGAAGCGTGTCGCGCGGCCGAGGCTGTGCGGCCCGGGGCGGTCGCGCTCGCCGTCGCGCGCGCAGATCAGCAGATCGGCGCCGGTGGCCGCCCGTACCACCTCGTGCTCCACCTGGCCGTGGTGTTCGAGGAGTTCGCAGGGCCGGCCGAGCCGGTGCGCGGCGGCCTCCAGCAGATCGGCCGCCGCCGTACCGGAGAGGGCTTCGAGCCGCGGGCCGGGGTCGCGGTCCGGGCGGTGGCCCCGGCCGAGGAGCCCCGCGTAGGCGTGGTGCGCCGCGGCGACGATCTCGTCGTCGCCGATGTGGAGCAGCACCACGGCGTCGTGCGGGGCGCGTGCGCGGGCCGCGTCGACGCAGGCGGTCCAGGTGGACTCGGTGATCCAGACGAGCGTGGTCCGCGGTGTGGCGTCGGCCTGAGGTGCGGCGTGGGCCCGCGGGTCGGCGCCCGCCTGCCGGTCGGCGCCCGCCTGCGGACCGGTCGCGGGAAAGGGGAGCGGCACTGCGGTCAGCCTCCGATCAGTCGCAGAGTGCCCCACAGTGCCACGGTCGAGACGGCCAGCGTGGCAGGCACGGTGAGCAGTCCGAGCCGGGTGAAGTGACCGATCTTGGGCTCGGCGTCGTGCTCGTGCAGGATGCGCCGCCACAGCAGCGTGGCGAGCGACCCGACGTACGTCAGGTTCGGGCCGAGATTGACCCCGATGAGTGCGGCGAGAACGGGCCCGGGGCCGGCCGGGGCGAGGACCGGCAGCAGCGCCAGGATCGCCGGGAGGTTGTTGATCGCGTTGGCCAGGACGGCGGCGATCGCCGCGATGGCCAGCAGCGAGAGCAGGGAGGAGCCGCCGGGCAGCAGCCAGGTGATCCCGGTGTCCAGGCCGTTGTCGACGACCGCCTTGACGACGACGCCGAGCGCGAGGACGAAGAGGCAGAACAGCGGGGACGCGGCGCGCAGCAGCTTCACGGGGGTCGTACGCCGCTGCCGCAGGGCACGGACGGCGAGCACGGCGGTACCGGCGACGGCCGCCCACAGCGGTTCGATCCCGGCGAACGAGGTGACGGCGAACCCGGCCAGTGTCAGCCCCAGCACGACCAGCGTGAAGACCGGGACGTCGCGCCGCTCGTCCGTCCTCGGGGGGTGCGCCCCGGCGGCCAGGTCGGCGGCGAAGAAGCGGCGGAAGACGACGTACTCGACGGCGATCGCGGCCAGCCACGGCAGGGCCATCAGCGCGGCGAACCGGGTGAAGGAGAGCCCGCTCGCGGTGAACGCCAGCAGATTGGTCAAGTTGGAGACCGGCAGCAGCAGGGACGCGGAGTTCGCGAGGTGCGTACAGGCGTAGACGTGCGGGCGGGGCCGGGCGCCGACCCGCGCGGCGGTCGCGAAGACCACCGGCGTGAGCAGGACGACCGTGGCGTCCAGGCTGAGTACGGCGGTGATGACGGCGGCGACGGCGAACACCCCGCCGAGCAGCGTGCGCGGCTTGCCGCCGCAGAGCCGCGCCACCAGATCGCCCGCGGCGGTGAACAGCCCCTCCTCGTCGCAGAGCTGGGAGAGGACGAGCACGGCCGCGAGGAAGACGACCACGGGCAGCAGGGTGTGGGTCTGCTCCCACGCCTCCCCCGGCGAGACGGCGCCGAGGACGACGACCAGCAGGGCCGCGGGGACGGCGGCGACGGCCTCGGGCAGACCGCGCGGCCGCCCGACGGCGAACGCCAGCACGGCGAGCAGCAGGGCGACGGAGACGATCTCGGCGGCGACGGTGTTCACAGGATCTGATCTGCCTCGTGATCGTGGTGGTTCGAAACGGCCCGGCACGTTCGCGACAGGCTGGGCACGAAGGTACGGCGTACGAGGTCACCGGCGACGTACGAAGCCACTGGGGGCGGCGCACCGTCGCCGGTGCGCCGCCCCCAGTGGCGTGCTGTGCGTGTGATGTGCGGGCCGGGATCAGCCCTCGGCGCCCAGCTTCTCCGGACTGTGCATGTCTATTCGCTCGGGGCGAGCCGCTCCAGAATCAGCTCGCGGACGCGCGCCGCGTCTGCCTGGCCGCGCGTCGCCTTCATGACGGCGCCGACCAGGGCGCCCGCCGCCGCGACCTTGCCGGCGCGGATCTTGTCCGCGACGGCCGCGTTGGCCGCGATCGCCTCGTCCACGGCGGCGCCGAGCGCGCTGTCGTCGGAGACGACCTTGAGGCCGCGCTTCTCGACGACGGTGTCCGGGTCGCCCTCGCCCGCGAGCACGCCCTCGATCACCTGGCGGGCCAGCTTGTCGTTGAGGTCGCCGGCCGCGACGAGCGCGGCGACACGGGCGACCTGCTCGGGCGTGATGGGCAGCTCGTCCAGCGCGCGGCCGGACTCGTTGGCGTTACGGGCCAGCTCGCCCATCCACCACTTGCGGGCCTGGTCGGCCGGGGCGCCCACGGCGATCGTGGCGACGATGGGCTCGATCGCGCCCGCGTTGAGGATCGACTGCATGTCGTGCTCGGAGACGCCCCACTCCTCGCGGAGCCGGTTGCGGCGTACGCGCGGCGGCTCGGGCAGCGTGGCGCGCAGCTCCTCCACCCAGGCGCGGGCCGGGGCCACGGGGACGAGGTCGGGCTCCGGGAAGTACCGGTAGTCCTCGGCGTTGTCCTTGATCCGGCCGGAGGTGGTGGAGCCGTCCTCCTCGTGGAAGTGCCGGGTCTCCTGGAGGATGGTGCCGCCGCTGTTCAGCACCGCGGCGTGGCGCTGGATCTCGAAGCGTGCGGCGCGCTCGACGCTGCGCAGCGAGTTGACGTTCTTGGTCTCGGAGCGGGTGCCGAACTCCTCGCGGCCGTTCGGGCGCAGCGACAGGTTGACGTCGCACCGCATCTGGCCCATCTCCATGCGGGCCTCGGAGACGCCGAGCGCCTTGATCAGCTCACGCAGCTCGGCGACGTACGCCTTGGCGACCTCGGGGGCGCGCGCGCCGGCGCCCTCGATGGGCTTGGTGACGATCTCGATGAGCGGGATGCCGGCGCGGTTGTAGTCGAGCAGCGAGTGGGACGCGCCGTGGATCCGGCCCGTGGCACCGCCGACGTGCGTCGACTTGCCGGTGTCCTCCTCCATGTGGGCGCGCTCGATCTGCACGCGGAAGATCTCGCCGTCCTCCAACTGGACGTCCAGATAGCCGTTGAAGGCGATCGGCTCGTCGTACTGGGAGGTCTGGAAGTTCTTCGGCATGTCCGGGTAGAAGTAGTTCTTCCGGGCGAAGCGGCACCACTCGGCGATCTCGCAGTTGAGCGCGAGCCCGATCTTGATGGCGGACTCGACGCCGATCGCGTTGACGACCGGGAGCGATCCCGGCATGCCCAGACAGGTCGGGCAGGTCTGCGAGTTGGGCGCGGCGCCCAGCTCGGTCGAGCAGCCGCAGAACATCTTGGTCCTGGTGCCGAGCTCGACGTGGACCTCCAGGCCCATGACGGGGTCGTACGTGGCGAGGGCGTCCTCGTACGACACGAGTTCAGTGACGGTCACAGGTACTTCTTCCTCATCAATGCTTCATCGGTGTCGGCCAGCCAGCGCTGGTAGGACGACAGCTTTCCGAGTACGGAGAGATCCACTTCGTCGGCGAGGCGGGCGAAGTAATCGCCGGGGTCGGATCGCCGTGCCTTCTTCAGTACGTTCGCCAGTACGCGCTTCGGGTGGGCGGGGTGGCCCGGCGCCGGGTTTCCCTGTTCCACATCGGCGGGGTGCGGATGCGGGTGCGCCGACAGGTCGGCGGCCGGCTGTACCCGGGTCAGTGCGGCCCGGTCCGCCAGGACCCACGATTCGGTCATCATCCGGGGACCGAGCAGCACGGGCGTCGCCGCCCGCTCCGGCAGCGCGGCCAGCGCCTCCATCAGTCCGTGGGCATCCGGAATCTCCTTGTGGTCCCGATGGATGAAGAGTACGTCGCACCGCTCGGCCAGCGCCGTGGCCGCCTGGAGGAGAACCTTCGGCGCCGCCGTGGTGTGGACCGGAGCCGTCTCGCAGGGAGTGAGTACTTCGGCGGCCTTCAACGCTCTGGCGTGCAGCGTCTCCTCCAGTTGCCGCACGATCAGCCGTTCGAGGAAGAGCAGATCGCTCGGGCCTTCCACGAGCAGCCCGAACCTGAGCAGGCGTACGCGGCTCACGCGATCACCTGCCCCATGGACTCCAGCAGGCGCTTCACCTGCTCGGCCGTGACCGTGTCGCCCGGCTCCTCGTCCGCCAGGGGGGTACGCACAGGGCGGGCCCGGGTCACGGTCGAGACGCCTGTGCGCGCCGGGTCGATGTGTGATGCCTGCTCCAGGAGGACCAGGCTTCCCGAGGCGTCGTCGCGCAGTGCGGAGAGCAGCACGGGAGAGTGTGTGGTGGCGATCAGCTGCCGGAAACCGTAGGTCCGGGCCGCCCGGTCCACGAGGCCGGGGAAATCGTCCACGTCTCTGCGCAGCCGCCTCACCAGCTCGGCGATCCGGGTCGGATGCAGGCCGTTCTCGATCTCCTCGACGGCCAGCAGCCCGGCCCGCCGGTCGTCGTACCAGGCGGCGAGCAGGGCGAGGACGCGCATCGTGCCGTCGGACAGCATCGGCGGGGACGTCCAGCCGGTGTGCCGGAACCGTACGTCGAAGTCGTACTCGCCGCGCCGTTCGTCGAACAGCGGCCTGATCCCGGACGCCTCCGGGATCAGCGCGGCCAGGTCGGCCTCCATGTCGCGCAGCTCTTCGATGCCGAGGCGGTGCAGAACGGCCGCCAGATTGCCGCCGTTCGCCAGGAGCGTCAGCTCGTCGCTGCCGCCGAACGGCCGGCGCATGGCCGCGGGGTCGAGCGCGATCCGCTCCCAGGTCGCCGTTTCGCTCGCGAGCCGGCCGAGGAGTTCCTGCGCGGCCTCCGTCGCGGGTCCGTCCGTGGCGGGGTCGCTGCCGCGGAGCTGAGCCCAGTCCGCCCCGTTGCGCTCCACGAAGGACGTGCGCGCCGCGGCGAGGGCCGAGCGCAGCGGCCCCGGGATCGCCAGCCGGTCCATCCACTCCGTACGGGTGAGGCTGCTCACCCACACCCGCCCGCCACGCCATGCGGCCTTCACCGGCCCGGGCGGCGTGCCCTGGCGTTCGATGGCCAGCCGTACGACCAGCGGGAGCGGTCCGTACGTACTGGGCACGATCATGCCGATCTTGACCGTCAGGCCGGACGCCGTGTACGCGCCGCCGGCCCCGTCGGCATGGTGGAAGAGGTCGCGCGCGGCGAGCCGCGGGTTGTCGCCGTCCAGCGCTCTCGGCAGCCCGGTCGTCACCACACGGCGGACGAAGTCCAGGGCGTCCAGAAGGTTCGACTTGCCCGCGCCGTTGACACCCATCAGCACGGTGCAGGGGCGTACGTCCAGGGCGAAGCCGACGAACGACTTGAAGCCGTCGATCTCGATGCGGGTGATCACCAGGTCACCTCCTTCCGTGGCAGCGGTGGCAACAGCGGCGGTGGTACGCCGCGGTGCGGGTGCCGGGGCCCGCGAAGGCCCCGGCACCCGTGCGGTCAGCCCAGCAGGTCGTCGTCGCCCAGGCGCTTCAGCTCGCGGTACAGGATCGCCAGGCCCGTGACGATGGCCACCGCGGAGACCGCCGCGTCGACCAGCCGGAGCGTGTCGTGCTCCTTGCGGGCCAGCTTGGCCTGCTTCACGACGCCGAAGGCGCCGAGCGCGGTGCTGCCGATCGACAGGTACGTACCGGTCTTGGACTTCTTGAAGCCCTTGGCCTTGCTCATTGCACTGGTCACAGTGACGGTGCCTCCTCCAGCAACGGGTGTCCCCACCTTTCCACGAAGGCCGCTTCGACGGCGGCACCGACCGTGTAGAGCCGGTCGTCCTTCATGGCGGGGGCGATGATCTGCAGGCCGACCGGGAGACCGTCCTCGGGCGCGAGGCCGCAGGGCAGCGACATGGCCGCGTTGCCCGCCATGTTGACGGGGATGGTGCACAGGTCCGCGAGGTACATCGCCATCGGGTCGTCGGTGCGCTCGCCGATGCCGAAGGCGGTGGTCGGGGACGTCGGGGAGACGATCACGTCGACCTGCTCGAAGGCCTTCTCGAAGTCCCGGGTGATGAGCGTGCGGACCTTCTGGGCCGAGCCGTAGTACGCGTCGTAGTAGCCGGAGCTGAGCGCGTACGTGCCCAGGATGACGCGGCGCTTGACCTCGTCGCCGAAGCCGGCCTCGCGGGTGAGGGCGGTGACGTCCTCGGCCGAGCGCGTGCCGTCGTCGCCGACGCGCAGGCCGTAGCGCATGGCGTCGAAGCGCGCGAGGTTCGAGGAGCACTCGGACGGCGCGATCAGGTAGTACGCGGCGAGGCTGAGGTCGAAGGACGGGCAGTCCAGCTCCACGATCTCGGCGCCCAGCTCCTTCAGCAGCTCGACCGACTCGTCGAAGCGCTGGAGGACCCCGGCCTGGTACCCCTCGCCGCGGAACTGCCGGACGACGCCGACCCGCATCCCGGCGACCGAGCCGTTGCGCGCGGCCTCGACGACCGGCGGGACCGGCGCGTCGATGGAGGTCGAGTCGAGCGGGTCGTGGCCCGCGATGACCTCGTGCAGCAGCGCGGTGTCCAGGACGGTACGGGCGCAGGGGCCGCCCTGGTCGAGGGAGGACGAGAAGGCGACCATGCCGTACCGGGAGACGGCGCCGTACGTCGGCTTGACGCCGACCGTGCCGGTGAGCGCGGCGGGCTGGCGGATGGAGCCGCCGGTGTCCGTGCCGATGGCCAGCGGCGCCTGGTAGGAGGCGAGCGAGGCGGACGAGCCGCCGCCGGAGCCGCCGGGGATCTTGGTGAGGTCCCAGGGGTTGCCGGTGGGGCCGTACGCGCTGTTCTCCGTGGAGGACCCCATGGCGAACTCGTCCATGTTGGTCTTGCCGATGATGACGACGTCCGCGGCCCTGAGCTTCTTGGTGAGCGTCGCGTCGTACGGCGGGAGCCAGCCTTCGAGGATCTTGGAACCGACGGTGGTCGGGATCCCCTCGGTGGTGAAGATGTCCTTCAGTGCGACCGGGACGCCGGCCAGCGGGCCGAGCTTCTCGCCCGCCGCCCGCTTCGCGTCCACGGCGCGGGCCTGGGCCAGCGCGCCCTCGCGGTCGACGTACAGGAAGGCGTGCACCTTCTCGTCGACGGCCTCGATGCGCGCGAGGTGCGCCTCGGTGACCTCGACGGCCGTGAGGTCACCGGAGGCGATCCTCGCGGCGATCTCGGCGGCGGTGAGCTTGATGATGTCCGTCTTGACGGTGTCGGTCATGACTGTTTAGTCCTCCCCCAGGATCTGCGGCACCTTGAAACGCTGCTGCTCCTGGGCAGGGGCGCCGGAAAGCGCCTGCTCGGGGGTGAGCGACGGGCGGACCTCGTCCGCGCGCATGACATTGGTCAGCGGCAGCGGATGGGAGGTCGGCGGTACGTCTTGGTCGGCTACCTCGGATACGCGGGCGACCGCGCCGATGATGTCGTCGAGCTGTCCGGCGAAGTGGTCGAGCTCTTCGGCCTTCAGCTCCAGACGCGCCAGCCGGGCGAGGTGGGCGACCTCCTCGCGCGTGATGCCAGGCATGCAGCGATCCTCAGGGGTGAGTGTGATTGGTTTTCACCCAATCCTATGGGGCGGGCACCCCTGCTCACGAAACGGCCGGGACGCCCGTCCCCGCGGGCGTCCCGGGCGGCCCGGGACCGGGGACCCCCGCGGACCACCGGGGGCCGCCTCAGCGCGCCGCTGCCCGGCCCTACGTGACCGCCTGGCCCGACTGTTCGCGGGCCCGCGACTCACGGGCCCGGGCCGCCTCCAGCTCGGCCGGACGCTGCCAGCCGTGCTCGCCCCTGGCCAGCAGCCAGGCCGTCGCCTCGTGGGGCGGCATCGCCGCGGCCACCAGCCAGCCCTGTACGGCGTCGCAGCCCAGGTCCCGCAGCCTCTCCCAGGTCTCGTCGTCCTCGACGCCCTCCGCGACGACCAGCAGGCCCAGGGAGTGCGCCAGGTCGACCGTGCAGCGGACGATCTCCGCGTCCTCGGTGTCGACCGCGAGCCGGGCCACGAAGGAACGGTCGATCTTCAGCTCGCTCACCGGCAGCCGCCGGAGATGGACCAGCGAGGAGTACCCCGTACCGAAGTCGTCGAGCGACATCTTCACCCCGTGCCCGGTGAGACCGGCGAGGGTGTCGGCGGCGCGCTGGGGGTCCTCCAGCAGGACGTGTTCCGTTATCTCCAGCTGGAGGGAGCCGGCCGGGACACCGTGCCGGGCCAGCCGGGCCGCCACCGCGCCCGCGAACCCGGGGGTGTGCACGTCCCGCGGCGAGACATTGACGGCGACGGGCACCATCAGTCCCTGGTTTCGCCAGCGGGCGACCTGAGCGAGAGCGGTGTCCAGTACGTACTCCGTGAGGTGAGGCATCAGACCGGAGGACTCGGCGATCGCGATGAACTCGTCCGGAGGGACGCGCCCGCGCTCGGGGTGCACCCAGCGCACCAGCGCCTCCAGGCCGGCGACCTGGCCGTCGAACCGGACCTTCGGCTGGTAGTGCAGCTCCACCTCCCGCGCGTCCAGCGCGCGGCGCAGATCGCCGAGGAGGCCGAGGCGGTCGGGGGTGTTGGAGTCCCGCTTGGACTCGTAGACCTCCACGCCCGTACGGTCCCGCTTCGCCTGGTACATGGCGACGTCCGCCCGCTGGAGCAGCCCCTCCGCGTCCAGCGCGTGCTCGGGGTAGACGGCGACGCCGGCGCTGGCCTCCAGGACGAGGGTGAGGCCGTCGAGGTCCAGCGACGAGGAGAGGTCCGCCACGAGATGACGGGCGACGCGCTGCGCACTGGTGGTGGAGTCGCATGTCGGGAGCAGTACGGCGAACTCGTCGCCGCCGAGCCGCGCGGCCTCGGCTCCGCGCGGCAGGGCCAGCCTCAGCCGGTCCGCTATCTGCAGCAGCAGCCGGTCCCCCGCCAGGTGGCCGAGCGTGTCGTTGACGGAACGGAACCGGTCCAGGTCGATCAGGACCAGCGCCGCTCTGGCGCCCTGGCCCTCCGCCTCCTCCAGCGCCGACCAGGTGCGCTCCAGCAGCCACTGCCGGTTGGGGAGTTTGGTCAGCGGGTCGCGGAGCTGTTCCTCGGCGCGCGCCCGGGCGATCCAGAGCGTGGAGTCGAGGGCTATCAGCGGGATCGCGAAGAGCGGCAGGAGCACCGGCTGCGACATCGCGACGACGCAGATCAGCGGGGCGATGCCGAGCAGGGCGACCGCGACGAGCCCCTGCCGGTAGAGGGCGGTGCGGCCGGCGGCGGGCAGCCCAGCGCCCTGCGGCGCCAGCGCGTACCAGAGCAGCAGCCGGGTGACCGTGAGCTGGGCGCCCGCCGCGAGCACGATCTGCGGGACGTCACCGATGGTCCAGTCGAGCGGCTGCCAGGGGTGCTCGACGGTGGGGACCACACCGAACACCGCCAGGGCGAGCGCGGCGGCCCCGGTCCCCAGCAGGTCGGCCGCGCCGTGCAGGACGCCCTGGCGCCAGCGGTGTCTGCGGGCCACACCGACCAGGACGACGACGGCCAGGCTGACCAGTCCGGCCGCGACCCACCCGTACAGCAGCAGCACGGCGAGGGTGAGGGCCGCGCCGGAGCCCGTCCCGCCCCACCAGCGGTCGCGGCCGAGCGCGACGAGATGGCCGACGATGACGCCGGTGAGGACGGCCAGCGCCCAGCCCGCGTCGGAGCCGGGGAACAGCGCGTGACCGTCCCGCAGTGTCCACACCACGCCGGTCACCAGAACGACGACGGCGAGTCCCACCACCAGAACGGGCGTTCTGGCGGCCATGCCCCCAAATCCCGCGAAACCGCGCGGGGGTGGGACCGGGGCGGCGCTCTCGGTCGGTTTCATTCCCGTCCCTCTCACAGCCGGCGGAGCCGATGCCACGCGATGGCACGTTGTCGTGCAACACGGCTGGAATCGGACTACTGAGCCGTGTTCGACAGGCGCACATCTCAACAGTAGGCCGCGAAAGGCCTCGACGGGCAGCGCTCTACATCTGTTGCCCGAATGCGACCGGCCCATCCCTATCCATCTGGTATGCGCCGAACGGGTGAGCTTGACGGCCCGAAATCGACGGTGTGACGTCGCGCACCGCGCGGGCGGGACCGCCTCACTCCCCGGGCGTGACCGGAGCCTCCTCGGATGCGGACGGAGTCTTTCCGTCGGACGGGGCGGCCTCTTCGCCGGTGGCGGCGGGCTCCTCGGGGGTGAGCGCGACCTCCCTGGCGGCGTCCGGGCCCTGTTCGAGCAGGACGGTGAGCCCGTCGCCGTCCAGGACAGGCACCTTCAACTGCATCGCCTTGTCGTACTTCGACCCGGGGTTCTCACCGACCACCACGAAGGCGGTCTTCTTCGACACCGAGCCGGTCACCTTCGCTCCACGGCTCTGCAGCGCCTCTTTCGCGCCATCCCGCGTGTACTGCTCCAGCGTGCCCGTCACCACGACCGTGAGCCCTTCCAGCGGCCGGGGGCCGTCGTCCTCGCCCGAGCCCTCCTCCTCCATCCGGACGCCCGCCGCACGCCACTTGCGCAGGATCTCGCGGTGCCAGTCGACCGCGAACCACTCCTTGAGGGAAGCCGCGATGATCGGCCCGACGCCGGCGACGTCCGCCAACTCCTCCTCCGTCGCCTCCTCGATCCGGTCGATCGAACGGAACTCCCTGGCCAGCGCCTCGGAGGCGACCGGCCCCACATGGCGGACGGAGAGTCCGGCGATGATCCGGGCGAGCGGGCGCTCCTTGGCCGCCGCGATGTTCTCCAGCATCGCGAGGGCGTTCTTCCGCGGCTCGCCCGCCTGGTTGGCGAAGACGGTGGCGATTTTCTCCTCGCCGGTCTTCGGATCCCGCTTGGGCAGACCGCTGTCCTGGTCGAGGACGTACGCCGTGATGGGCAGCAGCCGCTCGATGGTGAGGTCGAAGAGATCGCCCTCGTCCAGCAGCGGAGGAATGGCCGGTTCCAGCGGTTTGGTCAGGGCGGCCGCGGCGACATAGCCGAAGTTCTCGATGTCGAGGCACTTGCGGCCCGCGAGATAGAACAGCCGCTCGCGCAACTGGGCGGGGCAGGTACGCGCGTTGGGACACCGGATGTCGATGTCCCCTTCCTTCATCGCGCGCAGCGGCGTACCGCACTCGGGGCACTCGGTGGGCATCACGAACTCGTGGGCGTCGTCCGGGCGCAGGTCGACCACCGGGCCGAGGATCTCCGGGATGACGTCACCGGCCTTGCGCAGCACGACCGTGTCGCCGATCCACACGCCCTTGGCCCGCACCACGTCCTGGTTGTGCAGGGTGGCGAACTCGACCTCGGAGCCCGCCACCGTGACCGGCTCGACCTGGGCGTAGGGCGTGACCCGCCCCGTACGGCCCACACCGACCCGGATGTTCACCAGTTTGGTGTTGACCTCCTCCGGCGCGTACTTCCAGGCGATGGCCCAGCGCGGCGCGCGCGAGGTGGAGCCCAGCCGGCCCTGGAGCGGGATCTCGTCGAGTTTGACGACCACCCCGTCGATCTCGTGCTCCACGGAGTGGCGGTTCTCCCCGAAGTACGTGATGAACTCCCTGACCTCGGCGACCGATCCGACCACCTTGTTGTGGCGGGCGGTCGGCAGCCCCCACTCGCGCAGCAGTTCGTAGGCGTGGGAGAGGCGGTCGATGTCGAAGCCCTGGCGGGCCCCGATGCCGTGCACCACCATGTGCAGTGGGCGGGTCGCGGTGATCTTCGGGTCCTTCTGGCGCAGCGAACCCGCCGCCGCGTTGCGCGGGTTGGCGAAGGGCTTGTCACCGGCCTCCACCAGACGGGCGTTCAGCTCCTGGAAGGCGTCCATCGGGAAGTAGACCTCGCCGCGGATCTCCACCAGGTCGGGGACGCGCTCCCCTTCGAGGCGGTGCGGGATCTCCGCGATCGTGCGGACGTTGGGCGTGATGTCCTCGCCCGTCCGGCCGTCGCCCCGGGTGGCCGCGCGGGTCAGTCTGCCGTGCTCGTACGTCAGGTTGACCGCGAGCCCGTCGACCTTCAGTTCGCAGAGGTAGTGGAAGTCCGGCGTGCCCACGTCCTTGGCGACGCGGTCGGCCCACGCCCCCAGTTCCTCGTCGTCGAACGCGTTGTCGAGGGAGAGCATCCGCTCACGGTGCTGGACCGCGGTGAAATCCGTCGCGTACGCCCCCGCGACCTTCTGCGTCGGCGAGTCGGGCGTGCGCAGCTCCGCGTACGTCTCCTCCAGCGCCTCCAGCGTGCGCAGCAGCCGGTCGAACTCGCCGTCGCTGACGATCGGCTGGTCCTTCACGTAGTACCGGAAGCGGTGCTCCTCGATCTGCTCGGCGAGGAGGGCATGCCGCTCCCGTGCCTCAGCGGGCACCGCACTCTGCTGTTCGCCAGCCACCGTCTCGTCCTCCCGATCACCATGGCCCGTCATCCGGGACCGTCACTCAGGGTTGTCCGCGAGGGATCTCGCGGCCCTGACGCAGTGCGCCGTCGCGGCGTGCGCGTACGCGGGTGAGGCACCCGCGAGCCCGCACGTCGGCGTGAGCACCACGGACTCCGTCAGAGTCCCCGGATCGAGCCCCAGCCTGCGCCACAGCGTCCTGACACCCATGACGCTACCGGCAGGGTCTGACAACGGGCCGTCAGTGCCCGGCACGACCCCCGCGAAGAGCTTCGTGCCGGCCTCGACGGCCTCCCCGATCGTCTCTTCGTCACGCTCGGTGAGTAGTCCGAAATCGAACGAAACGGCCGCCGCGCCCGCCCTCCGCAGCAGCGCGAACGGCACGTCGGGCGCGCAGGAGTGCACGACCGAGGCCCCCGGCGCGAGCGCCGTCAGCTCGCGCAGCGCGCCCTCCACGACCTGCCGGTCCACCGCCCGGTGGGTGCGGTAGCCGCTGGCGGTCCTGACCTGTCCGCGCAGGACGGCGGTGAGGGACGGTTCGTCGATCTGGAGTACGGGGACGGCGCCCGGCACCCGGCGCCGTACCTCCGCGAGGTGCGCGCTCACCCCCTCCACCAGGGAGGCGGTGAGGTCCCGGCAGGCGCCGGGGTCGCCGAGGGCGGACTCGCCGCCGCGCAGCTCCATGGCGGCGGCGAGCGTCCACACCCCGACGACCTGGACCTTGAGCGGCCCCTGATACCCCTGGGTGAACTCCTCCAGTGCGTCGAGGTCCTCCCCCAGCCAGGATCTCGCCCGCTTGGTGTCCCGCCCCGGGTGGTCCCCGATCCGCCAGCCGCTGGGCTCCACGCGGGCGTAGATCTCGGCGAGGAGTCCGGCCGTACGGCCGATCATGTCGGCGCCCGGCCCTCTCGCGGGGAGTTCGGCGAGGTACGGGAAGTCCTCGAACGTCCCGGTGACGGCGCGGGCGGTCTCGCGCGCGTCGCCGCCCGGCATGGAGCCGACGCCGGTGGCGGGCCCCCAGACGGTGGTGGCGGTGTCGCTCTGGGGGCTCTCGGACGGCCCGCTCATCGGCCCGGCCGTACGGTCACGTCGTCGATCTGCGCGTCACGCGGCAGGTCGAGCGCGGTCACGATCGTCGTCGCGACCGACTCGGGGTCGATCCAGCGGGACGCGTCGTACTCCTTGCCCTCCTGCTGGTGCACCTTGGCCTGCATGGGGCTCGCCGTACGGCCCGGGTAGACGGAGGTGACCCGTACGCCGTTCGGCCGCTCCTCGTCGCGCACCGCGTCGGCCAGCGCCTTCAGTCCGTGCTTGGAGGCGGCGTACGCGCCCCACTGGGCGTGGGCGCGCAGCCCGGCGCCCGAGTTGACGAAGACGATCTGCCCGTGGGAGACGCGGAGCTGCGGCAGCAGCAGCCGGGTCAGCTCGGCCGGGGAGATCAGGTTGACCGCGAGCTGGCCCTGCCACGCCTTGGGCGTCAGCTCCCCGACCTCGCCCAGTTCGACGACGCCCGCGATGTGCAGGAGCGAGTCGAGCCGGTCGGGGAGGTCCTGCTGACCGAGCGCCCAGGAGAGCCGGTCGGGGGTGGCGAGGTCGCCGACGAGGGTGCGGGCGCCGGGAAATGCCTGCGCGAGTTCCTTCGCGCGGCCGGCGTCGCGGGCGAAGAGGATCAGGTCGTCGCCGCGTTCGTGCAGGCGGCACGCGACGGCGGCGCCGATGCCCGAGCCCGCACCGGTGAGGAGATGGGTAGCCATGCGGTCATCGTCGCATCACCGCGCCCGGATCACCGCACGCCGACGGCCTCCTCCAGATAGGCGAGGGCGCCGACCCCGTCCTCGGCGAAGAAGACCAGCTCGGTGAGGGGCAGCGGCAGGAAACCCTCGTCCTCCATCCGCCGGAACTGCTCCTTCAGTCCGTCGTAGAAGCCGGCCGTGTTGAGCAGCACCACGGGGTGGCCGTGCATGCCGTGCTTCTTCAGCTCCAGGATCTCGGTGGCTTCGTCCAGCGTCCCCGTACCGCCGACCATGATCACGACGGCGTCGGACTTGGCGAGCAGCAGCGCCTTGCGCTCCGCGAGGTCCTTCGCGATCACCATCTCGTCCGCGTCGGGCCGGGCCACGGCCTGGAGGAAGTCCACCGAAACCCCCACCAGCCGACCACCGCCCTCCCGCACCCCATCGGCGACGACCTTCATCAGCCCGCTGTCGGAGCCACCCCAGACGAGGGTGTGGCCGCCCTTGCCGATCAGTTCGCCGAATTCGCGGGCGGGGCGGGTGTAACGCTCGTCGAGGTCGGCGGCGGAGAGGAAGACACAGATATTCATGGGGTGAACGGTACGGGCTGCCCCGTGACGGGGAGTGGATCAGCGAGCGCCCGCCGCGCAGGGCGTCCGGCAGAGCGGTCTCAGGGGTACCGGCGCCGTGGTCGGAGCGGGCTTGACCTTGACGCTGGGTCAACCCTCCATCCTTCCGGCAGGAGCTTCCTCGCAGCCGCCTGGAACAGCTCCGCAAAGGAGGCACATGACTATGACGGCCCAAACGATCGACGGTCCGGCGATGCGCGTGCGGGGTCTGGAGAAGTCGTACGGGAAGCTCGAAGTGCTGCGCGGTGTGGACTTCGATGTGGCGCGGGGCAGCATCTTCGCCCTGCTCGGCTCCAACGGGGCGGGCAAGACCACGACCGTGAGGATCCTCGCCACGCTCCTCAAAGCCGACGCGGGGACGGCGAGCGTCCATGGCTTCGACGTCGCCACGCAACCCGAGAACGTGCGCGAGTCCATCAGCCTCACCGGGCAGTTCGCGGCCGTCGACGAGATCCTCAGCGGTCGGGAGAACCTCGTACTCGTCGCCAGGCTGCGCCACTTAAAGGACCCGGCCGCGATCGCGGACGACCTGCTGAGGCGTTTCTCGCTGACCGAGGCGGGCGCGCGGAAGGTGTCCACGTATTCGGGTGGGATGCGCCGTCGGCTGGACATCGCGATGAGCCTCATCGGGAATTCGCCGGTGATCTTCCTGGACGAGCCGACGGCCGGACTCGACCCCGAGGCCCGCATCGAGGTGTGGGATGCGGTGAAGGAGCTCGCCGGCCACGGAACGACGGTGCTGCTCACCACGCAGTACCTGGACGAGGCCGAGCAGCTGGCCAACCGGATAGCAATCCTCCACCAGGGTCGGATCATCGTGAACGGCACCCTCGCCGAGCTCAAGCAGCTCTTCCCGCCCGCCACCGTCGAGTACGTCGAGAAGCAGCCGACCCTGGAGGAGATCTTCCTCGCGATCATCGGCGGCGGCGAAAAGAGCGACGCTCCTGGCACGACAACTGAGGGACAAGAATGACCGCGTACTTCTTCAGCGACACTGCCGCGCTCACGGGGCGGACCCTGCGCCATGTCACACGCAGCATGGACACCATCATCACGACCGCCATCACGCCGGTCGCCATGATGCTGATGTTCGTCTACGTGTTCGGAGGCGCCATTGATACCGGGTCGGTTCCGTATGTGAACTACATGCTGCCCGGCATCCTGCTCATGACCATCGCATCGGGCATCTCCTACACGGCGTACCGGCTGTTCACCGATGTGAAGAGCGGGATCTTCGAGCGATTCCAGTCCATGCCGATCGCGCGGTCGGGTGTGCTGTGGGCCCATATCGTCACCTCTCTGGTCGCCAACCTGATCGCGCTCGTACTCGTCGTGGGCGTCGCTCTGCTCATGGGCTTCCGCTCAGGAGCGGGAGTGTCGGCATGGCTCGGGGTCACCGGCATCCTGCTCTTGTTCACCCTGGCGCTGACCTGGCTCGCCGTGATCCCCGGGCTCTCCGCGTCGTCGGTCGAGGGAGCGGGCGCGTTCGCCTACCCGCTCATCTTCCTGCCGTTCGTCAGCTCGGCGTTCGTGCCCACAAAGACGATGCCCGGCCCGGTGCGCTGGTTCGCCGAGCACCAGCCGGTGACGTCGATCGTCAACACGATCCGCGACCTGTTCGCCCAGCGGCCCGTCGGCGACGACATCTGGACCGCCCTCGCCTGGTGCGTCGGCATCCTCGTCGTGGCGTACGTCTTCGCGATGGCCGCCTATCGCCGGAAGATCGCCTGAGGCAGTCTGAGACCCATGCTCACCATCAGCCGGCTTGCGGCGTACGCCGGGGTGACGGTGCGGGCGGTACGCCACTACCACAAGGTCGGGCTGCTGCCGGAGCCCGAACGCAACCAGTCCGGATACCGGATCTACGACGCTGCCGCGGTCGTGCGACTGATCCGGATCCACACCCTGGCCGATGCCGGCGTGCCGCTGGCCAGGGTGCAGGAACTCCTCGACGCCGGCCCGGAGGAGTTCGCCGGCGGTGTCCAGGAGATCGACAAGGATCTGCGCGCCGAGATCCGCCGGCTGCAGGGCACCCGCAGACGGCTCGCCCGGCTCGCCGCCGGAGAGCACCTGGCGCTCCCGCAGAGCGTCGTGGACTACCTCGACCGGCTGCGCGGTCTCGGCGTTGAGGAGCGGTACATCGAGATGGAGCGGGACGCCTGGATCATGATCGCCGCCCAGGTGCCGCATTCGATCGACTCCGTGATCGCCAAGAAGCACGAGGAGCTGGACGACCCCTGCATGGTGAAGCTCTACAGCCTTCTCAGCGGGGCACTCGACCGACCGGCCGACGATCCGCAGATCGTCGAGGTCGCCGACATCATGGAGCGCTTGATGATTCGCGCTGTGGAGGCCGGCGAGGTGGGTGCCGACGACGGCATCGACGACCAGTTCGTCGACCTGCTGGACTCAACCATGGTCGAGTCCTCACCGCACGCCGCGCGGCTGTTGGCGATCCTGGAGGAGCGGGGCTGGAGGGGTTGGACCCGCGTCGAGCGCGTACCTGCCGACAGGCTCAGCACCGAGCTGCCGCTCTCCGGGAAGAGCCCGGCGCGCGACGTTGCTGAACAGTAGAGAGTGAACCGGAACCACACCCCCCGAAGGGACCGATCACCATGGCCGCAGGACACCGCATCACGGTCGAGCAGGGCACGGAGCATGTACGCGTCGTACGGGACGGGCAGGTCCTCGCGGAGAGCCGCGCGCCGCTGGTGCTGCGCGAGACCGGCTGCCCGGCCCGCTACTACCTTCCGCCCCAGGATGTAAGGACGGAGCTGCTGACGCCCTCGGAGACGACGACCCACTGTCCGTTCAAGGGTGACGCGTCCTACTGGTCGCTGCCTGACGCGCCGGACCTGGTCTGGGCCTACCCCACCCCGAAAGCAGAAGTAGCCCAGGTCAAGGACCACTTCTGCTTCTACGACACCGAGGTGGTGGCCGCCTGAGAAGGCCGTTGGAACTCCGCCACGAAAAACGTCCCCCATGGAGCGATGATTTGGGCCGGGCCCGCCGGTCTGACTCTCCATGGACAACGTGTGCAAGGTGAAGTCGGCGGACGGCACCCCGATCGCCTACCGGCGGTCGGGCGGGGGACCGCCGGTGATTCTGGTGGGGGGTGCGATCAGTACGGCGGAGTCGGAGGCGCCGCTGGCCCGGCTGCTGGCGCCGCGCTTCGCCACGATCACCTACGACCGGCGCGGCCGGGGCGCCAGCGGCGACCGCGCCCCGTACGCCGTGGAACGGGAGATCGAGGACCTGGCCGCGCTGCTCGCGGTGGCGGGCGGCAGCGCGGCACTGTACGGCGTGTCCTCGGGCGGCGCGCTGGTCCTGGAGGCGGTGGCGGCGGGGCTTCCTGTCACCCAGTTCGCGGTGTACGAGCCGCCGTACGCCACGGACCCGGCGGCCCTGCCGGCGAAGGCCGCGTACACGCAGCGGCTGACGGAGCTGCTGGCGCGCGGGGAGCGGGACGACGCGGTGGAACTGTTCCTGTCGGGCCTGGGGTTGCATCCGGCGACGATCGCGGTCATGCGCCGCTCCCCGCTGTGGACGGACCTGGCGGCGGTGGCCCACACCCTCGCGTACGACAACCAGGTGCTGGGCGAGGGACTGATCCCGGTCCGCCGCCTCTCTGCGGTCACCACCCGAGCGATGATCGTGGACGGCGGCGCGAGCCCCCCGGTGGTCCGCGACGCGGCCCGCGCGGCCGCGAGAGCCCTCCCCCGCGGCCGGCACCGCACCCTGACGGGCCAGACCCACGAGGTGGCCCCGCATGTGCTGGCGCCGGTGCTGGAGGAGTTCTTCGCGGCGTAGGGCCCTGGCCGGCCGCTCAGCGCTCAGGCCGCGAGGGCCGTCACACCACCGAGAGGGGGCGGCGACCCGCCGTCCAGGGCGAGTTCGAACCAGATGGTCTTGCCCCCGGTCCCGTACGGCCCCTCCCCCACGGCGCAACCGCCCCACCGGTCCGCGACCAGGTCGAGCATCACGAGCCCGCGCCCGCCCTCGCTCTCCCCGCCACCGCGACTGCCCACCCCCGAACGCTCGGGGAGATCCGGACTCATGTCCCACACACTGACGCGCAGCACGGGGCACAACCAGTGCAACCGGAGCGAAGCGGGCCCCTTGGTGTGCCGTACGGAGTTGGTCGTCAGCTCGGACGCCAGCAACTCCGCCCGGTACATGAGTTCGGTGAGCCCATGTGCGGTGAGGACGGCCCGCAGCGTCGTACGGGCGATACGGGGCCCGCGCGGGTCGCAGGGAAAACCGAGTTCGTACTGCCAGGGCTCGCTGAACGGGATGGGGACCGGATGGAGCTGGGGGCGGGGTTCCGGATTCACGGGACACCTCCTGGGTGCGCGATGTGATGGCGTCGGCGGTGGCAATGCCGGTTCCGTGCCTGGCTGTTGTGCTGGTGCGGGCCTGACCCGGTGCGCTTCCTTCTGACGCTGAGTGACCAGAAACTCTCACGCCGCAATCACTCACTTCAACCCGTGATACGTATTTCACTCATACGGGTTGAAGGCCTCACCTTTCTGGAAACACTCCGCACGGTGTCGGCACACTGAGCGTGAAGAAGGAGAGGCCCATGGCACCCCGGCAAGAACCAACAGTCCGCCAACGCAGGTTCGGCAAGGAACTCCGACGGCTCCGAGATGCCGCCGGCATGTCGGCCCCCAGAGCCGCCGAGCTTCTTGGCACGGACCGGACCACGATCTCCAACGTGGAAGCCGGACGCTTCGGCATCAGCGAGACGCGCCTGCGCCGTCTGGCCAGCATCTACGAGTGTGACGACCCGGGCTTGATCGACGCCCTCGCGGAGATGACGGGTGGCAGGAAGACAGGCTGGTGGGACGAGTACCACGGCAAGATCCCGGCAGACTTCCTCGAAGTGTCCGAGCTGGAACACCACGCGTCGAGTCTGCGGACCGTACAGACCGCGCACATCCCGGGGATATTCCAGACCGAGGAGCACGCGAGGGCACTCTTCGAGCTGTTCATTCCCGCACTCCCGCGCCTGGAGGTCGAATTGCGCATCGCGCAACGCCTCTCACGGCACAGGGTGATCACGGACGATCCCGCCAGGCCCTATCGAGGGTTGATCCACGAATCGGCCCTGCGGATGGGGGTCGGGGGGCGGGCGGTGGCGGAGGCGCAGCTCAATCACCTGGTGAAGGAGAGCGAACGCCCCAACGTCGACCTTCTCGTGATCCCGTTCTCCGCGGGCGGTTTCCCCATGGCGGGTGACTCCGTGATGTACGCGTCGGCCCGGAACCCGCTGTTGGACACGGTTCAGGTGGACTCCCCCATCGGCGCCGTCTACTACGACTCCCCGGCACAACTGGCCAACTTCCGCAGGCGCCTGGACTGGATCGAACAGGTGGCGTTGAATCCGGAGCAGTCGCGGGACGCCATCCTGCGCATCATCGAAGATCCGTAAGAGGGACACGTCGTGCCCGAACCGAAGTGGCTGAAGTCCTCGTTCTCCGAGGCTTCAGGAAACAACTGCGTGGAGATATCCGTGCCGGAGCCGGACCGCGTCGCCCTCCGCGACAGCACCCGGCCCGGGGTGATCACCACGACCGACCTCGCCGCCTTCCGTACCCTGATCTCCGCCCTGCGGGCAGAACAGCGCACGCCCCTCGGCCCACCGGGTCGTTCTGACCCGGCACCCCGGCCCCTTGTGCGATCTGCAACAACTCGTAGGGTTGCATGACGAGACCGGGGTCGGGGAGGGGTTCGGGAGATGCGTCGTATGCTCAGGCGGGGGCGCGGTGGTCTGCGGTCACAGGAGGTCTCGGTCAGAATCGCCATTCCCTTCGTCGCGGAGATCGGCGGCGTCTGGGCGCCCGTTGACGCCGAGCGGGAGGCCGCGTGGGAGCTCTACGTCGAACTGGCCACCCGAGTCACGGTCGTCGAGCTGGGCGAGGACGAAGGTCTGTTGCGCGAGGCTCTGTCCTCGTTCTACACCGTTTTCGGTACGACCAGGGAGATCCTGCGCCGGTACGGGCCGTCGGTCGCCCCGCGCGTGGCCCCGGGACAGGTCACCTTCGGATTGCTCGCGGTGAACATCCTCAATCTCTCCATCCGGCCGCTGCTCAGCCGCTGGCACCCCCTCCTGGCCGCCCACGAGGCGCAGCGCGCCGACCACACCGATCCCGTCTCCCACGAACGGCAGTGGAGCCGCGCGGAGGAGTTGCGAAACGAGATCGCCAACGTACGCAAGGTGCTGCTCGCCCTGGCGCAGTCGCTCAACGAGGTGGCGGGGGTGGGCGACCTGATCACCGCGCGGATACCGCGGCAGACACCCGCGGCGGACCCTTCGTAGCGTTCTTCGTTTCGTACCCGCCCGCGCCGTCCTGACCGTACGCCCCGTGCGCCCTACGCCCCCGCGCGCCGTACGCCCCGTGCGCCATACGCCCCCGCGCGCCTCAGCCCGCCAGCGCCCCCGTGCGGCGCTCCGTCGTCGCGATCGTCGCCGAGCCGACGACGCGGGCGCCGTCGTACAGGACGATCGCCTGGCCGGGGGCCACGCCGCGGACCGGCTCGTCGAAGCGGACGTGGAGGGTGCCGTCGACCAGTTCGGCGGTCACCGGGGTCTCGCCGCCGTGGGCGCGGAGCTGGGCGGTGTAGTCGCCGGGACCGGTGGGGGCGGTGCCGCACCAGCGGGGCTTGAGGGCGGTCAGGGCCGTGACGTCGAGGGAGGCGGCGGGGCCGACCGTGACGCGGTTGTCGACCGGGGAGATGTCCAGGACGTAGCGGGGCTTGCCGTCGGCGGCCGGGTGACCGATGCGCAGGCCCTTGCGCTGGCCGATGGTGAAACCGAACGCGCCGTCGTGGCTGCCGATCTTCGCACCGGATTCGTCGACGATGTCGCCCTCGGCCCGGCCCAGGCGGTCCGCGAGGAAGCCCTGGGTGTCGCCGTCGGCGATGAAGCAGATGTCGTGGCTGTCGGGCTTCTTGGCCACAGCCAGGCCCCGGCGCTCGGCCTCGGCGCGGATCTCGTCCTTGGTGGTGAGCGTGTCACCGAGGGGGAACATCGCATGGGCGAGCTGGCGCTCGTCCAGCACACCGAGGACATACGACTGGTCCTTGGCCATGTCGCTCGCGCGGTGCAGTTCGCGCGAGCCGTCGGGGGCGGTGACGACCGTCGCGTAATGGCCCGTGCACACCGCGTCGAAACCCAGCGCGAGCGCCTTGTCGAGCAGCGCCGCGAACTTGATCTTCTCGTTGCAGCGCAGACAGGGGTTGGGGGTCCGGCCCGCCTCGTACTCCGCGACGAAGTCCTCCACGACGTCCTCGCGGAAGCGTTCCGCGAGATCCCACACGTAGAACGGGATGCCGATCACATCGGCGGCGCGGCGCGCGTCGCGGGAGTCCTCGATGGTGCAGCAGCCGCGCGCACCGGTACGGAAGGACTGCGGGTTGGCGGAGAGCGCGAGGTGTACGCCGGTGACGTCATGCCCCGCCTCGGCGGCTCGGGCGGCGGCGACGGCGGAGTCCACGCCGCCCGACATGGCGGCGAGTACGCGCAGGGGGCGCTGGGAATTCTGAGTCATAGCTCAACCAGGGTACGGCCCGAGGGAACCACAGTCGCGCGGGTATGCGTTGACGATCATATGGGCGAGAACGAGCAGGGTACGGCCGGCAGCGGCGCGAGGGGCAGCCGCCGGGCGCCCGCGGCCTCGGACGGGAAGAAGATCGGCCGCAGGGCGATACTGATCGGCGGCGCGGCGGCCGTGGTCGGCGGGGGTGTGCTGGCGCGGGACGAGCTCGCGCGGTTCTGGTGGCAGGTGCCGGGCGTCGGGAAGCCGCGCAACGAGGGCGAGCTGGACTACGCCCCCTCGGAGTGGGTGGCGGCCTCCTCGGCGAACTGGCGGCGGGCCGACCGGCCCGAGGACTTCCGGATCGACCGGGTGGTCGTCCATGTCGTCCAGGGGAGCTACGAGGTGGCGCTGAAGGTCTTCCGCGACCCGGCCCACGGCGCGGCGTCGCACTACGTGGTGCGCGAGGACGGCCATGTGGCGCAGATGATCCGCGAGCTGGACGTGGCGTACCACGCGGGGAACAGAAGCTGGAACGAACGCTCGATCGGCATCGAGCACGAGGGGTACGTGGACAAGCCCGAGTCGTTCACGGACGCGATGTACCGCTCGTCGGCGCGGCTGACGGCCGACATATGCAGACGCTACAAAATACCCGTGGACCGCGAGCACATCGTCGGCCATGTGGAGGTCCCGGGGACCGACCACACGGACCCGGGTCCGCACTGGGACTGGGACCGCTATCTGAAGCTGGTACGGGAGGCGAAGCCGATCCCCTCGCCCTCACCGTCGGGGCCCGGGTCGACGGCGGCGCTGGGGGCCTGAGCCTCGCCGGTACGGGGGCGACGCCGCGCCGGTACGGTCCCCCCACCTGGCCGTCGCGGTGGTACGGTCCCGGGCCACGCCGGTCGGTCCCGGCGACGCCCCGGTACGGTCGGCGTACGGTCCCGGGCCACCCGGGACGTACGGTCAGGGCCGCCCGGCAAAGCCGTCGCCGGCCGGGCCCGCCCCGTACGGCCGGCTCAGCTCAGGCCGGCGTTGCGCGCGCGGTCGACCGCAGGGCCGATGGCCTTCGCGACCGCCGCCACGTCCGCCGCCGTGGACGTGTGGCCGAGCGAGAAGCGCAGGGTGCCCCTGGCCAGGTCCGGGTCGCTGCCGGTGGCCAGGAGGACATGGCTCGGCTGGGCCACGCCCGCCGTGCACGCGGAGCCGGTCGAGCACTCGATGCCCTGCGCGTCGAGCAGCAGGAGCAGGGAGTCGCCCTCGCAGCCGGGGAAGCTGAAGTGCGCGTTGGCGGCGAGGCGGTGGTCGGGGTCGCCGCCGAGGACCGCGTCGGGGACGGCGGCCCGTACGGCCGTGATCAGTTCGTCCCGCAGGGCGCCGATCTCGCGGGCGAACGCCTCACGCCGTTCGGCGGCGAGCCGGCCCGCGACCGCGAAGGCGGCGACGGCGGGCACATCGAGGGTGCCCGAGCGGACATGGCGTTCCTGGCCGCCGCCGTGCAGCACGGGCACGGGCGTGTGCTCGCGGCCGAGCAGCAGCGCGCCGATGCCGTACGGGCCGCCGATCTTGTGGCTGGAGACGGTCATCGCGGCGAGCCCGGAGGCGCCGAAGTCCAGTGCGGTCTGGCCGAACGCCTGGACCGCGTCGGAGTGCAGCGGAATGCCGAACTCCGCCGCTACCTCGGCCAGTTCCGGGACCGGCAGGATCGTGCCGATCTCGTTGTTGGCCCACATGACGGTGGCGAGGGCGACATCGAGCGGGTTCCGTTCGATCGCCTCGCGCAGCGCGCCCGGCAGGACCCGTCCGTAGGAGTCGACGGGGAGGTATTCGACGGTCGCGCCCTCGTGCTCACCGAGCCATTCGACGGCGTCGAGGACGGCGTGGTGCTCCACGGGGCTGGCCAGCACCCGGGTCCTGGCCGGGTCCGCAGCGCGGCGGGACCAGTACAGGCCCTTCACGGCGAGGTTGTCGGCCTCCGTGCCGCCCGAGGTGAAGACCACCTCGCTGGGGCGCGCGCCGAGGGCCTCCGCGAACGTCTCACGGGCCTCCTCGACGGTACGGCGGGCCCGGCGCCCGGCGGCGTGGAGGGAGGAGGCGTTGCCGGCGAGGCCGAACTGGGCGGTCATCGCCTCGATCGCCTCCGGCAGCATCGGAGTGGTCGCGGCGTGGTCGAGGTAAGCCATGGTGGGCACAATTCTACGAGCGCGGACGGCCACCCACGCAGCCGGTACGGGCCGGAGCCGCCACAGGCCGGCCGGTACCGGTTCCCACGGTGTCCCGACTGGTGCGCGCCGGGCCGGATCGACCCGGCGCGCCGTTCCTGATCCCTCAGTCGCGGGGTGCGCGGGCCAGTTGGCGGGACTGGGCCACCAGCCGGTCCTCGCTGTCCCAGATCTCCGCGTCCTCCTCCAGGAAGCCGCCGGCCAGGTTACGGGTGGTGATGGCGACCCGGAGCGGCCCGGGCGCCGGGCGGCAGCGGACATGGACGGTCAGTTCGACGGTCGGCGTCCAGCCCCGGAGCCCCAGGTCGAAGGAGGTAGGCGGCAGCGCGTCGACGGTGAACAGGAGCGAGAGCGGATCGGGGGCGCGGCCGTCCGCGAGTTCGAACCAGGCGCGCATCTCGCCCCGCCCGGAGGGCTCGCCGAGCGCCCAGCCGACGGTGGCGGGGTCGATCCGCATGGCGAGCCGGTCGAGGATGGTGAAGTCGCCCTCGGGCGCCGGCCCGTCGGCGGTGCTGACGCACCGTTCCTGCGGCGGCATCCCGGGCGGCTTGGCAGCGGTCCTCACATCGTCGGGGAGGGCGTCCAGATCGCCGTACGAGGCGAGGAAGCGGATCCGCTCCACCTCCTCCCCGTCCTCCCCGGTCTGGAAGAGGGACGCCTGGCCGGTGGAGAGCGTACGGCCGGTGCGCAGGGTCTCGGTCCGTACGACGGCCGGTCCCGGCAGCGAGGGGGTGAGGTAGTGGGCGGACACGGCGAACGGGTCGGAGTGCGGCAGGTCTTCACCGAGCGCCCGGCCCATGACCGCCAGCAGATAGCCGCCGTTGACGATGTTCATGACGGTCCAGCCCGGAAAGAGCCGTGTGTCGTAGACGCCCGGGGCGCGGAGGGAGACAGCCGTCTCGCGGTCGAACTCGCTGTCCCCTATGGATACCTGTGCCATGGGACGCAACCGTACAACATGACCGTACTAAGCGGTAGCTTAAGTGGGAGGGACAGCGCTGGAGGGAAGGGGCCCCTCACACGGGTTCCTCCGCCTCCGAGCGGCGGTTCCAGGCACGCGGCGCCCGCCAGTGGAAGCGCATCGCGAGCAGCCTCAGAACGAACGCGGTCAGGACGGCGATCCCGCTGGTGAGGCCGTTGAGCGCGTCGAAGCGGATACAGAGGGCCACCATCGTGGCGCCGACGATGGCGGGCACGGCGTAGAGGTCGCGGTCCCAGCGCAGCAGCGAGGGCACCTCGTTGGCGAGGACGTCGCGCAGCACCCCGCCGCCGACAGCCGTGGCCAGTCCGAGGACAACCGAGGAGGTCAGGCCGAGCCCGTACTCGTACGCCTTGGTGGTCCCCGTGACGCAGAAGAGGCCGAGCCCCGCGGCGTCGAAGACGTTGACCGCGCCCTGGATCCGCTCGACGTGGGGGTGGAGGAAGAAGACCAGCGCGGTCGCCACCAGCGGCATGGAGAAGTAGCCGAGATCGGTGAAGGCGGCGGGCGGCACCGCTCCGATGATCAGATCACGGAGCAGCCCTCCGCCCAGCGCGGTGATCTCGGCCAGCACCGCCATACCGAAGACGTCGAAGTTCTTCCGTACGGCGAGCAGGGCGCCGGAGATCGCGAAGACGAAGATCCCGACGAGGTCGAGCGCGTGCTGGACGGAAGGCGTGAAAAGGTCATGGAACACCCGGACAGTGTGCCGGTACACGTACATACGGACGAGAACGAGCTCACAGAGCAAGACACAGGACCGGCGGAGCTGACCGGCACACCGACCGGCATCGAAAGCGTGTGGCGTCCGGCGGGAACCCGCCGGACGCCACTGCCCGAATGCCTCACACCGCACATCAGGCGCCGGACACCCGTGCGCCTGCCCGGTGCGGGCTACTCCTTGACGGTACCGGCGGTCCCATCGGTCTCCCCGGCCGTCTTCGCCGGGGAGGCACCCGCGCCCTCCGCCAGTTCGACGGTCTCCCGCGCCGCCACCGAGACCGTGTCCTGCGGACGCTGGTCCGGCGCGTTCTCCGGGTGGTGGCAGGCCGCCTGGTGGCCGGGCCCGAGCTGGATCAGCGGCGGCTCGGTCGTCTTGCAGATCTCCGTCGCCTTCCAGCACCGGGTGTGGAACCGGCAGCCGGTGGGCGGCGAGATCGGCGACGGCACATCGCCCTTGAGCAGGATCCGGTCGCTCTTGCCGCCGCGCCGGCTCGGGTCGGGCACCGGCACGGCCGACAGCAGCGCCTTCGTGTACGGGTGCTTGGGCGACTCGTACAGCGACTTGCGGTCCGCCAGCTCGACGATCTTGCCGAGGTACATCACCGCGATCCGGTCCGAGACATGGCGGATGACCGAGAGGTCGTGCGCGATGATCACGTACGTCAGCCCCAGCTCCTTCTGGAGGTCGTCCAGCAGGTTCACCACCTGGGCCTGGATCGACACGTCCAGCGCCGAGACCGGCTCGTCGGCGACGACCAGCTTCGGGTTGAGGGCCAGCGCCCGCGCGATGCCGATGCGCTGGCGCTGTCCGCCGGAGAACTCGTGCGGGTAGCGGTTGTAGTGCTCGGGGCTCAGGCCCACCAGCTCCAGCAGCCGCTGCACCTCCTTCTTCACACCGCCCTCGGGCTCGATGCCCTGGAGCTTGAAGGGGGTGGAGACGATCCCGCCGATGGTGTGGCGCGGGTTCAGCGACCCGTACGGGTCCTGGAAGATCATCTGGATGTCGCGGCGCATCGGGCGCAGCGCGCCCGTGGACATGTGCGTGATGTCCTTGCCCTCGAACTCGACCTTGCCGCCGGTCGGTTCGAGCAGCCGCGTGATCAGCCGTCCCATGGTCGACTTGCCGCAGCCGGACTCGCCGACGACGCCCAGGGTCTCCCCGGGACGTACGTCGAAGGAGAGCCCGTCGACCGCCTGGACCGCGCCGACCTTGCGTTTCAGCACACCCTTGGTGATCGGGAAGTGCTTGACCAGGCCGGTGACCCTGAGGATCGGCTCGACATCGTCCGAGGGGCCGCCCGTCGCGGCCTCACCCGCCGCGACCTGCTCCGGAATCTTCTTCGTCAGCTCAGTCACAGCTTCGGCGCAATCTCTTCGGTCCAGATCTTTTCCCGCTCCGCGCGCGACATGTGGCAGGCGGAGAAGTGCCCGTCGGTGATCTCCCGCAGGTCGGGGCGGACCGTACGGGTGAGGTTGTCCTTGGGGACGTCGGCGTACGGGCAGCGCGGGTTGAAGGCACAGCCGGACGGGACGTTGATCAGGCTGGGCGGGGTTCCCTTGACCGGCACCAGCCGGTCGGTCTGGTCGCGGTCGATACGCGGCATCGAGCCGAGCAGGCCCCAGGTGTAGGGGTGCTGCGGCTGGTAGAACACGCTCTGGGAGGAGCCGCGCTCGATGCACCGCCCGGCGTACATCACGAGCAGGTCGTCCGCGATCTCGGCGACGACGCCGAGGTCGTGGGTGATGATGACGACCGCCGAGTGGAACTCCTTCTGGAGATCCCGGATGAGGTCGAGGATCTGCGCCTGGACGGTCACGTCCAGGGCGGTCGTCGGCTCGTCGGCGATCAGCAGTTCGGGGTTGTTCACCAGGGACATCGCGATCATCGCGCGCTGGCGCATACCGCCGGAGAACTGGTGCGGGTAGTCGTGGTAGCGCCGGGCCGGCTCGGGGATCCCGACCCGGTCGAGCATGTCGACGGCGCGCTTCTTGGCGGTCTTCTTGTCGACCTTGTTGTGGACGCGGTACGCCTCCACGATCTGCGCGCCGACGCTGTAGTACGGGTGCAGCGCGGAGAGCGGGTCCTGGAAGATCATCGACATCTTGTGGCCGCGCAGCGCGCGCACCCGCTCGGGGCCCGCGCCGATCAGCTCCTCGCCGTCCAGCCAGATCTCGCCGGAGATCCGGGCACGCTCGGAGTTGTGCAGCCCCATGATGCCCAGCGAGGTCACGGACTTCCCGGAGCCGGACTCGCCGACGATGCCGAGGGTCTTGCCGGCCTGGAGGTCGAAGCTGACGCCGTCGACGGACTTCACGAGGCCGTCGTCGGTGTCGAAGTGGATACGGAGGTCGCGTACGGAGAGGAACGCGTCCTTCGCGGCCGGAGCGCCGGCGGCGGCTCCCGCGGCCGTCTCCACCGTGCCCGTGCCCGCCGCGCCCGTACCCGCGTCGTCCCCGCTCGCGTCCTGCGTCTTGCTCACGTCGCTCATGAGAGCCTCACCCGGGGGTCGATCGCGGCGTACACGAGGTCCACCAGCAGATTGCAGAGAACGATGAAGAAGGCGGCGACCAGCGTCACACCCATCACGATGGGCAGGTCGCTGCGGGTCACGCCCTGGATGGCGTACGCGCCCATCCCCTGGAAGGAGAAGACGCGCTCGGTGATGACCGCGCCGCCCAGGAGCAGTGCGAAGTCCATGCCGAAGATGGTGACGAGCGGGGTCAGCGCGGCGCGCAGGCCGTGCTTGACGACCACCTGGCGCTCCCGCAGACCCTTCGCCCGCGCGGTTCTGATGTAGTCCTCGCCCATGGTCTCCAGCATCCCCGCGCGGGTGAGCCGCGCGTAGAGGGCGGAGTACAGGAAGGCGAGGGTGCACCAGGGAAGGATGAGGTTCCACGCCCATTCGCCGGGGTTCTCGGAGAAGGGTACGAACTGGAGTTCTTCCCAGATCGTCCAGTGGAAGCTGAAGAGGGCGAGGGAGACCAGGCCGGTGAAGAACATCGGCAGCGAGACACCGGCCAGGGCGACGCCCATGGCCAGGCGGTCGAAGATCGAGCCCCGCTTGAGCGCGGAGAGAACGCCGATGGCGACACCGGAGACGACCCAGATGACCGCCGCGCCGATGGCCAGCGAGAAGGTGACCGGGATGCGCTGAAGGATCTCCGGCCAGACCTCGACGTGGGTCTTGAAGGAGTAGCCGAAGCACGGCGCGTGGCACACCGAGGGGTTGGGGCCGAGGTTGTACTCGGCGCCGACCACGATGGCCTTGACGAAGTGCCAGTACTGGAGGTAGAGCGGGTCGTCCAGCCCCAGGTTCGCCTTGATGGCGGCGATGGCGTCGGGGTCGGCGCCCTTACCGACGTACTGGGCGGCCAGTGAGTCGGTCGTCTGGCCGCCCAGCCGGGGCACCAGGAAGAAGATCGCGAACGTGACTGCGCTGACCACCAGCAGCAGCAACACCGCGGCGAATACGCGTCGGATGATGTACGCAGCCACAGCCGTGCGGTGCCAGGGCGTCCGGGCGGGGTGCGCCCGTACGATCCGGCACCTTCACCTGCCTTTCGGGGGGTGCTGATTGATGTAACAGGTGTTACTGAATGTGTTGCCGAGCGGGCTCGGAGTCTGCGCCGAGCCCGCTCGGAGGATCACGCGGACTTACTTGGACGAGCTCATCAGCACGTAGTCGTACATACCGAGGTACGACTCCGCGACGGTGACGTTGGTGGCCGAGTCCGGGCGGTACAGCAGGTTCTTCTTGTAGAAGAGCGGCACCGCGGACGCGTTCTCCAGGACCAGCTTGTCGACCTCGCCCCACTTCTCACCACGGGCGGTGGCGTCGAGGGTGCCGATACCGTCGGTCAGCGCCTTGTTGATCTTCGGGTCGTTCAGCTCCATCAGGTTCGTGCCACCGGACGGCTTGATGGCCGAGCCGTTCACGATGGAGTCGAGGAAGCCGTAGCCGGTGGGCCAGTCGGCACCCCAGGCCATCATCATCAGGCCGGCCTTGTTGTCGTGGACCCACTTGGGGGAGCCCGCGAAGTCCGTGAAGTACTTGTCCGCCGGGAACTGCTTGATGTCGGCCTCGATGCCGATCGCCTTCAGGCTCTGCTGGATCTGCGTGGCGGCCTGGACCTCGTCGGGACGGTCGGAACGGGCCGTCAGCGAGGTCTTGAAGCCCTTCGGCTGACCGCACTTGGTGAGCTGTTCCTTGGCCTTGGCCGCGTCGCCCTTGTTGCCCGCGGTCGGGTACAGGTCGAACTTCTTGTAGCCGGCGACCGACGGCGGGATCATCGTGGAGGCGGGGTCACCCTTGACCGAGCCGCCGACCGCGTCGACCACGCCGGCCTTGTCCACCGCGTACTGCACGGCCTTGCGGCACTCGATGTTGTCGAACGGCTTCACGTTGACGTTCATCGCCAGGTAGGCGAGCGCGCCGGCGTAGGGGTTGTCCGTCCGGGCCTTCTCGGCCGGCTTGACGAGCACCTTCGGCTGCGTCTTGGACTGGAGCCCGGTGCCGGCGATGTCCGCGGTGATCGTGTCGCTGAGCAGGTGCTCGTCGACCGTCGAGGCGTTGACGTTGAACTTCAGCTCGATCTTGTCCGGCAGCGCCTTGCGGATCGGGTCCGTCGCCGGGTCCCACTCGGGGTTCCGGGAGAACGTCGCGCCGCGGCTCTCACTGTACGAGTCGAACTTGTACGGGCCCGAGGACACGATCTTCTGGACGTACTCGGCGCCCGTGTCGGCCTTCTGCGGGACCGGAGCCGTCTGCGAGAACGCGGCCAGGTAGTCCATGTCCGCGAACGGCTTGTTCAGCTTGAACGTGATCGTGTACTTGTCCGGCGTCTCGATGGACTTGAGACCGTCGGGCGACTTGTCCTTGTACGGACCCTTGTACTTGTCGCCACCCTCCAGGTACGACTTGAAGTACGTCGGACCGTTGGAGATGGCCTCGGGCGCGAAGTTGGAGCGCTCAATGGCGTACTTGACGTCCGCGGAGGTGATCTCGGTACCGTCCTGGAACTTGACGCCCTTGCGGAGCGTGTACGTCCAGGTCTTGGCGTCCGGGCTGCCCTTGCCGAGGGAGGTCGCCAGGTCGGGGACGACCGTGAGGCCCTCCTTGCCGGCGGCCGGCTTGAACGTCACCAGGGAACGGGCGTACATGCGGGAGAAGTTCTGCACCCAGCCGTAGTACGTGTTGCCCGGGTCCAGGGAGTCCGGGCCACTGGAGTGCTCGTACGTGACCGTCCCCCCCTTCTTGGTGCTCGCGTTGACGATGCCGCTCAGTCCGGCATCGGCCTTCGCGCTGCCGCCCCCGTTGCCGTCCTTGCTGTCGCTGTCACCGCTGCCACAGGCGGTAGCACCAAGTGCCAACGCCAGCGTGACGGCGATGGCCGATGCTGTCTTTCTGCTGTTCACCTGAGGAAAGCCCCCTCGATCGATGGTGCGGCCGGGCCGCGATTACTTGCCACGGGGGTCGAGTGCGTCACGCAGACCGTCCCCCAGCAGATTGAAGGCCAGCACGGTGATGAAGATCGCCATGCCAGGAATGACCATGAACATCGGGTCGACCTGGTACAGGTCGACCGCGGTGGACAGCATGCCGCCCCACGAGGACTGCGGCGGGGCGATACCGACGCCGAGGAAGCTCAGGGAGGCCTCGAAGAGGATGTTGGTGGGGATCAGCAGCGTCGAGTAGACGAGGATCGGCGCGATCAGGTTGGGCAGCAGCTCCCGGAAGAGGATGAACGGGCCGCGCGCGCCGAGCGACCTGGCCGCCTCCACGAACTCGCGCTCGCGCAGGCTGAGCGTCTGCGCGCGCACGATGCGGCCGATGTACGGCCAGCTGAAGAAGCCGATGACGAAGATCAGTACGGCGATGCGCAGTGAGAGCCCTTCGAGCCCGAACACCTTGCCCTGGAGCGACGCCGAGATGGAGATCGCGAAGAGGAGCAGCGGGAAGGCGAGGAAGGTGTCCATCATGCGGCTGATGGTGCTGTCGACCCAGCCGCCGTAGAAGCCGGCGACGATGCCCATCACGACGCCGATGACGACGGAGAGCAGCGTGGAGCCGGCCGCGACGACCAGGGAGACCCAGGAGCCCTCGATGATGCGGGCCAGGATGTCCCGGCCGGTCTGCGGTTCGACTCCCAGGGGGTGGTCCCAGCTCATGCCGCCGAAGCTGCCCTTGGGCGCGAGCAGCGTGGGGTCGACCAGGTCCTGGTTGAAGGCGTTGGGGTCGAGCCCGAAGAACGACTGGAGCGGTTTGGAGAGTACGGCGACAAGGACCAGCAGGATCACGATGACGCCGCCCGCCATGGCGACCTTGTCCCGTTTGAAACGCGTCCACGCGATCCGGCCGAGCGAACGGCCCTCGATCTGCTTGCCCCCGGCGCCTTCCAGCACCGCTTCCGGCTGCGCTTGCGCCGCCGACCCGGTGGTCTCGATAGGTGCCGTCATTGCGCTGGAGACCCCTCTCGGCCGACGGGTGGCCGGCCTGTGACCGCCGCTGTAGCGGCTTCGTTCGCTTCATTGATGTCGCATGGTGGTCCCCCCGGTTCGGGAGATCTGCTTCTGTCAGCGCGTCGCCCACACATCAGTCGCACATACGTGCCGATGCCACCTGCTGGAGGGAGTCTTCAGCCCTATCGCGATCACCCGCCAGCCCCATCCGGGAATGTTTGCTCAACCGTGATGCGATCTGAGGGTTACCGTTATACGGACACGGCTTTGACCTCAACGGACGAGACCGATCACCAATCCGTCAGAATCCACCAGAACGGGCATGCCTGACACACCCGTTCCTCCCCCGTCGAGCGTTCAGTATGCGCGAGAGGCGGGGGGCGGATAGCCGTAACCGGAGGACTGGACGGGCGCCGCCTGCGCCGCGTGCGCCTCCCGGTCGTAGAACGGGCGGGAGTTGACACGCAGCCACATCGTGACCGGGTCGTACTCGTCGGACATCGCGACCGTGGAGACCGGCAGCCCGTCGGGGACGGCGCCGATCGACTGGCGCATCATCGCGCGTACGGAGTCGACGGAGGCCGGGCCCGTGTCGTACAGGTCGAGACCGATCGCCAGGTACGGGGCGCCCAGCGCCGGCTGCACCCAGGCGCGGCGCAGCGAGCGTACGGCGGGGGTGCGGTGCGCGTTCTGCGTGAGCAGGGCGTAGAACTGCGGGAGTTGGATGGCGGGCTCGGAGAGCCGCAGCGGGCCCGCGGGCATCCGGTCGAGGCCGGTGGCGATCCGGCGCAGGTCCAGCCACGGGATGCCGAGGCCGCCGCCTGGCGCGTGCGGATTGAGCCAGATCCCCCAGCGGTCCGGGAAGAGGGCACGGGCGATGTCACGGCCGGAAACCACCTCGTGCGCCCGGGTCCAGCCGCTGGCGGACAGCTCCTGGGCGGAGGTGACGCAGGGCGCGTAACCCAGCCCGTCGACCTCCATGTTGCCGTACTGGGCGTCGGGCGAACCGGCCTGACCGTGCCAGAGCAGCATCCAGACGCTGTCGTCGGCGAGGGCCTGGAGCAGTGCCTCGTACGCGTCGTACCGTCCCGGCGTCACCTGGCGCAGCATGTGCTCGACCTGCCCGGCCGCCGCGGTGCCTGACGCGCTCACTCTGGGTCCCGCCCCTCTTCGATCCACCATTCGTCCCGCTCCCCGGCGCCGCGCGGTGCGCCGGCCAGGCCATCAAACCAGCTTAGGCGGCTGGCCTGACACCGACTTGACGGCGGGTGTGCGTGCCGCATAGGCGGGAGGCGCGGCCGTGGCGGCGACGTGCCCGCGACTACGGGTCCTACCCGCCCCGGCCGGTCGTACCCCTCCGTCAGGTCCCGGATGGGACACGGAGTGCGGTACGAAGCCGGTACGTAAGGCGTGGTGCACGGAGCCGGTCGCCGCCCGGCGTTCCCGGCCACGCCCGTTCTCTTCCCGGCTACGCCCGTTCGTAGAAGGGCCTGACCTTCGCCAGCATCCACTCGCCGACCGGATCCTGGGTCAGGTCCAGCAGGAGGAGGTTGACCGGCCAGGCCACCGGGACCCGGCCCAGCGCGCGGCCGAGCGCGTCCATCGGCGCGTTGCGGTCGGCGGCCTCCCAGGAGGAGAGCTGGACGCCGATGAAGAGGACCGGCGGCTCGCCCTCGACGCTGGCGAGCGCGCGGCGGGCGGTGGCCACCGTGCCCGTCGCCCCGAACTCGGCCGCCGCGGCGGCGAGGAAGTCGACCGGGTCCTCCTTCCAGTCCGGCTGGAAGAGCCTGACGCGGCCCCCGCTGGCCGGTCCGTCGAGCGGCGTACGCCCCACCCGGCACAGTTCGGCGACGGCGAGCGGCGGCAGCGGCGCCCCGACCGCTCCGCCCGGGTTGATCGCGATGCCGAGCCGCGGCGGCATTCCGCGGGCGAAGTCGCGAGCGGGCGCGACGGTGAACGCCATGTGGTCGCCGACGCAACTGAGGAACTGCTGGTGCGAGCTGAAGACCGGGACGTACGGGGCGCCGTCGATCTCCACCGTCGGCAGATCGAGCGCCGGGCTGTCGGGGCCGCCCCCGTTGGGCAGCGGAACCCAGATCTCGCTGCGTCCGAGCACCTCGACCAGCCGTCCGCCCGCCGCGTCATTGCCGAGCGAGGCGGTGAGCACCTCTTCCAGCTCGTTGCCCGGCCATGCTGTGTTCACCACTGTGTACCTCTCCACCCCGTGCGCCCAGGACCCTGCGGCAGCACCCTAACGCCGCAGGCCGCAGGGTGCGCCGCCCGCGGGCGGGTCGCTCCGCGGCCTGCGGGCGGGTCACTCGGTGTCCGGCGCCGTTAAGAAGGCGATCCGCCCCAGCGCGCCCGCCGCGTCCCTGTCCAGCAGTACGGCCGAGGCGCACCCGGCGGGGAGCCGGCCCGCCTCGGCGTCCGTGAGCAGCCGGCGGACCGCGCCACGGTGGCGCGCGAAGGCGTACCCCGAGACGCCCCGGCCGCGCTCGCGCTGGCCCTCCCTGGCGGTCTCCGGCGCCACGTCCAGCAGGAGCAGATGCAGCCGGCGCCCGCGTGCGCGGGCCTCCCGGGCGAGCCAGCGCCGTACCCATGTCTGCGTACCGCAGTCGTGCACGACCAGGCCCGCGCCGGAGCGCAGCGCGCGCCGGAGCCCCGCGTAGTGCGCCGTCCGTACGAGGGGGCGGTAGACGGCGTACGGCAGCGCGGGCGGCATCAGCCGGGCCCAGCGGTCCCGCGCGTCCTGGGAGTCGATGCCGCCGCCCTGCGCGGCCCGCCGGATCAGCGTGGACTTCCCGCTGCCGGGCAGCCCGGAGACCACGACGAGGTCCCCCGCGTCGAAGACGAGACCGTCGGGTCCTCCTCCGGGTCCCCGCCCCCGCAGATCGCGCACGGCGGGGGCGGGCGGCACGGCGGGGGCGGTGGTGGCAGTGGTGGCGACAGGGGCGGTGGTGGCGCTGGGGGCGCTCACCGCCCCCGGGCCCCTCACCGCCCGGCCGCCCCCTGCCGCTCTCACGCCCTGCTGTGCGGGCATGCCCGCGGTCGTGGCACACGCGCCGGACCCCTGCGAGATCATCGCCGTCCCCCTGTCAGCTCAGTCCGTGTCAGCTCAGTCCGTCTGGCCCATGACTCTTGCCCATGAAGTGTAAAGACTTGGTAATGTCCCGCAAGCTTCTCACCCGTACCCGCGGCGCGCCCGGTCATCCGCGCGACGGCGTGCCGACCGGCCGCGCCACCCCGTGGCGGCCCGTGCGATGATGTGCCCGCCAACTGCATACCGGCCGTTTGAATCCGCGCGGGAGAGTCCCGGTCACCGTGTGCGCCGGGCGCCGAAGGAGCAAGTTCCTCCCTTGAATCTCTCAGGCCCCGTACCGCGTGGATGAGGCAGATCTGAAAAGCGGGCCGCGTCGTCGTGGCTCCACCCAAGGTGCAAGTCATGCCCTCCATACGCGGGGTCGTGATGAACCTCTCAGGTTCCGATGACAGATGGGGAGGACCGTCCTCGCCGTCATGCCCTGGGAGCCACACCGATGAGCCATGTCCCCCCGAGCAGCACCCCGCGCCGTACCGCCCTCGACGCCACGCACCGCGCGCTGGGCGCGACCATGACCGACTTCGCCGGCTGGGACATGCCGCTGCGCTACGGCAGTGAGCGCGACGAGCACACCGCCGTCCGTACCCGTGCCGGGCTCTTCGACCTCTCCCACATGGGCGAGATCACCGTCACGGGGCCGGACGCCGGACGCCTCCTCGACCACGCGCTCGTCGGCAACATCGGCGCCGTGGCGGCGGGCCGGGCCCGCTACACGATGATCTGCCAGGAGGACGGCGGGATCCTGGACGACCTGATCGTCTACCGCCTCGGCGAGGACACGTACCTGGTCGTCGCCAACGCCTCCAACGCGCAGACCGTCCTGGACGCGCTCACCGCCCGTGCGACGGGGTTCGACGCCGCCGTACGGGACGACCGCGACGCGTACGCGCTGCTCGCCGTCCAGGGTCCGGAGTCCCCCGGCATCCTGAAGGCGCTGACCGACGCCGACCTGGACGGGCTCAAGTACTACGCCGGCCTGCCCGGCACCGTCGCCGGGGTCCCCGCACTGATCGCGCGGACCGGCTACACCGGGGAGGACGGCTTCGAACTCTTCGTCGAGCCCCGGCACGCGGAGGAGTTGTGGAAGGCGCTCACCGAGGCCGGCGCGGGGGTCGGGCTGGTGCCCTGCGGGCTCTCCTGCCGTGACACGCTCCGGCTGGAGGCGGGCATGCCGCTGTACGGGAACGAGCTGTCCACCGCGCTCACCCCGTTCGACGCGGGTCTCGGCCGGGTCGTGAAGTTCGACAAGACGTCGAACGGCGGCGCCTTCGTCGGCCGCGCGGCGCTGGAGGCGGCCGCCGAGCGCGCCGCGTCCGCACCGCCGCGCAAGCTGGTCGGCCTGATCGCGGAGGGCCGCCGCGTCCCGCGCTCCGGGTACCCGGTGGTCGCCGGCGGCGCCGTCGTCGGCGAGGTCACCTCGGGCGCCCCGTCGCCGACGCTGGGCCGGCCGATCGCCATGGCGTACGTGGACGCCGCGTACGCCGCGCCCGGTACGGCGGGGGTGGGCGTGGACATCCGCGGCTCCCACGAGCCGTACGAGGTCGTGGCGCTGCCGTTCTACCAGCGCCGGAAGTGATACGGGCGCCGTCCGGCACCCCGGCGGCCCCGCCACGCGTCCCACCCGTCCCACCCATGCGTCGCGCGCCGTTCCGGCGCCGTTCCGGCGCCGTCTCGGTCCGCAAGACAGCGGTTCCGCACCACTCCCCCGCGTACAGGAGAATTCAGGTCATGAGCAACCCCCAGCAGCTTCGCTACAGCAAGGAGCACGAGTGGCTGACGGCCGCCGAGAACGGTGTGTCGACGGTCGGTATCACGGAGTACGCGGCCAACGCCCTCGGCGATGTCGTGTACGCCCAGCTTCCGGAGGTCGGTGAGACGGTGACCGCGGGCGAGACCTGTGGAGAGCTGGAGTCCACCAAGTCCGTCAGCGACCTGTACGCCCCGGTGACCGGCGAGGTCACCGAGACGAACCAGGACGTCGTCGACGACCCCTCACTGGTGAACTCCGCGCCCTTCGAGGGCGGCTGGCTGTTCAAGGTACGCGTCACCGAGGAGCCGAAGGACCTGCTCACCGCGGACGAATACGCAGAGTTCTCCGGCGTCTGACGTGACGCAGCTCACCCGGCCGACCCCTCACCAAGACACCCCAGGGACCGTGATGTCTTCGAAGTCGCTTCTGAACGCCTCACTCCACGAGCTGGACCCCGACGTCGCCGCCGCTGTCGACGCCGAACTCCACCGCCAGCAGTCCACCCTCGAAATGATCGCCTCGGAGAACTTCGCGCCGGTCGCGGTCATGGAGGCCCAGGGCTCCGTCCTCACCAACAAGTACGCCGAGGGCTACCCGGGTCGCCGCTACTACGGCGGCTGTGAGCACGTCGACGTGGTCGAGCAGATCGCCATCGACCGGGTGAAGGCGCTCTTCGGCGCCGAGCACGCGAACGTACAGCCGCACTCGGGCGCCCAGGCGAACGCCGCCGCGATGTTCGCGCTGCTCTCCCCCGGCGACACGATCATGGGTCTGAACCTCGCGCACGGCGGGCACCTCACCCACGGCATGAAGATCAACTTCTCCGGCAAGCTCTACAACGTCGTCGCGTACCACGTCGACGGCGAGACCGGCCAGATCGACATGGCCGAGGTCGAACGGCTCGCCAAGGAGTCCCGCCCGAAGCTGATCGTGGCCGGCTGGTCCGCGTACCCCCGCCAGCTCGACTTCGCGGCCTTCCGCCGGATCGCGGACGAGGTCGGCGCGTATCTGATGGTCGACATGGCGCACTTCGCGGGTCTGGTCGCCGCCGGGCTGCACCCCAACCCGGTGCCGCACGCCCACGTCGTCACCACCACCACGCACAAGACCCTCGGCGGTCCGCGCGGCGGCGTGATCCTCTCCACCAAGGAACTGGCGAAGAAGATCAACTCCGCGGTCTTCCCCGGCCAGCAGGGCGGCCCGCTGGAGCATGTCATCGCGGGCAAGGCGGTCTCCTTCAAGGTGGCGGCCACGGACGAGTTCAAGGAGCGCCAGCAGCGCACCCTGGACGGCGCCCGGATCCTCGCCGAGCGGCTGGTGCAGCCGGACGTGACCGAGGCGGGCGTCTCCGTCCTGTCCGGCGGTACGGACGTCCACCTGGTCCTGGTCGACCTGCGCGACTCGGAGCTGGACGGCCAGCAGGCCGAGGACCGGCTCCACGAGGTCGGCATCACCGTCAACCGCAACGCCGTCCCGAACGACCCGCGCCCCCCGATGGTCACCTCGGGCCTGCGGATCGGCACCCCCGCGCTCGCCACCCGCGGCTTCACCGCCGAGGACTTCGCCGAGGTCGCGGAGATCATCGCGGCGGCGCTGAAGCCGGAGTTCGACCGTGAGGCACTGGCGGGCCGGGTCACCGCGCTCGCCGAGAAGCACCCGCTGTACCCGGGCCTGTAATCCCGACCCGAGTACGCCGGGGCACCGCGCGCACCGGACCACCACCCCTGGTCCTTACGGCGCGGTGCCCCGTTCCACGTCCGGCCTCCTCGCCGTACGACACCTTGTAAGGAGCACCACCGTGGCCATCTCGGTCTTCGACCTGTTCTCGGTCGGCATCGGCCCCTCCAGTTCCCACACGGTCGGTCCGATGCGCGCGGCGGGCCTGTTCGCGCGCCGCCTCAAGAACGAGGGCCTGCTCGCCCACACCGCGTCCGTACGGTGCGAGCTGTACGGCTCGCTCGGCGCGACCGGCCACGGCCACGGCACCCCGAAGGCCGTCCTCCTGGGCCTGGAGGGCGACTCCCCGCGCACGGTCGACGTGGAGAGCGCCGACGGCAAGGTGGCACGTATCCGCGACACCGGCCGGCTCAGCCTGCTCGGCGTCCACGAGATCGCCTTCGACGCCGACACGGACCTGGTCCTGCACCGCCGCAAGGCCCTGCCGTACCACGCCAACGGCATGACGGTGTCCGCGTACGACACCGAGGGCGCGCCGCTGCTGGAGAAGACGTACTACTCGGTGGGCGGCGGCTTCGTCGTGGACGACGATGCGGTGGGCGAGGACCGGATCAAACTGGACGACACCGTACTGAAACACCCCTTCCGCACCGGCGACGAACTGCTGCGGCTCTCCGCCGACACTGGCCTGTCGATCTCCGCGCTGATGCTGGAGAACGAGAAGGCATGGCGCACGGAGGACGAGATCCGGGCCGGGCTGCTGGAGATCTGGCGGGTCATGCAGGCGTGCGTCTCCCGGGGCATGTCCCGCGAGGGCATCCTCCCCGGCGGCCTCAAGGTCCGCCGCCGCGCCGCCCACTCGGCGCGCCAACTGCGCGCCGAGGGCGACCAGCAGGCCCACGCGATGGAGTGGATCACGCTGTACGCGATGGCCGTGAACGAGGAGAACGCGGCGGGCGGCCGGGTCGTCACCGCCCCGACGAACGGCGCGGCGGGCATCATCCCGGCCGTCCTGCACTACTACATGAACTTCGCGGCGGGCGGCGCGACAGCGGCGGAGAAGGACGAGAACGTGGTCCGCTTCCTCCTCGCGGCGGGCGCGATCGGCATGCTCTTCAAGGAGAACGCCTCCATCTCGGGCGCCGAGGTCGGCTGCCAGGGCGAGGTCGGCTCGGCCTGCTCCATGGCGGCGGGCGCCCTGGCCGAGGTCCTGGGCGGCAGCGCGGAACAGGTCGAGAACGCGGCGGAGATCGGCATGGAACACAACCTGGGCCTGACCTGCGACCCGGTCGGCGGCCTGGTCCAGATCCCGTGCATCGAACGCAACGGCATGGCGGCGGTGAAGGCGGTCACGGCGGCGAAGATGGCGCTGCGGGGGGACGGCAGCCACAAGGTCTCGCTGGACAAGGTCATCAAGACCATGAAGGAGACCGGCGCGGACATGTCGGTCAAGTACAAGGAGACGGCCCGGGGCGGGCTCGCGGTGAACATCATCGAGTGCTGAGATCCTGGGCCCGTGCCGTCGGGCGTCGGCGCGGGTTCTGGAGGAAGGCGGTGAGCGCGGCCGCGAGTTCGGCGGGCGCGTCCTCCTGGACGAGGTGGCCGGCGCCGGCGAGGGGTTCAAGCCGTGCGTCGGGGATGCGGGCGGCGAGCTCCCGTCCCTTCGCGAGGGGGATCCAGTCGTCGTCCTCGCCCCAGCACACCAGCGTCGGGATGTCGATCTCGCCGTACCGGTCCTGCACCTCGTCGGTGTGAACCTGGTCGGCCTGGGCGATCTGCCGGTAGAAGGCCGCCTGGCCGAGGTCGCCGAGCCAGGGCCGGACCAGCCGGTCGAGGACCGCCGGGTGCAGGCCGGGGCTGCTCGCCGAACTCACGTACTCGCGCACCAGCGCATGGTGCAGTGCGGGCGGCAACTGCTCGAAGACCCCGGAGTGTTCGCCGACGAGCCGGAAGAACGGGGAGCCCCACGGCGCCAGCGCGACCGGGTCGACCAGGGCGAGCGCGCGGTAACGGGCGCCGTGCAGCAGATGCGCCCGCAGGGAGACGGCGCCGCCGAAGTCGTGGGCGGCCACCGAAGGTTCCTCCAGGCCCCAGTGGGTCAGTAGCTCGGCGAAGACCCGGCTCTGGGCGGCCAGGGAGACATCCTGGCCGGCGGACATCTCCGACGCCCCGTAACCGGGCATGTCCCACACGAACACCTGGTGACGGCGGGCGAGCGAGCGGGCGACAGCGCGCCAGACGTACGAGGAGAAGGGCGTGCCGTGGAGGAGCACGACCGGATCCTGACCGGGTTCTCCGAGGCTGCCCCAGCGGACCTCTCCGGACGTGCTGCGGAAGGTCTCGGCCAGTTCCCATGCACTCACGCGCTGTTCCTCTCGGTGGTACCTCCGGCCCGAGCCGGTCGATCGAGCCGGGTTCGGCCCGGACGCGGGTCCGCCGAACGTACGGCTCCGTCCCGTCATCGACGCCGCCGAAGCGCGACGGCCGCTGCCGGGATACGGCCGAAGGTGGCTCGGACTGGATTTTAGTGGCTGGAGATCATCCGGGAGGGGAGGGCCGCCGGATTCGCGCAGCGGCCGCGTGGGAGGACCGGCGCGGTCTCACATGGACGGCCTCGCCACCCCGCGAGCGACGGAAGCCGGCGCGATGGCGGCCGCGATGAGCTGGTCCGCCGTGTGCCGCGCCTTCTCCGCGGGCTCTGCGACCGTGCCCAGCGACCGGGTGCAGATCGCCCCTTCGAGGATCAGGAGGAGTTGGTCCACGAGGAGGCCGGGGTCCGGCGCGCCGGCGGCCTCGGCCAGGGTGAGCATCCGGGTCCGCAGCGCACGCTTGTGCTGGGTGACGACCGCGCGGATCACGCTGCCGGGCTCGGCCAGTGTTACCTGCGCGTTGACGAACGCGTTGCTGCGGAAGCCGTCGCACGGTGCGTGGGCCCACTCGGTGAGCGCGTCGAAGACCGCGAGCAACTGGGCGCGAGGGTCTTCCCGCGCCACTTCCGCGCAGTCTTCGAGAACGAGGTCCCAGCGACGTCGGCGACCGTCGAAGTAGGCGAGGAACGCGGCGGTGTTCATGGAGTTCTCCTTGTCTGCGGGCGGAGCGGTTCTCGTCCGGCCGGAGGCCGGAACCGGGATTCCGGCAGGCCGGAATCCGGCAGGCCCGAAGCCTCCGTAAGGGATATAATCGAAGTTCTCGCATTACCCTAGCATGGAGTAAGGCATGAAGATACTTTTTTCCAATTACAGCTTCGGGGCAGGTATCGCCACCGACCTCGTCAACACCTCGGCCCTCGTCTGGACCAGCACGGGCGAAGTCCTCACCGATCCACCCGCGTTGGCGCGCTTCCTGGACGAACACGAGGCACGGCTCGACGCCCTGCCCCGGGGCGCCCTGCCGACCGGCACCGATCTCGCCCAGGTGCTCGCGCTGCGCCAGGAGACGCGCGCTCTGCTGGAGGCCGGGCACGAGGACGAGGTCGCCGAAGGCGCGAACGAGCTGGCCGCGCGGGCGTCCGCGGCCCCGACCCTGCTCCGCGACCCCGACGGGAAGTGGGAATGGCACGTGGCCACCGACCCGCGGGCCTCTGTCGCCGACGAGCTCGGCGCCCTCGTGGGGGTCGGGCTGCTCGGCGTACTGCACACACTCAGCCATGCCCGCTTCCGGCACTGCGCCTCCCCCGTCTGCGCGGGCATGTTCATCGACACCAGCAAGGCCGGCCGTCGCCGCTACTGCATGCCCGGCCTGTGCGGGAACCGGCTGAACGTCGCCAACCACCGGGCCCGCCGGCAGGGGAGCGAGGCACGCCCGGAGAACGGGGACGCGAACGGGGACCGGAGCGGGAGCGGCACGGGCTCGCGGTGAGCCGACGGTGGGTGGTGTGGGAGTGGTGACCGGATCACCACCCGCACAGCGCCCATCGCCGGTCCGGGGGCGCGGAAGGAGCCGCCATGGTGACCCGGTCACCATCCCGGGGTGCCACGGTGTCGCCGTCACACCTCGCCGCAGACGGCCTGTCACCCGAAACCTGGTGGGAGTGCGTAGAGCACCCGTGCACCAGGAGGCGCCGCCATGGCCCACGCCACATCACTGCACGACCACGCCCGGCCCACGCGTCCAGCGCATCACCACGTCGCCGGCCCGGTGGATGTCGTCACCGAGCTCTGCACCGCCCTCTTCTCCCGGTTCCGCGGCTACGACCAGCGCGTCCGGGCCCGGCAGTACATGGACGGGCTGCTCCGGGCCCAGGGGCGCAAGTCGATCGCGAACATCGCGGCCTCGGTCGGTGTGCCGGGGGACGAGCAGCGGCTGCACCACTTCGTCAACAGCTCCCGCTGGGACGTGGGTCCGGTGCGCGGGGCACTGGCGGCGTTCCTCGGCGGCAACGGCCCCGTCCCGGTCTGGGTCGCCCTGCCGGTGTCCATCCCCAAAGCGGGCAGGCGCATGGTGGGGGTGTTCCCGCACTTCTCGGCCGAGGAGGGGCATCGGGTCGTCGGGCAACAGGCGTTCAGCATGTGGTACGCCTCCGAACGGATGGTCGCGCCAGTGAGCTGGCGACTGCGCGTGCCCGATCCCGGGCCCGGGCGGCGTCGTACCGTAGAGGAGTTCCCGGACGGGCTCGCCACCGCGACCGCCACCGCCGAGAACTGCGTCGCGAACCTCCTCGACGACGTCCGCGCGTGGCAGGTCGCCCCACGGCTGATCGTGGCCGACGCCCGGGGCGACGACGAACGGGCCCAGGTGTCACAGATGTTCCGGCACACGTCTCCCGTCGCCGTGCGCATCAGCGGACGCACGCTCCTCACCGTGGACGAACAGCGCCGGGGCGCCGGACACACGCGGCGGCTCACTCCCGCCCACGCCGCTCTCGACCAGGCGCGGCGGACGCGCTCCGCGGGCCACCTGGCGCACGGGGGGAACCCGCCCGTGACCGCGACGGCGAGCGTACGCCTCCCCGGCCCCCGGGACCCGCGGTGCCCCGGCCCGGCCGGCGGACTCGCACTCCTCGGCGTGTGGCACGAACCGCGGCGTGCGCCGGACGAGTTGTGGCTCACCAACGTCGACGAGCCCGCGTCACCCGCCCTGTTGCGCGCGACACGGCTGGCCCACAGGGTCGACGCGGGGTGGCGCGCCCGTGGCAAGGAGGTCGGACTGCGGGACTACGAAGGACGCTCCTTCCAGGGATGGCACCGGCACATGACTCTGGCCTCCTGCGCCTACGCGATGGCGGAGTTACGGTCCGCGGAGGCTTCGGGCGGCTCTTCCCTGGACGCTTGAACGGCCACGCCGTCCCTCTTCTGCACCAGCACGTCGTGCGTACGGTGCAACCGGAGCGCCACCTGCACCTCCAGCGCCCGCTCCGGCTTGAGCCAGTCGGCGCCGAGCAGTTCGGTGATCCTCTCCAGTCGGCGGGAGACGGTGTTGGGGTGAACGTGGAGCGTCTCCGCGGCACGCCGGGGACTGCCTCCGGCGGCGAAGTACTCGTCGAGGGTCCTGGTGAGTTCGGTCGAGCGCTGGGCATCGTAGTCGAGGACCGGTCCGATGGTGGCGTCGATGAAGCCGGCGGCGTCCCTGTTGTCCGACAGGAGCACGCCGAGGAAGCCCAGGTCCTCGGTGGACGCGTAGGCGCCGACGCTGTTGAGGGAGACCAACGCGTCCAGGCAGCGCAGCGCCTCCTGGTGCGCCTGCTGGATCAGGGACGGGCTGGAGACCGGGCCCGCGGCTCCCACGGTCACCGGCTGGCCGAGCAGGGGCGTGAGTTCGGTGGAGACCTCCGCGGCCGCGACGCTGGAGTCGGAGGAGGGCAGCAGCAGGGCGATGCACCCGCTCTGAATGCTCCTCAGCCCGTCCCGCCGCCGTACGTAGGCCGCCGCCCAACTGGCCGCCCTGCCCTGGGCTCCTCCCTCCGGGCGCACCACCACGACGACGTGCGGCCGTTCGAGGTCCACGCTCAGTCTGCGCGCCCGTTGGATGAACTGCTTGGCCGAGCGGTGCGGAGCGACCAGCAGATCCTCGAACAGCTCGTCGCGGAACGGGCTCGCGGCCGCGGCCTCACCGCGGTGTATCTGGAGCAGCACCGCGACCGCCTGGGACGCCAGCCGCAAGGTGCTCTCGGCCGAGCCGTTCAGAGGCTCCTCGGGGTGCAGGAGCAGGACCGCGAGTTCCTCGTTCCCCGCGGTCACCGGCACGACCCAGGTCCCCGTGGCGAGGACGACGGGGGCGCGCCGTACGGAAACCATGCGGGAGGCCTCCCACACCTCGGCCTCGTCCACCGGGGGTATCGTTCCGCGGCCCGCGAGCGGCCGGTATTCCATGTCCCGCACCCATACCGCGCCGCGGAACGTGTCGGCCACCTCGGAGACGAGGGTGCCCAGGCTGCCTCCCTCAAGAGCACGGTCCACCAGTCCCGCATGCCGCTCCGCGAGTCTTCGGACCTCGTTGAGCTGTGTCGTCATCCGCGAGGTGCCGGACTGGAGGCTCAGCACATCGGCATGGCTCCGTTCCAGCGTGCGGGCCTTCTCGATGGCCACGGCGGCCATGTCTCCCAGCGAGCTCATCAGGGAGACCTCCCCGACGGTGAAGTGCCGCACATTGCGGTCGGCGGCGTACAGCACGCCGAAGGCGTCGTCACCGAACCTCAGCGGGGCCGCGATGATGGCCCGCAGTCCCTCGGCGCGGACCACGTCGTCCAGGACCTTGGTGTGCCGCATCCGGGTGTCCGCGAGGTAGTCGGAACTCCACATCGGTACGGACCGGCTGACGGCCTCGTCGCCCAGGCCCGCGGAGTAGGGGACGCGATAGCCCACGGTGAGCGCCGACGCGTGGCCGTCCGCCGTGCGGACGAAGCTGTCCCCCGCCTCGATGTCGCGGAAGGTGATGTACGACATGTCCAGGCCGAGCAGCGTCCGGGTACGGCGGGTGATGGTCGACAGCAGTGCGTCGAGGTCGTACGGAAGGGTCAGGTCACGCGCGGTGTCCACGAGCGCCGACAGCTCGGCCTCGCGCTGCTGGCGGCGCGCGAACAGGGCGTGGATACCGGCCGCCATCTGCCCCGCACGCTCCAGTCGCCGCACCGCGTCGGGCCCGGATGCCGCTTCCCGGGCCCGCCGGACCAGTTCCTCGATCTCGGGTAATGGCGCCTCCGCGGCGAGCAGTTCGAGAACACCGAGCATTTCTTCCATACCGGAATGTTCAGGTGAATTCATCTTTTGGGTTGCCCTATCCGACAGAGCGTGCGCGCTTTCCGTCGCGCCCGCTGACCACACGGCCCTCACTGCGGGAAACCTTCCCTGGGTGTCATCGACACCGTCGCATGTGGCAAGCATCACACGCCATGGATGGTGTTCGCGTCACCATCGCGACAGCCAGGCCTGTCACCGGGTCACCTTCCTGGAAGACCGAAGCCATAGAAGAGTAATTGACCAGGCGAGATTCCCCCCTTCAGAATCCCGGAGGTTCGATGTTGGACGTGCGGAGCCACCTCAAATCCCTGGAACGCAGCAAACTGTCGAGGAACAACCCGAACCGCCCCCGGGTCTTCTCCATATCGGGTCGCGAATGGGATTTGCTGGACGAGGTGTTCGCGCCGGTCTACTCCCCCTCGACCAGTATTGCCCTCGACCTTCTCGGACTCGCGGAATCGAATCCCGAGGCCGCTCCCTCATCATTTCTGGAGATCGGCTGCGGGTCCGGAGTCATCGCCGTCCAGGCCGCGCTGTCCAACCGTACGACCGTGGCGATGGACATCAACCGGAACGCCGTGGAGAACACCAGGATGAACGCGGAGCGGCACGGGGTCACCGACCGTCTGACGGTGCTCCACAGCGACCTGTTCGACGCGCTCGACGAGGACGCCCGGTTCGACCGGATCTTCTGGAGCTCCAACTACGTGCTGGCTCCGGCGGACTACTCCTACGGCTCGGTCCACGAGCGCGCGTACATGGATGCCGGCTACCGCACCCACCGCCGGTATCTCGAACAGGCGGTGCACCACCTCACCGACACCGGCTCCGCTCTGCTGCACTTCTGCGAACGGGGCAACGCGGCCGAGCTGGCGCGCATCGCCGAACAGTGCGGTCGTGAGCTACGGGTACGGAGCCGCCGCACCGTGCTGGAAGGAACCGACCTGATCGAGCACGCCCTGCTCGAAGTGGTTCCCGTGGTGAGCCGGCGCACCCGGGACGACAACCGTGACAGGGATTCCGGACAGCTTGCGCGCGTCTGACCACCGGCGCCCGTCCCGTCCGCCACGGATCCAGGAGATAACGCCGCAGGATTCCGCTGTTCGGCATGTGCCCCGGGCATCGGGCAATCACGTCGGCCGACGGAGAAAAGGTGACCCGGGCACCGGAATCCTGCCACGGACGGAATTCTCCCGTGGCGCACACGGGACAGGGAGTGTTCCCCGGACTCCCTTCTCCGTTCGACGCGACCCGTTATCACTCCCTTACCGGCACCCACCTCCCTGACGAACTCGGAGCGTCGGCCCGGACACCTGACGGAGTTCTCATCGGAATGCGGCACCGGCATCGACCGCCGCACGGGGTGCGGTTTCCTCCGGAATCGATCGGAACCGAATATGGAAGAGCGCACCCGGCGGCGAACTTGGCCGGTTCTCGTTCACGGGCGACGCCTCCGCGCCGCTCACCCGCGTGGCCGAAAGGCCCTCAACGCGGCTCCCGCCATGACTCGACGACCGCGGCCCGGTCCTCCGCCAGTCCACGAAGCTCCGTGGCGGCCACTTCCCCGGCGACCTCCTCGACGCCCACACCGCTGATCCGTACCGCCGACAGGTGCTCCCGCGCGGCCGCGACCTCCCCCGAGAGCGTGTCACCGCGCAGCCGACCCCCCTGGGCCACCGCGTCGAGGGTCCGCGCCGACATGGTCTGCACGGTGTTCCAGGCCACCAGGTCCTCCACCCGGCGAGCGGCCACCGTCCGGTCCGCTTCCCCCGCGTCGGGCCAGAGCAGCCGTTGCGGCCTGGCCCCCGCGCTGCGCAGCCTGCGCCAGCCGCTCGTGCCGAGGCGTTCCTCGTACAGGTGGTAGACGGCCCTGGCGAGAGCCAGCGCGGACCGGCCGGGCAGCGCGGCGGCCCCCTGCCGCGCGCTCAGCGCGGCGTCCATGCGGGCCGTTCCGAAGGAGGCCACCGAGCCGCGGACCACCGAGCGCCCGGCGGCAAGGGCCCGTTCGAGTCCTTCGAAGTAGGCGTCCACCGCGCTCTCGTAGCGGCGGGGCGAGTAGAGGTGGCTGACGTTCACCCCGATCCCCGCCGCGACACAGCCGCTCACCACCTCCATGCCCGCCGCCGTACCGGCCACCGTGATCAGCAGGTTGGGCCGGTTCACCGCGTCGGCCAGGGCCCGTGCCTCGGCGAGCGAGCCGGCGGCGTCGTCGGCGAGCCTCGGGTCCAGCTCGGCGCAGACCCAGCCGTCCTCACCGTGCGTCGAGGCGAACCGCGCCGCGAGTATGTCGCAGGCCCGGCGGACATCGTGGCGGTGCAGTGTCCGCAGGGCCACCTCCGCACCGACCCCCCGCTCAGCGAGCACGTCGATCTGTTCGCGGTACGCGCTGCCCTCCCGTACCTCGCGCCCGAGTTCCCGCAGGGGCAGTACGGCACCGGTCACCTGGTCCTCCGCGACCCGGCGGTGCAGACTGCCGTCCGCGAGCTCCCGGCGGGTGACCCCGTCCAGCCAGACGCAGACCCCTTCCTGGACCAGGTCCGACAGGGCGGAGCCGCTACCGGCCGTCTTCACTTCGTCCACTGCTCACTCACTCTTCTTCTCGTCGGGCGTCGCCTTCTCGGACGCCTGAAAGCCGGCATCGGAACGGTCGTCGTCGGCCGCCGGAAAGGCCCACGCCCCGGTGGTGGCCGCCGACTGTTCCCACGGGACCGGACGACCGCTCCGGTGCGTGAGCCAGGTCGCCCAGCCCGCCACGAGAAGCAGGACGACACCGGTCACGATCACCGGGACCGCCCCGCGACCGGGGCCGAGCGGGCGTCCACGGGCCCGGACGCGGCGGCCGGTTTCCGCCCCGCGCCGAGGACACCGCGATGGACGTCGAACGCCGCGGCGGAGCGGTTCAGCGTGATGTAGTGCAGTCCCGGAGCGCCTTCGGCCAGCAGGCGGCGGCCCATCGTGGTCGCGTACTCCACGCCGATCCGGTACGAGGCGTCCTTGTCGTCCCGGGCCGACTCCAGGCGGTCCGCGAGCCCGGCGGGGAACACGGCACCGCTCAGTTCCGCGAACCGGGCGATCTGGCGGACGTCGACGGCCGGCATGATCTCCGGGATGATCGGAATGTCGCATCCCGCGGCCGTCACCCGGTCACGCAGCCTCAGGTAGTCCGCCACGTCGAAGAACATCTGGGTGATCGCGTAGTCGGCGCCCGCCCGGCACTTGTCGACGAAGTGGCGGATGTCGCTCTCCCAGTCGGGCGACCGCGGATGCCGTTCGGGGAACGCCGCGACGCCGACGGTGAAGTTCCCCAACGACCTGACCAGTTCCACGAGTTCGTACGCGTGGCGCAGGCCCTGTGGGTGCGGGGTCCACTCACCCCCGGGATCGCCGGGCGGATCGCCGCGCAGCACCAGGATGTCCCGGATGCCGGCGTCCGCGTACCGGCCGATGATCCCCCGCAGTTCGGCCACCGAGTGGCCGACCGCGGTGAGGTGCGCGACCGGGCGCAGCGTGGTCTCCGCGACGATACGCCGCGTGACCTCGACCGTACGGTCCCGGGAGGAGCCGCCCGCTCCGTAGGTGACCGAGACGAACGCGGGCGACAGCGACTCGGCCCGTCGGATCACCTGCCAGAGCGACCGGTTTCCCGAGGCGGTCCTCGCCGGGAAGAACTCGAAGGAGAAGGAGTACGGGGCGCCGGCCCTCGGGAGCGGGGCGCCGGCCCTCGGGAGCGGGGCGCCCGGGCCTGGGCTCCGCGGCGGATGCTCCACGACTCACACTCCCGTGACGGTGCGCAGGGCGTCCACGCGGTCCGTGCGTTCCCAGGTGAACTCCGGCAGCTCCCGGCCGAAGTGACCGTACGCCGCCGTCAGGGCGTAGACCGGGCGCAGCAGGTCGAGGTCGCGGATGATCGCGGCGGGGCGAAGGTCGAAGACCTGGCCGATGGCCTGTTCGATCTTCTCGGGTTCGACCGTGGCGGTGCCGAAGGTCTCGACGAAGAGGCCGACCGGTTCGGCCTT
>NZ_JBIWFO010000023.1:62898-119629 GCF_044763125.1 Streptomyces sp. NPDC096310 | reverse complement strand
CCAGTGCGACCGCCCCCGCCACATCCCCCCTGTACGCCGCCGCGAGCGCTTGAGCGACGCCGTCCGGGCAGTCGCAGCCGATGACGCGACTCGACGGGAGCACCGCTTGATCTCGCACAGGAAACCGATCGGTTTACAGCCAAGTGAGGGCGCGAAACCTCAGCCACCGCCCAATGACGGAGAGGCAACTGGCGAGGCAGGCGGAAGTCCTGGGCATCCACCAGTGCACGGCCATGCCCGGCACGTCACCTTCGGGCCCCGAGCACCTTTAGTGGGCGGTTCGGCCCACTTAGAACGCGCCGCCGCCCGCGTGCACGGACTGCCCGGTGATCCACCGTCCGCCGTCCGACACCAGGAACGCGACCACGTCCGAGATGTCCTCGGGTTCGGCGAGCCGGCCGAGCGGCGTCCCCGCCGCCCACGGTTCCCAGGCCGATTTCGGCGCCGCCAGCAGGCCATCGGTGCGTGTTACGCCCGGGCCATCACCGCCGCGCCGCTGGAGATGGACACGATCCGTCCACCGTCCCGGATCCGCCGCGCCGCCTCGCGCATCGCGACGAACGTGGCCCGCACATTCGTGCCGAAAACCAGGTCGTAGTCCTCGTCGGTGGCCTCGGCGAGGGGGCTCGGCACGTTCAACCCGACGTTGCTGATCAGAACGTCCAACCCACCGAACTCCCGCTCGGCGACTTCGAAGAGTCCTGCTATCGCACCCTCTTCGGTCACGTCCGCGCCCACCGCGACCGCGCGGCCACCGGCCGCGCCGATCTCCGCGACAACCTCTTCGGCCGCATCCTTCGCTGAACGGTAGTTCACCACCACGCTCATCCGTTCCGCACCGAGCCGCAGCGCGACGGCCTTCCCGATGCCCTGCGAACTTCCCGTCACTATGGCAACTTTTTCTTCCATGGTTGAGATCCTCAACCAATAATGTCGAGGATGTCAACTGTCCAGCATCTAGACTGCTGGTATGAGTGAAGCCGACTGGGAACTGGCGACCGTGCTGGGCGTACTGCATCGCGAGATGGGCGCGATCTACGCGCAGGTCGCACGCGACTTCGAGCTGACCTGGCAGCAGGTCGAGCTGCTGTGCCAGCTCAATGACGCCTCCCCCTCCTTCGGCGAGTTGGCCCGCGCGCTGGGCTGCGACAAGTCCAACGTCACCGGCATGGTGGACCGGCTGGCCCGGCGCGGGCTGGTGCGCCGTGAGTCGGACCCTCACGACCGCAGAGTCATCCGGCTCACCCGCACCGAACAGGGTGCGGCCCTGGGCGAGCAGATCCAGGCGGCCATCGCCGAACTGCTGGCGCAACGCTTCGTCAACCTGTCCGCGGACGACCGGCGGCACCTCATCACGCTCAGCCAGAGGGCGCTGGCCGCGCTGGCGGCAGCCGGCTGACAGCGCGTATCCGGTGGGAACCCGGGTGGCCATGGTCCGGCTGAACGTCATCCCTGCCTTTGTCGCAGGTGCCGACTGGCCGGTGCGGCGGGACCGCCTGCGGGTGATGCGCCTGGTCATGAGCGTGATCGCGGCCCAGGTGACCGGCGATTCAGAGTGCTGGATGAGCGGTTCGTAGTCGGCATGGCGCCATGCGTGCATGGTCCAGGCCGGCGAGCGTTCGAAGACTGCGGTGCCCGGCGGTCGGGCTGTGCCGGGCACCGCTCGCGGGGCCGGGTCAGATGGCCGACCAGCCGTTGTCGACGGGGAGTACGGCGCCGCTGATGTTGCTCGCCGCGTGCGAGGCGAGGAACACGATGGCCGCGGCGACTTCTTCCGCGGCGGCTACGCGGCCCACGTTCTCCTGGTAGCGGCCAATGATTGAGGCGCCGTCGCCATCGAACGTGACCGAGTCGGTGATAGGGGTCTGGGTGCCGCCGGGGGCGATGGCGTTGACGCGGATGCCGCGGTCCCGGTACATGACCGCGGTCGACTTCGTCAGGCCGATGATGCCGTGCTTGGAGACGGTGTAGGCAGTGCCGGCGGCGCTGCCGCGCAGGGCGGCCTCCGAGGCCGTGTTGACGATGGCGCCGTTGCCACGCGCCAGCATGTGCGGCAGGGCGGCGCGGGTGAGCAGGAACGGGGCGGTCAGGTTGATGCGGATGACCCGTTCCCATTCCGCGTCGCTCACCTCGGCGGTGGCGGTCATGCTGTCCATGATCCCGGCGTTGTTGACCAGCACACTAAGGTCGCCGAATGAGTCGACCGCGGTGGTGATCACCTCGTCGACCGTGACCTGGTCGCTGAGGTCGCCGACGACCGTGCGGGCGGTGCCGCCGCTCGCTTCGATCTCCTTGGCGACGTTCTCGGCACCGACCGGATTGATGTCCGCGACGAGAACCCTGGCTCCCAGGCTCGCGAACCGCAGCGCGGCGGCGCGTCCGATGCCGGAGCCGGCGCCGGTGACGATGGCGCCCCGTCCTTCGAAGTCGGTGGGGTCGGTCATGCTGCCGCTCCTTCCAGGAGGGATGTCGCCCGACGCCAGGAGGTGCGGGCGGCGATGGCCTGCTGCCAGGGGCGGATGCTCCTGGGCGGCATGCCGACGGACAGGACGCCGGTGAGCCGGTCGCCGGTGCGGTAGACCGCGGTGAACTTGCGTTTCTCCAGGCTGCCTTCGGCGATCCGCATCTCGTCGTGGCCGCGCAGGTAGCCGTAGGCGCGGATCTTCATGTCGTACTGGTCGGACCAGAAGTAGGGGACGGGTGCGAAGGGCCGGCCGGCGCCGAGGAGGTTGCGGGCGGCGGCCATGCCCTGCTCTGCGGCGTGGGTGCGGTGCTCGACGCGCATCGAGGTGCCGAAGAGCGGGTTGTGCCAGCGGGCCACGTCGCCCGCGGCGTACACCCCGGGTGCGGCGGCGGAGAACTCGTCGCAGACCAGCCCGTCCTCAAGAGTGAGGCCGCTGCCGGTCAGCCACTCGGTGTTGGGCCGGGAGCCGACGGCCACCAGCACCGTGTCGGCCTCGACCACGCTGCCGTCGTCCATGCGTACGCCGCCGGGGACGACCTCGCTGACCCCGGTTCCGGTGCGCAGGTCCACCTCGTGGTCGAGGTGGGCCTGGGCGAGGACGCGGCCTATCTCCTCGCCGACCGCGTGGGCCAGCGGGACGGAGGCCGGTTCCAGGAGGCTCACCCGGGTGCCCAGACCGGCCGCCACCGACGCGGCCTCGGCGCCGAGGAACCCGGCGCCGACCACGGCCAGCGTGCGGTTCGGGCCGAGGCGGTCCTTCAGGGCGAGGGCATCGTCCAGGGTGCGCAAGGTGTGGGCCCGTACGCCCGGAAGGCGCCGGGGGCGGACTCCGGTGGCCACGATCAGTGCGTCGTACGGCACCTGCGTACCGTCGGCCAGGACTACCGTCCGGTCAGCAAGGTCCACCCCGATGGCCTCGCGGCCATAACGGGCGTCCAGGCCGAGGGCGTCGAGGTCGGCCTCGGTGCGCAGGGGCAGCCGGTTGGGGCTCCAGGCGCCGGAGAGGATCTCCTTCGACAGCGGCGGACGGTCGTAAGGGGCGGCGGGTTCGTCACCGATGAGGGTGATGGCGCCGGTGTGGCCCTCCCGGCGGAGGGTTTCGGCGGCGGCGAGCCCGGCCGCGGAGGCGCCGACGATGACCACCCGGCCGGTCGGGGGCCCGCTCACGACTGCCCCAGGCGGATCGCGGCCGCGGGGCAGACGGTGGCGGATTCACGGACGGCGTCGTGGAGTTCGGCGGGAGGGGTCTCGTCGAGGAGGACGACCATGCCGTCCTCGTCTCGCTGGTCGAAGACATCGGGGGCGAGCATCACACACTGGCCCGAGGCGACACACTTGGGAACGTCGACTTCTACACGCATGATGGTTCTGCCTGCTTCTGTGGGGGCTTCGTTACGGGGTTCGGGTCACCAGGTGACGGGCAGTTCGAGGACTCCGTAGACGGCGGTGTCCTGCTTGAAGGAGATCTCCTCCATCGGCACGGCGATCCTCAGGTCCGGGAGCCGGCGGAAGAGTTCGGGCAGGACGATCTGGAGTTCGGCGCGGGCCAGCGGCTGGCCGAGGCACTGGTGGATGCCGTAGCCGAAGGCCAGGTGCTGGCGGGCGCCCGCGCGTTCCAGGTCGAGGTCGTCAGGGGCGTTGAAGAACTCCGGGTCGCGGTTGGCGACGTTGATGGAGATGATCACGCCTTCGCCCGCGCGGATGGTGACGCCGCCGATGGTGACGTCCTCGACGGCGGTGCGGCGCAGCCCGAAGTGCACGATGGTGAGGTAGCGCAGGAGTTCGTCCACGGCGACCGCGACCTGGTCCGGTCCCGCGAGCAGGTGCGGGATCTGATCGGGGTGCTGAAGCAGGGTGATGGTGCTCAGAGTGATCATGTTCGCCGTCGTCTCGTGCCCGGCGAACAGCAGGAAGGCGCCCAGGTCGGCGGCGTCCTGGTCGGTGATCACGCCTTCGTCCACCTGCTCGGCGAGCCGTGTGAGCACGTCGTCGCCGGGGGTGGTCCGCTTGGTTCGCACGAGTTCCAGCAGGTACTCGGAGAGGTTCGCGAACGCCTGCCAGGTTTCCTCGGCCGTGGCCTTCTGGTCGACGAGCGGTTTGGACTGCTCCTGGAAGAAGGCGTGGTCCTCGTAGGGGACGCCGAGCAGTTCGCAGATGACCAGGGACGGCAGCGGCAGTGCGAAGTGTTCCACCAGGTCGACGGGGCCGCTCAGTTCGCTCATGGCGGTGAGGAGCTCGTCGGTCAGCCGGGCGACGGCCGGGCGCAGCGCGGCGATGCGTTTGACCATGAACTCCCGGGTCAGAGTGCGGCGCATCGTCGCGTGGACGGGGTCGTCGTGATTGGCGAAGAAACCGCGCGGACTCCGCATCCGGCCTTCCCGGTCGTTGGGCGCGCCGGGGTGGTTCGGGTCGCTGCTGAACGCCGGGCTGCCCAGCACCGCGCGGGCGTCCTCCCAGCGGGTCACCAGCCACGGGCTGAGTCCCTCCCGCAGGGTGACCCGGGTGATGGGGCTCTTCTCGCGGAGATCCGCGAACTGCGGCGGAGGGGCCAGGGGCGCGTCCTTCGGGCGGGCGAGCACGAACGCGGGAGTGGGCGACGTGGGGGGCATGGCAGGTCCTTTCCACCATCGACTAACACCGTAAGGTGAAACTGATCGCTAGCCTAACACTGTTAATCGAAGGCGTGGAAGCATCCCCCTCTCCCCTGTCGCACAGTTGTCGGCGCCCGCCGCGAGGGCAGGGGCGCCAGGGCAGCCGGTAGAGTGCGGTCAGTGAGGAGGAGGCCATGAAGTCGCAGGTCAAGCGGGCACCCAATGCGCGGGGCGAGGGAGACCGCCTGCGGCAGGAGATCCTCGACGCGGCAACCCGCATCCTGGAGGAGACGGGACGCGAGGACGCGCTCTCCCTCCGGGGAGTCGCCCGCGAGGTCGGCATCTCCGCACCCAGCGTCTATCTGCACTTCAAGGACAAGGCCGAACTGGTCTCCACCGCGCTCGACGCCGCCTACAGCGCACTGGCCGAGGTGATGAGCGAGGCCGGCGAAACGGCGGCCGCGGCGGGCGCGGGGCCGTGGGAGCGCATGCGGGCCATCGTCACCGCTTATCGCAGGTTCGCCATCGACAAGCCCCGCCGGTACCGGCTGATGTTCAGCCTGGAATACGAGCCCAAGCGCCGGACCTCCACCGACGAACCCCCCATCGGCACCGTCCTGCGGGCATGGACCGACGCCGTGGACGCCTACCTCGCCGAAACGGCCCCTGATCGTCGAGCAGAGGCGCAGGCCGTAGGCATACACCTGTGGACCGCCCTGCACGGCCAACTCGTCCTGTGGCACACCCTGCCGGGCCAGCACGCCCCCAGCGAATCCATCCTCATCGAACTGGAGCAGTCACTGCTACAGCGACTGCTGCCCGTGCCAGATCCTCAATAGCCGCGAGGCCGGCCGGCTCGGCCGGGCCGCAGAACAGCAGCCGCCCCTCGGAGTCCGTGACGACCATGGATTTCACGGCGCTCTGCTTGTTCTTCCCGGAGATGAACTTCTCCCGGTCTTTACGCCCGGCGGCCGGGCGGCGCACCCGGACCTCGGTCCCGTCGATGATCCCGGTGCGTCTTTCGGTGCCGAGATAGTCGATGACGTGCGGCCGGCAACGGGCGCACTGCACCGATCGCACGCGTAATGGTGGAACGGTCGACGCTGAACCAGCAGGCCAACACGTCGTGACTGGCGCCGTGTCGCAGGTGCACCAACGTGGCCGGCAGGCGGTCCACGAAGACCAGTTTGTGTTCGGCCCCGGCGCCCACGGCCTGCGTCGAGGACGTGCGGCGAGCTTCGTCTGGTGGCGCTCGTGCCACAACGGGCCGATCTCCGCAACGAGTTCGGCGATCACTTCGGGCGCCAGTCCAGTGATCCGCTGACTACGGATGATTGCTGCACGAGTCCGGTTCCCCACCACACGGACCATAATCAACGATCAAGGTCTCGACGTGCCACCGCCAGCCATGCACGAGCTCGTTACCGACTACGTTCAGATGTACGCCGGCACCATTCCCACCAACCGTTTACAACTTGCCCGTCCTGAAATCCGCACTGCTTTTGAGGACCGCGGAGTCGATGCTCCAGTTCTCCGGCTGGACCCTCTCCCAGAGGCTTCCCTTGCCGGAGTCCCTTCCCGCCTGGTCTTCTCGACGGAACCACTCCTCAGCGCTCTTTATCCTGTTGGGGTGAATTTCGTCGAGCAGAGCATAATCCCTGGTGATGATTCCGTACTTCCACATATTCCAGAAGCCCGTGAAGTTGTCGCGGAAGCTCATGGTGCTTTTGTCGTGGGGATCGGCATTGTATCCGGCAGGGGCATCGACAAGCCCCGCCAGGTCCGGACTGCTCCAATAAGCGTCCAGGTCCGTGTCGATATACTGCGCCGGATGCCCGGTGACCTTCTCGAACGCCGCAGCCATGTCGGTGTAGGTCATGTGCTCGATAGCGACTTCAAGGTCCATTCCATTAGAGCGCTCCGGGTGGTCGAAGAGCCAGCGGACGTAGTATCCGCAGTCTTCGAGGGCCACGTGCGGAACGGCTCCGTCGCCGAGAGGGACCCGCCAGGTGACGACGCCGTCCTCGATGCTGGGCTGCATGGGTGTGAGCGGTGAGATCACCATCTCGATGTAGGGGCCCGAAGTGAAGACCGCCGCCCCCATTCTGTCGCTGTTCTTTTCGTTCTGGAACAGTACCCATTCGGCCATGCGGCCCTTGCCGTCATAGTGGCCGGTGCGGAACCTGGAGTCATATCCTGACTTCTTGAGGGCGTAGTCGAGGTTTCCGTAGACGAAGAATTTGATTCCTGCCTCAATCGCCATCTCGTAGGTGCGGATGGCCCAGTAGGTCTCGGTTTTCTCGCCGGTATTGAACCCGTCGATGTTGACGAAAGCCCCGTCACAGCCGCGAAACCCTTCCCGCAGCACATCTTCGTCGGCGAACGACCCTTCAAGAAGGGAGACGTTGCCGAGCGCGAGGAGGGCCTGGGCTCGGGGGCTTTTGGAATCGCGGGTGAGGACTCGGACGGAGTACTTCTTGTCGGCGACAAGAGCGCGGACGACGGGCATCCCTTGAGCCCCTGTGCCACCGATGACGAAGATGGTGGAGGTGGTGTGAGAAGACATGGCTTTTGACTCCCGAGGTGTTGAGTACGCACGCGATCAGTACGCGAGGGGCCGCCGCGCGTTTCGAGACCGATCTCTGCACCAGTTTGGCGATCAACCGCACCGGCTGACGCTGCGCCGACGACCCGTGAATGACGAATACTTTGGAAACCGATCGGTTTCAAGAGTACACCGATCGGTTTCCACGTGCCAAGTGCACGAGCCTCGTAGCGTCCAGCGGACTGATCAACGCGGCTCCTCCCCGTAAACCAGGAGGGCGATGACACCGCAAAGCATGATGCCGACCGCCAGGCCGGCAGGGGTTGCCGAGCATTTCAGTGCACATCGGCACGCCCGGGACCGGTATCACCCACACCCGGCGGTTACGGCTGGGGAACCGAGGACGTTACCGACTTTGTGCGCCACCGATCACCAGCCCCTCTCCCGCTCCTGTAACGGACCACGACGGAGTTCGGGAGGTCGGCGTCCGTGATGACGCGGTGGGCGGGCTGAAGGTGACGGTGGACATGAGCACCCTCTGCCGAAATTCTCGGCACACATCGGGATTACCGAACTGCGGTCCGTGCTGCGCCGGGACCTTCGGAGGGTCCGTCAGAGCTGCGGCCAGGCCGCGCCACGCTCACCAGAGGCCGCCGCCACGCGGGAGTTCTCAGGACAAGGTCTCCCGCATGGCGTTCCGGTTCCGTTGCGAACCGCTCAGAGGCTCAGGCTGTCGCGAGCTTCCGGATGCGCGGGTGGTTCTCCAGTGCCCACCGCACGGTCTTCGGGGGGCGTCCGAGCAGGGTCTCCAGTTGGTCGGTGGTGCCTCGGTATCCACCGCCGCCCATCAGCCGGGTCAGGGTCTTGAGGTGTTCCGCGGTGTGCGGGATCGCGGCCAGGGCGGGGTCGATGTAGGTCTCGTTCCAGGTTTCGACGTCTTCGGGAACGTAGGTGACCGGGCGTCCCAGCACGGCCGCGTAGTCCTCCGCGAACCCGTACATGTCCTTCAGCTCGGGGCCGTTGAGCTCGTAGGACTGGGAGATGTGCGGTGCCGGGTCTGCCAGGATCTTCACGCACAGCTCCGCCACGTCGTAGCCCGCGATGGGCGCGAGCCGGTGGTCACCGAAGGGCAGGCGCAGTTCACCCCTGCTCAGTGGCTCCAGCGCCAGCCAGGTCATCAGGGGGTTCTCGACGAACATGGCCCCCCTGATGTTGACGGTCGGGAGTCCGGACCAGTCCAGCACCTGCTCGGCGACCCAGTGGGCCCGCTGCTGCGGCGACCAGTTCGCGATGAGTCCGCCGAGCCACGCACGCCGCTCCTCCTCCGGCGCGGTCATCTTGTCGAACGTCATGAACGACTGCTCGTACTCGGAGATGTTGACGAAGGCCTCGATGTCGCCCTGGGCGCGCGCCGCCGCGGCCATCAGGCTGACGGCGTCGGTGTAGTACGGCGACAGGCTCATGCTGAAGTAGATGCGCCGGACACCCTGCAGTGCGGCGGTCACGTCGGCGATGGTGAGCAGATCGCCGACGAAGACCTCCGCCCCGGCCTGGCGCAGCGACTCCGCGCGCTCGTCGTCCTGCCGTACGAACGCGCGTACCGCGTGCCCCTGGTCAAGGAGCATGTCGACCATCGTCCGGCTCACACCGCCGATCTCGCCGGCGGCACCGGTGACCAGAATGGGATTGCGCTCTGACATCAGAATGTCCTTTGTCTGGTTGGAGTGGGTCAGCTGTTCGGAAGGCCCGTGGGCTGCTCGGGATTCAAGGGCGGGACAGCACGGGGTACGACGGTTCGCTGTCTGGCGCCTTGTGAGGCGAAGTCGTTGAGCTGGGCGGCCGTCTCCGCGTGAGCCTGCGTGTCAGCCGGCCAGCTGGTTGATCTTGCGGATCTGCTTGTCGAAGGTCCGGGCGGGAACGAAGCGGCGCAGTGTGCTCACGCGTCCGGCCGTGGGGCCGGCGGTGTGACGCTGCTTCGGTTTGACGTCGGTCGCCGCCGCGACGATCGCCTTGGCGACGACGGCGGGGTCGTCGCCGTCCCTGACCGCCTCCGCCATCACGCGGTCGACCGTGAGGCGCTGCCTGGCATAGGCGGGCAGGGGCGTGTCGGGCTTCGCGCTGTTGGTCTCGAACCCGGTCCGGGTATAGGCGGGTTGGACGAGAAGCGACCGAATGCCGAGCTCACGGACCTCGTGGTCCAGGGACTCGGAGTAGCCCTCGATCGCGTGCTTGGAGGCCGCGTGGACGGCCATGTAAGGCTGAGGCATGAACCCGAGGACGGACGAGATGTTGATGATGCGCCCGTGCCGCTGAGCGCGCATGTACGGCAGGACCTCCGTCACCATGCGCATGACCCCGAACGAGTTGGTGTCGAAGACCGCTTGGGCCCGCACGGCGGAGGTCTCCTCGGCCGCACCGATCGAGCCGACGCCGGCGTTGTTGACCAGGACATCGATCCGCCCGAAACGCCCGATCGCCTCCTGGACCGCAGCGGTGACCGAGGCATCACCGGCGACATCGAGGTCGAGGAACGCAACCCCGTCGAGGGGGGTGACGCGTGCGGCGTCCCGGCTTGTGCCGACCACGTCGAAACCTGCCGCGACCAGCGCGAGCGCGGTTTCCCTGCCGGTGCCGGATGACGCACCCGTCACGAGTGCCACCGGCCGATCCGTCGTCATCATGACTCCCGCACCTCTTGAAAACCGATCGGTTTCGCTTCACAGTAAACCGATCAGTTTTCGCGTGCAAGCTCAAGCGGGGAGAACGAAGACACGGAAAGGATCAGCGCGCAGGACAGGCGGGAGAGCGTCATCCGCGCGGCGATCGCCAAGCGGGTCGGCGTCTCGCAGCCGTGTCCCTTCCGGCTCTCCCCTGACAAGAAGGCGATCTTCGTCGTCGCCTTGACGCGGAGCATGGAAGACACCCGCTCGGCTTTCGAGGGAACGGCCGACGGGATGGAGGGCGGCGAGCGGGCCCTCCAAGCAATGGCGAACGCTTACACGCGGCTGATCTCGACGCACCCCTACACGCTCCTGACGCGGATGCGGGGATACGCCACCGCGGCAGCCGCCGAGGCGCGAGGCGACGACCTGATCGGCGAGGTCGCCCGGGCCGGCTGGATGAGGATCTGGGAGACCGCGCACCTGCCCCTGGGCGCCGATGCCGACCGGACCGCACGCTTCCTCGCTCGCGGCATGCCCGGAAACACGCTTACCGCCATCGGGCTGCCCGCGAGCGCCGGGAAATAAGGGAGTGCCCCGGAAGGGCGATGCGTCAGCGCATGCCTGCCGCGTCGAGCAGGGTGCTCGCCGTGGGCATGATGAGCCCCATCAGTTTGTCGGCTCCGATTCCCGCGCGGGCGCTGGCCCCGTCGAAGACCAGGCCGAGCTGACGGGCCAGCAGGTCGGGATCGCTCGCCCCGCCCTGTTCGGCCTCCGAACGGAAAAACACGGTGAGGTTCGCCTTGACCTGGTGGGCAACCCTGCTCGCGGGATGGCTCTGATCCTTGAGCTCGATCTGCACAGCCAGGTACCGGCAGCCCCGGAAGTCGGGTGTACCTGCCTGTGACTCCACCTGCTCGAAGACGTGCAGGATCCGCTCGCGAGGTGAACGGCCGTCGTCGGCCACAGGAAGGAGTGTCGCCACATAGGCAGAGGCGCGCTCCTTCAGGCTTGCCGCCAGCAGTCCGTCCTTGCTCTCGAACAGCTGGTACATGGAGCGCTTCGACACCCCCGCAGCCTTGCACAGGGCCTCGACGCCTATGCCGACGCCGTCTCGATACGTGAGCGTGGCCGCCGCCTCCAGCAGCCGCTCCCTGGGGCTTGGTTTCACTTCGGCAGTCATACCGCGAGATTAACTCGAAACGACCCAAAAGAAAACCGATCGGTTTCCAGGGGCCCTGGAGTCCTGGCCCGGACACCAGGGAACAAGTAACCCGCGAGTAGGTTCCAGGGGGATCTGGTCACTCTCCGAGGGTGTTGACGCGGTTCGCGTACTCGCGGCGGGCCTTGCGCCGTGCTGGGAACGCCGTGGCCTTGTCGAGCGGCTGGCAGCGGTCGAGGAGTTGGCGGTGGACCTCCGGCGTGGTGCTGACCCGCAGGGTGTAGCCCTGGCCGCGTCGCACCGCCCCGGGGCACGCTTCCGGCTTGCACGTCGCCGAGCACGATGAGTCCTCCGCAGGCACCCCCTACGGATCGCACCCCACCCGCTACACTGTCTGCGGTGGCCGGGCTCTGAGCAGCCCACCATGACCCTGTCAGCAGCAAGCTCGAAGCCCAGCCTGATTAAGGCCAGGTTTTAGACACGCTTTTCGACAGATCCCCGCCTTCGTAGCTCAGGGGATAGAGCACCGCTCTCCTAAAGCGGGTGTCGCAGGTTCGAATCCTGCCGAGGGCACAGCAGAAGGGCACCTACGGACTTTCATAGGTGCCCTTCGGGATTCATGGCCGGCGCCCCCCAGATGCTCAGGCGGCGTGCGGGGTGAAGGTGACATGCGAGTCGCCTTCGTCGATGGTCAGATTCAGCGTGCCCTCCAGTGCCTTGGCCAAGCGCCGCAGCAGGGGGAGAGTCGGCACGGTGTCACCGCCCTCCATCCGAGAGACCTGGGGTTGAGTCATCCCAGCCCGCTCTGCCAGCTCCACCTGGGACAGACCGAGCTCGATCCGGCGGTTGTAGACCGCCTGCCCGAGATCGCCAGCCAGCCGCGCATCGACGTACTCCTGGTCGTACTCCACCGCCTCACCCGCAAGCTGCCGGGCCCGGCGCGTCCTCCACGTACTGTGATTCATCAGCTCTCCTTGCGCCGCTCGTACGTGTGCTGGGCATGGCCATGCTCGGCCTCGCAGACCTTCTGGGCCTGATGCGCACGCTCGACTTCCGCCGCCTCACGCATCCTCGTCTTACGGAAAACCGTCAGCAGCACGATCCGCTGTCCCGGCGCGAGCCAGTACGGGATGCGTACGGCTTCGCCGTCCAACTCGAAGCGGAGCTCACGTAGCTTGCCACCCAGGTGCCGCGAGTACGGCTCGCCGAGGGTCGTCGGCTCGTCCAGCAGTCGGTCCGTCTTGTCCTCGACCCGCCGGTAGAAGCGGAACGGAAGCAACTCCAGCCAATCCCGCACCTCGGGTTCGATCTCGATCTCCCACCGCTCCGTCATGCATTCAACGGTATATGCCTCCAAATGCATACCGCAAGCCGCCACCGGCTGCGGAGCCGCACTACCCCAGACCGCACTGCCACCTCACCCCGTCCGAAAAGGTCGCCGCCTCCGGCCGACCCGGAACGGGTTCGGCACACATGAGGACGGGAGGCCTCGCGAACACGTGAGAACCACCGATGAGAGTTTCCCAGGCCACACAGCTATCAGCAGTCGTTTCCGCAGGCCAAAGGACCGCCCGGAGAAAACCCCTGAAGCGGGTGTCGCAGGTTCGAATCCTGCCGAGGGCGCCACGCACGACCGTGCCGAACCGGGGCCTCTCCCCGGGACGGTCCTTTCCGGCCTCGGACGTCTCGTCCGGGGCCGTTTTCGCGTGAGCGGGCGGGCCCTGGTCGCCGACAACGTCGCTGCGGTCGAGTCCACCCACCAGTGGGCGCTGCACGACCGTCCCGCGCTGCGCACCTGGTCCACCGATCGGATCACCCTGCTCGGCGACGCGGCCCACCCGATGCTCCCGTTCCTGGCCCAGGGCGCCAACCAGGCCGTCGAGGACGCGATCGACCTGGCCGCCTGTCCGGCGGACGCGCCGCTCGGGGAGATCCCGGGGTGTCTGGTCCGTGGCCTGGGGTCAGCGCGCGGGAGCGCGGCGGGGGTCCCCGGGCGGCGGGCCGCCGTCGTACGGGACGCCCGCCCGGGTCGCCAGTCCGGCGATCAGCATCTCGATGCCGTAGTGGAACTCCACCTCGTGGTCGCTGACGGCCAGGTGGGGCGCGGTGGCGGCGAGGAGCGGGTCCCCCGTCGCCGTGATCTCGTCGATCCGCTGCCGCACCTGATCGGGGCCGACCATGCCCACCGTGATGGCGGAGCCCAGTTCCCGCATGATCGTGCCGACGATGAAGGCGACGTAGCCGCGCAGCGCGTGGACCTGTTCCTCCGGCGACAGGCCGAGTTCGGCGAGGCCGCTGAGTGCGGAGCGGATGGATTCCAGGGACGCCGGTGACCGCGTAGGACGTACGCAGACCAGCGGGAACGCCTTGGGGTGGCGCTGGGCGGCGGCCCGGAAGGCGACGGCGTGGGCCCGGATACGGTCCTGCCAGGTGCCCGCGTCCGCTCCGGAGAAGTCGATCCGGGCGAGCAGCAGATCCGCCACGCCGTCGAGGATCGCCTCCTTGTTGGGGACGTGGTTGTAGAGCGACATCGCCTCGACGTCCAGTTCGGTGGCGAGCCGCCGCAGCGAGAAGGAGTCGTGCCCGTCGCGGTCGATCACCTTGAGCGCCGCGGCGATCACTTTCTCCCGAGTCAGCCCGAGGCGTCTGCCCCGGCCGGTTCCTCGGACACTCATCGGGTGCGGCCTCCTGTGCTCGGGGCGTGACGCGGCGACCGTATCGGCGCCCCTTGACATCACTTACAGCGCAAGTCTAGCGTCGCCAGAGACATATACCATAAGTGTGTTCGGTCGGCGAAGACCGCCGCCGGAACCCCGGGGGCCTCGCGCCCGGCCGAACGGACAGGACATCCCTTGCTCACCGACGAGATCCGCGCGGCCCGCCAGAAGCTCGTCCTCGACCACTTCCGGGACGAGGTCCGCCAGGAGTGGGACGACGTGCTGTCGACGTTCCCGCACCCGCACTACGAGCTGATCCCCACCCTCCAGGTCCACGACGGCGACGGGGCCGTACGCGGCTACTACCACGACACCCGCGTCGCCTTCCCCGACCAGGACCACGAGATCATCGCCTTCCGCCACAGCGAGGACGCCGTGATCACCGAGTTCTGGCTGCTCGGCACCCACCTCGGCCCGCTCGGCGCGATACCGGCGACCGGCAGCCGCTTCCGGGTGCGCATGACCGCGTACTTCCTCTTCGACGCCGACGAGAACCTGGTGTGCGAACGGGTCTACTTCGACTCCCTGACCATGCTCAAGCAGCTCATCGGCGGCCTGAACCTGCGGAACCCCAGGAACTGGCTGCTGGCGGCCCGCTGTCTCAAGGGCCTGCTCTCCATGGCCGGTGACGAGCCCCACCCCTCGCTCGTCCACACCACGCCCCCCGCGTTCGCCGCCCGAGGTCTCTGAGACCGACGCCACCGGGGAGCCCCATGAAGGTCCACCATCTCAACTGCGGCACGATGCTCCTGCCGACCGCGCACCTGGTCTGCCATGTCCTCCTCGTCGAGACGGCGGGCGGGCTCGTCCTCGTCGACTCCGGTCTCGGCCTGGCGGACGTCGCGGATCCCCGGCGCTTCGGTCCGTCCCGCCATGTCGTCCGGCCCGTCCTGCGGGCCGAGGAGACCGCCGCCCGCCAGGTCGAACGGCTCGGCCTCGCGCGGGAGGACGTACGGCATATCGTCCTGACCCACGCCGACGCGGACCACATCGGAGGTCTCGCCGACTTCCCGCACGCCCAGGTCCACCTCACGGCGGCGGAGGTGCTCGGGTCCATGGCCGCCCCGTCCCGGCGGGAGAGGATCCGCTACCGGCCGGCCCAGTGGGCGCATGGTCCCCGCATCGTGGAGCACGGCCCGGGCGGCGAGACATGGCGGGGATTCGCCGCGGCGAGGGAGCTGGACGCCGTCGCCCCCGGGATCGTCCTCCTCCCCCTCCCCGGCCACACCCGCGGACACGCGTGCGTCGCCGTCGACACCGGCACCCGCTGGCTGCTGCACGCCGGGGACGCCTTCTACCACCGCGGCACGCTCGACGGCCGTACGCCCGTCCCCGCCGCCCTGCGGGCCATGGAGACCCTCATCGCCCAGGACCGGAAGCGAGTCGGGGAGAACCACGCCCGCCTGGCCGAGCTGTACCGCGCCGGGGACCCCGGACTCGCGGTCTTCTCCGCCCACGACCCGGTCCTGTACGAGAAGGTCCGCGCGGAGACCGGGGCCCGGGCGTGACGTCCCCTCGGTGCGACGTCCCCCGGTGACGGCCCGTCCGGTGTCAGGGGCGCTCCGCGAGCCGGATCCCGGTCATCGGGTCCGGCAGGTTGGGGCGCGGGGCCGACGGGGACGGGTCCGTGACGGGGTGGGTGGCGGAGGCCGGGGGTGGTTCGGTGATGGGGCGGGAGTCCGAGGTCGTCGCGACCCGGTCGGTCAGCCAGCGCTGGTCCGGGGAGCCGTCGCGGGGGCGCACCACCACATCGGCGTCCGCTTCCCGGGACACGGGGGCCACCGCGAGGTCGTCCTGCCAGCGGGGGATCAGGTCGCCCCGCACCGTCAGGTCGTACCGTACGTCGGCGGCTCGGGCCGGGCGGGTGGCGCAGCGGCCGAGGACGGCGACGCCGTCGACACCGTGGGAGTTCAGGCACAGTCCGGGCTCGGCCGCGCTGCGCAGGAGGCCGTCCTCCTCGTACGACCACCGCTGGGTGCCGGCCGAGGAGCAGGCCGCCATGGTGGTCGCCGCGCCGCGCCGGGGCCGCGGGTCGCGGATGTCCAGGCAGAGGCCGGCCCCGGCGTTGCGCAGCCGGATGTCCTGGGGGCCGGTGGCCATGCCGGAGGGGTCGGGCGGGGCCTGGCCGTCCCCGCCCGCCGAGCCGGAGTGCGCGGGGTAGGGGGCGGACGCGCTGCTGGACGCGGCGGAGCCGTAGTCGTCGTGGCCGTGCCGCGCGGGCCACAGGCTGACGGCGAGGACGGTCGCGAGCAGCACCGCGGAACCGGCCCCCAGACCGGCGAAGAGCACCCGGGAGGGGGCCGGCGACAGGGAGGAGACCCGGTTCAGCGCGGTGAGCGCGGGCAGCAGCCGCTGCCGGCCCGGCGCCGAGTGGCGGCCGGCGGGACGCGGGGCGGCGCCGTCGCGGGAGCCGGCCGTACGGGCGCGGGCCCGCAGGTCGAGATAGCGGCGGGCACCCCAGCCCAGTACGGCCTCGGCGAGCAGGACGTCCAGCTTGCCGTGGAAAAGGCCGAGTTGGTCGGCGGCGTCCCGGCAGTGCGCGCACTCGGCGAGATGGTTCCGTACGTCGGGGAGCAGGGTGCCGCCCCGGCGAATGGGGACATCGAGCAGACGGTTGTAATACCGGCATTCCGGCTTCGGGGCGATTTCGATGTGCGCCCGCAGGCAGCCTCTCCGGAATTCCTCGCGCGCCTGTTCCAGTTCGACGAGTGCCGTATCGGTATCGAGGGCGAGCAATGCCGCCGGTACGGATATGGGCTCGGCCTCGACCTCGGTGTGCCAGAGCAGGCACTGCGCGGTTCCCGACATCGCCCGAAAAGAGCGAACGGCGAGCTTCCTGCGGTCGGCCCCGCGCGCCTTCGCCGCCCGCGTCCCGCGCTCCACCACGGGTCTCCGCAGTTCGGGAAGGACGTCCTTGACGGGCTCGGCGGCCGACCACGACCCCACCAGATCCCGTACGGTGACGAGGAGTTGGGGTCTGAGCGCGGCGCCGGGGCGGGCCCGGCCGAGGGCGTCGAGCACCTGGTGGAAGGTCGCGGCGGCGACCACCGACGCGCTCTTCGCCGGGGAGGCGAGGCAGACCGCCGCGTAGTCGTGGACCGCTTCCCAGTGCCGCGCCATCAGCAGCGCCACGGGGTAGCCGTCCCCGGCGCCCGCCCCTGCCCTGAGGGTGGTGAGCAGGCGTGCGTCGGAATCCTCGGGGCCGGGGGCCGGCGGGGCGGAACGGGGCGGGTAGGCAGGGCGTGGGGGGTGAGGGGTGTGCACCGTGACACTTCCTTCCAGGGCGCAATGGGACGCGCAGAAGTTCTGGCCTGAAAAGCAGACCCTCTACTGGTACATACCTTTTCGGCGGGGCGCTGCGGGACCGCATGGTCGGCGGCCCGCGATTTCGCACGAGGGAGCAGAAAAGCGGCCATTGACCGTGCACGAGGAAGTTCACCATTCCACAAGTGACTCGGCGGAAACAAGGCGCGTGGCAGGCGACTGTTTTGAAAGAAAGTCAATTCCTGCACGGAAAAGGCGCCTTCACCCCGAACGTGCATGACGAACCGTCGGCTTCTCCGGCCGGCTGTTCCGCTGTGACGGGTCGGTTGCCGGAGGTCAGCCTCCCGTCCGCGCCGTGGAGTGGGCGGCGCGGTGGCGGTAGTCCTTGGGAGGGACACCGTAGGCCCTGCGGAAGGCGCGGCTGAAGTCGGTGGGATGGGTGAATCCCCAGCAGGCGGCGATGGAGTGGATGGGTACCTCGCGCAGCGCGGGGTCGGCGAGGTTGTGGCGGGCGCGTTCCAGACGCTGCCGCCGTATCCAGGAGGCGACGGTGGTGCCTTCGTCCTGGAAGAGACGGTGCAGATAGCTGAGGGAGATGTGGTGGGCGTCGGCGATCGAGGGCGGGGTGAGTTCGGGATCGCGCAGGTGCTGCTGGATGAACGCCTGGATGAGCAGGGGCAGCGTTCGCCCGTGGGCCTCCGGCGTCAGGGACCTTTCGGTGGCGAGGGTGTGGGCGAAGAGCGCGGCGACCAGGTCGGTCAGAACCGTCCCCAGACGGGGTCCGTCGTCCGGGGTGTACTGGTCGGTGCTGCGGGTCAGTTGGGTGAGGAACTGGGCCAGCAGCGCGCCCACCCCTTCCTTCGCCGACATCCGCCGCCCGATCGCCTGATCGGCCCGGCCCCTCGGCAGGGGCATCCGTGCCTTGGGAAACTCGACCCCACGATCCCGGTCGCCTCCTGGCCGGTCCACGTCTCGGACGGCCGCGACGAGTCGTTCGAATGGAACTCGTACGCGTCGCAGACCGCCTCCTGCCGGCCCAGGGTGAGCCTCCCTCTGCCTTTCAGGACGAGGGTGAGCTGGTAGACCTCGGGGTCGGACTGCCTGATCAGCTTCGGTGTCCGCCGGAAGACCAGCGGCTGGAACTCCCCCGGCCATACCGACACCGCACCGAGCCCGATCAGGCGCTGGTGCACCCGGAAGTCGGCCGCGTGCTCGCTGCGCAGTTCCATCGGGGCGTACGCCCGGCTCATGAGGTCCCGATAGCGCGCGAACCGGTCCTCCGCGGGCACGTCCTCACTCCGGAACACCGTCTCGACCAGCATGCGCCCCACCGTCTCTCATCGAGTCCCCGACCGGCTTGCCACTGCTCCTCCACTCTCCTCCCCTCGGGACCGGCGCTTCAACAGGAATCCCATCGGGCGGAACACGGGTGGGGACGGCGCCACCGGGGACGACGGTAGACGCACCGTCAAGGCGTAGCGACTCTCCGACAACGACTTCCCGTCGGCGCCCCGGCAACATCGGGTCCGTCACCATCACGGGCCTCCGGAATGCGCCGGGGGCTCAACGGAGAAAGTCTGTTTCCAGGGGGGAAACATGCGAGTAACGCAGATGGCCGCAGGACTGACAGCCGCCGTCACCGCTGTTGTCGGGCTGAACATCGCGACCGCCGGTACGGCAGCGGCCGCGGAGGGAAGCTGGCGTCCCTACGGCAACACGAATCCGATCACCTCCAGCTCCAGCCTGTGGCGTTGCGCCACCACCGAACGCATCGCGACGGATGTGCTCGCGCAGGTCTGCGCGGTCAGGGCGTCCGGTGGGAACGGGACCGGCGCGCAGGCGGCGGTGATCGTCCGCAACAACCGCTCCGTCCTCTACCGCACGTCGGCGGAGGCGACCCTGTGGAAGGGCCTTGAACGCCTGGGCGTCTGGGAATGCGCGTCGTCGGGGGTCGGGGCGAACTCCTGGTCCGTGTGCTTCGGACGGACCCTCACCCAGAGCGGAGCGGTGGACGCGACGGGGTACGTCGGAGGGACGTACCTCGGCCTTTCACCGACCGTCTGATCGAGCAAGCCGTACATCCGTCCGCCCCCGGCTCCAGCGGTCCGGGGGCGGACACCGGCAGGGCACCGCCTTTCGAAAGCCACATCTCTTCCTTGGGGGAATCCACGTGAAGTGGAAGACGATCGCCGCCTTCGCATCGACACTGTTCTGCGTGGCGGGAGGAATGCTGGCGACGGCCGCACCGGCCGCCGCGGACGGCCCGTGCCCGGCGAACCGGATCTGCATCTACGACGAGATCAACTTCCGCGGCAACCGGATACTCAGTGGCAGCACCAACGCGTGTTTCTCTCCGCAGGACTTCGCCTTCACCTTCGGGACGATCGTCTCCTACGACAACAACCTGCCGGTGAACGCGACGGTCTGGGGCATCTACATCGACGGCTACCACGCGGACCGCACGCTGGTCTCCGGAGGATTCAGCAGCAATATCGGCATCGCGAACCTGGGGGGCTACCCGCTGGACAAGGTGTGCATGGGCGCCGCGCGTCCCTGAGTCCGGCCCGTTCCCGACCCTGATTCCCGCCGCACGACCGCCCGATGGGCGCCGAGAAGAGCAGGGGCACCGCGCGCATGATCACCTCCATGGCGAATGTCGTCCGCAGCACCCTCGCGACCGTCTCGACGGTGGCGCTGGTGCTGGTGCTCCTCGTGTCCGCTCCTCCCGAAGCGGCCGGCGCCGGCAGCGGCGGTGCGGAGGCCGCCGCCGGCACGACCCGTCTCACCCTCGCGACCGACACCGCCATTCCCCGGGGCGCCACGGTCGATCTGCTCCGGCGGACGATGACGCTGGCCGCCGGGGAGAAACGGCACCTGCGCGGCCGGCTGGAAGCCACCAGTACGACGACCGGGATCGTCGGGCTGACCCAGCGCGTCAGGTGCCTGAACGCGGCGGGAGCCACCGTGCCCGTCGTCGCGGCGTCGGCCCGCAACCACGAAGGCAGCGACACCACCACGTACGCGATCCCGGGCCATCTGCCCCTCTACGCGGACCTGCTCCTCACCGCGCCCGTGGCGGGCCGCTACACCTGTGTGCTCCAGGGCAGCGCCTACTCGACCCTGCCGGGCACCTACCACCTGACGGCGGTCGCGGGCAGTACCTGGCTGGAGGCCGACGAAACCGATCGGCCCGGCGCGCACTGGTGGCAGAACCCCGCCTGTGAGAGCGCCGACCCGGACGCCTCCTGCACCTATGTCGGGAGCGGCCCGGCCCGCCGGGAAGCCTGGGTCTTCTACGACGACGGCACACCGGTCCACCAGTGGCGGGCCCACCCGGACGCGGCCACCGTCTCGGCCCGGGCCAATGTCGAACTGACCACGTGCTACCGGGGAACCGCCTCCTGCGCCGACGCGATGGAGGCATACCCCCGTGGCGAGAACGCGGTCGTGGACACCCGCCTGGAGTTCATCCAGCTCGACACGACGGGGCACGCCTGCCGCACGCACAGCGCGTCCGCCCGCCGGACCGTCACCGACGACGCCCATCACGCCGTCGGCTACTCCGCGCTCTCCGGCATCCCGGTCGACCCCGCCTGCGGCACCCGGACGTTCCTCCTGCGGGTGTACGTGAAACACGTGTCAGGGCAGACGGTCAAGATCGACGGAGTGCAGAGCGGGCTCACGTCCCTCACCAACGGCATCGCGTTCAACGACCTGGCGGGGCCCGTATCCCGGGCGTCCGCGCACACGTGACGCGCGCACACGTGACCCGCGCACACATGGCCTACGCACACGTGCCCCGCCCACACATGGCCTACGCGCAGGTGACCTTCATCTGCGCCGCCGCGTGGTGCGCGCCGAAGCGCTCCTGGCTGCCCCAGTCCTGGCCCCGGTCGACCAGCCGTACGGAGAACGTCTTCCCCTTGACCGGGTAGCTGCCCACCGGGACCAGGCTGCCGCGGTGCGCTGTCTGGCGTACGCCGAAGGCCTTGTAGCCGGAGGTGCCGTCCGCCGGATCGGCGAGCACCTGGTAGACGGTGGGATCGCCCGCCGCGTCGGCATCGTGGCCGCTGTCCGGCACGTACACGGCGAGGGCGCACTTCTCGTACGACGCGTCGAGCTTCCAGGACCAGACGGCGCTGGAGCCCCGGTCGATGTTCGGGCTGCCGGACATCGGCACGGCGGAGAACCGCCCGTCGCACGTGTCCCCCTTGTAGCCACCCTTGGTGACGGTGTACCAGGCGGCCTTGCCGTTCTCGAAGCGGCCGTGCTCGCGGTACGTGCCGGTCGTGCAGCCGGGCCCGGCCCACTCCCCGGCGCCGGGGCCGTGGCCGGGGGCCGCGCCGGAGCCGGAGGGCGAGGGTGCGGCCGTGGTCGCGGACGGTCCGGGTCCGGGGAGCGCGCCGCCCGCCTCGCCCGCGCCCGAACCGTCGCCCGTGCCCGTACCGTCGCCCGCGCCGTCGCCGGGGCCGGTGCTCGGGGTGACCGTGCCGCCCAGTCCCGGCAGTTCGGGGGAGCCGATCCGCGGCGGCTGCCCGGCGCCGGTGGCATCACGCCCGGCGTCGCCCCCGCCCCCCGTACCGGCGACCACGGCGGCCGCCGCACCGAGGCAGCCGAGGGCCACCACCGCCACGGTGATCAGCAGACGTTTGCGCGCGGGCGGGCCGGAGGAGCCGGCGGACGGGCCGCCCGGGTCCGGTCCGGCGCCCGGCATCATCGTCCTGGAGACCCAGAGGTCCTCCTCCAGCGGCGGCGGCTCGTACGCCAGGAACACCTCCCGCTCGTCCACCGCGCCCGGCCCATCGGGGCCGTCCTGCCCGCCGGGGCCGCCTGGGCCGCCTGGGCCGTTCGGTCCTCCAGGTCCACCAGGTCCACCGGGTCCACCGGGTCCACCGGGTCCACCGGACTCGCCCCGTCCACCGGGGCCGCCCGGCGCGTCCACCGTGCCCGGTCCGTCCTGTCCGTCCCAGAACTCCTCGGCGACCGTGCCGCATACGGGACATCTCATGCCCGGCAGCGAGACTCCTTGGCCGTTCCCGCACCGTTCACACCTCATGCCGCCTCACTATGGAGGATCACGGACCGCTCCGGCAGCAGAAGACCACGATTGGTCTGCCCGTTTCCCGCCACCGGGCTCAGGCCCACTGGCGCACCGCCGCCGCCATCGCCTCGATCGCGTCACGCATCCGGGAGGGGTCCGTACGGACCGTGCGGCTGGTCTCCACATGGAGGAACGGGACGTCCTTCTCGGCTGCGAGGACGCCCTGCTTGTTCTTGCGGCCCGCCAGCGGGCACGTCGCGGACCAGGCGCGGCAGACCCGGAAGCCGTCGTCGGTCAGGGCGCGGGCCAGCGCGACGGCCTGCGGGCGGGCCGTCTCGCCCGCGCCCGTGGAGACGACCAGGTCGTGGTCGGGGGCGCTGTTGTCGGCGAATCCGTGCACCTGGATCCCGGGCAGCCGGCGGGCGACCAGCTCCGCGCAGACGGCGTGGAAGACCGTGTCGCGGCGGTGCGCCACATCGGCGGCCTTGCCCTCGCCCGCCGTACGGTGCGTCCCGGCCATCACCAGCACGCCGCCCGGCGCGGAGCGCAGGATGCCGACGCCGAGCAGGTCGCTGTACGCGTCCGCGACGGGGTGCGGCACCTGGACGGAGAAGTGGACCGGGTCGTCGAGGGCCACGTACACGCGCCCCCAGCCGCGCATGTTCTCGCCCGCCCGGTCCGCGATCTCCGCGTACCGGCGGCCCGGCGCGTCGGACGCGGCGCTCGCTTCGGACGCGACACCGGCATCGGACGCGGCGGAACCGGCCGTGGCCGGCGTCCGTACCGAGTCGCGCAGGATCCGTACGCCGAAGTCGACCTCCGCCAGCCTGCGTTCGGCCTCCTCGTGCTTGCCGTCCACGTACAGCGCGACGCCCTCGGCGAGGATGTCGCGCTCGACGCGCTGGGGTGGCAGGTAGCGGGCGTCCGCCACCTTGACCGTGGCGAAGTCGGCTATCCGGCGTTCCAGGTCGACCTCGGTGGCGCCGTCGCCGTCTCCGGCGGGCGGCGAGGACGAGTCCGAGGACCCGCCCAGCAGGGGGGTGACGATCACCACAACCACCGCGATCAGGGCTGCGACCAGCAGGCTTGCCATGATTGTTATCTTCACGGTCGGAGATCGTGTCATATGCGGGTCAAAATACCGGTGTGAAGAGATCCCTCCCCCTGTCCCGCGCAGTGCCCCGCACGGCCCCGCGCACCACGCGTACCGCCCTGCGCGCGGCCGCGATCGTCGCCCTCGCCGCCACCGTCGCGGGTTGTTCCGCGTTCGGTTCCGGTGACGACGCGGGTGGGAGCGAGGGGGCGAAGGGCGGCGGTCCGTCGTTCACGGTGGCCGCGGCCGGTGACGTACTGATCCACCCGCCCCTGATCGACCAGGCGGCCAAGGACGCGAAGGCGGCGGGCGGCGACAGCAAGGCGCTGGACTTCGGCCCGCTGATGGCGGGCGTGCAGCCGGTGATCAGCAAGGCCGATCTGGCGATCTGTCACATGGAGCCGGTGATCGCCAAGAAGGGCGGCCCGTACGAGGGCTTCCCGAACTTCCAGATCCCGCCGGACATCACCACCACGCTCAAGGACATCGGTTACGACACCTGCTCGACGGCGTCGAACCACACGATCGACCACGGCCCCGCGGGGGTGAAGCGCACGCTGGACGCCCTCGACGCGGCCGGTCTGAAGCACACCGGTTCCGCCCGGACCCAGGCCGAGGCCGAGACGCCGCTGATCGTGGACGTCAAGGGCGTGAAGGTCGCGCAGATCTCCTTCGCCTTCGGCTTCGTCAAGCACGAGGTGCCCGCCGACAAGCCGTGGCTGGTCAACAAGACCTCCTTCAAGGCGATCGCCGCCGCCGAGCGCGCGGCGCGCAAGGCGGGCGCGGATGTCGTGATCCTCAGCATCCACTGGGGGCGCGAGCACCAGCCGGAGCCCAGCACCTCGCAGATGAAGCTCGCGAAGCGCATCGCCGAGAAGACTGGCATCAACCTGGTGATCGGCCACCACGCCCATGTCGTACAGCCGATGGAGAAGGTCGGCAACACCTGGTTCGCCTACGGTCTGGGCAACCAGGTCGCCCGGCACGAGGTGCCCAGCGGTACGTCCGAGGAGGGCGTCATCGGCTGGTTCACCTTTACCAAGCGGGGCGGTGAGTGGGATGTGAAGGCGCAGTACGTGCCCACGTTCGTGGACACCCCGCCCGACCCGGAGGACCACGAGGACCCCGACTCCCTGCCGGCGGGCGCGGTCACGGACTACCGGCTCCTCAGCCCGGCGCAGGCGGTCAAGGACGGCAAGGGCGCCGACGGGAAGAAGTACACGCAGGAGCAACTCGCCCGCTACCGGCTGGCCTTCGAACGTACACAAGGCACGATGCTGAACCGCGGCGCGGAGAAGGACGGGCTGACGCCCCTTCAGGCGCTGCCCGAGTGAGACCCGCGCTCCGGGCGGGGCGGCCGCGTTCCCGCCGTACGGACCCTGAATCGGTCCCGTTACCCACACGCACATCTCCTGTAACCCAGATCACACAGAAATTCGTTCGAGGTCGACACAACCATTCGCCTGTGTGACCGGTCCTCATATCGCGACGGGGGCTCGTACCGCGACGGGGGCAGTGCTGTCACGCCCCCGCCCGTCCCCCACCGCGCCCCACCGCAGGTCACGCGTCCACGCGCGACCTCGTCCCGCTCTGCCCGCATGCCCGCACGCACTGTTCTGACTGTTCTGAGAGAGGTACCCGCATGGCCGGTTCGTCGGCGAAGCGGCGGCACAAGGTCCGCAAACGGGCTGATATGTCGCTACTGGGCGGCATTCGTCCACCCATCGCGGCCCTCTCGGCCCTGCTCCTCGCACTGGCCGCCCTCACCGCACTCGGCCTCGGCAACCCGCAACGGGAGCCGCTGCCCGAGGCCGTACTCACCTCTCAGCAGCACTTCGCGGAGGACGGCGCCATCGCGCTGCGCGCCTCGCTGGACGAGTCCATCACGGACCTCAACCGGACGGCCGCCCTCTTCAACGCGGGCGACCCGGTCTCCGCGGACACCGTCCTCGACAAGCTCGGCAGCGTCTACCAGAAGTGGCGCGGCTCGGCGGTCGTCGAGATCAAGTCCGGCAAGCTGCTGGCCGCGCGCGGCGAGAACGTGCCGCTCCTCGCCATCGACCGCGACAAGCTCGCCGACGCCGACGGCCTCGCGCCCCGCATGGTCCGCCTCAAGAACGGCGAGACCCGGCTGCTCACCTTCGCGCTGCTCTCCTGGGAAGGTCAGCCGCAGCAGCTCCTCGTCACCTCCAACAGCCTGAAGTTCCCCGGTGTCAGCATCGGCAAGTTCCGGGTGATCGCCGTGGTCGACTCCGGCGGCCAGATCCTCAGCAGCGACGGCATCCCGGCGCCCGAGAAGATCCCCTCCGACACGGTCGAGGAGGAGGTCAAGGAGACCAAGAAGCAGCTCCGCTCCTTCGCCAAGCGCAGCGCCGAGAAGGCCGAGCAGAACCCGCTCAAGTCCAAGGAGCCCGGCTCCGGCGGCTTCCTCGGTGTCAGCGGGACGATGACGGGACCGCGGATCAGCGGTGAGCGGCCGGTCGCCGGTTACGCCTCGCTGGCCGCGCCCGAGGCGGGCGAGTCCACCGACGCGACCAGCCTCGGCCTCTCCGTCGTCTCCCTCGTGACCGTCCCCGAGAACACCAGCCGGGTGAACAGCCCGCTGTTCGGCCTGGTCTCGGCCGCCGCGCTGCTCCTCATCGGCGCGCTCGCCGTGACCCTGCTGCTCGGTACGGTCCAGCGCCCCCTGATCCGGCTGTTCCTGGAGAGCCGCCGCCTCACCCGCGGCGATCTGACCCGGCCCGTGACCGTGCCCCGCTTCGGCGAGACGCGCCGGCTCGGGCAGGCGCTGGACCGGCTGCGCCGCCAGCTCCTCGGCGAGACGCCCGAGGCCACCGCGGACGACGCGCCCGCGTCCGGGGGCGCCGGCGCCTCGAACGGCAAGGCACCGCGCCGACGCCGCGGCCGCCGTATCGGCACCCGCGCCCTGCTGGCCGCCGGCGGCATCCTGCTGCTCGTCTGGTCCGCCCCGATGATGCTGCTGCTCAACCGCGCGGGCGACTCCGTCGTCGTACCGCAGCAGATCGTCAACGACCAGCGCGAGCGCACCGACACCCTCGCCGACCGGGTGCGCCGCGCACTCAACGAGGGGCACGCCGACATCGTCTCCGTCGCCACCCTCATCGGTGACAGGACGGAGCCCGACGCGATGACCACCGTCCTCGAACGGACCATGCGCGAGCACCCGCGCTACGAGTCGATGTACGTCCTGTCCCCCGAGGGCAAGGTCCTGGCCAAGGCCGGCGAGACACCGAAGCACCCCGAGGGCCAGAAGCCCGGTGAGGCGCCCGTCGCCCTCCTCGACACGGACTCCAAGGAGCCGCGCATCGCCGGCTACGCCGAGCTGCCCGGCCGGGACGGCGCCGCCGTCGTCGGCGAGTTCCGCGTCGACTTCCTCAACTCGCTGCTGAAGCGGCCCGGCCTCGGCCAGGTCCGTATCGTCGACGCCGAGCGGCGCGTCCTCGGCTCCAACACCGGCTACCTGGCGTTCGAGAAGCTGCCGTCCAAGCGGCTCGACTCGTTCGTCGAGGGCACCAACCAGCAGGTCGGCCTGAGCGCCAAGCCCAGCAGCGTCCTCTACCGCACCGGGGGCGGCATCCAGATCGCCGCCGCCGCGCCCTTCGCGGGCGGCGGCGCGGCCAAGTCGCTCGGCTGGACGGTCGTGAGCTGGCAGCCCGCCTCCGCTCTCGCCATCCCCGAGTACAGCGCGCAGAACCGTACGGTCCTCGCCGGACTGCTCGGCGTCACGGCCGCCGCCGCCTGCCTGGGCTGGCTGCACATCATCGTCGTCCGTCCGCTGCGCGACCTGGCCGAGCAGGCCGAGACGCTGGCCGACGGCGACCGCCGCACCGTCCTCTACCCGCGCCACCACGACGAGGTCGGCGCCATCGCCCGCTCCCTGGAACTGCTGCGCCAGCAGCTCCAGGAGCAACGCAAGCGCGATGGCGCACCGTCCGCCCTCGCCGGAAGGAACTGACCGACCGTGCTCTTCCTCTACTTCGTGCTGCTCGTGTGCAGCGCGGTCCTGCTGATCGCGGGGCTCGTCGAACAGCGGCGGCACTTCACCAACCTGAACCGCATCCCCACCCGGGTGCTGGTCAACGGCATCCGCGGCAAGTCCTCCATCACCCGGCTGTGCGCGGGCGCGCTGCGCGGCGGCGACCTGGTCACCGTCGCCAAGACGACCGGCACCGCGGCGCGCTTCATCCACCCGGACGCCACCGAGGAGCCCGTCTACCGCAAGTTCGGCATCGCCAACGTGGTGGAGCAGATCGGGATCGTGCGGCGGGCCGCCGCGTACAACCCCGACGCGCTGGTGATCGAGTGCATGGCCGTGATGCCCGCGCTCCAGGAGATCAACCAGTCGAAGCTGATCCGCTCCACTATCGGTGTGCTGTGCAACGTCCGTGAGGACCACCTCGCCGAGATGGGCCCGACCCTGGACGACGTGGCGCGCTCGCTGTCGCGCTCCATGCCGGAGGACGGTATCTGCGTCACGGCGGAGAAGGATCGTTTCGCCATTCTTCAGGAGGAGGCGGACGCCCGTAACTGCGAGCTCATCTACGCGGACCCCGAGACCGTCTCCGACGAGGAGCTGCGCGGCTTCAGCTGGTTCACGTTCAAGGAGAACGTGGCCATCGCGCTGAAGGTCGCCGAGCTGATGGGCGTCGAGCGCGAGACCGCGCTCCAGGGCATGTACGACGCGCCGCCGGACCCGGGTGTCCTCTCCGTCGAGCGCTACCTCACGCCCGACGACAAGCGGCTGCGGTTCGCGAACGTCTTCGCGGCGAACGACCCCGAGTCGACCCTGATGAACATCAACCAGCTTCTGGACCTGGGCGCGATCTCGCGCCCGCTCAACGTGGTCATCAACTGCCGTCCCGACCGCGTCGAGCGCAACGGACAGATGGGCGAGATCATCCCCGACCTCCAGCCGGAGAAGGTCTTCGTCATCGGCCACCCGGCGAAGAGCGCCATCGACGCGATCCCCGCCGAGTGGCGGTCGCACGCGGTCGACCTCGGCGGCGACAAGCGCGATCCCGAGGAGTTCATGCGGGAGCTGCTGGGGATGCTCGGCCCGGAGTCCTCGCTCGTCGCGATCGGCAACATCCACGGCCAGGGCGAGCTGCTGCTGGAGCACCTGGCGGAGCTGCCGGCGGACGAGACCCCGGACCCGGAGGAGGGTGACGGAGGGACCGGCGGTACCGGTGGGACCAACGGGACCGGAGAGGTACGCACACCACCCGCCGCCGCGTCGGCCGCCTCCACCGCCGTCGCCCCCGCCGCCCCCGCCGCCCCGGTCGCCGCCGGCCCGCCGGAGCAGGGGTACGAGGACCGCCCGGCCGCCGGCGACACCGTCGCCGCCCCGGTCGTGGCCGCGCGGGGCAACGCCCCGGCCCCGCTCCTCGCGCTCCCGCCCGCGCCCGCCGACGTACAGCGGCACGGGCAGCAGACCCCGCCGCCCGCCGCGCAGCCCCGGCACGACGAGACCCTGGCGCTGCCCCGCTACGCCCCGCGCATCGACCCGTACCGCCCCTACCCCGAGGCGTACGAGCAGCGCTACCAGCAGCGGCCCGCGCGCGGCGCGTTCGAACCGGCCCAGATGCCGGGCGACCACGGCCACCAGGACCAGCACAGCCCGCAGGACCAGCACGGCCGGCCCGACCGCCCCACCTCCTCAGGCGAGTACCAGGAGCACCAGGAGCAGCAGGAGTACCCGGAGTACCAGGGGTACCCCGAGCACTCCGAGCTTTCCGAGCCCTCGGAGTACCCCTCGTCCCACCAGACCCCGCGGCAGAACCCAGGAGAACCCCGTTGATCCCCGCAGTCCTCACCCCCGAGATCGCCGCGATCGGCATCGGCCTGGGCCTGATGTTCTCCCTGATCTGCTACCTCACGACCAACCTCTCCCCCGGCGGCATGATCACCCCGGGCTGGCTGGCGCTGACCCTCGTCGAGGACCTCCAGCGCGCCGCCATGGTCGTCGGCGTGACCGTACTGACCTACGTCAGCACGCTGCTCGTCCAGCGCTTCGTGATCCTCTACGGGAAGCGCCTGTTCTCCGCTGTCGTCATGATCGGCGTGCTCCTCCAGGGGACCGTGATGATCGTGCTGTCGCTGGAGTTCCCCCTCATGTACGCCAACCAGACACTCGGCTTCATCGTCCCGGGTCTGATCGCGTACCAGCTCGTACGCCAGCCCAAGGGCGCGACCATCCTCGCCACCGGCACGGTCACGCTCACGGCCTACGTCGTCCTCACCGCCGGGATCCTGCTCGGCGCCCTGCCGTCAGCCTGACCTGCCCACCCACGGGAGCCGATTCGTCATGAGTGCCAAGTCCAAGAAGCGGGGCCGTCCGGTCCTGCACGCCACGACGGTCCTCGCGCTGCTGGCCGGCAGCGCCTATCTGACCGTAGAGCTCCGCAAGGACGAGCAGGCCAAGGCGCCCGCCGTCCAGGCGATCACCGACACCCCCGGCAAGCTGCGGAACGGGGCCGAGGCCGCGACCGGCGAACAGTCCTGGGAGCGGCTGAAGAACCCGGAGCGCTCGGTGCTGCGCGGCGAGGACGGCGGGATCCTCGCCACCTTCACCGACGGTGCGCGCACCGCGACGCTCACCGGCCCCAGCCGTACCTTCGACGAGCCGACCAACACCAAGTCCCGGGTGGTCACGGAGGACTGGGTGCGGCTGATGCCCGAGGCGTGGGCGGAGGGCGCCGAGAAGGAGAAGTGGTTCAAGGACTGGTTCAAGGAGTTCTTCGGCAGCGAGGAGGACGACATCTTCGCGTACGCCTTCCAGTACATCGAGGGCGCGCCGGTCAAGAAGGACGACGAGGGTGTCCCGTACGCGGGCGACGCCAACTTCGGTCCGGTCAACGAGAGCGTCGCCGGCGATCGCCTGGAGCAGTCCGACTTCTACGACTACCTCGGCATCCCGTACACCTTCCGCGACGGCACCGTCAAGGAGCCGCAGAAGGAGCGTTACCGCGCGATCGACTGCTCGGGCTTCATCCGGACGGTCTTCGGCTACCGCGCCCGCTACCCGCTGATGGTGACGGACAAGATCGGCGACGGTCTGCCGCGTACCGCCAACGGCATGACCCGCTCGGACGTCGGTGTGGACATCTACAAGCTGGGCGGCCCCGCGCCCTGGTACACGCGGCCGGAGTCCACCAGCAAGCTCCAGCCGGGCGACCTGGTGTTCTTCAAGATGGACCGGCGGACCAAGGACCGGATGGACCACGTCGGCCTGTACCTGGGCAACGACACCGAGGGCCACCAGATCTTCATCTCCAGCCGCAAAGAGGTCAACGGCCCGACGATGGGCGACCAGGGCGGCACCTCACGCCTGGACGGCAACGGCTTCTACGCGGCGCTGATGCGGGCCGCCAAGCGCCTCTGACGCACATCACCGCGAGCGCCCCGCCCCGGACCGGTCGGCTCCGGGGCGGGGCGCTCGTGCGTGTACGCCGAGGGTCAGGCCTGGGCCGCGTACGAGAGGAAGCTGCTCCAAGCCGCCGGCGCGAGGGCGAGCTGCGGACCCTGCCGCACCTTGGAGTCCCGGACGTGGACGGTGTCGAGGCAGGTGGCCACCTCCACGCAGCTGTCGCCGGAGCCGCTGCTGTGGCTGGACTTGCGCCAGGAGAGGGCGACCTCTACGCAGTCGTCACCGGAACCACCGCTGTAGCTGCTCTTGAACCAGGCCAGTTCCATCGTGCTCATCATGCTCCTCGCATCCGCCGCAACAGGCTCAGGGAGTCTTCGAGGGAGAGAGCCAGTGAACGCATCCTGGCATACCGCATCTGGAGCATGCTGACCACCTTGGGGTCGGAGATGAACTGGCCGCTCTCCTGCCCCTCGCAGTACGCGAACCACCGGTTCTCCGGGGTCTCCAGCAGCCGCATGGGGCCGTCAAGTCCCGCGTGAGACTCCCGCACCTGTGGCATCACCTGGATCTCCACATTCCGCAACTCCGCGATCTCCAGCACATGCTCGACGAGCCCCCGCGTCACCTCCGCTCCGCCCGTCCGCCGCAGGAAAAGGTGCTCCTCCAGGATGAAGCTGTACGTCGTGTTCGGCCGTTCCCGTAGCAGCCGCTGCCGTTCCGCCCGGGCCGCCCACTGTGCCTCGATCTGATCGGCGTCGAGGAGTGGCAACTGCTCCACGAACAGCGTGCGCGCGTACGCCTCCGTCTGCAAGAGCCCTGGAATCAGGCGGCATTCGTACGTGTACAGATTCAGCGCCTCCGCCTCCAGCAGCGCCCACTGCCTGAACCAGCTCGCCAGTCCCGGTTTCCGCGACAGATGCCGTGCCGCGCCCCTGATCGCCCCGAATCCGTCCAGGACCTCCTCCGCCCGCTCCACGAAGGCCCATTGCGGGAACCGCCTGCCCTGCTCGATCGAGGCGACCGTTTGCAGCGACTACCTGACCTGCGGGGCGAACTCCTCCTGGGTCAGGCCCGCCCGCTTACGGAAGGCCTTGACGACCTCGCCGAACGCCTTGAGGCTGTCCGACCGTTCCGGTTCGACCCCGGTGGGGCAGGGGCTCGCCCCGCCGGGTCCATCGACCTCACCGGTCCCGTCCGTACTACCGATCTCGTCACTGCCGGTCTCGTCCGCCATGCCAGGACACCTCCCGCACACCCGCCTCGACGTACACGCTGAACCCGGTCATGGTTACGTGGAGTCACCACGCCCGTCCACGCTGAGTACCCGTACGCTGACCCAGCGTACGAGTGGCCTGACTGGTAAAACCGGTGTTCGGCCGGGCCGGGTTGGCGCCCTCACGCCAACGCCGAGGTTTCCGCGTGCTGCCGTACTGTCCCGTGCCTGACCAATGCGACCGCGGTGGGCAGGAGGCGGACCTCAGCGCAGCTCCTCCGGGCAGCCCGTCCCGCGCGGCAGCTTGTACGGCGCGGCCAGCCGGTAGACCCCGGCGCGCGGCGCGAGGAGTTCCGTCCACTCGTCGCCGTCCACGGTCGGCTCGGCCTTCAGCAGACAGCCGTTGGGGTTGGTGTAGCTCTTCGGGACGCCCTCGTCCGCGGCGTTCTTGGACGCGGCCGTCTCCTGCGGCGGCAGCACCCGCTCGCCGTTCTCGTCGACCAGGGCGAGCCACGGCGAGTACGGGATCCGGATCAGCACCCGCCCGGCCGACTTCACCTGGATCGTCACCTCTTCCGCGGCGGCCCGGTCGACGGTCGCGGGCGGGTCGGCCAGCGGCGTGGGGTCCTGGACGGCGAAGAGCTGCCAGTTGGCGTCGCCCCACAGGCGTTCGAGGTAGGGCAGGCCCTTCTGGACCAGCTCGGCCTCCGTGGCGGCGCCGTCGTCGGACCGGCCCTCGGGCAGCACCACGTAGTGCACGGCCCAGCGGTCCAGCCAGTCGCGGTAGGTGGTGGCGGTCAGGGTGTCGTCGTAGAAGAGCGGGTTGCGCTCCATGTCGGCCTGCCGGTTCCAGCCCCGGGCGAGGTTGACGTAGGGGGTGAGCGCGGACGACTCACGGTGGCTGCTGGCGGGGACGACCTCGACCCGGCCCGTCTCCGCGCCCCTGCGCTGCAACTGGTTGACCAGCGGCGCCAGCTCCCGCGCCCAGGAGGCGGTGGGGGCCGTCCGTACGATGTCGTCGACGCCCTTGAAGCCGATCCAGAAGTTCAGCCCGGCGAAGGCGACGACCAGGGCGTACCAGCGGCGTGAGCGCGGCGCGGTGTACGGCAGGGCGGCGAGCAGCACCACCCCGCCGACGATCATCGCGAACCGGGAGACGTTGGAGCCGATCTGCGAGTCGATCACATACGTGAGGAGCACACCGGAGCCGTAGACGGCCGTGGCGACCCGGACCGTACGCCACTGTCCGGGGACGAGGACGAAGGTGAGCACGGAGAAGAGGAAGGGCAGCGACGCCGTACCGACGGACATCGGCTGCGTACCGGAGAACGGGAACAGCCAGGCCGACAGCGCCACGACCGCCGCCGGGGCCAGACCGAGCGCGTACGCCCCGGGGCGGCGCTTGTTGAGGAAGAGCGCGGCGGCCACGACCCCGAGGAAGAGCCCGGCCACCGGGCTGGCGGCGGTGGCGAGCGCGGCGAGCGGCGCTGCGGCCACGCCCTTGAGCCAGCGCTTGCGGCGCCAGCGGTGGGGCCAGCAGAAGACGGCGGCGACGGCGCCGAGCGCGAACATCATGCCGAGGCCGAAGGTGACGCGCCCGGACAGCGCGTTGCACAGGAACGCGAACACCCCGGCGAGCGCGCACGCGACGGGGTTACGGACGGCCGGGACGCGGACGAGGATCAGCGCGGTCAGGGCGGCGGAAACCGTCCCGGCGAGCATCATCGTCGAACGGACGCCGAGGACCGACATCAGGTAGGGCGAGACGACGCTGTACGAGACGGGGTGCATCCCGCCGTACCAGGCGAGGTTGTACGCGGAGTCGGGGTGGCGTCCGACGAACTCGGCCCAGGCGTCCTGGGCGGCGATGTCGCCGCCGCTGTTCGCGAAGAAGAAGAACCAGAGGACGTGGACGGCCGCGGCGACGAGTGCGGTGAACAGGACGGGGTGGCGCAGCACCCGCTCCCGGAGGGCCGGGAACCGTCCGTCCGCGGGGCCGTCACCCGGGGCCGGGGACGCGGCCGGTTGGCCGGTGCGCTCCGGTGACGGATCTATTCGCGCCCTGGCGGCGGGCGTTGCCGCGGCGGGCACCCCGGTGGCGGCGCCGCTGTCGGCGCGCGTCGGCTCAGCGGTCGTCACTGCGGCTCTCCACGTTTTCCCGTCCCACCGTCGCACCGTCTTCGCGTCTCCGCCCGAAGCGCGGCGTGCCGACCCCCGGCATCCCGCGGGACGCCCGCATCGTCCAGGACGCCGGCCCCGTGGCGCCCGGTCGCCCGGTGGGCCGGCCGAGCGGATGACGGGGCGGTGCCCAGCAGATGTCCGTTTCGCGACGCTAGCACGTATGGCTCGTACGGGGGCCGCTGACCCGAACGAGAGGCCGTACGGACGGTGGCCCCGGAGCGTCCTCGCCCCGGGGCCACCGGTGTTCGTCCGGGTGACGGCGGCAGGTCAGCCGACGCGGGTCAGCTTCGCGCCGAAGCCGGGCTCGGCCTTGTCGCTCTGGAGGGCGACCGGGGCGGTCACCTGGCCGGGACCGGAACCGACGGTCAGATGGCCGACGACGGTGCCCGCGGCGGCACTCTGCGCGATCGTCTTACCGTCGTCCGTCAGCGCGACGGAGATCTTCAGGCTCGGCCAGCCGGCCGCCTTCAGGTCCTTCGTGGCGACCACGGGCGTCCGGCCGCCCAGACCGTCGTCGACGTACCCGACGGTCTGTCCCTTCTTCACCACGGTCTTCGACTCCAGCAGCTCACGGGTCGGGATCAGGACCTCCTTGCTCGCCGCGTTGACCGCGTCGATGATCGAGGGTCCCTGCTGGCTGAGAATGGCGCCCACGACGTACTGCTTCGTGCCGTCGACGTCCTTGGTCGCGGCGAAGAGCAGGTTGCCGCCGGCCTTGGTGGTGGTACCGGTCTTTATCCCGATGGCGCCGTTGTAGGGCACCAGGGTGTTCCAGTTGGGCCATGTCTTGCCGGACGGGTCGGTCCACGACGGCAGTTGGGTGATCACCATCAGGGCCTGCATCTTCACCAGCTCCAGCCCCAGCTTCACCTGGTCGGCGGCGGTGGAGACGGTCGTCGCGTCGAGCCCCGACGGGTCGGTGTACTTCGTGTCCTTCATCCCGAGTTCCTCGGCCGCGTCGTTCATCTTCTTGACGAACGCGTCCTGCGAACCGGCGTCCCAGCGCGCGAGGAGCCGCGCCACATTGTTCGCCGACGGGATCATGAGCGCGCTGAGGGCGTCCTTCTGGGAGAGCTTGTCGCCCTCCTTGATCGTGTTCAGCGTCGACTCGTTGCCGGACTCGTCGTAGCCGCCCTCCTTCTCCGCCAGGGCGTCGACCGGGATCCGCGCACCGTCCTGGCCCACCTTCATCGGGTGGTCCCGCATGATGATGTAGGCCGTCATCGACTTGGTCACGGAGGCGATCGGCACCGGCTTCGGCTCACCGAACGAGTCGACGATCCCGAGGCCCGCCACCGACATGACGCCCTGTCCGTGGTCGGGCCACGGCAGCGCGGGCTTGTCGCCCTCGAAGGAGTACGTGGACTCCGCGGTGAGCGAGAGCGCCGGGTCGGGCAGCGGCCGTACCGCCTGGACGATCGCGAAGACGACCACCGCGAGCAGCACCAGCGGCGTCCAGATCTTGACCCGGCGGACCATCGTGCGGACCGGGGTCTCCGGCGGGGCCGGCTTGTTGGTCAGCTCGGCGAGCAGGTCGAGCGGGGGCATCGGAGGCATCGGCTGCTGCCGGGTCCGCTCGGCCTCGGGGATCCCGGACGGCGCGGGCGACGGCGCGGGGGCGGGGGCCGGCGCGGAGGCCGGGGCAGGAGCCGCCTTGGACGCGGCGGGCTCGGCCGGCGGGGCGGGACGGTCGTCGCGGCGCAGGGGGACGAACGTACTCGTCCGCTCCGCCAGGGTCTCGTCCTTCTTCGCGTCCTTGCCGCCGTTTTTGCCGCCCTTGCCCTCCTCGGCGCCGGTCGGCTTCGGCAGCTTGAGCGCGGTGGTGGGCTGGTCGGTGGCCGGCTCGGGAAGGGTCCTGAAGACGGCGGTGGCCTGGTCGACCGGCTCCGACTTCCCGGACTCGTCGTCAGAGTCCTTGGAGTCCTTGGCGTCCTGGGAGTCCTGGGCGTCCTTCTTCGCGCCCTTGGCATCCTTGGCGTCTGTGAGGGGCTGGGGCTTCTCCGGCTGCTTCTCCGGCTGTTCCTCAGGCGCCCCGGACTCCTGGGAACCCGAGGGCTCCTGGGGGCTCTTGGACTCCTGGGGTGCCCCGGCGGCCTTCGGCTCCCCGGGCGCCTCGGGCTCCTTCGCACCTTCGGCGGGAGCCGCGTCCCGGTCCACGGATCCGGCCGAGGCGGCCCCGGACTTCTCGGAGCCCCCGGCCTTCTCCGGCTTCTCCGGCTTCTCGGCCTTCTCCGGCTCCGGCTCCGGCTCCGGTTCGGCCGTGGTCTCCGGCCTCGCCCAGGACGGCGACTTACCGTCGCCCTTCAGCGTCATCGTCCGGTCGTCGGACGTGGGCCGCTCGGACTCCGGGCGCTCCGGCGCCGCCGTTATGCGGTCGCCGTCCGCTTCACCGGACCCCTCGGCCTCCGACGGGCCGTCCTCGGAATCCGACGCGGAAACCTCGGCGCGATTTGCGGTCGCAACCTTCGTCGACCCCCGGGAGCCGGACTCCGCCCGGTCGGTCCCGCCGGCCTCGTCCGCCGCGGACGAGGCCGATTCACGGAAGACCGTGAGCCTCGGGTCGCGTTCGCCGGAAACCGCCTCCCCCGACGACTTCCGCTGATCCGACTTGTCGGGGGACTCGCCCGCCACCGTGTCTCCTTCATGTCTCATCCGACGTACCGCACTGTCCGAAGCATCTATCAGTGTCCCGCTCCGGGACCTCGGCCCGAGTGCTAGACGAGAACGACATACATAACGGTTCCCGCACAAAGTACCCAGGCACTCTCGACAGACCGTTGTGAGAGGGGTCACCCTGTCACTCATCCACGCGGGGAGGCATGGATGGGCAGGAGCCGCAGAACAATTCCGGAGGAGCTTCTGCTGCTCGCTCTGGACCCGGCCACGGGTACCACAGCGCAGCCGCAGTCGCTCGACCTCGGCCTGGCCGGAGCACAGCTAGTGGAGCTGGCTCTGGCAGGACGGATAGCCCCTGACGGGGATCGTATCGCCGTGGTGATGCCACGGCCGACCGGAGATCCGACTCTGGACTCCGCACTGGAGCTGTTGCGCAGACGCGGCAGCCCGGTCCGGGCCGTCCATTGGATCGGCGGGCCCCGCCTGGGGCTGCGCCAGACCTATCTCTCGCATCTGGAGCGGTGCGGCATGGTGCATGCCGTGGCGGGCCAGATGTGCGGGGTGCTGCCGACGACTCGCTACCAGGCGACGGAGACGGCGATCAGCCGGGAAATCAGGTCCCGGCTGGACAGTGCGATCCGCACCGGCGTTCCGCCGGACCCGCGGACCGCGGCGCTCGCCGCGCTGGCCCACGCGGTCGGACTCGGCAAGCACCTCTACCCCGGGAACGAGGGGCGCTCGTCGCGCTCCCGGCTCCGGGACCTGATCAGACACGACCCCATGGGCGGTCTCGTGGCGCACGCCGTGATGGACGTCCAGAACGGGGTGGGCGCACAGCCGCGCCGTAACCCGGCCCAGGGCGCCCCCAGCGCTCCGGCCGGCGCCCGGCCGGTCGGTGGCGTGCCCATGCAGCCGCAACGCGGTGGCATGGCGCGCGTACCGGCGCACTGAGTACGGAGCAGGCGCCCAAGCCCGCCCCGACAGGCACGGACAGGCACACGCACGCACAGCACGCCCGCGCACCGACACGCACCGCCCGCACAGAGCGATCCGCCGCACCGATGTCCCCAGACCCGGTTCGGGAGCCGCACAGGACGCGCGGGGCAGCCGGAACACCACCGGCCGCCCCGCGCGTCGCGCGTCGGCCCGCGCCGTGACCCGTCGGCCCGCCGCGGAGCCCCGGACCCTTGGCCATAGGCCGGCGGACCCGTGACGGGCCTCCGGGGCCCCGGGGGCCGCCGGAGCCCCCGGGGGCCGCCGGACCGGCGCCAGGGCGCGCGCGGGGGCGTGCGGCGAGGCGCGCAGAACGGCGCAATCACCTCTGTAGCCATTTCCCAGCGCAGTCGGGACCTTTGGTGGCAGTCTGCTGAGCAGTAGATACGTACAGCTACAGCTACACAGCCGGAGGTGCAGTTTCCGTGGCGTCCAACGTCAATCCCACCGTCAGGCGACGCCGATTGGGCCAGGAGTTGCGCCGGCTTCGCGAACTCAAAGGCATGACGGCCGAGGAAGTCGCGGAACGCCTGCTGGTCTCCCAGTCGAAGATCAGCCGGCTGGAGAACGGCCGCCGCTCGATCAGCCAGCGCGATGTGCGGGACCTCTGCGGGGTCTACGAGGTCGAGGACAGCCGGATCGTCGACTCGCTTATGCAAATGGCCAAGGACTCCCGTCAGCAGGGCTGGTGGCATGCCTTCGGCGATATTCCGTACAGCGTCTACATCGGCCTGGAGACCGACGCGGCCTCGCTGCGCGTGTTCGAGCCGCAGGTGGTTCCGGGGCTGCTCCAGACGCGCCCGTACGCCGAGGCGCTGATCAACGGCGCGCTGCCGGAGTCGGCCGTACCGGATGTCGAGAAGCGGGTCGGGGTACGGCTGCGACGGCAGGACCGGATCAACGCGCCCGAGGAGCCGCTGCGGCTCTGGGCCGTGGTGGACGAGGCGGCGCTGCGCCGGGTCGTCGGCAGCCGCCGGCTCATGCGGGAGCAGCTCGAACATCTGCTGGAGCAGTCGCAGTTGCCGCATGTGACCGTTCAGGTGCTGCCTTTCGACATGGGCGCGCATCCCGGAATCACCGGTCACTACGCGATTCTCGAATTCCCCGACGCCTCGGACTCCAGTGTCGTCTACATCGAGGGCGTGACGAGCGACCTTTATCTGGAGAAGGCCAATGATGTGCAGCGGTACAGCGTGATGTACGAACATCTGCGCGCGCAGGCCCTGAATGCCGATCAGACCCGGCAGTACATCGCGGAAATCGCAAAGGACTACGCCCGCTGAGCACCCGTCACGTTGGTCCGGATTGTCGAACTGATCCGCTTTTATGCGTCGGGAGGGGCCAGCATACACCTCAACCACGTTTCCCCGTAAGGCTATTCGGGGGTGGACCATCCGGACGAGTGAACGCGCGCCCCGCTCATCAAGGGAGGCGAGTAGCGTCGATCATGCCAACAGAAGTTGGCGCTATTTCACCTCACTTGCTGAACCGGAGCGAATATGGCAATCCTTCAGGGCGCTACGGACACGTGGACGAAGTCCTCGTACTCCGGCGGAAACGGCGCATGCGTAGAGGTCAGGTCCCCCATCGTCCAGGCCATTGCCGTTCGGGACTCGAAGGTGGCCGAGGGGCCGTCGATCTCCTTCGTCCCCAGCTCGTGGAATGCCTTTGTCCAGGACATGGGCAGGGGCGCCGCCGACCTCGTCTGAGGCCGGTCCGCCGTTGACCGCCGGCACCACGTTCCACCGCACCACAGCTCCACCGGCACCACAGTTTCACCGCACCACGGACAGAGCCCTCTCGACCGGTCCGCCGTCCTGGCCGAGGGGGCTCGGCCATGCCCGGCCGCACGGGACCCGCATCCCGCGCGGCCGTATCCGTCCGGCCTGTTCCCTTCGGGTGTTTCCGTTCCGTACGAGGCCCGGCGGCAGAAGCGCCGGAGCCCACTGACGAAGTGCTCGCTCATCGTGTGTGCGCGATCACGGTCACGACAACGCCATGGAAGGTCAAGAACGGGCAAAACTGTTCGACTTCCTGATCCGCGTTCACGTCCTTGACCAACGGCACCCTTGACCCGCCGCCCCGGCAGGCGGTTCAATCCCCAAGTCCCCGCTCCCGCACGGGGTTACCGCCACCCGGAACGCGCCCTCTGACGAAGCGCTCCCATGTTCAACCGGCGGACCGTGTCTAAAGACCGAGCGGGAGTGGGTCCTGTTGCCAGAACTCGTGCTCAGCCGAACGCCCCGAACGGTGTTGGGCGTTCTGGATACCCGCGTTCGCTCCGTGTCCGGGCGGCACGGATCGTGTCCGCGGTCCGGGAACGCGGGGGCGGGGCTCCTCACGCCCGGGGATGTCCGGTGGGGCCTGGATGGTCCGATGCCCATAACGATCGCTCTGGTCGCTGCGGGGCGGTGCCATCCGTCGCCGAACCGGATGTCCCTGGGCGCGCCGTCCGATCGCGATGCTCGCGGCATCGTGTCGGGTGGTTCTGCGTCGCGGGGTGGTGAGGGGCTTCCGCCAGTGCTGGGCGCCCCAGCGGGAGGTGTAGGCCGGGTCCACCGCGACGACGGTGAGGTCATGTTCGGCGGCCATGGAGACCAGCCGGGCTCGGAGCTTCGCGGTGGGGAAGCGCGAGATCAGCCGGCGGAAGCGTTTGCGGCGGCCGTGCTTCTCGCGGGTCTTCTCCCCCTCGAAGTCCAGGTCCTCGATCGCGATCGCCTTCACGCCGCACCGGCGGGCCCAGTGCAGGAGGCGGGTGAGCGCGTGGCGGATCTGCGCGTCCCGGTGCTGAGCGATGCCGGTCAATTCGTAGGGGAAGCGGTGTGGTTCGCCGACGGGGTTGCCGTGGGCGTCGAGGTGCCAGGCTGCGAGGTGGTCGTCGTTCATGTCCACCCCGATGCAGCCCGCCACCAGCGCCGCACCCAACGGCAGGATGGGCACGTCCTTGCGCTGCCAGGCGGCGGTCACGTACCAGCGGTCGCGTTCGGTGTCGTGGTGCAGGGTGTAGGCGACGGCCCTGTTTTCGGCAATCCGGTCGGCCCACTCCGCACCTCGGTGCGGGAAGGTCACCGGCCGCTCAAGGATGAACCGGCCGTGCGGCGCATTGGCGAGGTGCACCAGTGGTGCGGGGAGTCTGAGAGAGACCTGCCCTTCGGCGGTGATGCGGATGGTCTCGTTGCCGTCCCGTTTGCCCGATTCCCCGTCCGCCGACAGGAGCAGGCGCGCCGCGACGACGACCGGCCTGTCAAAGCCCGCTTGCGCACCGCCCAGCGCCCAGCGTCATGGTCCAGGCCGTCACGGCAGCGCACCGCCAGATCCCCCGACGCCAACGACCCCGGCCACCCGCCCACCTCACGCAGCACCCGCTCCTCGACGCCCGACAGGCGCAGCCGGGTACGCACCGCGACACCGGAGGGGCCGGGCACGACGAACGGCGCCACCAGCGCCCGAAGCTCGCCCATCCACCTCACTCCCCTCGTTTCCGGTTCCCATGCCGGGCACGCCACAGGTATCCCGTGTCGAACAGGACAACGAAACACCGAGCCAAAGGTCACTCGCTCAGCCCAACCGCCGCCTACCCCCGCCCGAGCAGAACCCGGAACCACCACATGTCCCTGCCCCACTCCCACTCACTTGCAGTCTGCAGAACTCGCTTATCCGGCAGCAGTTCCTACCCTGGAGGGGTGACATGAACAGCCTCGACTGGATCGTGCTCGTCGCGTACTTCGGAGTCATGATCGCGATCGGGCTCTGGTCGCACAAGCGCGTGGACAATGTCAGCGACTTCTTCACCGCGGGCGGCAAGATGCCCTGGTGGCTCTCGGGCATCTCGCACCACATGTCCGGGTACAGCGCCGTGATGTTCACCGGGTACGCGGGCATCGCCTATCTCTACGGCGTCACCTCGTTCGTGACCTGGTCCTTGCCCATCGCCATCGGGATCGGGATCGGCGCGCAGGTCTTCGCGCCCCGGCTCAACCGGCTGCGCTCCCGGCTCCGGGTCGCCTCGCCGCTCGAATACCTCAAGAACCGGTACGACCTGAGGACGCAGCAGGCGCTCGCCTGGTCCGGGCTGCTGCTGAAGATCGTGGACGTGGGCGCCAAGTGGGCCGCCATCGCCACCCTGCTCTCCGTCTTCACGGGGATCTCCCTCAACCAGGGCATCCTCATCACCGGTGTCATCACCGGCATCTACTGCACCGTCGGCGGGCTGTGGGCGGACGCGCTCACCGAGCTGGGCCAGTTCGTCATCCAGCTCTTCGCCGGGGTCGCGATGCTCGTCGCGGTCATGGGCAAGCTCGGCGGCTTCAGCGCGCTGTGGACGGTCTGGGACAAGCTCCCCGACGGCCACGCAGAACCGACGGCGGGCCCGTACACCGTGACGTTCCTGCTGGCGTTCCTCTTCATCAAGACCTTCGAGTACAACGGCGGCATGTGGAACCAGGCGCAGCGCTACATGGCCACGGCCAGCGCCCGTGAGGCGACGCGCTCGGCGCGGCTCTCCGCCGCTCTGTGGCTGGTGTGGCCGCTGGTGCTGTTCTTCCCCATGTGGTGCGCGCCGCTGCTGGTGGAGGCGCAGAAGCCGGACGCCTCCGACTCGTACGCCCTGATGACCGAACAGCTGCTGCCGCACGGGCTGCTGGGTCTGGTCATCGTCGGATTCTTCTCGCACACCATGGCGATGTGCTCGTCGGACGCCAACGCCATCGCGGCGGTCTTCACCCGGGACATCGCGCCGGTGCTCTCCCGCGCGGCGCGCGGCTGGTCGGACCGGGCGGGGCTGCTGGCGGCGCGGCTGTCGACGATCTCGTTCCTGGCACTGTCGATGGCGATCGCCACCCAGGTCAACTCGCCGACGTTCAAGGACATCATCACCGTCGTCATCAAGTGGGTGGCCGGGCTGATGGGGCCGATCGCGATTCCGTTCATGCTGGGGCTGCTCAAGCCGTTCCGCAGGTCGGGCCCGACGGCGGCGCTGGTGAGCTGGGCGATGGGGCTGCTGGCGTTCTGGCTGGTCAACTACCCGATCAACTGGAACGTGGACGGCGGTGTGCCGCTCCAGTACCAGGTCTCCGTACCGCTCGCGGTCTCGCTGGTGCTGTACGTGGTGATCGGCTTCCTGAAGCCGGAGGACACCCCGGAGCGTGACGCGCTGCTGGGGCGGATCGACGGGGACGGCCACGAGGCGACCGACGGGGAGGGCGACGCGAACGGAAAGGACGGCGGTAAGGCGAACGGGAACGGCCCCGGGAGCGGGAAGGGCGGCGGGATCAGCCGCGCGGGTAGCGGGTCAGCCACCCCGACTCCGTGACCGCCGGGCTGTGCAGCGCCGGCCCCTGGGTCATCTCCATCGCGAAGTCGTCCGCGATCTCCAGCAGGGTGGGCCGGCCCTCCAGCTCCGCCAGCCAGGCGGGCGGCAGGGCCGTCTCCCCGTGCAGGGCTCCCAGCAGCGATCCGCAGAGGGTGCCGGTGGTGGCGGACGGCCCGTCGTGGTTGACGGCGAGGCGCAGCCCGTGGCGTACGTCCTCGGCGACCAGGGCGCAGTGGACGGCGACGGCGAGCGCCGACTCGGCGGTGCGCCCGTCGCCGAGCGCGGCGATCTGCTCGGGGCCCGGCACGCCCTGGCGCCCGAGTTCGAGCGCCTGCCGCAGGGCCGCGGTGACGGGCTCGTGGCCGGTGCGCGGCGCGATCAGCACGCAGGCGCGCTCCACGCCCGCCTCCAGGGTGCCGCCGCGGGCCACCTCGTGCACGATGACGGCGAAGGCGCCCGCCGAGATGAACGCCCCCGGGCTGCCGTGCGTCTGGACGGCGCACTCCAGCGCGAGCTGGCAGACCAACTGCGGCTCCCACCCGACGAGCAGCCCGAACGGCGCGGACCGTACGAGGGCGCCCGCGTCCTGTGCGATGGGGTTCTTGGGCCGGTCGAGGGTGCCCATGACCTGGTCGCCGAAGCCGGTGAGGCAGGAGATCGTCGGGTCGCGGCGTACGTACAGCCACTCCTCCTGGGCGAGCCACCCGTTGTCCTTGCGGCGCAGGTCGGGCCCCCAGTCGCGCTGGGTCGCCGCCCAGCGCAGATGGGAACGGTGCACGTCGGTGGGCGGATGCCAGGCGCCGGTGTCGCGGCGCACCTGGGCGCGGATCAGGCCGTCGACGGTGAACAGGGTGAGCTGGGTGGAGGCGGTGACGGCGCCGCGCCGGCCGTACGCGGGGACGAGGTCGACCACGCCGTCCCCTCCGTGAGCGGCCCTGATCTCGTCGAGGGTGAGCGTGGAGACCCCGGCGCCGAGCGCGTCCCCGAGGGCGCCGCCGAGCAGTGCGCCCCGTACTCGGCTGCGGAAGTCCTGCTGCTCGGCACGGCCCCAGACGGCTCCGGACGGTGTGCTCACACGTCCCCCTCCCCTGTTGGGCCCCGTTGTGTGCCCGCGCGCGACTGCGCAGCACTGTAATCGAACGGGGACAGCGGGTTGAGGGCGCACTCAGACGCGCGGTGCGGGCCGCTCCAGGTGCGTGGCGGCGCGCAGCAGCCACTCGACCGGGCCGATCCGGAACCGCCGCATCCACCAGGCGCTCCACGCCACCTGTACGGCGAAGATCGCCACCGCGACGGCGATCATCGCGGCGTACGGCGTCCGCCCGACGAGACCGAGCCCCATCCCGGTGAAGATCAGTCCGCAGAGCAGCGACTGGCTCAGGTAGTTGGTGAGCGCCATCCGCCCCGGCCGCGCCAGCACCTCGCCCAGCCGGGCGCCGCGCGCGGTGCGGAAGACGCGCAGCAGCGTGGCGGCGTACGCGGCGGTGAGGAACGGCGCGGTGACGGTGTGCGCGACGGGCGCGAAGAGGTTGTCGTCCGCGGCGAGGGTGTAGGCGAGCGATCCCGCGAGGCCGACCGGGAAGCCGATGAGCTGGATGAGCCTCAGCTTTCGCCGGTACGCGTCCGGGTCGGCGGCGGCGGTGTGGTCGAGCGCGCGGTGTTTGCCGGCGGCCAGCCCGACCAGGAACGCGGAGAAGGCCAGCGGCCCCTGGAAGAAGAGGATCATCGGGAACGCGGTCGACAGCGAGTCCAGCCGCTCCCCGACGACGGACCCGAACCCGCCCCGCATCGCCTCGGTGGCCTCCCGCCCGTCGGCGAGCATGGTGGCCCGTTCGGCGGCGGTCGGGGCGGCGGAGGCGCCGTCGATGACGGCCACGAGGACGGCCAGCGCCAGGAGGACGAACACGATCACCCCGGTGACGATCCCGGCCACCCACAGCGCGCGGCGCGGCGGGATGCCGCGTACGAGGAAGAGCAGCAGGCCGAGGACGGCGTACGTGACGAGGATGTCGCCGTAGAAGAGCAGCACCGCGTTGGCCACGCCGATCAGGAACAGCCCGCCGATCCGCCGCAGGAAGCGGGGCCGGAAGGAGAGTCCGCGCGCGGTGGCGGAGTTGAGCAGGAGGGTGAAGCTGTAGCCGAAGAGGAAGGAGAAGAGGAGATAGAACTTCGACTCGAAGAAGAACTGGACCACACCGGACGCCAGATGGTCGTGCCACGCGTCGCGGGCCGGGTCGGGCAAGTCCAGCAGGGTGTAACCGCTCGCGAAGAACGCGATGTTGACCATCAGGATGCCGAGGAGGGCGAAGCCGCGGAGCGCGTCGACATCCGCGAGGCGCGCGGTCGGGGCCTGTCCGGGGGCGGGCGTGCCGGAGGTGGCGGGCTCGGTCGGCGGGGGTGCTGTCATACCGTACGACGGTACGGATCGCGGGCGGCCTGCGACATCCGACAAAAGTAGTGCGGCGGGTCTCTTCGGTCTGGTGGGACGAGGCTCAGGTACTCGGGTGCGAGGCTTCGGTACGTGCCGGGTTTACGCCCAGCGGGCGGCGAACGCGTCGCGGGCGGCGGCCACCCGGGCGAGCCGGGGGCTCAGGGCGGCGGTGTCGATGCCGGGGGCGTCCAGCAGTTCTCCGAGGTCGGAGGCCAGTTGTGCGAGGTCGTCCCACTCGTTGTCCCTGGCGAGCAGAGTGGCGAGCGAGGCGTCCAGCACTCCCCAGTCCGCGAGTGCGGCCGTACTCAGCGCGGCTCCGTACGCAGTCATCTCTTCCGGCAGATCGGCGGCCTCCGCGATCCGCCGCTTCAGCTCCCGCCAGAGCGGGGCCCCGGCGTCCGCTCCTTCCGCCACGGTCACCGTCAGGGCCTGCTGGAGCATGCCGTACACCGGCTCCTCGGCAACGCTCCGCTCGGCAGCCTCCAGCGCCTCGGCCCACTGTCCGGTACGGCGCAGCGCCTCGCAGCGGGCCGGCAGGTCGTCGTGGTCGGTGGCGGTCAGCTCGTCCAGCAGCCGCAGCGCCTCCTCGGGTCTGCCCAGCAGCAGGCTCACGTTCGCCGCTCTGTGCCGGGCGGGGTCCGCGCCGTCCGTGTCCGGGTTCAGCGCGATGCTCCGCAGGAAACCGGCGCAGGACTGCTCGGCGCGGCCCGCGGCCAGTGCCGTACGGGCTCGGAAGTAGTGGTGCCACGGGTTCTCCGGATCGATCTCCAGGGCACGGTCCAGGTCCACGAGGGCCTGGCCGTGGCGCCCGCAGGCGCCGTGGGACCTGCCGCGCAGCGCGAGCGCCCAGTCGTCGTCGGCTCGTTGCTCCAGCACCGCGGTGAGATCCGCGACCGCCTCCTCGTGGAGCCCGGCGGCCCGCCGGGCCGCTCCTCGCTTCCGCCGGATCCACACGCTGTCCGGTTCTGCCTCGACGGCGCGGTCCAGGTCGGCCAACGCGCCGCTGGTGTCCCCGTGTTCCTGCCGCAGACCGGCGCGGTGCGCAAGCGCCCAGGCGTACTGCGGACTCAGCTCGATCGCCCGGTCCAGATCGGCGCGCGCCTCGGCGGGCCGCCCCAGCCGGTGGCGGACATAACCCCGGCTCGCCAGCGCCGAGACGCGATCGGCATCGAGCGTGAGGACGCGGGTCAACTCCCTTTCCGCGTCCTCGTTCCGGTCGGTCATCCGGTACGCGTCCCCGCGCTCGGAGGCGATCCAGGCGCTGTCCGGGGCCAGTTCGACCGCACGGTCCAGATCCGCGAAACACCGGTCGAGTTCCCCCATGTCCCGCAGCAGCCGGGCCCTGCGGACCAGCGCCCACAGATACGCGTCGTCCAGCTCCAAGGCCCGGTCGAAGTCCGCCAGAGCGGCCGTATGCCGCCCCAGCACGTGATGGGCCACGCCCCGACAGGCCGGCGCGTAGCCATGGGTCGGATCGAGAACGACGGCACGGTCCAGCACTTCGACAGCCTCTTCGCTCCTGCCGACGAGCCGAAGCGTTTCCCCGTACACGCCGAGGACCCATGGTGTGTCCGGGGCCAGTTCGTCGGCCCGGCGCAGGTCGGTCAGGGCAGCCTCGTAATCTCCGTTCCACAGGTGGGTCCGGCCACGGTTGTAGTACGTCCTGGGCTCCTCCGGGTCGAGTGCGAGCGACCGGTCGTACTCGGCCAGGGCCGCCGCGTACGAGCCCGCCTCGCGCAGCTCCGCCGCCCGTACCCGGTGCGCCACCGCCCGGCCCCCGCTGTCCAGTCCCGCCCGGTCGAGCAGCAGGCCAACGGCCGCCTGTACCCCTTCCTCCTCGTCTTCGAGCGCGGCCACCAGCCGCCGCCCCCACTCCCGGGCCACCCCGTCGCCGGTGTCCTCGCCCGCCTCCGCCAGTACCTGGGCCGCGCGGCGGGCCGTCGCCGGGCTCTCGCGGCTGCCTTCGACCACGTCCCTGAGCGCCCCGGGGAGCGCGCCGCGCGGGCCCGCGCACAGCCGGTGGTACGTCTCCTCGAAGCGCAGTGCGCGCCACTCCGCGCTCTCCCAGCGTTCGTCCCTCGGCAGGTCCGTCTCCGTCTCGGCGCGCCAGCGGGCGAAGGACTCGGCGAGGGCGGTGTGCCGTTCGCGCCAGGTGCGCGGGGAGCGGGTGCGCTGGAGGCGGAGCATGGGGGCGCGCACCACGCCGTGGTAGGCGACCCCGCCGTCCTTGCCGAGGGCGAAGGGCAGTGTCCGCAGCCAGTCGTACAGCCCCGCCGCGTCCTCGGGCACGGCCTCGCGGAAGATGTCCTCGTCCAGTCGGCGGGGCAGGGCGCAGGCGAGGGCCGCGGAGCGCCGTAGGGGGTCCTGTTCCCACTTGAGGAAGCGTTCGACGGCGGTGGCGCTGGGGTCGCCCACGTCGTCCGGGTCCGTCGGCTGGTTCTCCGCGAGGGTGGAGACGAGGACGGGCAGGCCGCCGGAGAGCCGGAGAACTTCCTCCACGACGGACTCGTCGGTGACCCGTTTCGCGGCGAGGAGCGTGCGCGCCTCCCCCGCCGTGAAGGGAGCCAGCGGCAGGCTGGTGCCGAAGTCCCCGTACCCGCCCCAGCAGGCGGGGTCGAGGGGGCGCTGGCCCGCGAGCGTCACCACGACGCGGCCCGGGAAGTCCCCGTACCGGCCTGCCTTGACCAGGTCGCGCAGCCAGGTGTCCAGGAAGGGCGCGGTGCGTTCGTACGTGTCGAAGAAGAGCGCGATCCAGGGGATGTCGCGGGAGATCCCGGTCAGTTCGGTGACCAGGACGGGGGTGAGTACCTGGTCCGGCCTCAGGACGAGCTGGACATCCTCCTGGTCGCGGAAGCGCGCGCTCAGGGTGGCGCGGAGCCGGTCGGCGCCCGCCGCGAGGTGCTGGGGGTCGACCGCGTCCGCGAACGGTCCGACGACCGGGACCATCCGCAGCCCGATCATCCCCGCCGTCACCGCGGCGGTGGACCCGGCGGAGGCGGCGGGCGGCTCCCCGCCCGGTGCGGCGGCCGACTCGGCCTCGTGTCTGCGCTGCCGGTAGGTGGCGAGCTGCCGGTCGAGCCGCTTGAGCGGGTGCCCCTGCCGCCCGAACTGTTCGGCGATCGCGGCCAGCGTCTCGGGGACGCTGCTGACGGACTCGTCCACGTACGCGGTCAGCGCGCCGCACTCCTGGGCGGTCCGCTCCAACTCCCGTACGAGGGAGGTCTTCCCGACGCCCGCGTTGCCGTGGACGTGGAACAGGTAGCGGTGCCGCTCGTCGTCGGGCGGGTGGCCGAAGTTCTCGCGGTACGCGGCCAGTTCGGCGCCCCGGCCGACGAACCGGCGGCGGCGTGCGATCAGTTCGGCCATCGACGGTCGACCGGACTCCGCGTGCGCGTGCGCCACGTACGTACTCCCCCGTGTCCGTCCTGCCCGGTTCCCGGGCGGCTCCTTCGGCGCTCAGTCTGCCAGCAGGGGCAGCAACTCCGGCAGGTGTCCGTCCGATGCCGCCGCCGCCCTGACCCGCTCCTCGGGGACCTCTCCGTACAGCGTCGTGCGCGGCTTCGCCGGGCGCCCCGCCGCGTCCGCGATGGCGACCAGGTCCTTGACCGAGCGGTAGGAACCGTAACTGGAGCCCGCCATACGGGAGATGGTCTCCTCCATCAGTGTGCCGCCCAGGTCGTTGGCGCCGGAGCGCAGCATCTCCGCCGCGCCCTCCGTGCCGAGCTTCACCCAACTGGTCTGGATGTTGGGGATGTGCGGGTGCAGCAGGAGCCGCGCCATCGCCATCACCGCGCGGTTGTCCCGGTCGGTGGGGCCGGGGCGGGCGATACCGGCCAGGTAGACGGGGGCGTTGGTGTGGATGAAGGGCAGGGTCACGAACTCCGTGAAGCCGCCGGTCTCCTGCTGGATACGGGCGAGGGTACGGAAGTGGCCCAGCCAGTGGCGGGGCTGGTCGACATGGCCGTACATCATCGTGGAGCTGGAACGGATGCCCAGTTCATGGGCGGTCGTGACGACTTCGATCCAGGTGGCCGTCGGCAGCTTGCCCTTGGTGAGGACCCAGCGGACCTCGTCGTCCAGGATCTCCGCCGCCGTGCCGGGGATCGAGTCGAGTCCGGCCTCCTTGGCGGCCGTCAGCCATTCGCGGATCGAAAGGCCCGTGCGCGAGGCGCCGTTGACGACCTCCATCGGGGAGAAGGCGTGGACGTGCATACCGGGGACGCGTTCCTTCACGGCGCGCGCGATGTCGAAGTAGGCGGTGCCGGGCAGGTCGGGGTGGATGCCGCCCTGCATGCAGACCTCGGTGGCGCCGACCTCCCAGGCCTGTTGCGCGCGGTCCGCGACCTGGTCGAGGGAGAGGGTGTACGCGTCGGCGTCCGTACGGCGCTGGGCGAAGGCGCAGAACCGGCACCCCGTGTAGCAGACGTTGGTGAAGTTGATGTTGCGGGTGACGATGTACGTGACGTCGTCGCCGACGGTGTCGCGGCGCAGCTCGTCCGCGATACGGGTGAGCGCGTCGAGCGCGGGCCCGTCGGCGTGGAGCAGGGCGAGAGCCTGGCCGTCGGTGAGCTTCGTCGGGTCGTCGGCGGCCTGCGCGAGGGCGGTCCGTACATCGGTGTCGATACGGGAGGGCACCATGCCGGGCGCCGCGGCCTCGCGCAGCGCCTCCCAGTCCCCGTACACCTCGTCGAAGTCGTCGCGCCGGTCCGCGGTGCGGCCCTCGGTGTCGATGGTGCGGTGCAGATCGGTGCGCCCGGTGGCGGTGAACCCTTCGTCCGGCTCCTGCCAGGGCAGTCCGGCCGGCCTGACACCCTCGCGCGCGAGTCCGGTCTCCGGGTCGGCGAGGGCGCGTACGTGCGGCATCAGGCGGGGGTCGAGCCAGGGTTCGCCTCGCTGGATGAACTCCGGGTAGATGGTGAGCCGTTCGCGCAGCTCGAAGCCGGACTCGGCGGTCCGCGCGGCCAGTTCGTCGATGTGCGGCCAGGGGCGCTCGGGGTTGACATGGTCGGGGGTGAGCGGCGAGACCCCGCCCCAGTCGTCGATGCCCGCACCGATGAGCAGGGCGTACTCCGCGTCGACCAGGTTGGGCGGCGCCTGGATACGGGCGGAGGGGCCGAGGATGTGCCGGGCCACGGCGATGGCCGCGGCCAGCTCCTCCAGCTCGGCGTCGGGCATGCCGCGCATGGCGGTGTCGGGCTTGGCGCGGAAGTTCTGGACGATGACTTCCTGGACGCCGTGGTACGCGCGCTGGATCCGGCGCAGCTCGAAGAGGGCGTCGGCGCGCTCCTCGTACGACTCCCCGATGCCGATCAGCACCCCGGTCGTGAACGGCACGTTGGACCGGCCGGCGTCCTCCAGGACCCGCAGCCGGACGGCGGGCTCCTTGTCGGGCGAACCGTGGTGCGGGCCGCCGGGCTCGGACCACAGGCGTGTGGCGGTGGTCTCCAGCATCATGCCCATACTCGGGGCGACGGGCTTGAGCCGCTGGAGGTCGGTCCAGGACATCACCCCGGGGTTGAGGTGGGGCAGCAGCCCGGTCTCCTCCAGGACGCGGATCGCCATGGCGCGCACATAGGCGAGGGTGTCGTCGTACCCCTCCGCCTCCAGCCACTCCCGCGCCTCGGGCCACCGGTCCTCGGGCCGGTCGCCGAGGGTGAACAGCGCCTCCTTGCAGCCCATTTCGGCGCCCTGGCGGGCGATCGCCAGCACCTCGTCGGGCGAGAGGAACATGGAGTGCCCGGCGCGGCGGAGCTTGCCGGGCACGGTGACGAAGGTGCAGTAGTGGCACTTGTCACGGCACAGCCGGGTGAGCGGGATGAAGACCTTCCGGGAGTACGTGATCACCCCGGCCCGCCCGGCCGCCGCCAGCCCGGCATCCCGCACCCGCGCGGCGGACCCGGCCAGATCGGTGAGATCGGCGCCCCGCGCCTGGAGCAGCACGGCGGCCTCGGCGACATCGAGCGCGACACCGTCACGGGCACGCTTGAGGGCACGGCGCATGCCGTTGGCGGTCGGCTGTCCGGGCCCGGGGCCCTGCGGTGCGCTCGTCGTCATGCTTCGAGCATACGAGCGCCGGGGTGGATCTTGGTTGCGTGACAAGAGGTGGCATATGTCTCTCTCGGGACACGAATAGAAGCGCTGATGCACGTGATTCATGTGCGTGACTCATGCGCGTGAAGGGGCAGGCGACCGGTTTGCGAGACTTCGGGCATGGACGCGGAGACGAGAACGACAGAGGCGGGCACGACCGGAGTCGGGACACGACCGCCCGTTGTGCCGTCGTGGGCGCTGCGGGCCGCCACGGCGGCGGACGTGGAACCGGTGGCCGAGCTGCGGGCCGCAGTCATGCGCGGCGACCTGGAACGTCTCGGGCGGTACGACGAGCACCGGGTGCGGCAGCGGCTGCGCGACTCCTTCTCCACGGAGTACACCTCGGTCATCACCGTCGACGGTGATGACGCGGAGGCGACCGCCGGAGCGGGACCGGTCGCCGGCTGCGTCACGCTCCGCCCCGCCTCCGGCGGTCTCCTGCTGGAGCACTTCTACGTCGCCTTCCGCCACCAGGGCCGCGGGCTCGGCTCGGCCGTCCTGCGCACGCTGCTGAAGCGCGCCGACGCCCGGAACGCGCCCGTCCGCCTCAACGTCCTCCAGGGCAGCGCGGCCCGCCGGCTCTACGAGCGCCACGGCTTCGTCCTGGAGTTTGAGGACCCGGTCGACGTCTTCCTGCTCCGCCCACCGGGCGCGGACGCCGCGCCCCTGACCTGACCGGCGGGTCCGTCCTGGCCGCCCTTGAGCACGCACTCCACCCACAGCAGCTTTCCCCGGTGCCCGGACCGCTCGCCGCCGAGGCGGTACGCGCCCCAGTCGTCGGCGTAAAGCTGTACGAGCCGTAACCCGCGCCCGCACTCCGGCAGGGCTTCCGTCCCGGGGGCGGACGGCGACGGGGTGAGGAGGCCGCCGTTGAACGGGGGCGGGATCTCGGGGCTGCTGTCCCAGACACCGACCCGGAGCCGGTGCGGCTCCAGGGCGCGGATACGCAGGGCGGACGGGCCCGGCGCGTGCCGGTACGCGTTGGTGACCAGCTCGCTCGCCAGCAGTTCCGCCGTGTCGGCCACCTCGTCCATCCGGTGCGCCCTGACCACGCTGCGGACGGTGCCGCGGGCGATTCCGGGGGCGCGGGGATCGGGCGGGAGTTGAAGCGTGTAGGCCCAGTGCGGGGATACGGTTTGCACGGAAGTCTCCGATCGCGGAGGGGGTTGACCCAGGAGTGGGGATGCGAGGTGCGGTGCCCGGTGACCAGGTCGCTCCGTCGAGCGGGGTGCTTCCAGGCGGTGGCCTGCCTCAGAGACTAGACCGCCAAAAAGGAATACTTGATAGCGTTCCAAGTAATACTCCCGGATCTCACCCGTGTGAGTGATCCCCTTGTACGTCCCGGAAGGCGAGTTGAGCGATGGCGGCCAAACCCGACCTCACGGCGCGGCGCGTGCGCCTGGGTATTGAGCTGCGGAGACTCCGTGAGCGGGCACGGCTGACGTCCACCGCGGCCGCGGAGCTTCTCGGCACGCGACCGGGGCAGATCAGCAACATCGAGACGGCCCGGTTCGGGGTCGGCGGTGACCGCGTGCGCGCGATGGCCGTCGCCTACGGCTGCCGGGACGAGCTCTTCGTCTCCGCTCTGGTGGACGTGGCCCAGGACCGGACGCGCGGATGGTGGGAGGAGTACCGGGGCGTTCTGCCCGCCGGGCTGCTGGACCTGGCCGAGCTCGAACACCACGCCGTCGCGCTCCGCACCGCGTACACGGCCCACATCCCGGGACTGCTCCAGACCGCCGATCACGCCCGGGTGGTGTTCCAGCAGGTGGTGCCCGAGCTGTCGCCGCCCCAGATCGAGCACCGCGTCTCGCACCGGGTCAAACGGCAGGACGTCATCTACCGTACGGATCCGCTCCGGTATTCCACGATCGTCCACGAGGCCGCGCTCCGGATGAAGTTCGGGGGCGCGGCCACGGCTCGGCGTCAACTGGAGCATCTGATCGCCATGGGAGAACGCGAGCACATCACCCTCAGCGTGATCCCCTTCGACGCCGGCGCGTATCCCGGCTCGGGGCAGTCGGTCGCCTACGCCGTCGGTCCCGTACCGCAGCTCGACACCGTACATCTCGACCAGTCACACGGCTCCGTTCTTCTGGACGCCAGGGCACAGCTCCAGAAATACCGGACGCTCCTCGGCCGTATGGAAGCCGTCGCGCTCAACCCGGCGAAATCCCGGGACTTCATCCACTCCATCGCTCAGCAGCTCTGACCGAAAGGACCGCTCATGGCCACGGACCACTGGCAGAAGTCGTCGTACTGCGGTGAGGGCGACGCCTGTCTGAGCGTTGCCGCGACGCCCGGCTCCGCGATACAGCTCACCGAGACCGCCGACCCCGCACAGACCATACTGGCGACCGACCCGGCCACCTGGGCCAGGTTCCTCCGCTCACTCAAGGAGTCCGACCACCATGGCTGACATTCCCACCGGTCTCGAATGGGTCCGTGCCGCCCCCGAGGGCGACGAGGGGCCCGGGCCCTGGATCGAGGTGGCCGCCGGGGCCGGGGATCTCATTCATCTCCGGGAGACCAGCGACCCCGACAACATCGTCACCACGAACCAGGTGAAGTGGGAGGCGTTCGTGAAGGGCGTCATGGCCGGGGAGTTCGACCACTTCGCCGAACTGGGTGAGAACGGGGACGGAGACGAGGCCGGGGACGGGGACCCGGGTCCCGGTACGTCCTCGTCCTGAGTCCCCGTCGGCCGCGCCCCCGCGTCACACGTACGCGGCGTACGCGTCCAGTACGCGCAGGACCTCCGACTCGCCGGCCGGGGGCAGTTGGAGGACGACCTCCTCGATGCCCAGCTCCGCGTAGTGCGCCAGCTTCCCCTCGCTGGGCAGCGTCGCGTACGGCACGATCTGCAGGGCCTCCGGGGCGCGGCCCGCCTCCTCCCAGGCCGTGCGCAGCGCCGGGAGCGCTTCGGTCAGGCCCCGGCCGCCGATCGGGAGCCAGCCGTCGGCGCTCTCGGCGATCTGCGCGAAGAGTTTCGGGCCCGCCGCGCCGCCGATCAGAGTGCGGGGGTTGCCCCGTACCGGCTTCGGGAACGCCACGCTCGCCCGCACCGAGCCGAACTCGCCCTTGTACGCGGTCGGTTCGGCGGCCCACAGCGCCCGCATCAGCGACAGGCGCTCGCCCGTGAGCGCGCGGCGCGTCGACCACTCGACCCCGTGGTCCGCGGCCTCCTCCTTGTTCCAGCCGAAGCCGACCCCCAGCGTGAAGCGTCCGCCGGAGAGGTGGTCCAGGGTCGCGATCTGCTTCGCCAGGTCGATCGGGTCGTGCTGCGCGACCAGCGTGATGCCGGTGCCGAGACCGAGCCGTTCGGTGACCGCCGCGGCCTGACCGAGGGCCACGAAGGGGTCGAGCGTACGGCCGTACTCGCGCGGGAGTTCGCCCCCGGCCGGGTACGGCGACGTCCGCTCGGCGGGGATATGGGTGTGCTCGGGCAGATAGAGACCGGCGAAGCCGCGCTGCTCCAGCTCCCGCGCGAGCCGTACAGGGGTGATGGTCTCGTCGGTGAGGAAGATCGTGGTCGCGATCCGCATGCGTCGTACCTCCGTTGTCGGTCGGTCGGTCCGCGTCACCGTACCGCCCTTGTTACCTACGGGTAAGTGTGCGGCTTCAGCGCGTACGGTGAGCTCCGCACTGGCCCGGGGCGCGGCGCCGGCCCGTCACCGTCAGCCCGTCTGGGTCACCTTGATGACCTTGACTTCCTTGCCGTTGATGACGCGCGTCTCCTGGCTCGTCATCGTGAACTTCCCGTCGCGCGGAATGAGGACCTCCGACTCCTTGCCCCGGTAGCGGGACAGCGGGTCGACGTTGCGGCCGTTGCTCGTCTCGATTTCGAGCAGCACCTTCTCCCCCTTGATGCCCCCTCCGTTGGCCCGGTCCAGGGCGGTTTCCGCCTTGCCGAGGTCCGTGGACGTACTCAGATACTCGGGGAAGCCGACCTCGTTGCCGTCGATCAGCCCCTCAAGGACGCTCTCCGGCATGAACGTGCCCCGGTAGACGGTGAGATCGGGCACCGGCGGCAGATGGCTCAGCGCCTCGTCCATCATCTTCACCTTGGCTTCGGGGTTCTTGAACGATCCGGGCACCTTTCCGCCGCGCAGGTACCTGTTGAGGTCGGCGGCCCAACTACCGGTGTAGTTGGCGACGACGAGCGCGTCCTGGGCCGTGAAGTTCTCGGTCAGCGGGTTCTTCTTGGCGATCTCCTCGACCTCCCGGGCCCAATCCTTGCTCTTGGCGGGTCCCGGCGTATACGTCGGGATACCGTCCAGCGCGTGCAAGGGGTCCAGGACCGGGTTTTTGTCCTTGTCGCTCCCGGCCTTGTCGAGGTCGTTGTGGTCGGTTTCCTCATCCTTGTTCGGGCACTCATCGCCGAAAGCCGCCTTGGCTGCCTCTTCAGCCTCTTGGTACGTGTCGTAACCGGGGACCGCGGCGCCGCCGACCGCCTTCGAGGCGGCCGCCAGCTTGTCCACCAGGTCCTGCGCGGCGTGCGCGTCGGGGGTGGGCCTGGCTCCAGTCGCCAGAATGAGATGACCGGTGGATCCGGCGTACATCACCGTGGGGAAGCCGACGGCCTTGGTGTTGTCGCAGTCCTCCTTGGGCTTCTCCTCGGGCTCGTCGTCAGGATCTTTGTCGGGGTCTTCCGAAGGCTTGGACGGCTCCGACGAGGGACCGCCGGACGAGGACCCACCATTGCTTGTTCCGCCGCTGCTCGTTCCGCCGCTGCTCGTTCCTCCGTTGGCGCCACCGCTCGCGCCGCCTGAGCTGGAACCGCCAGAGCTGGAACCACCGGAACTGGAACCACCGGAACTGGAACCGCCGCTCGCACCACCACTGGACCCACCCGAACTGGAACCACCGGAACTGGAACCACCGCTCGCACCACCACTGGACCCACCCGAACTGGAACCACCGGAACTCGAACCACCGCTCGCACCACCACTGGACCCACCCGAACTGGAAC
>NZ_JBIWFO010000023.1:39937-62800 GCF_044763125.1 Streptomyces sp. NPDC096310 | reverse complement strand
GAACCACCGCTCGCACCACCACTGGACCCACCCGAACTGGAACCACCGGAACTCGAACCACCGCTCGCACCACCACTGGACCCACCCGAACTGGAACCACCGGAACTCGAACCACCGCTCGCACCACCACTGGACCCACCCGAACTGGACCCGCCATTCGCGCCACCACTGGAACCACCCGAACTCGAACCACCGCTCGCCCCGCCGGTCGCGCCGCCCGAATCGGAGCCGCCGGTGGCACCACCGGAGTTCGATCCCCCGTTGGCGCCGCCGCTGTCCCCGCCGTTCGCACCGCCGTTGTTCGAGCCGCCGTTCGCACCGCCGTTGGCGCCCCCGCTCGCACCGCCGTTGTTCGAGCCGCCGTTCGCACCGCCGGAGTTCGCACCACCGTCGGCGCCACCGCTGTTCCCACCGGACGTACCACCGGACGTGCCGCCGACCGCACCGCCGACGGCGCCCCCGCTGTCGTCGTCACCGCCGGTGCTTCCGCCGTTGTTCCCGCCGCTGTCGCCTCCCGTCGAGCCGCCGGACGAAGGGCCACCGCTGTTCGTGCCCCCGACCGCACCGCCGGTCGAGCCCCCCGACCCCGAACCGCCGGAGCCGCTGCCTCCCGAACCGGTGCCCCCGGAGCTGGCTCCCCCTGAATCGCCGCCGGAATCACCACCGTCCGCACCGCCGTTGGCGCCGCCGTTCGCGCCCCCGGATCCGGTGGCACCCCCGTTGTCGCCGCCGCCGTTGGCCGTACCGCCGGTGGTCGTCCCACCGTTGTCCTCGCCGCCCGTCGAGCCACCCGTGGCGCCCCCACTCGCGCCCCCACTCGCGCCACCGCTGGTTCCGCCGGTCGAACCGCCCGTCGAACCCCCGCCGGTTCCGCCCGTCGTTCCGCCCGACGCCTCGCACGACTCACCCGCGAGGTTGCAGACCGCCTCCTGGAGTCCGCCGGTCAGGCGGCTCGAAATGCCCCCGGTGACGATCGCCAGGATGATCGCCGAGACGACCGCGATCATCCCCAGGTACTCCACGGTCGTCTGGGCCCGGTCGCCCCGCCGGAAGAAGACGCGCGAGACGGAGAAGCGGGAGAACAGCTCCCGGGGGGTCTTCGCCGGGAGCGGTACCCCGAGCCACGTGCGGCTCCCGGGCCGGGTCAGGAACGCCAGGATCGCCAGCGGCAGCACCAGTTGGCTGAGGCCCCGCACCGAACCGGTCGCGATGTTGAACAGCCCGCCGCAGACCAGCCACACCTGTACGGCGACCAGGCCGCCCCAGATCCGGTTGGCGCCCTCGCGGAGACGCCAGGTGAGCACCCAGGCCAGCACCCCGGGCGCCGCCGCGTACAGTGCGAGGCCGAAGAGCGTGGGGGTCATCAGGCCCGTGGACACCGCCTCGGCGACCAGCCCCAGCCCGCCCACGACCGTGAGCCCGAAGAGCACGTGCAGCAGCACGCGCGCGGCGCGGAGAGGGGGCGGCAGTGCGCGCTTCCCCTGATCGCGGGTGAACCGCGCGGAGATTCCGCTGTGCGACTGGAGACCGAGCCCGGACAAGTGACTCACCCAACTTTTATGTAAGTGAATTGACTTGCACTCACGTTCGGTTCGCGTCGGACCTGACGGCCCTTCAGTTGCCCCGGCACGTCGCGCTGTTCGCTCCCCCGGCTTGCGAGTCCCCCGGAGCACGACGAAGGCTATGTCCCGCCCGGACCCAGCGACAGGGCCCGTGGGCCCATGCGCGGGCCTAACCGAACCGGGGCCATCCGTCCGCTGTCTTCCCGCCATCCACCGCCCGCATGACCTTGCGCCCCGGTTCACCCCGGGCTACGAGAGTGGCGGTACATCTCGCCCCTCTCGACCTCATCGCCCCCTCGCGCTCCTCTCGATCTTCTCGACCTCCTCGCCCCCTCTCGCCCTTGGAGCAGCCGGTATGAGCCAGTCCCCCGGTCGACGCGGTCTCCTGGTGACGGGAGCCGCCACCGCGCTTACGTTGAGTACCGTGAGCTTCGCGAACGCCGCTTCCGCCGCCTCCCCCGATCCCTCCGCCACAGGCCCGGGCGCCGGTGACACCCGGACCAGAACCGTCCGTGGCACCCTGCCGCCCGGCTCCCCCGACTTCGTCCATCTCCCCGTCGAGGTACCGCGCGGCGTCCACGAGATCCATGTCGCCTACTCGTACGAGCGACCCGCCGTCCCGGCCGGCACCCAGGGCAACGCCCTCGACATCGGCCTCTTCGACGAGCGCGGTACGGAGCTGGGCGGCAAGGGCTTCCGGGGCTGGTCCGGCGGGGCCCGTACCGAGTTCTTCGTACGCGCCGACGCGGCCACCCCCGGCTACATCCCGGGCCCGGTCCGCGCCGGCACCTGGCACCTCGCGCTCGGCCCGTACACCGTGGCGCCGCAGGGACTGCCGTACGAGATCACCATCACCCTCACCTACGGCGCCCCCGGCACCACCCCGCCCCCCGTGCACCCGCCCCAGCGGGCCAAGGGGCGCGGCCGGGCCTGGTACCGGGGCGACTGCCACATCCACTCCGTGCACTCCGACGGGCGGCGCACCCCCGCCGAGATCGCCGCGCTCGCCCGCGCGGCCGGGCTCGACTTCATCAACTCCAGTGAGCACAACACGTACTCCGGGCACCGCGCCTGGGAGGGGCTGTGGGGCGACGACCTGCTGATCCTCACCGGGGAGGAGGTCACCACCCGCAACGGCCATGTGCTCGCGCTCGGTACGGACCCCGGCACGTTCATCGACTGGCGCTACCGTGCCCGCGACAACCGCTTCGGGCGCTTCGCCCGCGAGATCTCCCGCGCGGGCGGCCTCGTCGTCCCCGCCCATCCGCACGGCACCTGCATCGGCTGCAACTGGAAGTTCGGCTTCGCGGACGCCGACGCGGTGGAGGTCTGGAACGGCGCCTTCACGCCGGACGACGAGATCTCCCTCGCCGAGTGGGACAACTCGCTGGTGGCGTCGGTACGTTCCGGTGGTACGGGGCGCAAGTGGACCCCCGCCATGGGGAACAGCGACGCCCACCGCGACCCGGACCCGATCGGCACCCCGCAGACCGTCGTCCTCGCCGACGATCTCTCCCGCGACGCCGTTCTCGCCGGGATCCGCGCGGGCCACAGCTATGTCGCCGAGTCCGCGGCGGTCTCGCTGGCCTTCGGCGCTGCGGGCGGCCGGGGGCTCCACGCGGGCATCGGCGACCGGCTGCGCGTCGCCCCGGACGCCCCGGTGACCGTACGCCTGGAGGTGACCGGCGCCCCGGGCTGTGCCGCGTACTTCGTCACCGACCAGGGGCCGTTGTACAGCTCGGCGCTGCCGGAGTCGGGCTCGGGCACGGTGGAGTGGCGTACGACCGCCTCGTACGCCGCCTACGTACGCGCGGAGGTACGGCACGCCCCGAAGGTGACCGGACTGCCGGGGGCCCTGGCGGCGTTCACGAACCCGGTGTTCCTCGGGGAGTAGGCCGGTGGATGCCCTCCCGCCTGTTTCGGACGGGTCGGCGGAGGGGGAAGGGGTAGAGAGACGAGGAGGGAGGCGGTCGGGACCACTCCGCCCCCTCGTTCGCCCCGTAGCGCTTGGGCCACATACGGTCCTGAACCTGTCGAGGGCTTGTGCAGAGCCATACTCGCTGCTGACGCACAGCCCCCCGACAAGGCAGACTGTGCGGGGCGATACCGGTGAGCGGCGGGCAGGGGGAGCTATGGGCCTCGACGGCGGGCCACGTGTACCGGAGCAGTGGACTCCGGCCGCGCCGAGCGACAGGGACAGGACCAGCGCGACCAAGGGCACCGCCAACGGCGCCTCCCACAGCGCCCGCAACGGCGCCGGGGCGATCAACAGCAAGATGATCGAGGACAAGGTGCTCAGCGGCAAGGCCGACAGCACCGTGCCCGGCACCCTCAACGCATCCGCCCACCTGCGCTTCAGCGTGCTCGGCCCCGTACGCGCCTGGCGCGGTGGCGAAGCGCTGCCCCCCGGGTCGCCGCAGCAGCGCGCCCTGCTCGCCTCGCTCCTCCTGCGCGAGGGCCGTACCGCCACCGCCGCCGAACTCATCGACGGGCTCTGGGGCGACGAACCGCCCTCGCAGGCCCTGGCCGCCGTCCGTACGTACGCCTCCCGCCTGCGCAAGGTCCTCGCCCCTGGCGTGCTGGTCAGCGAGTCCGGCGGCTACGCGCTGCGGACCGATCCCGACGCCCTCGACCTCAATGTGGCGCAGGAGCTGGCCGCCCACGCGGACAAGGCGCGCGCCGCCGGCGACCGGGGCCAGGCGCGTTCCCTCATCAGCAAGTCGCTGAACCTGTGGGACGGCGAGACGCTGGCCTCCGTGCCGGGACCGTACGCCGAGACGCAGCGCACCCGGCTGGAGGAGTGGCGCCTCCAGCTCACCGAGGACCTGCTCGACCTCGATCTGGAGGTCGGCGCCCACACGGAGGCCGTCTCCGAGCTGACCGCCCTGACCGCCGCGCATCCGCTGCGCGAACGGCTGCGCGAGCTGCTGATGGTGGCGCTCTACCGGAGCGGCCGGCAGGCGGAGGCGCTCGCCGTGTACGCGGACACGCGCCGGCTGCTCGCCGACGAGCTGGGCGTGGACCCCCGGCCCGAACTCGCCGACCTCCAGCGCCGCATCCTCCAGGCGGACGAGGACCTGGCGCGCCCGCCGGAGGAGCCGGAGCCGGTGCACTCCCTGCCGCGCCCCGCCCAACTCCCCGCGACCGTACCGGACTTCACGGGCCGCGACGCCTTCGTACGGGAGCTGGGCAACCGGCTGGCCACCGCCGAGGGTTCCGTCATGGCGGTGTCCGCGCTCGCCGGGATCGGCGGCGTCGGCAAGACCACACTCGCGGTGCATGTCGCGCACGCGGCGCGTACGCACTTCCCCGACGGCCAGTTGTACGTGGACCTCCAGGGCGCCGGGACACGGGTCGCGGAGCCGGAGGCCGTACTGGGCTCGTTCCTGCGGGCGCTCGGCACCCCTGACTCCGAGATCCCCGACTCGCTCGCCGAGCGCTCCGCGCTCTACCGCTCGGCGCTCGACGGCCGGCGCGTCCTGGTCCTGCTGGACAACGCCCGGGACTCCGCGCAGATCCGGCCGCTGCTGCCCGGTACGACCGGATGCGCGGCGCTGATCACCAGCCGGGCCCGGCTGGTGGACCTGGTCGGCGCGCACCTCGTGGACCTCGATGTGATGTCGCCGGAGGAGGCGCTCCAGCTCTTCACCCGCATCGTCGGTCCCGAGCGGGTCGCGGCGGAGCGCGAGGCGGCGCTCGACGTGGTCGCCGCGTGCGGCTTCCTCCCCCTGGCCATCCGGATCGCGGCCTCCCGCCTCGCGTCCCGCCGCACCTGGACGGTCTCGGTCCTCGCGGCGAAGCTCGCCGACGAGCGGCGCAGGCTGGACGAGTTGCAGGCGGGCGATCTCGCGGTCGCCGCCACCTTCGAACTGGGTTACGGCGCGCTGGACGACGCGCAGGCGCGGGCGTTCCGGCTGCTCGGTCTGGCCGACGGCCCCGACATCTCGCTGGCGGGCGCCGCCGCGCTGCTCGACCTGGACCAGCGGGAGGCGGAGGACCTGCTGGAGTCGCTGGTCGACACGTCCCTGCTGGAGTCGGCCGCACCGGGCCGCTACCGCTACCACGATCTCGTACGGCTCTACGCGCGTGCCTGCGCCGAGCGCGACGAACAGGGCCCCACCGAGCGGCGGTCCGCGCTCTCGCGGCTGCTGGACTTCTACCTGACGACATCGGCGCGGGTGTACGCGCTGGAGCGCCCCGGCGACCGGCTGGTCGACCATCTGGAACCGGCGTCGTACGCGGGCCTGTCGTTCACCGACCGGCACCACGCGCAGGACTGGCTGTACGCGGAGGCCAACTGCCTGCTGGCGTGCGTACGCCAGTCGGCCGACGGCTCCCGAACCGGAACGGGCGCCGGATCAGGCGCGGGCACAGACGCGGACACAGGCACCGGCACCGGGCCGCGCACGGGCACGCTGCGCCGGGCGGTGGACCTGCTCTGGGCGTCGCTGGACCTCGGCGAGTCGGGCGCCAACGCCAAGGAGTACGAGGCCACGGCGCGGACCGTACTGGACGCGGCACGCGCCCTCGGCGACGACCGGGCCGAGGGCCGGGCGCTGATCGCCCTGAGCAACGTGCACCTGGTCACGGGCCGGTTCGACCAGGCCGACGAGGAGACCCGGCAGGCCATGACGCCGGCGGAGCGCACGGGCGACGCACTGACCGTCTGCTGGGTGAGCAACCTCCGGGGCGCCATCGCCATCTACCAGAACCGGAACGAGGACGCCGAGGTCCATCTGAGGCGTGCTATCGAGGACTTCCGGGCCGGCGGCAACGCGCCCGGCGAGGCGTCCGCGCTCTGCAATCTCTCCCGTGCGCATCTCTCGATGGGGCGTACGGCCAGCGCGGTCGCCCTGGCCAAGGAGGGCATCCGTATCTACGAGCGGATGGGCAACGCCCTGCGCGCCGCGAACGCCCGCTACGCGCTCGCCCTCGCCCTCACCAAGAGCGGCCATCTCTCCGACGCGGCCCAGCAGCTCTCGGACGCCCTGGAGACCTTCCGGGACAGCCGGCAGCGGCTTTGGGAGGGGATGACGCTCTTCCGTCTCGCCGAGGTCGATCTGGCGGGCAGGCGCCCCGCACCGGCCGCGTCCAACGCGGAGATGGCGCTGATCGTGCTGCGCGGTATCGGCGGGGAGTGGCGGCGCGCCCAGGTGCTGACCGCGCTCGGCCGGGCCCTGAACGGCATAGGACAGACGGGGCGCGCCCAGGTCTGCTGGCAGGAGGCGCTGGGCATCTTCGAGGAACTGGATTCTCCCGAGGCGACAGAGGTGCACACCCTCATCACCTCCTCCGCGGCCGCGTAACCGCCGCGTCAGCGCCTGCGCGTTCCGGGCTGGCCTGCGCGTTCATCAATCGTTTAGCGGTACACGGCATTGTCGTCCACGTCGAATCCGTTGCGTCGGGGGGCAGACGGATCGATGTGAGGCCGAACCCCTAGGGTGGGCGGCCTTGAGACGCCCGTCCGGCTATTCGGGGGAACGGCCGGACGGGCCTCATGCCCCACCAGATCGCTCTACACGAGGGAGTTCAGCCATGAGCGAGAAGAAGACCGAGCAGATCGTCAAGCCGCAGGGCGACACGCACGTCACCGGCGAGCCGGACACCACGCCGAAGCCGCTGGACACGCATGTCACCGGCGGAGACCTCACCACGCAGGACACGCACGTCACGAGCGAGCCTGCCTGATCAAGCCTCTTCGACGGGGGTATCGGCCGCGGCGGCGCGGAGGGGGAGCCGCCGCGGCCCTGGCGTGTCAGGGGCCGGAACCCCTGATACCACTTACCGATGCGCCGTCGACGGTTGCGGCAGTGCCTACCGGAAAGAATTTCGACATGACACGTGAAATAACCCTTGCCAAGAGAATCCTGGTCACGGCCGCTCTGATCGTCGCCGCGGGAGCGGCAGCGGCGTCGCCGGCCCTCGCCGGTGACCACCACGTCACCGACCATCCCCAGGACCAGCATGTCACCGTCGAAACCCAGGACGTCCACGTCACCTGATCCGCGGCCGACCGACGCACCACGACCGACGCGGAGAGGGCCGAGCATCGCGCTCGGCCCTCTCCGCCGTTCATTTCCTGCGGGTCAGGTGTCGAGCGCCGTGCTCACCGTGCACTTCTTCACGCGTGCCACCTGGCGCGGGCTGTCCATGGCCACCTTGACCGTCGTCGTCTCGCCGCTCTCCAGGTCGATCTCCGTCTCACCGGAGTCGACGACCCGGCCGGTGGCGTCCGCGAACGTCACGTCGATGTCGTAGCGGTCGGTCACCCCGGCCCCGGTCTCCACCCGCACGGTCGCGTACGTGACGGCCTTGCGCTTGCCCTTCCCCTTCTGGACGCAGGTGACGATCCGCGCCTCGACGCCGCCCGTGGTCGCCGTGGCGACGGACGTCGGGGTCGGGTCGTCGTAGGTGCCGCCGGACGAGCCGTGCTCGTCGTCGTAGTCGTCCTGGGAGTTGTAGCGCGAGCCGGAGTCGTACCCCGACGACCCGTTGCTCTTCTTCGAGTTCGAGCAGCCGCCGCCGCTGCTGCTGCCACCGCTGCTGCTCGACTTCCCCTTGCCGCTTCCCCCCTTGCCTGACTTGGCCGACGAGAACCCCGTCAGTGCCAGTACCACCACGACCAGTACGGCCGCGAACTTCAGACGTCGACGCATCAAAGCCGAGTCACTCCCCCGTTGGACACGTATCACTCCTCAGCACCGCCGAGAAGCCCATGAACCTGTCAAAGTGCGCGCGACACCTTAGCAGCGGGTACGGACAGCCGCAGGCGCCGCATGGCGCGGGCCAGGCACCCGGCGTAGCGTCGGCATCTGGAGCAGGGTTCCGCACAGCCAAGGAGGCCGGGCGATGGTCCGCAACATCTTCGGTTCGATCCTCGCTCTCGCCGGGGCCGCCGCGGCTGTCTTCGGGCCGTTCCGTGCCTGGTACGACGGGAGGATCGGGCGCGACTACCGCGTCGCGGACCTCTTCGACGGCGTCACCGGGAACGGGGCCGGGATCTTCACCTCGCTCCTGCTGCCCTTCGCCTTCGCCGCCCTGGTCACCCTGGTCGGGGTGGTGACGCGCTCACGTCCGCTGGTGGCGCTGGCCGGGGTGATCGTCCTCGGCTTCACCGTGCTGTGGATGGTGCGTCAGGGACAGGCCGCGGGCTCCCTCACCATCAGCGGAAACGGCTCAGGGCTGGGCGTCGGCGTCGCGTACACGGCGGGCGGCGGGGTGGCGCTGCTGCTGGCCTCGGTCCTGATGTCCGGCCGCGGACGCGCCAGGCGCCGGGACCGCGAACAGCCGTACGAGCCCCAGCCGTACGAGCCGCAGCCGTACGACCCCCGGCAGTACGAACCGCAGGCCTACGGGCAGCAGGAGTACGGGCAGCCGCAGGGATACGGGCCCCAGGGGTACGGGCCCCAGGGCCAGGACCCGCGCGACGGCGATACGCAGTCCCTGCCCGTCACCGGCCGGTGGTACGAGGAGAACGGCGCCCCCGACACCGGCCGCACCGCCCGTCCCGACGACCCGTACCGCTGACGCCCCGTACCGCTAGGGCCGCGAACCGCGGCCCGTCGCCGTGCCCTTGACCGCGTCCAGCGCGTACACGCAGCGGTCCTTGCTGCACGCGTACACCACGCCGCGCCGCGCCACCGGCGACCCGGTGATCTCGCCGCCCGTCGCCAGCTTCCAGCGGAGCTGGCCGCCGCTCGCGTCCAGCGTGTAGAGCGCGTGGTCGGCCGAGCCGAAGTGCAGCCGCCCGTCGGCGACGACCGGGGCGCCGATGACCTCGCCGCCCGCCGCGAAACGCCACTTGGGCGTGCCGGTGACCGCGTCCAGGGTGTACAGCGCGCTGCCGCTGCCGACATGGACGTTGCCGTCGGCGACCAGGGCCGGTTCGATCGACTGGCGGGACTCCGTGGCGATGCGCCAGCGGTCCTTGCCGGTGGCCGCGTCGAGCGCGTACACCGTGCCCAGGTAGTCGGCGAGGTAGACACCGCCGCCCGTGACGGCCGGGCCCGGTGCGAAGGCGGGCGGGGAGAGGAAGACGGCGGGCGCCTCGAAGTGCCAGCGGACATGGCCGGTGACCAGGTCGACGCAGAGCACCCGGGTGCCCGCCGACACGTACAGATGGCCGTCGGAGGCGGGGGTGACCCGTACCGGTACGCCGCCGCAGGAGGCCGCGTCTCCGATGGGGTACGACCACAGCTCGGTGCCCGAGCGCGCGTCCAGCGCCTGGAGCCGGGCGTCCTTCCACACGAAGACCGTGCCGTCGTGGATCGTGGGGCCCGACTCCGGGGTCTCGAAGTCCGTCTGGGCGCCCGCGATCTCCCACAGCCGCTCGCCGTTGGACGCCTCCCACGCCTGGACGCCGCCGCCGCGCGTGCCGGTGACGACCGTGCCGCGGTCGACCTTGAGGGAGTACACCCATGAGGTGGTCTGGAGCCGCCAGCGCTCCGCGCCGGTCGTGCTGTCGAGCGCGTAGAGCGTCGGCCCGTCCGAGGCGTGGATACGGCCGCCGGACACCGCCATCGCCCAGGCCACGTCCCGGGTCTTGAACTGGCGGCGCCCGCTGCCCACGTCGAGCGCGTGCACCTCGAAGGACGTGACGTAGAGCAGGTCCCCGTCGACGACCGGTGTCCCCCAGACGTCGTTGGACATCCGGAACCGCCAGGGCCGCCAGCGCTGCGCCTCGGCCGCCGCGTCGGGCGGCTGGGTGGGCGCGGGCAGCGGCGGTACGGGCGGGTGCGGCGCGGCGCCGTGCGAGAGGTCCGCTCCGTTCAGCCCGGCGGGCGGGCGGATCCAGCCGGTGGCGGGGCCGGCGTCCGCGACGCCGTGCGCGTCCCCGACGCGCGGCCCCGGGCCGATCGGGACGGGCGCGCCCGGGAGCTGGACCGGGCTGGCCGGGGGCGCGGCGGCGGCCATCGCGGCGGGCCGGGCGGCGGGGTGTCCGCCGTGACGGGCGCCCTGGCCGCCCGCGTGCACGCCGGCGGGTCCGCCGCCGCCGCTTCCCGGGCCGCCGCCGTCGGGGCGCCACGCGGCGTCCCAGTCGGGCGCCTGCGCGGGCCGCGGCGGCTGGTGCGGGGGCTGCGGCGGTACGGCCGGGGCCGCGGGGCGCGCGGTGGCGGTGACCCGGCCTCCGTTACGGCGGCGCTCGATCATCGCGGTGGCGGAGTCCGGCAGCCAGGCCGACGCCGTACCGCTGTCGTCACCGCCCGAGGCGAAGAGATGGGGTGCGAGCTGCGCCTGGAGGTCGGCGGGCGAGGGCCGCAGCCCGGCGTCCAACTGCATGCAGGACTCGATGAGGGGTCTCAGCTCGTCCGGCAGTCCGGCCAGGTCCGGGCCCTCGCGCAGCAGCATGAAGACCGTCTCTACCGGGTTGGCCCCGTGGAAGGGGGCGTGGCCGGTGGCGGCGAAGACCAGGGTGGAGCCGAGGGAGAAGATGTCGCTGGCGCCGGTGACGCTGCGCGAGTCACGGGCCTGTTCCGGCGACATGTAGGCGGGGGTGCCGACCGCGACGTTCGTCATGGTCAGCCGGGTGTTGGAGGCGCCGGAGGCGATTCCGAAGTCGATGACGCGGGGGCCGTCCTCGACCACCAGCACGTTCGACGGTTTCAGGTCGCGGTGGACGAGGCCGGCCCCGTGGATCGACTGAAGGGCCTCCGCGATCCCGGCGGCGAGCCAGCGCACCGCCTGGGCCGGCATCGGACCGCACTCGTTCACTATTTCCTCCAGCGAGGGAGCGGGCACGTACGCCGTGGCCAGCCAGGGCACCGCGGCCCGCGGGTCGGCGTCCACGACGGCGGCCGTGTAGAAGCCGCTGACGGCGCGGGCGGCCTCCACCTCACGGGTGAACCGGACCCGGAAGAGCTGGTCCTCGGCCAGTTCCGTACGCACGGTCTTGATCGCCACGCGGCGGCCGGACGCCGAACGGGCGAGATAGACCAGCCCCATGCCGCCGGCCCCGAGCCGCCCCAGCACCTCGAAAGGGCCGATACGCCTCGGGTCGTGCTGCGTCAGCTGCTCCACTTGCCTGCCACCTCCCCGTTCGGGCCACAAAGGTACGGCCCCGTGCCCCCTGATTCTTCCTGCCGGAGGCGGCGGTTGCGAACCCGGGGGCGGATCGGGGTGTCTCGTCCCGATCCGGACACCTGTGTGTCCCGTATGCCCGCCCACCGGGGATTCTCCCCCGTTGTGCGGGCCGAAGTCCCGCCGTCCGCTTCTCGCCGGTCCGTTTCCAGCCCCGCCACCGTTTTCTGCCCGGCTCGGACTCCGATACGGATTCCGGGGCCGATTCCGTCAGAGGCGGCTCCGGCGCTTTCCGGTCCGGCGCCCGCTCCGAGTCTTCCGCTTCTTCCGCCCCCGGCGTGACCTTTCCGCTCCCCGGCGCGTCTCCGCTCTCCTCCAGGACCGCGAAGGACGCGCCCTGGTCGTCCACGAGGACGGCCATCCGGCCGGACGCGATACGGAAGGGCGGCGCCGTGATCCGGCCGCCCAGCCGGACCGCCGTGCCCGCGGCCCGGTCGCAGTCGGCCACGGCGAAGTAGCTCAGGAAGTGGCCCGGCAGCTCGGCCGGGAAGGCGTCCGTGATCACGCTGCGCCCGCCGATGGCGCCCGCCGCACCCGGGGCCGCGCCCGCCGGGGACCACATCCGGAAGTCGACGGCGGAGTCCCCGCCGGGAACGTCCGTGCCCCGGAAGCCGAAGACGCCCTCGTAGAAGGGGTCCACCCGCTCCTTGTCCCTGGTGTAGACCTCGGTCCAGCAGAAGGAGCCCGGCAGGCCCTTCTTCTCGAACCCCGCGTCGTCACCCGCCTGCCAGAGTCCGAAGACGGCGCCGGCCGGGTCCGCCGCCTGGGCCAGGACGCCGGACCGCCCCACCGCCACCGGCTCCCGGACCATCCGGCCGCCCGCCGCGACGATCCGCCTGCTGAGCGCGACGGCGTCGGCGGTGGCGAAGTAGACGCCCCAGGCGGTGGGCATCCTGCCGTCCCGCTTGGCGGCCAGCCCCGCGACCCGCTTCCCGTCGCTGAACGCCGTCGCGTACTTCCCGTACCCCCCGTACTCCCCGCCGGCCTTCCCGTACTCCCCGCCGGCGCCCCGGCCGAAGGTCCAGCCGAACAGCTCCCCGTAGAAGCGCTTGCCCGCCTCCAGGTCGGGGAGCGACACGTCCACCCAGCACGGCGTGGACTCCGCGAATGCGGCCATGGACCGGATCCTTCCCTGTGCACCACTGCGTACGGCACCGGCGTGTGGCGCCCGTCACAGCAAAGCTCATGCGGGTTGGCCGGAAACGCAAGCCGAAGAAATCGAACAATTGGTTCATTGTCCCAGGGTGAAGCCGTCACCACCCCGAGTTATCCACCGATGTTGTCCACAGGCTGTTGATAACACTAATCCGGTGGATCGCCCGTGTCGCAGGCCCCGCGCCCCCGTGCGGGAGATGGCCGGTTCCCCATTTGCAGTCGGCCAAATCGCGCTCGGATCACCCCTCGGTAAGCTGACGACATGACAGGACAAGTGCGCACCGTCGACGGCCGCGTGGCTGGTCGACGCGGACAGGCGACGCGGCAGAAGCTGCTCGACTGCCTCGGCGAGATGCTCAGATCCTCGCCGTACCGGGACGTCAAAGTCATCGACGTCGCCCGTAAAGCGGGCACTTCACCCGCGACCTTCTACCAGTACTTCCCGGACGTCGAGGGCGCCGTCCTCGAAATCGCCGAGGAAATGGCCAAGGAGGGCACCGGGTTGACCGGTCTGGTCTCCGGCCGCTCCTGGGTCGGCAAGGCCGGGTGGCAGACGTCGGAAGAGCTTGTCGAGGGGTTCCTCGATTTCTGGCGCAAACACGACGCGATCCTCCGTGTGGTCGACCTCGGCGCGGCCGAGGGCGACAAGCGGTTCAACAAGATCCGTCTCAAGATCCTCAACTCGGTGACCAGTTCCCTGACGGAGTCGGTGACGGAGCTCCAGTCCAAGGGACGCGTCGACAAGGACGTCAGCCCGGCGGCGGTGGCCGGTTCGCTGGTGGTCATGCTCGCCTCGGTGGCCTCGCACCAGAAGGGCTTCCAGAGCTGGGGCGTGAAGCAGACCGAACTCAAGCCGAACCTGGCCCTGTTGGTCCATCTCGGCATGACCGGCAAGAAGCCCACGAAGTAACGCGCCGAAACGATCCGGCGCACTGGCCGGCGGGCACGGTACGGGCGTGCCCTCTCTCCGTCCTGTCACGCCGACAGGGGTCCGCGACCGGCCCCCTGTCGGCGTTCCCGTACCAGGACACGCGCGGGAACCACCCGACCCGCTCCGAAGACCGGACCGGGGACCGGGACGGGACCGGGGATTGAATGGACCGCATGGACGACCACGGCGCGACCCGCACCCCCCAGGAAGACTTCCGCGCCCTGCTGCGCGCCCAGCGCGTCTGGGACACGGGCGGCGCCCCGCTGCCCGCCTTCGACCCGGCCACGGCGCCCGGGGACCCGCTGACGCTGTTCCACCGGTGGTTCGCGCAGGCGGTGGCCGCGCACCAGCCCGAGCCGCACACGATGACGCTCGCGACCACCGACGAGCGGGGCCGTCCGGACGTACGGACGCTGATGCTGCACGACGCGGACGAGCGGGGCTGGCACTTCGCCTCGCACGCCACCAGCCGCAAGGGCCGCCAGCTCGCCGCCCGCCCCGAGGCCGCCCTCGGCTTCTACTGGCCCGCGCAGGCCAGGGCCGTACGCCTCAGAGGCCCGGTGCGGACCACGCCCCCGGCGGACGCCGCCGCCGATCTCCACGCCCGCTCGACGGGCGCCCTGGCCGCCGCCCTGGTGGGCCGGCAGAGCGACGTCCTCGGCTCCCCCGAGGAGCTGGCGGAGGCCAGCCGCACGGCCTGGGAGCGGGCCCGCCGCGACCCGGTCGCCGAGGCGCCCACCTGGACGGCGTACATCCTCGTCCCGGACGAGGTGGAGTTCTTCCAGGGCGAGGAGCGGCGCCGTCACGTACGGCTGCGCTACCGGCGGGACGGCGCGTGGGTACGGGAGCTGCTGTGGCCGTGAACCGGTGCTCCCGCCGCCCGGCACCGCCGCGCCGGGCGTGACCGATTCGCAACCGGTTTCCTCCTTGACCGGACCCCAACACGTGTCCGGGGCCTTACGCTCAGCTTTCATGTGTGCCGATTTCGACCTCACCGACGACCGTCCCGTGTACGTCATCGGAGGGGGCCCGGGCGGGCTCGCTGCCGCCGCCGCCCTGCGTCAACAGGGGGTACGGGCCGTCGTACTGGAGAAGTCGGGCGCCGTCGGGGCGTCCTGGCGCGGCCACTACGAACGGCTGCGGCTGCACACCACGCGCGCCCGCTCCGGACTGCCGGGGCTCAAGATGCCGCGCTCCTTCGGGCGTTGGCCGGCCCGCGCCGATGTGGTGCGCTACCTGGAGAAGTACGCGGTCCACCACGGCCTGGAGATCGTCACCGGAGTGGAGGTCACCCGCATCGACCGCACCCCCGACTCCACCGGCTGGCTGCTGCGCGCCACGGGCGGCCGGGAGCTGACCGGAAGCGCGGTCGTCGTGGCCACCGGCTTCAACCACACGCCCCGGCTGCCCTCCTGGCCGGGCCTGGCGGCGTACGAGGAGGCGGGCGGGACGGTGCTGCACGCCGCCGCGTACCGCGACCCCGCGCCGTACGCCGGGAAGGACGTCCTGGTCGTCGGCGTCGGCAACACGGGCGCGGAGATAGCCGTCGACCTCGCCGAGGGCGGCGCGGCTCGGGTACGCCTCGCCATCAGGACCGTCCCCCACATCCTGCGCCGCTCCACGCTCGGCTGGCCCTCGCAGATGACCGGGATCCTGGTCCGCAGGCTGCCGACCCGGCTGGTCGACGCGGGAGCCGCGCTCCTGTGCCGGATCGCGCTCCCCGACCTGTCCGCGAAGGGGCTGCCGCGCCCGGACACGGGGCTCTACACACGGGCCCGCCAGGGCGCGATCCCCGTGCAGGACGTGGGGCTGATCAAGGCGGTACGAAGAGGGAGAGTCGAGCCGGTGGCGGCGGTGGACTCCTTCGAGGGGAACGAGGCCGTCCTGGCGGACGGCTCGCGCGTCACCCCCGAGGCCGTCATCGCCGCCACCGGCTACCACCGCGCGCTGGAGGGCCTGGTGGGCCATCTGGGCGTCCTGGACGCCCGGGGGCGCCCCGTGACCCGCGGCCGCAGGACCCCGAAGCAGGCGCCCGGCCTGTACTTCACCGGCTTCACCAACCCCATCAGCGGCAACTTCCGCGAGATGGCGCTCGACGCGCACCGCATCGCGAAGGCGGTCGCCCGCCGGACCCGCGGCAGGACCCGCGCGGGCGGGCCCCGGGCGACGGCCGCTACGCCACCGCCGGCCGGCGTCTGATCACCAGCGCCATCAGCGCCGCCACCGCGCACAGGGCGCCCGAGGCGTACCAGATCACGTCGTACGAACCGAAGACGTCTCGCGCCACACCGCCCGCGAAGGCCACGGCCGCCGCGCCGACCTGGTGCGAGGCGAGGACCCAGCCGAAGACGATCGCACTGTCCTCGCCGTAGTGCTCACGGCACAGGGCGAGCGTCGGGGGGACCGTGGCGACCCAGTCCAGACCGTAGAACACGATGAAGAAGACCATCGGCGGGTGGACGGTCGGCGCCAGCAGCATCGGCAGGAAGAGCAGCGAGACACCGCGCAGCGCGTAGTAGACGGCGAGCAGACGGCGCGCCTCGTAGCGGTCGGTGAACCAGCCGGAGGCGATGGTGCCGACGACGTCGAAGACACCGATCACCGCGAGCAGCGAGGCGGCGGCCGTGATGGGCATGCCGTGGTCGTGCGCCGCCGGTACGAAGTGGGTCTTGACCAGGCCGTTGGTCGAGGCGCCGCAGATCGCGAACGTACCGGCGAGCAGCCAGAACGGCCCCGTGCGCACCGCCGAGGCGAGCACGGTCAGCGCCCGCCGGGCCGCGCCCCGTACGGGTGCGGGTTTCGGGGTGAACTCCGGGGCCCCGTAGGAGGAGAGGCCCACGTCCGCCGGGTGGTCGCGCAGCAGCAGCCAGACGAACGGGACGACCGCGAGTGCGGTCAGCGAGACCGTGACGGCGGCCGGGCGCCAGCCGTGGGACTCGACCAGCCAGGACAGCAGCGGCAGGAAGACCAACTGCCCGGAGGCGCCCGCGGCCGTCAGCACGCCGGTCACCAGACCGCGCCGGGCCACAAACCAGCGGTTCGTCACCGTGGCGGCGAAGGCCAGCGCCATCGAACCGCTGCCCAGACCGACCAGAACGCCCCAGTACATCACCAGTTGCCAGGCCGCGGTCATCCAGACCGTGAGCACCGCGCCGACCGAGATCAGGGTCAGCGCGACGGCGACGACCCGCCGGATCCCGAAGCGGTCCATCAGCGCGGCGGCGAACGGCGCGGTCAGCCCGTACAGCGCCAGGTTGACGGAGACGGCGAAGCCGATCGTCCCCCGCGACCAGGCGAACTCCGTGTGCAGGGGCTCGATCAGCAGACCGGGGAGCGAGGCGAAGGCGGCGGCACCGATGATCGTCACGAAGGTGACGGCGGCGACGAACCACGCCCGGTGGATCCGCCCGGGCGCGCGCGGGGCGTGCGGGGCGTCCAGGGGCGGGAGGCCCTTCGGAAGATCCTTCGAGAGGCCCTTCGAGAGGCCCCTGGGAGGGTCCTTCGGGGAGAGATCCGTTGGCTGTGTCACGTCAGCCAGCATCGGGCGCCGGTCCCGGTCGTACGAGTGGCCCGGAGGACACCCTTCGCTAGGATCGGGCCATGGCCCGCCGACCGCACCGCCCGCCGCACCGCGCCGACCGCCCCCACCGGGTCGTCGTGCTCACCCTCCCCGGGGTGATCCCCTTCGAGCTGGGCATCCCGCAGCGGATCTTCGGCCGCGCCCGCGGCGCCGCGAAGGAGCGGCTCTACGAGGTGGTGACCTGTACGGCCGGGGCGCCGGGGCCCGTCCCCACCGACGCGGACTTCGCGATCCTGGTGGAGCACGGCTCCGAGGCGCTGGCCACCGCCGACACCGTCGTCGTACCGGCCTCGCACGAACTCGGTCCCGTCTACGAGAAGGGTGTTCTCACCGAGGAGCTGGCCGCCGCCCTCGCCCGTATCCGGCCCGGCGCCCGGCTGGTGTCGATCTGCACCGGCGGCTTCGTCCTGGCCGCCGCCGGTCTTCTCGACGGGCGTCCCGCCACCACCCACTGGGCCTCCGCCGCCCGCTTCCAGCGGCTGTTCCCGCGTGTCGCGGTCGACCCCGACGTGCTCTTCATCGACGACGGCGATCTGCTCACCTCGGCCGGGGTCGCCGCCGGGATCGACCTGTGTCTGCACATCGTGCGCCGGGACCACGGCGCGGCGGTCGCCAACGACGTCGCGCGCCGTACGGTCGTCCCGCCGCACCGGGACGGCGGCCAGGCGCAGTACATCCGGCGTCCCGTCCCCGAGCCGCGTGCGGCGACCACCACCGCGGCGCGGGCCTGGGCCCTGACGCGCCTCCACGAGCCCATCCAGCTACGGGACATGGCCGAGCGGGAGTCCATGTCCGTACGGACGTTCACCCGCCGGTTCCGCGAGGAGGCGGGGGTCAGTCCCGGGCAGTGGCTGCTGCGGCAGCGGATCGAACGGGCCCGTCAGTTGCTGGAGTCGACGGACCTGTCGGTCGACCAGGTGGCGCGGGACGCCGGGTTCGGTACGGCGCAGTCGATGCGGCAGCATCTCCAGGCGGCGCTGGGCGTCCCGCCGACGGTGTACCGGCGTACGTTCCGGGCGGGCGCGCCCTGAGCGCGCCCCGGGCACGCGTCAGGCGGGGCGCGGGATGCCGTACGACGGCTTGCGCGGCGTGGAGCCGTACCCCGTCGTCGTGCCGTAGCCACCGGAGCCGTTCGCGGAAGCGGCGCCGTTCGCGGAAGCGGCACCGGCGCCTGCCTTGGATCCGGCCCCGGGCGCGCTCACCGGCACGCTCGCCGCGCCGGTGGTGCGCGCCGTCGCGCCCGGGGGCTCGTCGGGGCCGTCCGCCGCGCACCCCGGCGCGCCCCGGTCGACCTCGCACCAGATCCGCTTGCCCGCGCCCTCCGGCTGCCATCCCCAGCGGTCGGCGAGGCCGTCGACCAGTTCCAGGCCGCGGCCGTTGGTGTCCTCGCCCGCCGCATGGCGCGGGCGCGGCGGGCAGGCGCTGATGTCGGCGACCTCCACCCGTACGGTGCCCGCCTCCGCCGCGCCCGATCCGAAGAGCATCCGCAGCACGGCCGGACAGCCGGTGTGCACCACGGCGTTCGTGACCAGCTCGGAGATGAGCAGGATCAGCGTCTCCGCGACCGGCTCGTCATCCCCCAAGCCCGAACCGACGAGCCTGGATCTGGCCCATCTGCGCGCCCGCCCCACCTCCGCGGGGTCGGGCCCGATCTCCAACTGAACCTGAAGCACCTGCACCGCTCACACCATCCGAACCGGCGGACACATCGCCTCGCGCCTCGACAGGGTCCTCGACGAGATCACCCAACGTGATTCCCTTACGGGACAGCATGGTTGACGTACAGTCACCGCAACAAGCGCTTCGGGCATATTCCAGCGCGAAGGAGTAGGCGTGGTGCATACTGTGCGACGCACGTTGCGGGGAGTCGAACACCGGCGCGCACGGCGCACACGCGGCGCCCGAGCGGCGCACACGCGCGATGCGGGAGCCGCCGTACCGGCGGCACCGCGCCCTTCGCGCCTCGCTACCTCTCGCACCCAAGGGAGCGTACCGGAGCCCGGCGGTGACTCCGGCGTGTGACGGCGAACCGTAAGGACACAACCCGGTATCGACCGCGCCGGTCGCCCCCTCACCACGCACGGTGACGCATCAGAGGGCTGAGGCCAACGCTTTCCGTATGGTCGGAACCGGACACGGATCGGCCCAGGACCGGTTCGTTCCGGTCCTGGGCCGGTCAACTCCCTTGGTGTCCGGTCCGGTCAGGGCTCCGGCGTCACGTAGTACTCGGCGAAACCCTTCAGGATCTCCGACTCGCCGATCCTGCCGTCGCCGTCCGCGTCCAGCTCGCCGGCCGCCCGCGCCGCCACATCCGGTTCGACCCCCAGCACCCGCAGCGCGCGTTCGGCCGCAGCCGGGGTCACCGAGCGGCCGGTGCCGGGCGCCGCGCCGTCGTCACCCGCGACCGCGATCGCGGCGCTCAGGAACGGCCGGGCGATCTCCGCGAACCGCTCCGGGTTGTCACGCAGCCGCTTCACCGCGCCCGTGACGAACTCCTGGCGGCTGACCCGCTGATCGCCGTCCACGTCCGCGATCCCGGCCATCCCCTGCCAGAACGCCTCGGCCCCGCTGTAGAGCGCCTGGCCTCTGTCGGAACGGGCAGTCGTACCGAACTCGGCGAGCAGCGCCGCCGCGGCCCCGCTGAAGTCCTCCCGGTCGATGTAACCGCTGCCGTCCTGGTCGAATGCGGCGAACCTGGAGGCGATCTTGCCCTCGTATTCTGCGCTGTCCATGCCGGGAGCGTACGACGACGGAGGACCGCCGTGTGTTCGCTTACCCGGAAGGCCTACGGGGAAAGCGCAGATGAAGCAGGCGCGAAGGGGGCGCGAAGCGGCGCCGGGCCGCTCGGGTCTTTCGTTTGGGTCTGGCTGGATCAGGGAGCGCCCGCCGCGTCAGCGGCTGATGTGGCCCGTTGGTGCCGTGGATCGCAAGGCGGAGGAGGGAGGCGACGCGTGAGCGTCGGCGCCCCCGTATCCGCCGTCAACGCCGCGAGGCGCGGCACCAGGGCACGCGAGCCCAGCAAGATCCAAACGAGAGGCCCTACGCCGACAGCGGCTGCGCCTGGGTGTCGACGGCGCTGGGCACATCGGGGAAGACGTCGAAGAGACGGCGTACGCCGAGCGCCGCGAGGACGCGGTTGACGTGCGAGCCCTCCTCCGAACCCCGTGCGGGCAGGATGAGACGGAGGTTGCCGCGACAGGAGTGGAGCAGTCGGCGGGAGGCGATCAGTACGCCGACACCGCTGGAGTCGCAGAAGAAGACGTGCGAGAGATCGAGCACGAGTTCCCGCTGTCCCTCGGCCACCGCGTCGTGGACCCGCTGGCGGACCTCCGGCGATGTCACGAGATCCAGCTCGCCGGTGATGTGCAGGACGGTCCACGCGCCCTGCTCGGACTCGTTCACCTTGAGCGTCACGCGTTTGATGCCCTTCTCCTCGACGGATGGGACGATCCGGAAGTATTGCTTCCTGATCGCCCCTGCCCTTTTACCCGGGGGCGAAACGTCGCGGATCGGCCTACGGGGATGTGCTGGTCGGCGTACGGGGCGCACTTACCTCAAAGGGGCGTGCGCTGTCGGTGGTGCCCATTACATTCGACGAGACGTCGGGGGGTCGGCTTCGGCATCATGAGAGGGCCGGAAGAACAGGGCTGGGGGTCGGATGGCGAAGAACTCACCGCCCCGCTGGGACCGCAGGATGCAACAGCGGCTCGCGCGGGGCGAAGCGGCCGCGCTCGGTGAGCTGTACGACCGGTACGCGTCCCTGGTGCACGGCCTCGCCCACCGGGTACTGGACGACGACGCCTCGGCGGACCGCGTCACCCGCGATGTCTTCGGCCACCTCTGGGAGAACCCGGACACCTACGACCCCCGGCAGGGCTCCCTGCGCTCCTGGGTGGCGAATGTCACACAGGATCTCGCCGTGCGGCGGCTCCGCGAGACGGAGCGCCGGGCGTTCGAGGCGAGCGGCGAGGGCACCACGGAGGAGATGGAGCAGAAGATACGCCGGGCCTCGGCGGCGGCCCGCGCGGACTACATCGTCAGGTCGATGCCGAAGCCCCTGCTCAGCGCGTTGGAGCTGGCGTACTTCCAGCGCCGGGACTGCCGTCAGACGGCGGAGGACCTGGGCGTCACGGAGGACGAGGCGCGGCGCCGGCTGCGGCTGGGCCTGCAACTGCTCTCCACGGCCAACAGCCGGTCCGGGGACGGTCTCCCGCCGCCGGACCACGGGCGCTCCCGGTGACGGGCCCGCTGGACGGCGGCTCCCGCGACGACCGCGACCCGGGCGAACCGACGCCCTACCTCCGGATACCCGGCCCGAGAGCGGCGGGCGACGACCTGGACCCGCCGGAAGCGGAAGCGGGACCCGAGGCGGAGGCGGAGGGCGTACGGGAGTCCGAGCGGGCACCCGCGCCCGGCATACCCCGGCTCAGCCACAAGGTCCTGAAGTCGCTCCTCGGCGCCTGGGCGCTCTCCGCCTGCTCGGCCGCCGAGACCGGGCTGGTCGAGGACCATCTCACCGAGTGCGCGCCCTGCGCGGAGGAGGCGCTGCGGCTGCGCGACGCCGTCGGACTGCTGCACGCCGAGGGGAATCTGGACCTCGACCCGCTGCTGCGCTCCCGGGTGCTGGAGGACTGCCTCGGCCGGCGCCCCGCCCGCGTCCCGGTGCCCGGCTGGGCCGCTCCGTACGACGCGGAGACCGCCCGGCTCGACGCGCTGCTCCGCGACATCGGCACCCAGGACTGGCACGCGCCCGTACGGCTCCAGTGGTTCCAGCACGAGCGGGCGGCCTTCCGCAGGACGACGGTTGCCGGGGTCATGGGCCATCTCATGACCGTGGACGGCGTGGTCGCGGCGGCCCTCGGGCTGGACGACCCGCTGGGCGACAGCGCTCCGGCCGACCCCACCGACCGTACGGAGGCCTTCTGGCGCGCGGCGACTCCGCCGCCCACCCGGGCGCTCCACGAGCCCTGGCGGGAGCTGAACCACACCCTGATCCGTACGGTCTCCTTCGCCGGCCGGGGCGTGGCCGAACTCTCCGTCACGTACGGGGAGTTCGCCCTTCCGCTGCGTGACGCCCTGCTGGAGCGGGCCTTCGAGTGCTGGATCCACGGCACGGACATCGCGGAGGCGGTGACCTACCCGTACAAGCCGCCGAGCGGGCCCCATCTCCACGCGATGATCGACCTGGGCGCGCGGCTGCTGCCCGGCGCCCTCGCGCTGCGCCGCCGGGCGGGGCTGGCGGGCCCGGCACGGCAGCTCGTGGCGGCGGGTTCGCCCGGCCGGTCGCTGCGTCTGCTGGTGGAGGGCGTCGGCGGTGGCGACTGGTACATCCCGCTGGACTCCCCGGCGGCGGTCGGCTGTCCGGAGCTGTCCGTGGGCGAGGTCGCGCTGGACGCCGTCGAGTTCTGCCAGGTGGTGGCCGGGCGGGTGTCGCCGGAGGACGCGGCGGCGGGTCAGGACAGCGACCGCGAGGCGATCAGGGACGTGCTGTTCGCGGCGGCGGCGATGAGCAGGCTCTGAGCCGGCCCCTCCGAAGAGCCGGCCCTCCGAAGAGCCGG
>NZ_JBIWFO010000023.1:0-39841 GCF_044763125.1 Streptomyces sp. NPDC096310 | reverse complement strand
CAGCGACCGCGAGGCGATCAGGGACGTGCTGTTCGCGGCGGCGGCGATGAGCAGGCTCTGAGCCGGCCCCTCCGAAGAGCCGGCCCTCCGAAGAGCCGGCCCCTCCGGCCCTCGGGGCCCTCGCGGCTCAGGCGCCTCGGGCTCCTCAGGCGCCTCGGGCTCCTCAGGCGAAGACGACCGTACGGTGGCCGTTGAGCAGGATCCGGTGCTCCGCGTGCCACTTGACCGCGCGCGCCAGCGCCTGGCACTCCACGTCCCGGCCGATCGCCACGAGCTGTTCCGGCGTGACCTGATGGCCGACGCGCTCGACCTCCTGCTCGATGATCGGGCCCTCGTCGAGGTCGGCCGTCACATAGTGCGCCGTCGCGCCGATCAGCTTCACGCCCCGCGCGTGCGCCTGGTGGTACGGCTTCGCGCCCTTGAAGCTCGGCAGGAAGGAGTGGTGGATGTTGATGATCCGGCCGTTGAGCTGCTTGCACAGGTCGTCGGAGATGACCTGCATGTACCGGGCGAGGACGACCAGCTCGACCCGCTCGGCGCGCACCAGTTCCAGCAGCTCCGCCTCCGCCGCCGCCTTCGTGTCCTTCGTCACCGGGATGTGGTGGAAGGGGATGTCGTACGAGGCGGCCAGCTCGGCGAAGTCCGTGTGGTTCGAGACGACGGCCACGATCTCCACCGGCAGCGCGCCGATGCCCGCCCGGAAGAGGAGGTCGTTGAGGCAGTGGCCGAACCTGCTGACCATCAGGACGATCCGCATCCGATCCTCGGGACGGTGGATCGCCCAGTCCATCCGGAAGGAGTCCCCGATGGCGGCGAAGCTCGCCCGCAGCTTCTCCACGGTCACCGGCTCCTCCGCCGAGAAGTGCACCCGCATGAAGAAGAGCCCGGTGTCGTGGTCCCCGAACTGCTGGCTGTCCTCGATGTTGCAGCCGGTCATGAAGAGATAGCTCGACACGGCGTGCACGATGCCCTGCTTGTCCGGGCAGGACAGCGTCAGCACGTACTGATCGGTGCCGTCCCGGCGGTCGGTGCCGTCCCGGCGGTCGGTGCGGCCGGACGGGGCAGGCGGGGCGGGGGGCTGCGCGGCGGTGCTCATGACCACAAAGGATCCCACACCGCCGTACCCGGCCAGAGGTCGCCCGACAGGCTCTCAGCCGGAGCGCGTCATGATGCGCAGCACGTCCAGGGTCTGCGGCGGCGTGTCCGGGTCGTCCCCGTCGCCCGCCGCCAGCCGTACGTGCGCCTCGCGGGCCGCGCGGACCGCCTCCGGCCAGCCGTGGTGTTCCAGATAGGCGGAGACGGGCGCGTCCGCGCCGACCTGGTGCATGATGCGCAGCACCCGCAGCACGGCGAGATCGACGAGGGCGGCCTCGCCGGAGTCGCGGAAAATCGTTCCGACGTACTTCTCCGCCGACCAGTTGTCGAGCCAGGTGTCCTCGACCAGCCGGTACACGGCGTCGGTGACGTCCCCGTACCCCTCGCGGCCGGCCAGCCAGCACTCCTGGTGGAAGACGGGATCGGAAAGCATGTGCAGCGCCGAGCGCACATTGCTGCGCCAGCGCCACCACGGCATGTCGTTGAGCGGCATGCCGCCCATGGTGGGGGAGCGACGGCCGCGACGGGAAGAGTTCTCGGAAGCTGGCTGCACAGCCCCGACTTTACGGTCCGCCGGGCGATGTCACCCAGGGCCCCCGCTGTTCACCTCCACGTCACTCACCGTTGACCCGTGCTCACTGCACAGTTCCCCGCGGGACGGGAGCGTGAGGAGCTATGACCGGTCGGCGACGTTTCTCCCCCCTCCGCCCCTTCCAGAGCGGTGCGCTGCTCGCCCTCGCCACGCTCCTGTCCGGCTGCGGCCTCCTGCCCGGGGACTCCGGTGGCTCCCGGACCCCCGTCACCGTCATGACCTGGGCGCCGATCGGCACCAACGCGACCAATCTGCCCGGTATGCCGGCCATGGCGCAGGCGTACGCCCGCTGGGTCAACGCCGCCGGCGGCATCGACGGCCACGAGCTGCGCGTCCTGACCTGCAACGAGCGCAACGACTCGGCGGGGGCCGCCGAGTGCGCCCGCCGGGCGGTGAAGGAGAAGGCCGTCGCCGTCGTCGGCTCGTACAGCCAGTTCGGCCGTCAGTTCATGGCGCCGCTGGAGGCCGCGGGCATCCCGTACATCGGCGGGTACGGCATCAGCGAGGAGGAGTTCACCAGCTTCCTCTCCTACCCCGTCAACGGCGGGCAGGCCACGCTCCTCGCGGGCAGCGGCCGGCAGGTCGCGCGCAACTGCGCCCGTACGGCGCTGGTACGGCCCGACACGATCGGCGGCGACAACCTGCCCGACCTGATCGACGCCGGGCTCTCGCAGGGCGGTCGCGGGCCGGTCGCCGACATCCGCGCGGCGGAGGACGCCACCGACTACACCCGGCAGGCGAGGACGGCGCGCGAGCGGGCCCGGGACGGCGGCTGTGTGACGGCGGTGCTCGGGGACCGCACCGAGACCTTCCTCGACTCCTACCGCAGGCTCCCCGACGACGGCCGGTCCATCCGGGTCTCCTCCGTGCTGGGCAGCGCCGACCAGTCGCTCGTCGACCGTACGGGCGGCAAGGACGGGATCTTCGAGAACGCGTATCTCACCGGCTGGTACCCGGTGGCCAGTGACCGGGCGTGGGGGCCGATGCGCGGCGTGATCGACAAGTACGCCTTCGGGAACAACGACATCGACCCGGCCGACCCGGGTCCGCAGACCACCTGGATCGCGTACACGGTGCTGAAGAAGGTCGTCGAGTCGATCGGCACGGACGAGATCACCCCCGAGAAGATCACGGACACCCTGGACCGGGGGGTGAAGGTGGACACCGGCGGCCTCACGCCGACGCTGCGCTGGCGGTACGAGGACATGCTCGGGACGCCGAACTTCCCGCGGATCGTCAACGGGGACGTGACGTTCCAAGTGGTCAAGCAGGGGCGGCTGGTGAGCCAGCGCAAGGGGTTCGTGGACGTGGGCGGGACGCTGCTGGAGGGCTCTGCCCGCTAGCGCGCGTTCCCCCGCCCGCACGCCGGGCGGGGGTTCGCTCGTCCCCGCCCGGCGCGCGGGTGGCGTCAGAGCTGGGTCGGGGCCCGCTCCGTCAGGCCGTACCGCGTGGCGATGCCGTTCCACAGGCCCGACGCCTTCTTCTTCGCGGCCGTCGCCTCGCCGCTCGCCCGGTCGCCCTTGGAGCGCTCCGAGGTGACCCGCGCCTGGCCGTCCTTGCACCCCTTCTTCTTCCCGACCTGCTCGGCCCACGCCGCATAGTGGTCGTCGGCGGAGGCGGACGCCTCCCACGCGTCGGTGAGGGCGGACGTCAGCTCGGTGTGGCTGGGCAGCTTGTCCACCGTCAGCGCGTCCAGCCGGGTCACCAGACCACGGCGCTGCTCGGCGGCGGCGTGCAGATCGGTGGCCGCCTGGCCGAGGTTGTCGCAGGTCCTGATGGAGTTGACGGCGTTGATCACCGACTCGCGGCTGCTGCTGCTGTCGGCGAGGAGCTTGTCGAGCGCCACGGCCTGCGTCTTCACCGGATCCGGGGCGGCCTGGGCGGTCGACCCGGTGGCCGGGGGCGAAGTCGCCGCCGCCACCGTTTTGCTGCCGTCCTTGGCGGCGTCGTCGTCACCGCCGCTCATCAGCGCGCCCGCGCCCAGACCGAGGGCGACGATGCCGACCGTGACGGTGGCGATCAGCGGGACCCGTGAGGAGGTACGGCGGCCGGCGGAGCGGCCGCGCGGCTCGTGCGGCGCGGGGCCGCCCTGCGTGGCCTGGTCGCCGTACGACGGGGAGTCCCCGTACGAGGGGGCCGGGGGCTGGGGCCGCGGCTGGTGTCCGGCGCCGCCGCCCCGGGCCCGCCGGCCGCCGACGGGCGGCGCCGGGGTCTCGATCCGGGGCATCTTCTGGGTGGAGCCGGAGGCCGGGCCGTCCGTGCGGAAGAGGTTGTCGAACTCGGCGGGCGGCGGGCGGTCGCCGGGCGCGCCGGGCCGTACCCCGTACGGGGACGGGGAGGGCGCCCCGGCGGGCGCGGGCCCCGCCGGGACGGGGGCGATGAACTGCGTGGCCTCCGCGTCGGAACCCGGCGCCGCCGCGACGGGCGGCAGGAACTGGGTCGCGTCGGAGCCGTTGTCCCGGCTCTCCGGCGGCAGTACGCCCGGCCCCCGCGAGCCCGGCGAGGCGGGCGGGACGGGCGCGATGAACTGGGTGGCGTCCGAGTCGCCCGCCCCGGCGGGCGCGGCGGGGATCGGCGGCAGGTACTGCGTGGCGTCCGCGCTGCCGGGCGCGGGCGCCTCGGCGGGCAGCGGCATCGGCTGCCCGTAGCCGCCCTGCTGCGGGGGCTGGGCCATGCCCGGGGGCTGGGGCTCCCCGTACCCCTGGGGCTGGGGGGAGCCGGGGTACGGCTGGGGCTCGGAGTACTGGGGGGTCTCCCCGTACGGCTGGGGCAGCGGTTGCGCCTGGGGCTGCGGCGTGGGCTGTCCGTACGGCTGCTGCTGCGGCGGCGCCGTGTCGTACGGGGCGCCCCCCGGTCTCCCGTACGACGGCGTGGGCTCCGGCGCGCCGTACGCGCCGTACGGTTCCTGGCCGCCCTGCGGGTAGGACTGCTGGTAGGGCTGGTCGTACGACGGTGATCCCGCGGGCGCCCCGTACCCCTGCGGGGCGCCCTGGGCTCCGTGGGGCGCATGCGGGGCGTGCGGATCGTGCCCGTACGCCTGCTGCGGCTGCTGCGGCTGTCCCCACGGCTGGACGTCCGGCTGCCGGCCGCCCGTCGGCGGCAGCGCGGCCGGCACCGGCGTCGGCGCGGGCGGGTTCTGGTCCGCGGCCGAGCCGGGGATCCAGGGCCCGCTGCCGTCGCTGGGCAGCACGACGCCTTCGTGCGCGGGCCGAGCGGCGGGATACTGCGGCTCATCCCCTTGTCCGCTGTACGTCACCGGGACTCCTACGTGTGGAACGTCTGGACCTACCGAATCGTCGGTTCACGCTACCGGGTGAATCGCGCCTTCGAACACGCGCGTCGGGAGGGTGTCGGACCGATAACGCCCCGGCCTGCGAAGACGCAGGTGGCAGGTGTGAAGTCGCACGTCTTTCGCCGGAATTGACGGAGGGCACGGTGTCCACACCGCACCCTCACGACGCCCCCACGAAAACCCGCGCCCGGGGGGCGAAGGGGCACGCGGGAACCGGGCAGCCGCTCAAGGATCCCGGCCGCCGCCCACGGGTCCTGGTCCGCCCGCCCGGCCGCGTGACCGGCCCCCTACGACGCCCCCGGGACGGCCCTCAAGCAGCCCGCGAGCGGCCCCCGAACGGTCCTCGGGCGGCCGTGGGACGGTCCTCGCGCGGCCCTCGGACGGCGCTCACGCGGCCTGGATCTCCAGCCGCGCCCCGAACTCCCGTACCGCGGGCTCGTCCCCGTACGGCTCCAGCCGCTGCTGGAGGTCCTCCAGATACTCCGCCCCCCGGCTGGAGCGCAGCGTTCCCAGCAACTCCACGGCGCGCGTGCCCGTCTGGCACGCCTGCTCCACCTCGCGCTGCTGGACCTGTGCCGTCGCCAGCAGGACGAGGCCGATCGCCCGGCGCCGCGCCCGGGACTCCGGGTGGCCCTCCAGCGCCGCCGAGGCATGGCGGGCCGCCGCCTCGGAGCGGCCCAGATCCCGGTAGCAGTGCGCCAGTTCGTCGGAGAGATAGGCGTGGTCGAAGTGCTCGATCCAGTCCGGGTCCTGCCCCGCGGCGTCGTCCACGTGCTCCAGCGCCGTGACGGCCCGGCCCGCCGCCGCCTCGCAGGTACGGGCGTCGCCCATCAGCGCGTGGCCGCGCGCCTCCGCCGCGTGGAACATGGCCTGGGCGCGCGGCGGCACCTGACCGCGCGTCCCCTCCTGCGCCGCGCGCGCCAACTGGGCGATCTCGCGCGGGTTTCCGAGCTGGGCGGCGAGATGGCTCATGGACGCGGCCAGGACGTACCCGCCGTACCCCCGGTCCCCCGCCGCCTGGGCGAGGCGCAGCGCCTGGATGTAGTAGCGCTGAGCGAGCCCCGGCTGTCCCGTGTCGACCGCCATGTACCCGGCCAGTTCGGTCAGCCGGGACACGGCGGAGAAGAGCCGGCGGCCGACCGTCTCGCGGTACGAACCGGCCAGCAGCCCGGCCACCACGCTGTTCAGGTAGTGCACCACCACCGGCCTGACATGACCGCTGCCGAAGCGGTGGTCCAGCGCGATGAGGGCGCGCGTCATCGCCCGTACCGCCTCGACGTCCGAATCACCCACCCGGGCCCCGGTGTTGCGCGCGACGGCCGAGTCGGCGCCCGTGATCAGCCAGTCCCGGCTGGGCTCGACGAGCGCCGAGGAGGCCACGGCCGAGCCGGAGAGGAAGTCGCGGCGCCCCACGTCGCTGCGCCACAACTCGCAGACCTGCTCGATCGCCCCCATGACCGTCGGCGAGAACTGGAGGCCGACCCCCGAGGCGAGGTTCTTCCCGTTGGCCATACCGATCTCGTCGATCGTGACCGAACGGCCCAGCTTGCGGCCGAGTGCCTCGGCGATGATGCCCGGCGCCCGGCCGCGCGGCTGCTGGCCGCGTAACCAGCGGGCCACCGATGTCTTGTCGTAGCGCAGGTCGAGCCCGCGCTCCGCTCCCACCATGTTGACGCGCCGCGCGAGCCCGGCGTTGGAGCACCCGGCTTCCTGGATGAGCGCCTGGAGCCGTTCGTTCGGCTGGCGCGCGACGAGTGGCCTGGCTGCCAATGGATACCCCCTGTGGCCGCAGTGATCAACTCTGTGAACACTGCCCGGCAAATGTGCGGAGAATGCGCATGTTCGGCAATAACGCAAATAATCTAGGTCTTTCCGGAAACTTCCACGACCACGACCGGGCCACGGCCGACCATCGGTCGTGCGCGGCCCTGCGCTGCCCATATGGTGTCCGACCCCCAGGGGTGGTTACCCACGTACCGCTCCACCCCTTCCCGCGCGCCCCCATACATGCATCGATGCGCCCCATTTGCGTGATCAAGGGGTGCGGCGCGCCGTCCCGCGCCCGTAACCCGCGCTGGTGGCGGGAGTTGTGTTCTGCGTGGAAGAGACCATCGGAGGCACGGACACCGCCCGGATCCCCGGACAGCGGGGCGACCTGCTGCTCGACAGCGCGGTGCGGTACGCGGAAGAGCGGCACTGGGAGGTGTTCCCCGGCACCCGGCTGGTGCCGGTGACCGGCGGGGAGCGGTGCTCCTGCGAGCGGACGGAGTGCCCCTCCCCCGGGGCGCACGCCACGGGCCCCGACTGGGCGGCCCTGGCGACGGGCAGCCCCGCCGCGGTGCGCCGGCTGTGGTCGAAGCAGCCGGGGGCGTCGGTCCTGCTGCCGACGGGACGCGCCTTCGACGTACTGGACGTACCGGAGTCGGCGGGCTTCCTGGCGCTGGCCAGGATGGAGCGGATGTCGCTGACGCTGGGCCCGGTGGCCTGCACCCCGGACCGGCGGATGGTCTTCTTCGTGCTGACGGGCGGGGCGGCGAAGGCGGACGCCCTGGTACGGAAGCTGGGCTGGGACCCGGAGGCGGTCGACCTGGTGGCGCGCGGCGAGGGGCACTACGTGGCGGCGCCGCCGACCCGGGTGGGCGGCAGGGGCGCGGTGCAGTGGGTGTGCGGGCCGACCCCGGCCAACCGCTGGCTGCCGGACGTGGCGGAGCTGATCAGCCCGCTGGCGTACGCGTGCGGGCAGGACGCGGCGGCGGTACGAACGCGGCGCGGGCGGGCCGGGCACGCGTAGTCCGGGCACGGCGGGGCCAGGCGCGCACCGCGTACGTAGGGTGGTTCCCGTACTCCCGGAAACTCCCGGAAAGGGATGTCAGGGAACCAGACAGGACACGGGGAGGTCGTGCGTCATGCCGGACCGGACAACACGAGAGGCGGGGGCGGTCACGGGGGCCGCCGTGCGGGTCGAGGGGCTGTGGAAGCGCTTCGGTGAGCAGATCGCCGTCGCCGGTATCGATCTGGAGCTGCCCGCGGGCCAGTTCATCGGGCTGGTCGGGCCGAACGGCGCGGGCAAGACCACCACCCTCTCCATGATCACCGGCCTGCTCCGTCCCGACCAGGGCCGGGTCGTGGTCGCCGGGCACGACGTCTGGCGGGACCCGGCGGAGGTCAAGGCGCGGATCGGGGTGCTGCCGGAGGGGCTGCGGCTCTTCGAACGGCTCTCGGGGCGCGAACTCCTCGGCTACACCGGGCGGTTGCGGGGGCTACCCGGGCCCGAGGTGGACAAGCGGGCGACGCAGCTCCTCGACGTGCTCGACCTGGCGGGCGCGCAGCACAAGCTCGTCGTCGACTACTCGACCGGGATGCGGAAGAAGATCGGGCTCGCGGCGGCGCTGCTGCACAACCCCCAGGTCCTCTTCCTGGACGAGCCGTTCGAGGGGGTCGACCCGGTCTCCGCGCAGACGATCCGGGGCGTGCTGGAGCGCTACACCGCCTCGGGGGCCACCGTCGTCTTCTCCAGCCATGTCATGGAGCTGGTCGAGTCGCTGTGCGACTGGGTCGCGGTGATGGCGGCGGGCCGGATCCGCGCGCAGGGCACCCTCGCGGAGGTACGGGGCGACGCGGCGTCCCTCCAGAACGCCTTCCTCGAACTCGTCGGCGCGCAGGGGCGGGGCGGCGGCGGGAACCATCTCGACTGGCTGGGCGGTGCGCGATGAGCGGCACGGTGGCCGGGACCACGACGGACGGCGGGGCGGCCGGAACCCCGGCGGCCGGCGCCCCGGCCGCGCCCTCGCTCACCGCCGTCTTCGTCCGGCTCAAGCTGTCCCTGCTGCGCAACGGGCTGCGCCGGTCGTCGGGCCGTACCGCCGCGTACATCTCGACCGTGGTCCTCGTGCTGCTGGTCACGGCGGCGCAGGTGCTCGGTCTGGTGCTGCTGCGCTCCACCGCCCATGTGGGGACGGTCGTGGTGCTGCTGACCGCCGTACTGGCGCTGGGCTGGGCGGTGATGCCGCTGTTCTTCCCGAGCGGTGACGAGACGCTGGACCCGACGCGGCTGGTGATGCTGCCGTTGCGGCCGCGGCCGCTGGTGCGGGCGCTGCTGGTGACGTCGCTGGTGGGGATCGGGCCGCTGTTCACGCTCTCCGTGCTGACCGGCTCGGCGATCGCGACGGCGCACGGCGCGGGCGCGGTGGCCGTCGCGGTCCTCGCCGTACCGCTGGCGCTGCTGGTGTGCGTGGCGCTCGCGCGCGCGGTCGCGGCGGCCAACATCCGGCTGCTGACCTCGCGCAAGGGCCGCGACCTGGCCGTGCTGAGCGGGCTGGTGATCGCCGTCGGCGTCCAGGTCGTCAACTTCGCCGCGCAGCGGCTGGGCGACGCGGGCGGCCTCGCGGCGCTCGACCCGGTGACGGGGGTCGCACGGTGGCTGCCGCCCGCGGCGGCGCTCGGCGCGGTCGGCTCGGTGAGCGAGGGCGCGTACGGGCGTGCCGTGGTGCAACTGCTGCTGACGGCGGGCGCGCTGGCGGGTCTGCTCTACGCGTGGCAGGGCTCGCTGGTGAGGCTGATGACGGCCCCGGACGGTTCGACGCTGGACGCCGGGCAGCCGGGCCGGGCGCGCACCGGCGCGGCGGCCGGCCGGGGGCCCGGACGGCTGCTGACGGCGGTGTTCCCCGAGGGGCGTACGGCGACGGTGATGAAGCGCGGTCTGCGGTACGTGTGGCGCGACCCGAAGACGAAGGCGGCTTGGGCGACCTCGCTGGCGATCGGCCTGATCGTGCCGCTGTTCAACGCGCTCCAGGGCCAGGGCACGATCTACTTCGCGTGCTTCGCGGCCGGCATGCTCGGCATCCAGATGTACAACCAGTTCGGCCAGGACACCTCGGCGTTCTGGATGGTCGCGCTGACGATCTCCTCGACACGCGACGCCTATCTGGAGCTGCGGGCGCGGGCGCTGGCCCTGCTGGTGGTCACGCTGCCGTACGCGGCGCTGGTCACCGTCGCCACGGCGGCCGTACTGGGCGACTGGGCCGCACTGCCGGAGGCGCTCGGCCTCTCCTTCGCGCTGCTCGGCGCGATGCTGGCGACGGGCGCGCTGGCCTCGGCGCGCTTCCCGTACTCCATCCCCCAGGACAGCGGCTACAAGAACGTCGCCCCGGGCCAGGCGGGGCTCGCCTGGATCTCCATCTTCGGCGGCATGCTCGGCGCGGCACTGCTCTGCGCCCCGGTACTCGCCCTGACGATCTGGCTGCACGTCGCGAACCTCGGAGACCGGACCTGGCTACTGCTCCCGGTGGGCACGGCGTACGGCGCGCTGATCGCCCTCGGCGGCCTGCGGCTGGCGGCCCCGCAGACGGCGAGGCGCCTCCCGGAGATCCTGACGGCGGTCAGCAAGGGGTGAGGGGCGGGCGTGCCGGGCGGTCAGACGGTGCCGAACCGCCCGGCCTTGACGCCGTGACGAACGAGGAGAACGCGTCGGCGGGGAAGTCCAGCACCGGGCTGCTCGGGTCCTTGGAGTCACGGACGGGAACGACGCCGCGAGAGGCGAGGAGGTTCGCGGCGACCTCGACGCGATTACCGCCGTTGTTGCTGTAGGAGGACGTGAACCAGCGGGGGGCCCGGTCGGGTCTCCGCACTGCCCCACGGCAACGTCACTCTCGCGAAGGCCGCCGCCGCGCTGACGCAGGGCCCGGTCATCCCACCGGTCGGCCCGGGAGCCACCGGTGACCACGCGGGCGGCGCAGGGCCGACAGGCCCTCGCCCAAGCGTGCCCTGACCCCCCGTTTCCCCTCACCGCCCAGCCTGTACGGGCTCCCCGGTCACCCGCTCCCCGTCAGCACGCCCTCCAGGAACGGTTCGATCGCCGCCCGCCAGGCCTCCGGCCGGTCGTAGTGGACGAGATGGCCCGCGTCCAGCACCTCCGCGTACCGGCCTCTCGGGAGGACCCGGACCATTTCCTGGGCCTCGGCCCTGCCCAGTTCGCCGTCCAGTCCTCTGACGACCAGCGTGGGGCACTGGACCTGGGCCAGCTCGTCCCAGTGCGCGTCGTGGACCCAGGTGTCGCGGGCCGTCATCATGTGGCGGCGTGAGAAGACGGGGCGCCAGCCGTCCGGGCGTTCGGTCATGACCTCCGCGAAGAACTCGCCGCGGGCCGGCGTGGGGCGCTCCAGCCAGGGGTCCTCCTCGCCGAACCACTTCCGTACGTCCGCGAGCGACGCGAACGGCACCGGCCAGGACCGGAACCAGTCGCCCCACTCCCGCTGCGACGCCGCGCCCAGCGCCGAGGCCCGCATGTCGCATATGACCAGTGCCCGGACGAGGTCGGGGCGTCTGGCGGCCAACTGCCAGGCCGTGAGCGCGCCCATCGAGTGGCCTATGAGGGTGACGGGCGCGAGCCCCAGCCGTTCGATCACCGTCTCCGCGTCGCCCACGTACGCCTCGCGCGTGAAGGGGCCCTCCGGTGGCTTCTCGCTGTGGCCGTGGCCCCGCTGGTCGAAGGCGACCACCCGGTGCCGGGCCGCGAGCCAGCGCGCCGTGGCGTCCCAGTGCGAGGCGCGGCCCATCAGGCCGTGCAGCAGTACAACCCCGGGGCCGTCCGCCGGAGCGTGCGCCCCGGCCCCGGGCGGGTCGGCGAACTCCCAGGCAGCGAGACGTACACCGTCCGCTCCGGTCACATCGATACGCCGCACCATGCGTCCCGGCACCCCCTTCGGTCCCACCGACTCGCTCACGAACACGGGATTCGGATCCCGGACCGACCGGTCCAGCTCCTCACCCCGCCAGGCTATCGAACCTTTATTCGAACACGCGGCTCTCGTGTGCAACACCGCTCTTTCGAGTGACCACGCAGCAGGATTGCCGGACGACCCTCAGGGGAGATCTTCTCCGGGAGGCGGGCCGCTCGGGGATGAGGGTCCGCCGGGGACGACCCTGGGAGCTCGGGGCTCCGGGTCGGCGTGGGGGCGGCCGGGCTCCGGTGCCGCGAGGCGCCGGAGCCCGGTGGGCGCGCACCCTCCGCGAGCGCGCGCGGCCACCGGCCCACGCCGTCGTACGAGCAGATCACGCCACGCATCAGCCGCCCCCTCCCCCGTCGCCGCGGACGTTCCCCCCGTCCGCCGCGTCACCCCCGGGCGCCCTCCGGCGCCCTCACCGGCCGTTTCCCGGCCCGCGGTCCCACCCGCCGCGACCGGGTCCTCCGGTCTCAGCGCTTGGCGACGAAGACGTGCGACGCCACCTCGGACTGCAGCTCCGCCGCCTCGCCACTGCTCCCTACCAGTACCCCACCCGGCGACTCCGTCACACTCACCACAGAGCCCGGCTGCACGCCCGCGCGCCGCAGGGTGTACATGAGCTGGGCGTCCGTCTGGATCGGCTCGCCGATCCGGCGTACGACGACGGTCTTGCCCTCGGCGCCGGGATCCAGCTCCGCCAGGCTCACCATCCCCGCGTCGAGGAACGGGTCGGCCTCGGCCTTCTCCCCCAGCTCCTCCAGCCCGGGGATCGGGTTCCCGTACGGCGACTCCGTCGGGTGGCGCAGCAGTTCGAGCACCCGGCGCTCCACCGCCTCGCTCATCACATGCTCCCAGCGGCACGCCTCCGCGTGCACCTGCTCCCACTCCAGGCCGATCACATCGACCAGGAGGCATTCCGCCAGCCGGTGCTTGCGCATGACGCGCGTCGCCAGCCTGCGCCCCTCTTCCGTCAGCTCCAGATGCCGGTCGCCCGCGACCTGCACCAGGCCGTCGCGCTCCATGCGCGCCACGGTCTGGCTGACCGTCGGGCCGCTCTGATCGAGCCGCTCCGCGATCCGGGCGCGCATCGGGACCACACCTTCCTCTTCCAGCTCAAGGATGGTGCGGAGATACATCTCCGTCGTGTCGATCAGTCCGGACATTCGTGCCCCTCGAATAAATCGTGCGCTGGCCCTGACTCAATTCTGACGCATGCCACCGACAAGCGTGCCTCGCAGGAGAGCACAGTCCTTGCGGCAGTCGCTCGAAGGCCGCGCGAGGGCCGCGGGGAGACCGGCCGGGAGGACCGGGCGGACCCGGGCCCCTCCCAGGCGGACAGCGGTGCGCACTGCGCTATTGACAGAGCAATGGTCCAGACCTCAACGTGATCCGCGGCACAGACATTCCCCTGGACATTCCCCTCCCGGGAACCCGCCCGGACCCTCACTTCTGGAAGGGCCTCCTCGATGAGCGCGACAAGCGAGAGCAAGCCTGCCGATCAGTTCTTCGACGCGGCGATCGGACTGCTCCGGCGGGCGCGCGAGGAACAGGCCGGGCCGATCGCCGTCGCGGGCACCGCGGTCGCCGACACCGTCGCCGCCGGGGGCCGGCTCTTCGCCTTCGGCGCCGGGCACTCCTCGCTCGCCGCGCAGGACGTCGTCTACCGGGCGGGCGGCTTCGCCACCATGAACCTGCTCACCGTCCCCGGGGTCGTCGGCGTCGACGTCATGCCCGCCCCTCTGGGCTCCGCGCTGGAGCGGGTCGAGGGCCTGGCGGGCGCAGTGCTGGACTCCAGCCCCGCCGCCGCCGGGGACCTGCTGGTGATCGTCTCCCTCTCCGGGCGGAACGCGCTGCCCGTCGAGATGGCCATGAACGCGCGGGCCCTGGGGCTGACGGTGATCGGGGTGACCTCCGTGGCGTACGCGACGCAGACCCGCTCGCGGCACCGTACGGGGACGTTCCTCAAGGACCACTGCGACATCGTTCTCGACAGCGGGATCGCGGTGGGCGACGCGGAGCTGACGGCGCCCGGCGTCGAGGCGCCGTTCGCGCCCGCCTCCACGGTCGTCACCAGCGCCCTGATGCAGGCGATGATGGCCGCGGGCGCAGGGGAGCTGGCCGCGCGGGGCATCGAGCCGCCGCTGCTGCGCTCGGGCAACGTCGACGGCGGCACCGAGTGGAACGGCCGCGTGATGACCGAGAACCGGGACCGGATCTTCTACCGCCACTGACGTTCCACCTCCATCCTTCGCCGGTCACTTCGCCGCTCCCCCCACCGCCCTCCGGCCACGACACGTCCCGGAAACATTCACCGGGACGCGCCCGGGCGTCCGTGCATCACCAATGCAACGCCCATTCGCGCACCTGATCGGATACCTACGGGGCCCCGGGCGAATACCGGGGCCTGCGGGAACCGCCCGTGTGAACTTCACTCGCACACACGCTCCAGAACCGCCACTTTGCGTCACGAAAGGAACACTTGGCGGAATTTTGAGCTTTCATCTGGAGGTAATGTTCAGGCAAAGTAGTGGAGGTCGCGGTGCTGCATCATTGAGTTCGGCACCGGGGCGTCCGCGTATCCGTGTATGCGCGCATCTGCGTCACCACGTATCCGTACGAAGGAAAGGGCGAGAGTTGAGATTCCGACCGAGTCACACGCTCCCCCTCAGACGCGGGATCCACGCCGCCTGACCGGCCGGCCCTTATCTCGCTCACATATTTCGTTTCACCCCCCACTGACCCGACCACACCGCGCCCCGGCAAGACCGGGGGTGCAGGAGGCAGGCCATCATGAAGTCACTCATCGACCACGCCCGCACGTTCTCCGTGCAGGTGGCCGAACGCCCCGACGAGTTCCGAGAACTCGCCGCGGGGCAGGCGCCACAGGCCCTCTTCATCACCTGTTCGGACTCCCGAGTCATCCCCTCCCTCATCACCGGCGCCCGTCCGGGCGAGCTGTTCGAACTGCGTACGGCGGGCAACATCGTCCCCTCGTACGACGAACAGCGGCCCGGCGGGGAGACCGCCACCATCGAGTACGCGCTGCGCGTGCTCAACGTCCGCGACATCGTCGTCTGCGGACATTCGCACTGCGGCGCCGTGGGCGCCATGGTGCGGGGCGACGACCTGTCCGCCGTCCCCGCCGTGCGCGGCTGGCTGGACAACTGTGCGACCGGGCAGCCCTCCGCGCGGGAACTGGCCCACGCCGTGCGGCAGCACGCCGCGGCGCAGCTCGACACCCTGCGCGGCTACCCCGCCGTACGGGAGCGGCTCGCCGACGGGCAACTCTCGCTGCACGCCTGGTACTACGAAGTGGACACCGGTGCTGTGAGCAGCCACCGGCCCGAGCTGGACGGGGACTTCAGACCGCTGTGAGCACGGCCTCGGCCACGACCTCAGCCACGGCAACCGGCCGTGGCTGAGGCCGTCGGCCATGGCCCACACCGTGTCGTACGCCCCCGTCTCACAGCTAGGACACCCTCATGCTCACCCTCTTGAAGGACCGCCAGGTTCTCAGGCGCGACATCCTCGCGTCACTCGTCGTCTTCCTCGTCGCCCTGCCCCTCTGTGTGGGCGTCGCCGTCGCCTCCGGGGTGCCCGCCGAACTCGGCCTGGTCACCGGCATCGTCGGCGGTATCGTCGTGGGCTTCCTGCCCGGCAGCTCGCTCCAGGTGAGCGGCCCCGCGGCCGGACTCACCGTCCTCGTGTACGAAGCCGTCCAGGACTTCGGTCTGGGCGCGCTCGGCGCCATCGTCCTCGTCTCCGGGCTGCTCCAGCTCGCGCTCGGAGCCTTCGGCCTCGGCCGCTGGTTCCGGGCCATCTCCGTCGCCGTGGTGCAGGGCATGCTGGCCGGCATCGGCCTGGTGCTGGTCCTGGGCCAGGTGTACGCGATGGCCGACACCGCCCAGCCGTCCGGCGGCATCCCCAAGCTCACCGGCCTGCCCGGGCTGGTCGGCGAGATCTTCTCGAACGGTACGGCGCTCACCGCGTTCCTGATCGGTGCCGGTACGGTCGCCGTCCTCGTCCTGTGGCCCAAGCTCCCCGCGAAGGTCCGCGTGGTGCCGGGACCGCTGGCCGCCGTGGCGCTCGCCACCGGCGTGACGCTGCTGCTCGACCTGTCGATCGCCAAGGTCGAGGTGAAGGGCCTGCTGGAGTCCGTCAGCCCGCCCGGCCTCGGCGACTTCAGCCAGCTCGGGGGCGTCGCCGTACTCGGCACCGTGCTCGCCTTCACCCTGATCGCCTCTGCGGAGAGCCTGTTCAGCGCCGCGGCGATCGACCGTATGCACGACGGACCGCGCACCGACTACAACAAGGAGCTGATGGCCCAGGGCGTCGGCAACACGCTCTGCGGCGCGCTCGGCGCGCTGCCCATGACCGCGGTCATCGTGCGCAGCGCCGCCAACGTCCAGGCGGGGGCGCGCACCTCGCTCTCCCGGATCCTGCACGGCGTGTGGCTGCTGCTCTTCGCGGCGCTGCTGCCCGCGGCGATCGGCGTGATCCCGCTGGCGGCGCTCGCGGGCGTCCTGGTCCACGCGGGGTGCAAGCTCATGCCCGTGAAGGACCTGGCCCCGCTGTGGCGGGAGCACCGCGGCGAGGCCGTGATCCTGGCCGTGACGGCGGTCGCGGTGCTGGTCACCAACCTCTTCGAGGGGGTGCTGCTCGGTCTGCTGCTCGCGGTGGTCAAGACGGCCTGGGAGATCTCGCACCTCAACGTCGACGTACGGGAGCTGACCGGCGGCCGGCTGGTGGTCTCCGTGACGGGGAACGCGACGTTCCTGCGGCTGCCCCGGATCATGGAGCAGCTCGAAGCCCTGCCGAAGGACCAGCCGATCGAGCTGGACCTGTCGGGTCTGCGCCATGTCGACCACGCGTGCCGTATCTCCCTGGAGAACTGGGCACTGCGGCACAACGACGCGGAGACCGAGCCGGTCAGGATGCTGCCCCCGGTGGCGGCGGAGAACAGCGCGGGCACTTCCTGAGGTACGGCGCCGGACGACTCACCCTGTCCGGCGCCGTACGTGTCGTACCCGTACGTGTCGTACCCGTACGTGTCGTACCCGTACGTGTCGTACCCGTACGTGTCGTACCCGTACGTGTCGTTCACCCGCGGTCCGTTCAGCCGCCGTCCGTGTTCGTGCTCGTCAGGGCCGCGAGGTCCAGGCAGGCGGCTATCCGTACGGTCACATCCTCCGCGTACACGGCGTCGGGCCGTTCGAACTCGGTGCGGCTCGCGCCCCTGAGGAAGGTCACCACGCCCAGCGACCTGCCGCGGCTGCGCAGCACCGTGCACAGGGCGTGGACGGAGTCCTCCGGCCACTGCCGGGACGACGCCCACACGGGCGCGGGCACCGGCTTCGGGGCCGGGGAGCCCTTGGCGTCGCCGCCACCGTTGGCGCCGTTCGCGCCGGTCGGGGCGCTCGCCCGGACCGAGCCCGCCCGGTCGATGGCCTGGAGCGCCGGGTGCCCGGCCGCGTACCGCACCGGTATGGCCCCCGGCCCGGTCCGCGCGCTCGGCCCCGACGCGCCGCCGGCCGGTGTCGCGACCGTACGGACCAGGCGTACGGGACCGGACGGACCGGAGGCGAGTCCTCCGGGACCTCGGCCCTCCGCGACCAGATCGATCAGGGCGTGGTCGGCGAAGCCCGCCAGCGCGAAGTCCAGATAGACCGTCGCCGCCTCCATAGGGTCCTCGCACTCGGCCGCCGCCCGGCCCGCGCGGTGGAGCTGGTTGCCGCGGAACCGCAGCCGGTCCGCCTCCTGCACCGCCAGTTTCTGGCCCGTCACGTCCTGGAACATCCAGCCCACACCCAGCGGAACCGGCTCCTCCGCAAGCGGCGACGCCAGCCGCAGGAAACCGCACCGCCAGCAGCGCCGCCGCTCGCCGTCCGGCGTGCGGACCGTCATCCACAGTTCGGTGACGGCGGACGGCGCGCCCTCCGACAGCACATGGTGGAGCGCGGATTCCAGCTCCTCGACGCCCTGGGTGATCAGCTCGCCCAGCGGCCGTCCCAGTACGGAGGCGCGCCCCGAGCCGAGCAGCCGCGCGGCGTGGACATTGACGACGGTGGGCCGCAGATCGACGTCGACGAGGACGACGCCCCAGGACGCGTCCTCGAAAAGCGCCTCGCTGAGCGCGATGGACCGTTCGAGGTCGATCTGGTCGTGGACCTCGCTGAAAGCGCTGTACACCCCGGCGGGCTTGCCGTCCGCGCCCCGCATCCCGGACGACTGCGTACGGATCAGGACCCGGCCGCCGTCCTTGCGCAGCAGCGCGAACTCGTCCACCTGCCGGTCGGGGCCGTCCATCACGGCCATCAGCCGCGCCTGGACCTCGTCCGCGTCGGCGGTCCGTACGGCCCACCCGGCGAAGCCGTGCCGGCCGACGGCCTCCTCTGCGGACCAGCCGAGTATCCGCTCCGCCTCGCGGTTCCAGTGCGTGATCACGCCGTCCGCGTCGAAGGCGCAGAGCGCCGCGTCCATCCCGTCGAGCAGCGCCGCGAGCAGATCTGACCCCGGCCCGTCCCGGCCCGGGGCGGCCGTGCCCCCGGCTCCGGGGCCGGTGTCCGACCCGGAATCGGACTCCGGCTCGTCGGGCCCGGGAGCACTGGTGGTCTCACTCCGAGAAGCACTCATGCTGGTACCCCCTGCGGGACGTCTCCGCGTGTGCTGCCGACTCTGCTGCCGCACCTACGATCATTCAACTCGATAGTGGCCCACCTCACACGTCGTTCCCCGAAATCGTCTCCGCCGGCGGGCACGAAAATGATCCGTTTAATTGGGTTGAGCGAGGGCGGTCCGCTTCCTAGAGTGTGGAGCACACCGAAAGGAGGTGATTCGGAAGTGATTTCTTTCCGGACTCGTGAGGTGGCTGCGGGCTGACAGCCCGACGTCGCACTCAGTGCGGAGCCGGTGAACCCGCCGGCCCAATCCACAGCAGTCACCGCCCCGCAGGCTCGCCGGTACGTCCGGCCGGCTCCTCCTCGGAGGAACCCGAGCCTGCGGGGTTCTGCTGTTGTCAGCCTCCTCCCCCGGTGGCGCTACGGCGCTGCTACGGGCAGAGCCGTTCCACCCGCCAGCCGGGCCGTCCGTCCGGGCCCTCGCCGTGGACGTAGCGCAGCCGGTCGTGGAGCCGGTTCTCGTGGCCCTGCCAGAACTCGACCGTCTCCGGCCTGACCCGGTAGCCGCCCCAGTGCGGCGGTACGGGGACCTGCTCGCCCTCCGGATAGCGGTCCGCCAGGGCCTCGTACCGCTGGATCAGGTCCTCGCGGGAGCCGATCGGGGTGGACTGGTCGCTGGCCCAGGCGCCGAGCTGGGAGCCGTGCGGGCGGGTGCGGAAGTACGCGGCCGTCTCGTCGCGGCCGGTGCGGGCCGCCGTGCCCGTGACGACGATCTGGCGGGCCAGCCGGTGCCAGGGGAAGAGCAGCGCGACCTGGCGGTTGGCGGCGATCTCCCGGCCCTTGCGCGAGGTGTAGTTCGTGAAGAAGACGAAGCCGCGGTCGTCGTAGGCCTTCAGCAGCACCGTACGGGAGGACGGGCGGCCCTCGGGGGTCGCCGTGGAGACCACCATCGCGTTCGGCTCGGGGAAGCCGCAGGCCGCGGCCTCCTCGAACCAGCGGGCGAACTGGTCCATGGGCGTGGTGGCGAGGTCCTTGTCCAGCAGCGGAGTGGTGCGGTACTGCTCACGCATCGTGGCGGGATCTGCGGGATCTGCGGAAGCGGCGGAGGATTCCGGGGTCTCGTGAGGCACGGGATCATCCTGCCGCAGGGCCGAGTTTGCCCCGCACGGAGGACCGCCAATCCTCGGGGGACAAAATCTGGCAGTGTGCCGGTTATCACGCGTCGCCCCGTCTGTCCGTACCGGCGAAACCCGCCAAAATCTGGGTCAGGCCGGGTCGCCCACACCCCGTGGACCCTGCCCCGGCCCACACGTCACTCCGTATCCCACACGTCACGCCGCGTCCCACACATCACGCCGCACACCACGCGAGGAGCCGCCCGATGCCCGACTTCGACACCTCCTTCGTCCCCGGACTCGAAGGCGTCGTCGCGTTCGAGACGGAGATCGCCGAACCGGACAAGGAGGGCGGCTCCCTGCGTTACCGGGGCGTCGACATCGAGGACCTGGTCGGGCAGGTGTCCTTCGGCAACGTCTGGGGCCTGCTGGTCGACGGGGCGTTCGACCCCGGCCTGCCGCCCGCCGAGCCCTTCCCGATCCCGGTCCACTCCGGTGACATCCGTGTCGATGTCCAGTCCGCGCTGGCGATGCTCGCGCCCGTCTGGGGGCTGAAGCCGCTCCTGGACATCGACGAGCGCACGGCCCGGGACAACCTGGCGCGCGCCGCCGTGATGGCCCTCTCCTACGTCGCCCAGTCGGCGCGCGGCCAGGGGCGGCCGATGGTCCCGCAGCGCGAGATCGACAAGGCGCACTCGGTCGTGGAGCGCTTCATGATCCGCTGGCGCGGCGAGCCGGACCCCCGGCATGTCAAGGCCGTCGACGCCTACTGGACCTCAGCCGCCGAGCACGGCATGAACGCCTCCACCTTCACCGCCCGCGTCATCGCCTCCACCGGGGCCGATGTCGCCGCCGCGCTCTCGGGCGCCGTCGGCGCGATGTCCGGGCCGCTGCACGGGGGCGCGCCCTCGCGGGTCCTCGGCATGATCGAGGAGATCGAGCGCACCGGCGACGCGACGGCGTACGTCAGGCAGGCGCTCGACCGGGGCGAGCGGCTGATGGGTTTCGGCCACCGCGTGTACCGGGCCGAGGACCCGCGGGCCCGGGTGCTGCGGCGTACCGCGCGGGAGCTGGCGGCGCCGCGGTTCGAGGTGGCGGAGGCGCTGGAGAAGGCCGCGCTGGAGGAGCTGCACGCACGCAGGCCCGACCGGGTGCTGGCGACGAACGTGGAGTTCTGGGCGGCGATCGTGCTGGACTTCGCGGAGGTCCCCGCACACATGTTCACATCGATGTTCACCTGCGCCAGGACCGCCGGCTGGTCCGCGCACATCCTGGAGCAGAAGCGGACGGGGCGGCTGGTGCGTCCTTCGGCGCGGTATGTGGGGCCGGGGCCGCGGAGCCCCCGGGAGATCGACGGGTTCGACGGCATCGCCGGGGTCGTCTGAGAGCCCGGGGTCGTCCGAGAGCCCGAGGTCGTCCGAGAGGCCGCGATCGCCCCAGAGGCCAGGGTCGTCCGTAAAACCGCGACCGTCCGAGAGCCCGCGACCGTCCGAGAACGCCGCTCAGCCCAGCGTCGTGTCCAGGATCCGCGCCCACTCGGCGACGACCCGCTCGCGGCGCCGCCGGTCGTCGGTCAGCAGCGTCGCGAGCCCCAGCCCGCGCGCCATGTCCAGCAGCCCCTGCACCGTCTCCCGTACGCCCGGCACGGACTCGTCCGCGCCCAGCAACTCCACGGCGATCCGGTGCGTCTCCCGGCCGATCCGGGCCTCCAGCTCGGTGACCCGGGGCCGTAGCCGCTCCTCGTCCGAGGCCGCGACCCACAGGTGGAGGGCGGCCCGGAAGAGCGGCCCCGTGCAGAGGTCGACGATGCCCTCCACCGCCGCGCGCCGGTGCCCCGGGCCCGCCGGGACCAGGGCGCGCAGCGCGGCGGACCGTTCCTCCGCGACATGCTCCACGGCGGCCGTGAACAGGTCCTCCCGGGTCGGGAAGTGGTGCTGCGCCGCGCCGCGCGAGACGCCGGCCCGCTCGGCGACGACGGAGACCGTGGAGCCCGCCCACCCGTGGGCGGCGAGGCAGTCCACGGCGGCCTCCAGCAGCCGCCGCCGGGTGGCGCGGCCCCGCTCCTGCTTCGGCCCGAACGGCCCCGCCTCCGGCCGTTCCGCCTGCCGTGACCCTGCCCCCGGTGCCTCCTCCGGTGCACCCGATGGCCCTGGAGCACTCATGCCGCGTCCCGCCGTTCGAGGAGCGCCGCGATGCCCTGGCGTGCCTCCGCCGTCATGAAGAGCGTGGCGGAGCGCTGGACCAGATTCTCCGCGTACCGGTCGAAGGCGTCCCGTACACCTTCGTCGGTCTGATGCGGCAGATCGTCGGCGCCCGAGCAGAAGGCGGTGCTGGTGTGCGTGAGGTTCGGCGTCACGTGTTCTCCCTTTCGCGGTCGCGCACTTGGCGCTCCCGCACTTCCCTCTCCCGCAGTTCCCGTCGGAGAATCTTGCCGGACGCGGCACGCGGCACGCCCCCGACGAACTCGACCTGGCGGACCTTCTTGTACGGGGCGACACGGTCGGCGACGAATCCCAGGACGTCGGCCTCGGTCAGCTCCTGGGCGCCGGAGCGGCGGACGACGAAGGCTTTGGGCACCTCGTTGCCGTCGTCCTCGTACACCCCGATCACCGCCGCGTCCGCGATGGAGTCGTGGGTGAGCAGCAGGGCCTCCAGCTCGGCGGGCGCGACCTGGAATCCCTTGTACTTGATGAGTTCCTTCACCCGGTCGACGACGAAGAGCCACCCCCGAGCGTCCACCCGTCCGACGTCGCCGGTGTGCACCCAGCCCGCCGGGTCGATCATCGCGGCCGTCGCGTCGGGGCGGCCCAGGTAGCCCTTCATGACCTGCGGACCGCGCAGCAGGATCTCGCCCTCGGCGCCGGGGGCGGCGTCGCGCTCCGCCCCCTCCTCCCCGGCCGCCAGGTCGAGGAGGCGCATCTCGGTGCCGGGCAGCAGGGTGCCGACGGTGCCGGGCGGCGGGTGCTCGGCCGTGAGCGGGACGACATGGGTGCCGGGCGACAGCTCCGTCAGGCCGTACGCCTGCCGTACGGGCGGCAGGCCGAGCCGGGCCGAACAGGCGGCGGCGAGCGACGGGGACAGCGGGGCCGCCGCGCTCAGGACGTAGTCGAGCGAGGAGAGGTCGTACCGTGCGACGGCCGGGTGCTTGGCGAGGGCCAGCACGATGGGCGGGGCCACGTACAAGCCGTTGACGCGGTACTTCTCGATGGCCGCGAGGAACTGGTCGAGGTCGAAGCGGGGCAGGACGACGACGGTCGCGCCGTGCCGCAGGGGCGCGTTCATCAGAGCGGTCAGACCGTAAATGTGGAAGAAGGGCAGTACGGCGAGGATCCGGTCGCCGGGGCCCATCCCCAGGACGGGTTCGAGCTGCGCCAGGTTGGTGGCCATCGAACGGTGGGTGAGCATCACGCCTTTGGGGACGCCGGTGGTGCCCGAGGAGTACGGGAGCGCGGCGACGTCCTCACCGGGGTCGATCGCGATCTCCGGTACGGGCGCGGCCGACCGTGCCAGGTCGAGGACCGAGCGGTGCCCGCGCGCCCGGTCGCAGACGAAGATCTCCTCGATCCCGCCGACCAGCTCGGCCGCTCTGCGCGCCACTTCGAGCAGCGCCGAGACGGTGACGACCCAGCGGGCGGCCGAGTCGCGGAGCTGGGAGGCGAGTTCTTCCGGGGTGGCGAGAGGGTGGGCGGTGGTGACGGAGGCCCCGGCGCGGGTCGCGGCGTAGAACACCGCCGGATACGCGACGGTGTTGGGGCTGTACAGGGCGAGGACATCGCCCTTGCGCACCCCCGCGTCGGCGAACGCGGCGGCGATCCTCCGGTGCGCGGAGTCGAGTTGGGCGTAGGTGGTGGGAACGCCGGTCGTCCCGTCGATGAGGGCGACGGTGTCGCCGTACCGGGCGGCGCGGCCGAGCACGGCCTCGTGGATGGGCAGATCGAGGGCCGGGACCGCCGCGTACGCGCTGCGGAACACCCGGACCCGGCGATCCTCCTGGGCCTCGTCAACTCCGTTGAACACCATGGCGATCCCCTTCGCTACGGGTTCGGCGCGAGCCGCCGCACCGGGGTGCGGAACGCCGCGCCAGGACGGCCAGAATCGCCTGTCTCAGTACGACTTGGGGAGACCCAGGGACTGGTGGGATACGTAATTCAGGATCATCTCGCGGCTCACCGGCGCGATCCGGGCCACGCGGGCGGCGGTGACGAGCGAGGCGAGACCGTACTCGCGGGTGAGACCGTTGCCGCCGAGGGTGTGCACGGCCCGGTCGACGGCGCGCACACAGGCTTCCCCGGCCGCGTACTTGGCCATGTTGGCGGCCTCGCCCGCGCCGGTGTCGTCGCCCGCGTCGTAGAGGTGGGCGGCCTTGCGCAGCATCAGCTCGGCGAGTTCGATCTCGATATGGGACTGGGCCAGGGGGTGCGCGACGGCCTGGTGGGCGCCGATGGGCGCGGCCCAGACCTGGCGGGTCTTCGCGTAGGCGACGGCGCGGTCGAGCGCGTACCGCGCCATGCCGAGCGCGTACGCGGCGGTCATCACGCGTTCGGGGTTGAGCCCGGCGAAGAGCTGGCGCAGCCCGGCGTCCTCGTCCCCGACGAGCGCGTCGGCGGGCAGCTTCACGTCGTCGAGGACCAGCTCGAACTGCTTCTCCACGGCATGGAGTTCCATGTCGATGGGGGTACGGACAAAGCCTTCGGCGTCGCGCGGGACGATGAAGAGGCAGGGCTTGAGCGAGCCGGTCGCGCCCTGCTCCGTACGGCCCTCGGTCCGGCCGACGATGAGCGTGGCGTCCGCGATGTCGACGCCGGAGACAAAGACCTTGCGGCCGCCCAGGATCCATCCGTCGCCCTGCTCGTCCTGGCGGGCGGTGGTGGTGATCCGGTGGGAGTTGGACCCGGCGTCGGGCTCGGTGATCCCGAAGGCCATGGTGCGGGAGCCGTCGGCGAGGCCGGGGAGCCACTGCCGCTTCTGGGCCTCCGTTCCGAAGCGGGCGATCACCGTGCCACAGATGGCGGGCGACACGATCATCAGCAGAAGCGGGCAGCCGGCCGCACCCAACTCCTCCAGCACCAGGGACAGTTCGGCGATACCGGCGCCTCCGCCGCCGTACTCCTCGGGCAGGTTCACCCCGAGATAGCCGAGCCGGCCGGCCTCGCGCCACAGGGTCGCGCGGTCGTAGTCGCGCCCGTGGCGGCGGCCGAGGGCGGCGACGGCGGCGCGCAGCGCGGTGTGCTCCTCGTTCTCGGTCAGAAAAGGCGGGATCGTGCCGGTGCCGGTCCCGGTACGGGTCCCGGTGCCGGTACGGGTCCCGGTGCCGGCGCTGGCGCTGGTGCCGCTCATGAGGGATCTTCCTCCGGTGCGTCGGTGGCGGTGACGACGGCGAGCAGGGTGCCGACCTCGACCTGGCGGCCTGGGACGGCGTGGAGTGCGGTGAGCGTGCCGGAGGCGGGCGCGACGACGCGGTGCTCCATCTTCATGGCCTCCAGCCAGACAACCGGCTGACCGGCGCTGACCCGCGCGCCTTCGGCCAGCCCGTCCGCGACGCGTACGACGGTCCCGGGCAGGGGCGCGAGCAGCGATCCGGCCTCGGCGGGGCGCCCGGGACCGGCGAACCGGGGCCGGGCGAGCAGCCGGTACGCGCCGGTGGCGGTGGAGACATGGACCTCGTCCCCGTATACGGCGACGTCGAAGTGGCGTACGACACCGGCCACTTCGAGGCTGACGCGGGAGGGCGAGACGGCGACGACCCGTACGTTCCCGGAGGGCTCCGCGGCCTCGCCGTCCGCCGCCTCGACCATGAAGCCGTCGCGGGTCGCCCGGTAGCGGACCTCGTGCGCGCCGTACGTCTTGCTCTGCGGCGCCGACGGTACGTTCCGCCAGCCGCCGAGCCGGGCCGGGACCCCGTCGCACAGGTAGCGGGACGCGGCGTCGGCGAGCGCGGCGGCGACGGCGGCGTGCCGGGCGCCGGGGCCGGGTTCCGGGGTGGTCAGGGCGGCCAGGTGGCGGTCGTAGAAGCCGGTGTCGAGGCGCGCGGCGACGATGTCCGGATGGCCCAGCGTCCGTACGAGCAGGTCCCTGTTGGTGACGGGGCCGTGCACCCTGGCCCCGCGCAGCGCGGCACGCAGGCGGCGCAGCGCGGCCTCCCGGGTGGGCGCCCAGGCGATGACCTTGGCGAGGAGCGGGTCGTAGTGGACGCCGATGGTGTCGCCCCCGGTGTATCCGGTGTCCAGCCGCAGCCGGGGCGCGGCGGCATCCTCGTCTCGGGCGGCGTTCCCGGTCGCGGCCCCCGGCACCTCCAGCGCGTGCAGCCGGCCGGTGCGCGGGGCCCAGCCGTCCGCCGGGTCCTCCGCGCAGAGCCGCGCCTCCACCGCGTGCCCGCGCGGGGCCGGGGGCCGTGCGGGGAGTGCCGCGCCCTCGGCGACGGAGAGTTGCAGGGCGACCAGGTCCAGGCCGAACACCTCCTCCGTGACGGGGTGTTCGACCTGGAGGCGGGTGTTCATCTCCAGGAAGTAGGGGCGGCCGTCGTCCGCGACCAGGAACTCGACCGTGCCGGCGCCCCGGTAGCCGACCGCGCGGGCGGCGGCGACGGCCGCCCCGGCGAGTTCCGTACGGAGCGCGTCGGGCAGCGCGGGCGCCGGGCACTCCTCGATCACCTTCTGGTGGCGGCGCTGGAGCGAGCAGTCGCGGGTGCCGAGCGCCCAGACCGTGCCGTGCGCGTCGGCGAGCACCTGCACCTCCACATGGCGGGCGCCCGTCACATACGGCTCGGCGAAGACCTCGCCGTCGCCGAACGCGGCCCGCGCCTCCGCCGCTGCCTCCGCCAACCGCTGTTCCAGAACCGCGAGTTCGCGGACGATGCGCATCCCGCGCCCGCCGCCGCCCGCCGCCGCTTTCAGCAGCAGCGGCAGCTCGGCCCCGGTGGCGGCGGCCGGGTCGACGGGCGCGAGCAGCGGTACACCGGCCGCCGCCATCAGCTTCTTGGCCCGGGTCTTCGACGCCATCGCCGCGATCGCCTCCGGCGGCGGCCCGACCCACACCAGCCCGGCGTCGAGGACCGCACGGGCGAACTCCGCGCTCTCGGAGAGGAATCCGTACCCCGGATGGACGGCGTCGGCGCCCGCCGCACGCGCCGCCGCCACGATCAGGTCGCCGCGCAGATAGGTGTCGGCGGGCGCGGTCCCCGGCAGCCGTACGGCCGTGTCGGCGTCCCGTACGTGCAGCGCGTCCGCGTCGGGGTCCGCGTACACGGCGACCGTCGCGATCCCCAGCTCACGGCAGGTGCGGACGACACGGCAGGCGATCTCGCCCCGGTTGGCGACGAGCAGCGACTCGATCATCTGGGACCTCACAGGGGCTCACAGGGCTCATGGCCCCTCACATCCGGAAGACGCCGAACCCGCCGCGCACACCTTCGACCTGGGCGCTGTGCACGGCGGACAGGCACAGGCCGAGAACGGTGCGGGTGTCGCGCGGATCGATGACCCCGTCGTCGTACAGCCGCCCCGACAGGAACGCGGGCAGCGACTCGGACTCGATCTGCCGCTCCACCACCGCGCGCAGCGCCGCGTCGCCCTCCTCGTCGTACACCTGCCCCTTCGCCTCGGCCGAGGCGCGGGCCACGATCGACAGGACGCCCGCGAGCTGCTGCGGGCCCATGACGGCGGACTTGGCGCTGGGCCAGGCGAAGAGGAAGCGCGGATCGTAGGCCCGGCCGCACATGCCGTAGTGGCCGGCGCCGTACGACGCGCCCATCAGGACCGAGAGGTGCGGGACCTTCGAGTTCGCCACCGCGTTGATCATCATCGCGCCGTGCTTGATGATGCCGCCCTGCTCGTACTCCTTGCCGACCATGTAGCCGGTGGTGTTGTGGAGGAAGACGAGCGGGATGTCGCGCTGGTTGGCGAGCTGGATGAACTGCGCGGCCTTCTGTGACTCGGCGGAGAACAGCACACCTTGCGCGTTGGCGAGGATCCCGACCGGGAAGCCGTGCAGCCGGGCCCAGCCCGTCACCAGGCTGGGCCCGTACAGCGGCTTGAACGCGTCGAAGTCGGAACCGTCCACGATCCGGGCGACGACCTCGTGCGGATCGAAGGGGGTCCTCAGATCGCCGGGAACGATCCCGAGGAGTTCGTCCTCGTCGTGCACCGGCGGCTCGACCGGCGCCGCGAGGGCCGGATCGACGTGCGCCTTGCGCCAGTTGAGGCGGGCGACGATGCGCCGGGCCTGCCGGAGTGCGTCGGGTTCGTCCCGCGCGTAGTGGTCCGCGAGCCCCGACGTACGGGCGTGCATCGCGGCGCCGCCCAGGGGCTCGTCGTCGCTCTCCTCGCCGGTGGCCATCCTCACCAGCGGCGGCCCGCCGAGGAAGACCTTCGACCGTCCCTCGATCACGACGGTGTGGTCGGACATCCCGGGGACGTACGCGCCTCCCGCCGTCGAGTTGCCGAACACGACGGCGACGGTGGGGATTCCGGCGGCGGAGAGCCGGGTGAGATCGCGGAAGAGCGCCCCGCCGGGGATGAAGATCTCCTTCTGGGAGGAGAGATCGGCGCCTCCCGACTCGACCAGGCTGATGAGCGGGAGACGGTTGGCGTACGCGATCCCGTTGGCCCGCAGGGCCTTGCGCAGGGTCCATGGATTGGACGAACCCCCGCGTACGGTCGGGTCGTTCGCGGTGATCACACACTCGACGCCCTCGACCACACCGACACCGGTGACCATGGAGGCGCCGACGGGGTACTCGCTGCCCCAGGCGGCGAGCGGGGAGAGTTCCAGGAACGGCGTGTCGGGGTCGAGCAGCAGCTCGATCCGCTCCCGGGCGAGCAGCTTGCCGCGCGCGCGATGGCGGGCGGTGTACTTCTCGCCGCCGCCCGCGAGCGCCTTGGCGTGCTCGGCGTCGAGTTGGGTGAGCTTGGCGAGCATGGCGTCGCGGTGGGCGGCGTACTCGGCGGAGGTGACGTCGAGGGCGGACGGAAGCACGGTCACTGCGGGACCTCCGTGATCAGCGACGCGGGGAGGTCGACATGGCGTGAGCGCAGCCACTCCCCCAGCGCCTTCGCCTGCGGATCGAACCGGGCTCGCGCGGCGACCCCCTCGCCGAGCAGCCCCTCGACGGTGAAGTTGACGGCGCGGAGGTGCGGCAGGAGATGCCGCTCGACGGGTAATCCGGCTGTCTCGGGGAGTAGTTGGCGCAGCCGGTCGACCGTCAGCTCATGCGCCAGCCACCGCCACGCGTCCTCGCTCTCCACCCAGACCCCGACGTTGGCGTCCCCGCCCTTGTCACCGCTGCGGGCGCCCGCGACGGTGCCGAGGGGGACGCGGCGGGTGGGCAGTCCGGCGGGCAGCGGCCGGGGAAGCCCGGGGGACGGAGCGGGTAAGACATCAACTGCCATGGTCCGTACTGGAGTTGACACGGCACGGCGGGTCCCGTCCGGGAGTACGGCCACCTGCGTCACCTCGTCCGCGTCGGCATACGCCGCCTCGAAGACCCCGTACGGCGCGCCCTTGCCCGGCGGGGCCGTCACATGGAAGCCCGGGTAGCTGGCGAGCGCCAGCTCGACCGCCGCCCCGGTGACCGCCCGTCCCACCGCCTCCGGGTCGCTGTCGCGTACGACGAGCCGGAGCAGGGCGCTCGCGGTCTCCTCGGTGGCGGCGTCCGGACGGTCCGTACGGGACAGCTCCCAGCGGACCTCCGCCGGGCGGCGGCGCGCGGCCGGTGCGGCGGGCGTGCCGTGGGCCCCGGGCGCGTCGAGGGCGTCCTCCACCTGGGCCCGTACGAGGCGGGCCTTGGCCTCGATGTCGAGCCCGGTGAGGACGAAGACGATCTCGTTGCGCCAGCCGCCGATCCGGTTGAGCCCGACCTTGAGCGCCGGAGGCGGCGGTTCACCCCGTACGCCCGTGATCCTGACCCGGTCGGGGCCGTCCTGGTGGAGCCGTACGGTGTCGATCCTGGCGGTCACGTCCGGGCCCGGATAGCGGATGCCGCCGGTCTCGTAGAGCAGTTGGGCGGTGACGGTGCCGAGGTTCACGACCCCGCCCGACCCGTCGTGCTTGGTGATCACCGCCGAGCCGTCGGCGTGGATCTCGGCGAGGGGGAAGCCGGGACGGCGCAGGTCGTGCCGGGTGAAGAAGGAGTAGTTCCCGCCGGTCGCCTGGGTGCCGCACTCCAGTACATGCCCGGCGACGACGGCGCCCGCGAGCGCGTCGAGGTCGGGGCCGGAGCCTGGTCCGGTGCCGGTGCCGGTACCGGGGCCTGGTCCGGGGCCGTTACCGGATCCGGGGCCGGTACCGGATCCGGGGCCGCCGTACGGGCCCGCCCCGTCCCAGCCGAAGTGCGCGGCGGCGGGGCCGGTGACCAGTGCCGCGTCCGTGACGCGCCCGGTGACGACGACCTCCGCGCCGGCCCGCAGACAGGCGGCGATCCCGGCGCCGCCGAGGTAGGCGTTGGCGGTGAGGACGCCGTCGCCCCACTCCCGCTGCCGCAGCAGGTCGTCGCCCTCGACATGGGCGACCCGTACCGGCACACCGACCCGATCGGCCAACTCCCGTACGGCGTCGGCGAGTCCGGCCGGGTTCAGTCCGCCCGCGTTGGTGACGATCCGGACGCCCCGCTCCTGTGCCAGTCCGAGCCCTTCCTCCAACTGCCGCAGGAAGGTTCTGGCGTACCCCGCGCGCGGGTCCTTCAGGCGGTCGCGACCGAGGATGAGCATGGTCAGTTCGGCGAGATAGTCCCCGGTCAGCACATCGAGGGGCCCGCCGGTGAGCATCTCGCGCAGCGCGTCGAAGCGGTCACCGTAGAAGCCGGAGGCGTTCCCGATCCGCAGTACGTCGGCCCGGCCGGCCCTGCCGTCCCGGGGTATGCCCTCGCCGTCGCCCACCCGGCTCACACGCCCCGGCCCCGGGCGCCCCCGGGCGCGCGGCCCTTCCCCGGCGGTCCGGCGAACGCCTGCGCGATCTCCAGCCAGTGGCCGGCGTCGGGGCCCTTCGCCCGTACGGCGAGGTCCGCGCGATGGGCCCGCTGTGTCACCAGCAGACAGAAGTCGAGCGCGGGCCCGGTCACGTACTGGGCGGCCCCCTCGGGCCCGTACACCCACAACTCCCCTTCCGGGCCCGTCAGTTCGACACGGAACGGCTCGGCGGGCGGCTGCTCGCCCCGGAGGAGGTAGGCGTAGTCGCGGGCCCGTACGCCGATCCTGGCGACATGGCGCAGCCGCGCGGTCGGCACCCGCTCCACCCCCAGCGCGTCCGCGATGTCCTGGCCGTGCGCCCAGGTCTCCATCAGCCGCGCCGTGGCCAGGGACGGGGCGCTCATCGGCGGCCCGTACCAGGGGAAACGCGCACCGGGCGGAGCCTCGCCGAGGGCGGCACCGAGGCGGTCGCGGCCGTCGCGCCACCGGGCGAGGAGTACCGGGGCGGGCTGCGCGGCCCCGGCGCGCGCGGCCTCGTCCACGAAGCCTGCGGGGTCGTCCGCGGCCCGCTGTGCCTCCACGGCGAAGGCGCCGGGGTCGGTCACGGCGAGCAGCGCCACGGCGTCGGTCCAGGCCAGATGGGCGATCTGGTGGGCGACGGTCCAGCCGGCGGCCGGGGTGTCGGCCGCCCAGTCCGCCTCGCGCAACTCCCGTACGATCAGGTCGAGTTCGTCGCTCTCGGCCTTCAGGTCACCGAACACGGCAACAGCGTCGGACACGGATGCGCTCCCCTCGGGGCACGGCGGTGTGCGTGTCCCGGAGCATGGCAGCGCCCGCAGAAACAAGCAAGCATGCTTGCTTTACTTTTCCGCCGCCGGCTCCGCCGCCCGCTCGGCGACCGGCTTCCGGACACGGGTCGGGAAACGGGGCCTGATACGGCTCCCGGCACCCGTCCGCTTCGCCGTCTGGGTCCGCACGGCTCCCATGCTCGCCGCGATGACCAGCGCGATCGCCAGCGCGTCCAGCGTGGAGAGCGCCTGGTCCAGGAGGAGGAATCCGGAGGCCGCCGCGATCCCCGGCTCCAGGCTCATCAGCACGGCGAAGGTGGGGGCGGGCAGCCGTCGCAGCGCGAGCAGTTCGAGGGTGTACGGCAGGACGGACGACATGAACGCCACCACCAGGGCCAGCCCCAGTGTGGACGGCACCAGCAGCTTCGACCCCGACTCGGCGATCCCCAGCGGCAGGATGAGCAGCGCGCCGACCGCCATCGCCAGCGCCAGCCCGTCCGCCTGCGGGAAGCGGCGGCCGGTGCGTGCGCTGAAGACGATGTACGTCGCCCACATGACGCCCGCGCCGAGCGCGTACGCGACGCCGACCAGGTCGATCCGGTCGAAGCCGCCGCCGCTGAGCAGCACCACCCCGCCGAGCGCGAGCACCGCCCACAGAAGATTGACCAGCCGCCGGGAGACGATCACCGACAGGGCGAGCGGGCCCAGGACCTCCAGGGTGACGGCGACCCCCAGCGGGATCCGTTCGAGGGCCTGGTAGAAGAGGCCGTTCATGGCGGCGAGGGTGGCGCCGAAGGCGAGGACGGTCCCCCAGTCGGCGCGCGCGTACCCGCGCAGCTTCGGCCGGCACACGGCGAGCATGACGAGCGCGGCGAGCCCGAGCCGCAGCGCGACGATGCCGACGGCGCCGGTACGGGGCATGAGCATGACGGCGACGGCCGCTCCGAACTGCACGGAGATCCCGCCGGCGACGACAAGGGCGACGGGCCCCAGGGACCGCCCCCGGGAGCCGGGGTCCGCACCGGAACCGGTATCGCCCGCGACCCCTGCCGCAACGGCTTCCGGCACCGGCACTGCGGCGCCCACGGCGGCGGTACGCGACTCCTCCACCCCAACCCCTCCCATCACATCAGTCAGTCAGTCAGTCAGTCAGTCGGCCGGCCTGGCCAACCAGCCGTCCAGTCGCAGCGACCGGTCGGCCACAACAACACAATAGTCCAACACAATGGACGCAACATCCAAGATACTGCACCCCCGCGGCCCACCCCGCCACCCGGCAGGCCCGTACCCCCCGGCCACGCTACGAGACCCCGGGGCTGGTCAAGGAGGCGCTGTTCACCGAGGACCGGCTGGCGGCGGTCCCCGCCGACAGCCCGCTCGCGGCCCGTGCGTCGCTGACGCCGGCGGAGCCGGCCGCCGAGACGGTGCTCGTGAACACGGTCCCGGGCACCACGACCCCGGCCCTGTGGCCGGCCGGGGCGGGCCCGCTGACCACACTCACGGTCGGCAACACCGACGAGTGGCTGACGGCGATCGCGGCGGGCCGGGGCGTCGGCGTCACGGGCACCTCGACACCGGCCGTCCACCCGCACCCGGGGTCGCCTACCGCCCGCTGCCCGAGGCGCCGCCGCTCCACCGGCCGTGTACGTCCGGCAGCACCACCAGGACGGTTGAACCGAAACCGCCGCAGGTGCGTACAGTCTGGCGGCGGTCCCGACCCAACGGGCCAGGTCCGCCGTGTCACCCAAGGTTTCGCACGGAAGGACCTTCAGGTTGTCGCTCTGGACGCGCGCTCGCCGGCGGCTGAACACGACGGACGGACCGGCGGAGGAGCAGCCCGCGCCCTCCTCCGTGCGGGACCGGCACCCCTCCCTGGCCCGCGCCGCGTCCTGGACGCTCACCGGCCTGTCCGCCGTGCTGGTCTTCCTCGCCCTCCTCCTTCCGAACGAGACCTCCCTCCTCACCCCCGCCGCCTTCGCGCACATACCGGTGGAGGCGATCATCGGCGCCGGCGCGGTGCTGGTCCTGCCGCCCAGGGCGGGCCGGGTCGCGGCGGCGGTCGCGGGCGCGGCCCTCGGTCTGGTGACCCTCCTCAACTTCCTCGACATGGGCTTCCACACCGTCCTGGACCGGCCGTTCGACCTGGTGCTGGACTGGATCCTGTTCGACGACGCCGAGTCGTTCCTCAGGGACACGCTCGGGCGGGCCGGGGCGGTCGCCGCCGTGATCGGCGTGGTGGTCCTCGCCCTCGCCCTGGTCGTCCTGATGACGCTGGCGGTCGTACGGCTGGCCGGCCTCCTGGTCCGCCACAGCGGCGCGACGACCCGTACCACCCTGCTGTTCGGCACCGTGTGGGTCACCTGCACGGCGCTCGGCCTCCAGATCGCCGGGGCGCCGGTGGCGTCCAGGACGGCGACCGATCTCGTACAGAACCACGCGGACCTGGTGAGCGCCGGCCTCAAGGACGGGAAGCAGTTCGCCAAGGAAGCCGCCGTCGACCACTTCCGCGACACCCCGGCCGATCAGCTCCTGACGGACCTGCGCGGCAAGGACGTCATCTTCACGTTCATCGAGAGCTACGGCCGCAGCGCGATCGAGGACCCGGCGATGGCGCCGCAGGTCGGCGAGGTGCTGGCGGACGGTACCGCCCGGCTCAAGGCGGCCGGGTTCGCCTCCGAGAGCGGCTTCCTCACCTCGCCGGTGGCGGGCGCAGGAAGCTGGCTGGCGCACTCCACCTTCATGTCCGGCATGTGGATCAAGAACCAGCAGCGGTACCGCAGCGTCACGTCGAGCGACCGCCTCACCCTCACCGGCGCCTTCGGCCGTACGGGTGACTGGCGGACCGTCGGCATCATGCCGGGCGTCACCCGCTCGTGGCCGGAGGGGAAGTTCTTCGGCCTCGACCACATCTACGACTCACGGGACATCGGCTACCGGGGCCCGAAGTTCAGTTGGTCGCCCGTACCCGACCAGTACAGCCTGGACGCGTACGAGCGGCTGGAGCACGGCAAGAAGAACCGCGAACCGCTGATGACCGAGATCGTCCTCGCCTCCAGCCACAACCCCTGGTCGCCCATCCCCAAGATGATCGACTGGGACGAGATCGGTGACGGCTCGGTCTACCACGGCATCAAGAAGGCGGGCACGGACCCCAAGGAGACCCTGGCGGACCCGGAGAAGCTGCGGCGCGAGTACCGCCGGGCCATCGAGTACTCGCTGAGCAGCCTCATCTCGTACGTGGAGAAGTACGGCACCGACGACACCGTCCTCGTCTTCCTCGGCGACCACCAGCCCAACGCGACCGTCACGGGCCCCGGGGCAGGCCGCGATGTGCCGATCTCGATCGTCGCCCGCGACCCGGCGGTGCTGGACCGGATCTCCGACTGGGGCTGGCAGGACGGCCTGAAGCCGGGGCCGGACGCGCCGGTCTGGCGCATGGACACCTTCCGGGACCGCTTCCTGACCGCGTACGGCTCGCAGCGGAGCGAAGGGCAGTCGCCGCCGTCCTCCCCGCCGAGCAAGGTGGCGGCGGGCGGCCGCACGAAGGAGTGACGCCTCCGGGAGGCCGCCGGAGCCGCCCGGACTGTTCCCGTAACCCGGCCCCTCACTCCAGGGTGATCCGGGCGGCCACCGGCAGATGGTCGCTGCCGGTCGCGGGGAGGGTACGGATCTGGGCGACGGTGCCCGCGCGGGCCATGACCTGGTCGATCCTCGCCAGGGGCAGGGAGGCGGGGAAGCTGAAGGCCATGCCCCGTTTCGCGACGTTCAGTTGCGAGGTCACCGGAGCCAGCCCCCGGTCCTCGACCGTGCTGTTCAGGTCACCCAGCAGGATCAGCGCGTCCACCTTCTCCGCGTCGATCGCCTTCCCCAGCAGGCCCGCGCTCTCGTCGCGCCAGGCGGAGGCAAGGCCGCTCGCCCGGACGCGGATCGAGGGCAGGTGCGCGACATACGCCGCGACCTCGCCGTGCGGCGTGTGCACCACGGCGCGCAACCCCCGCCGCCACCCCTCCCCGATCCCGTTCGGGCTGATGTCCAGCAACCCCGCCTCGGTCAGCGGATATTTCGACCAGAGCCCGACGCTGCCCTGCACCGCGTGATGCGGGTACTCCGGGGCGAGGGTCTTCTCGTAGACCTCCAGCGCCGGTGGCACCAACTCCTCCAGCGCGATGAGATCGGGTCCGGCCCCGGCCAGCGCACGGGCCGTGCCCTCGGGGTCGGCGTTCTCGTCGCTGACGTTGTGCTGCACGACGAGCAGATCGCGCGGGCCGGAACCGGCGGCGGGCAGCAGCAGCCCGCCGAAGAGGTACGTCCAGGCCACGACCGGCAGGAGCAGGGCCACCAGCGCCAGGGCCGAACGACGCCACCACGCCAGAGCGAGCAGTACGGGGACCATCAGACCGAGCCACGGCAGGAACGCCTCCAGCAGACTCCCCGCCCCGCCCACGGAGTTGGGCACCCCCCGGTGGAACGCCAGCAGCGCGCCCGTCACCACCGCCAGCCCGGCGAGCACCCGCCCCCGTACCCACGGGGACGCCCCCTTCGCGCCCTCCCCCGGCGTGTCCCGCCGGAGCGCCGCCCTCACCCTCGACGCCACCGCACCGCTGCCTGCCCGTACCTGCTCCACCATGGCTTCCCGTCCACTTGGCCTTGTCCCCCAAGACGAGTCACCGGGCCGATCAGTTTCCGACAGCGGCGCGGGCCGCCCGGTGGCGGGCTCCGTCACGTCTCGGCGGTCTCGCTCCGCGCCGGCGTGAACCAGACCGCCTTGCGGCTGGGCGAACATCCTCCGTAGACCGTCGCGCCCCATGCCAGGGCGAGGCGGGCGACGAGCAACAGCCCCTGCCCCTGCTCCCGTTCGAGGCCGGCGGCGGGGGCCGGAACGCCAGGTACGGGGAGGATCCAGGGGTTGTCGTCGGCGACGAAGACGGTGACACGCTTGCGATTGACCGTCGCGTGGACGCGGATCAGGCGCGTACCGGAGTGCCGGTGCGCGTTCGTCACGATCTCCGTGACGCACAGGCGCGCGTCGTCCACGAGAGGAAGATGCCGGCTCACCACGAGCAGGGACGCGACGAAGTCACGCGCGATCTTGGGCGCGCCCGCCGTGTTGGGCAGGAGCAGCCGGTAGGTCTCGCCTCCTTGCGGCTGCGGCGGTACGGGAGGATCGGGAAGGGTGGTCACCGTGGCCATGTCGTTCTCCAACGCGATGCGATACGAAACGAACGGATGCGCTGCGCTGCCCGCCAAGCGTGGCGATGGCCGTACCGACGCGGCGCGGGGTTCACGGCGCGCTGGAGCGGCTGCACTTCGGTCTTACTGACGTGCGACGCGGTGCATCAACAACGGTATGGGTAACTACATTCACCGGTCCATCTAAGTAACTCGATCTGGTGACCCTGAGTGGACCGGCGAGGCGGCGACACGGGAGACTGTCTCCGGAAGCGAGGAAGGTGACATGCCACCAAGGGACAACCCGACCGTCCGCCAGGTGCGTCTCGGCACGGAGTTGAAGCGGATGCGGCTGCGAGCTGGGAAAACAGCCCGCGAAGCAGCCGGCCTCTTCTCGACGGATCAAGCCAGAATCAGCAACATCGAATGCGGTCGCCTTGGCATCAGCGAGGAGCGGGTCCGCAAGTTGGCGATCTTCTACGACTGCGGCGACGCCGCATTGATCGAAGCTCTGTGCGGAATCACGAACGAGCGTCGCGGCCGGTACTGGTGGGACGCATATCGCGGAGTTCTCCCTCCCAGTTTCCTGGACGTCTCCGAGCTGGAGCATCACGCGGACTACCTGCGCTATCTGCAACCGGTGACGTTCCCTGGAATCTTGCAGACGGAGGATTACGCACGGGCACTGTTCGAGAGCGCGCTCCCGAGGCTCCCCACCGACGAAGTGAGGGCACGGGTCGAGCACCGGATGAAGAGGAATTCCATCCTCGACCGCGAGAAGCCTCCAGACCTTGAGGCCATCGTGCACGAGGCCGCGCTCCGTATGCGCATCGGCGGGCGGAAGACCGCGCGCAAGCAGCTCGAACACCTCATAGAGATGTCGGAGCGCCCCGACATCATGATTCGCATCATCCCCTTCGCCAACGAGGACTTCGTCCGCCTCACACAAACCGTGCTCTACGCGGGCGGTGTCGTGCCACAACTCGACACCGTTCACCTTGACAACAGCTACGACGGCCGCTTCCTCGATGCGACCACAGATCTGGAGAACCACCGAACGCTGCTCGACTTTGCCGAGCAGGCTTCCCTGGAGCCCGCTGAGTCACGCAGCTTCATTCATCACATCGCGCGCGAACTGTAAGAGAGAACAAGGCATGAGTTCCGAGATCAAGTGGCAGAAGTCGTCATTCTCCGAGACAGGGCCCCAGTGTGTCGAGATCGCCGACCGCAACGGCAGGATCCTTCTGCGCGAGAGCGACGACCCGAACGTCATCACGACCATCGGTCGAACCAAATTCGCCGCCTTCATCGCAGGCGTCAAGGCGGGCGAGTTCGACCACTTCGCCAACTGAACCGCCCCTGACCTGCATCGAGAGCCCTTCACACGGTGACCGTGGAGGGCTCTCGCCATGCATCAGGCAACCTCACCGTTCCGGTACATACTTGCAAACTCCATCTCCGTGACGCTACGGTCACTCCACGTCGCCCATCACGGTCGGATCCTCGGCAGGACCCTGCCCTGAGCAGCGACAACTCTCCCCGCCCCGTGCGTAGTCGGGGAGAGCGTGGCGGGGTTGCCCCCGGCCTGCCGCTCCTCATGCCGGCGACAGGCAAGGGGCAACCCTGTTCCCCCCGTAACCCCGCCCCCGCATCGCGCGTCGAGGAGAAGGGCCCCACTGCCATGAATCCGCCTCCGCCGCCCAAGCAGACCCCGAACCACGTTCAGGAAACGGGAAGTTCGGCCCGACAGCGCCTCTCCCTGCTGATCGCCGCGTTCGGTGTGAACGGCACCCTCCTCGTACCCAACGACACGACCACGCCCCCCGCCTCCCGGGAGGGCTCAGGCGCCGTGGCCCCCCGTCACGGCGGGCGCGCTCCTGTCTTCGGGCGCCTTCTCGCGGCGCGGGAGCAGCAGCGGGGTGGCCAGGAGGAGGAGCCCGGCGGCGGCGATCGCGATACGAGGGCTGGTGACCGTCGCGAGCACTCCCCAACCGGCGGTCATCGCCGCGATGGCGGCGCTGCTGCTGACCGACCAGGCGGTCAGGGTGCGGGCGACCCGGTCGGGGCCGGTGTGGTCGAGCCGGTAGGTGGCCAGTATCGGGTTGAAGACACCGCAGCAGGCCACCAGGCCGAACTGGACGGCGATGACAAGGACGATCCCGGGGACCCCGGGCTGGACGAACGCCAGCCCGAGGGGCCAGCACGCGCGCAGCGTCCCGGCGGTGAGCAGTACCGTACGCCGTCCGAAACGGGCCGCGAGCGGGTGTGCGAGGCGTGAGCCGACGAGGCCGCCGACGCACGGGGCGGCGAACACAAGACCGTACTGCCAGGGCGTGAACCCCAGGTCGTCCAGCAGGAGTACGGCAAGCAGCGGTTCGGAGGCCATGATCAGGCCGTTGACCGTGAGCGCGTTGAGGAACAGCGGGCGCAGTGTGGGGTGGGCGAGGATGTGGCGCCAGCCTTCGAGCAGGTCGGCGGCGCGCAGCCGGGGCGCACCGGTCCGCGCCGGGTGCGGTTCGGTGCCGCCGATGGCGCGGATGCCCAGCGCCGAGAGCAGGTAACTGACCGCGTTGGCGATCACGGTCGCGACCGGTCCGAACAGCCCGATCGCCGCCCCGCCGAGCGGCGGTCCGAGCATGGTCGAGGTCCAGGTCGTGGACTCGAAGCGGCCGTTCGCGACGAGCAGGTCCTCCGGCGGCAGGAGGGTTTTCAGGTACGCGCCGCTCGCCGCGTTGAAGGCGATGTTGGCTGCCGCGACGACGACGGAGACGACGAGGAGCTGGACGAAGCCGAGCCGGCCGAGCGCGAACGCGGCGGGGACGCTCATCAGCGCCGCGAACCGGACCAGGTCCATCGCCACCATGACCGGCCGTTTACGGCGGAACTCCACCCAGGGACCGAGCGGCACCGCCGCCACGGCCCCCACCGCCCGGCCCGTGGCGGCCAGCGCCGCCACCTCGGCCGGGCCGGAGTCCAGCACGAGGACCGCGATCAGCGAGAAGGCGCCGAACCCGAGCCCCGTACCGTACGAGCTGACCGCGAACGCCGCCCACAGCCACCCGAACCGCCGCCCCAGCGCACGCCTGCCCGCCATACCCGTACGCCTCTCGCCGAACCGTGGTGAACCGCTGCGGCGCTGTGCCGCTCCCGCCCACCGCATTGTCGGTCACCCGGCAGGCCATCTCGGGCGGGGCCTGTCCGGGCGGGCGCGGGGTGTCTTGCGTCGGGCGGGCCGCCCCCTCCCTGGCCCGATGGTCGCGGTTCCGGGGTGGCGGGCCGGTTGGCTCTGCGGGGCGCGCGGCAGTGGAGTGGGGTGGTGGCGCGTTTCGTCAAGCGTCCGCCGACCGGATGGGTGTTGGGCTTCATGCCCCGCTGGTCACTGTCGGGTGTTGGGGGCGGGTTCGGGCGGTGCCTGTCGGGGTGGGCCGGGGGCGCGTTATGCGGGCGGGCCGCCCCCTCCCTGATCCGATGGTCGCGGTTCCGGGCCGGGCGTCAAGGGCGCTCCTGCGTCGCGTCGGCTTCGCCGATGTCGCTGCGCTCCACCCTTGAC
>NZ_JBIWFO010000022.1:109596-133707 GCF_044763125.1 Streptomyces sp. NPDC096310 | reverse complement strand
GCTGGTGTGTTGGGTGGGGCGGGGCAGGCGAATTATGCGGCGGGGAATGTTTTTCTGGATGGGTTGGCGGCGTTCCGGCGGTCGTGTGGGTTGCCGGGTGTGTCGGTTGCGTGGGGTTTGTGGGAGCAGCGTTCGGTGATGACGGAGGGACTCGACGACACCGACCTCACCCGCATCGCCCGCACCGGAGCCCAGGCCCTTTCCACCGAGGACGGCCTGCAACTGTTCGACCGTGCGATCGAGTCTCCCGAGAGCCTCCTCCTGGCTGTCCGCCTCGACGCCCGCGCCCTCGGCACGGCCGACCCGAACGCTCCTGTGCACCCCATGCTGCGCACCCTGGTCCGCCGGCCCGCGGCCCCCCGCAGGCGAGCCCTCGCCGCACCGGAGACCGGTCCCGGCACCGACGGGCCGGCCGCGCTGCGGCAGGAGCTGCTCGCCCAGCGGCCGGGCGACCGCCGGAACTCGGTGCTCGATCTCGTACGCACCCGGGTCTCGGCCGTCCTCGGACACGACACCCCGGGCGCCGTCGCGCCGGACCTGGCGTTCAAGGACCTCGGACTGGACTCCCTGACGGCCGTCGACCTCCGTAACCGGCTCAGCGCGGCGACCGGACTGCGGCTGCCCGCCACACTCGCGTTCGACCATCCGAGCAGCAGCGCCCTCGCCGGCCACCTCCTCACGGAGATCCTCGGCCCGGACGCCCTCGGGGCGGAGGCCGAGATCCTCCCGGCCACCGTCGACCCGCACCCCTCCGATGCCACCGGCAGCCCCGACGACCACGACCTGATCGCCGTTGTCGGCATGGCCTGCCGCTACCCCGGCGGCGTCACCACCCCCGAGGATCTGTGGCGGCTCGTCATCTCCGGCGGGGACGCGATCGGCGGACTCCCCACCGATCGCGGCTGGGACCTCGACGCTCTGCACGACCCCGACCCGGACGCACCTGGCCGGACCTACGTCCGCGAGGGCGGATTCCTCTACGACGCGGGCCGCTTCGACGCGGAGTTCTTCGGCGTCTCGCCCGTCGAGGCGCTGACCATGGACCCGCAGCAGCGCCTCCTCCTGGAGACCGGCTGGGAAGCGGTCGAGCGGGCCGGGATCGTCCCGGCCGCGCTGCGCGGCAGCCGGACCGGCGTGTTCGTCGGCTCCCACTACCAGGAGTACGGCCCCCGGCTGCACGAGGCCGGCCAGGGCGCCGAGGGGCATCTGCTCACCGGCACCGCCGGCAGCGTCGTGTCCGGACGGGTCGCCTACGTCCTCGGCCTCGAAGGGCCCGCGGTCACCGTGGACACCGCGTGCTCGTCCTCCCTCGTGGCCCTGCACCTGGCCGTACGGTCGCTGCGCACCGGCGAGTGCGACCTGGCCCTGGCCGGAGGCGTCGCCGTGATGCCCGGACCCGGTGCGCTGCTGGGCTTCAGCCGGCAGCGCGGCCTGGCCGCCGACGGACGCTGCAAGGCGTTCTCCGAGGACGCCGACGGCACCTCCCTGGCCGAAGGAGCGGGCGTCCTGCTGGTCGAGCGCCTGTCGGACGCCCGCCGCAACGGGCACCGCGTCCTGGGCGTCGTACGGGGTACGGCGACGAACCAGGACGGCGCCTCCAACGGGCTGTCGGCCCCGAACGGACCCGCTCAGCAGCGCGTCATCCGCGCCGCACTCGCGGACGCCCGGCTCGCCCCCGCGGACGTGGACGCCGTGGAGGCGCACGGCACCGGGACCAGGCTCGGCGACCCGATCGAGGCCCAGGCCGTACTGGCGACGTACGGACAGCGCCGCGGCACAGGACGACAGCCGCTGTGGCTCGGCTCGGTCAAGGCCAACATCGGGCACACCCAGGCCGCGGCCGGAGTGGCCGGCGTCATCAAGATGGTGCAGGCGCTGGAACAGGGTGTCCTGCCCGCCTCACCGCACCTCGGCCGGCCCTCGGAGCACGTCGACTGGTCCAGCGGCGACGTCGCACTGCTGCGGGAGACCGTGGCCTGGCCAGCCGGGGGCCGGCCGCGCCGGGCCGGCGTCTCCTCGTTCGGTATCAGCGGCACCAACGCGCACGTCATCGTCGAAGAGGCCCCGCCCGAGGACGCGATGGCCGAAGAAGACCCGCCCGAGGACGGGACGGCCACGGCGCCTTCGCCCTCCGGGGCCGGCACGACCGTGCCGTGGATCGTCTCCGCGCGCTCCGCGGACGCCCTGCGGGACCAGGCCCGCCGCCTGCTCACCCACCTGCGGCACGGACGGCACACGGTGCGCACCGGCGCGCCCGCCGGCCCGGCGGACGTCGCGACGGCCCTGGCGACCCAGCGGTCGGTGTTCGAGCACCGGGCCGCCGTGCTCGGCGAGTGGCAGGAGGACCTCACCACGGGGCTCGCCGCGCTGGCCGCCGGCCGGCCCGCGCCGCGCCTCGTGACCGGCACCGCCACCAGCGGCCGGACGGCCGTGCTGTTCACCGGTCAGGGCAGCCAGCGCGTCGGCATGGGGCGCACGCTGCACGCCACGTACCCCGTCTTCGCCGACGCCTTCGACGCGGCCTGCGCCCACTTCGACGCACTTCTGCCCGGCCGGCCGGCCGTGCGTGACGTCGTGCTGGGCGAGCACGAGGGTGCGGAACGCGAGCTGTCCCGCACCCTGTACGCCCAGTGCGGGCTGTTCGCCGTGGAGACGGGACTCTACCGGCTCGTCGAGTCCTGGGGCGTACGGCCCGACGCCGTGGCCGGGCACTCCATCGGTGAGGTCGTCGCCGCGCACGTCGCCGGTGTGCTCACCCTCCCCGACGCCTGCGCGCTCGTCGCGGCGCGCGGCCGGCTCATCCAGGAGCTGCCGGACGGCGGCATCATGGTGGCCGTCCGGGCCGCCGAGGCCGACGTCCTGCCGCTGCTGGCCGGCCACCGGGACGAGGTGGGCGTGGCCGCCGTCAACGGGCCCGAGGCCGTCGTCCTCTCGGGCACGCGCGACGCCGTCGACAAGGTCGTCGCCGTGCTGCGCGAACGCGGCGCCGAGACGAAGCGGCTCGATGTGTCGCACGCCTTCCACTCGCCGCTCATGGAACCCGTACTCGCCGCGTTCCGGGACGAGGTGAGCCGACTGGCCTTCGCCGCACCCGAGCTGCCCGTGATGTCCCACCTGACCGGCGAGCCGCTGCCCGCGGACCGGCCGTGCGGTGCCGACCACTGGGTGCGGCACGTAAGGGAACCGGTCCGCTTCGCCGATGGCGTGACCGCGCTCGCCGCGCAGGGGTTCACCACCTTCCTCGAACTCGGCCCGGACGGAGTGCTGTCGGCCCTCGGCCAGGACTGCGCGCCCGACGCGGAGTTCCTGCCCGCGCTGCACGCGGACGCCGACGAGACGGCCTCCCTGACCGAGGCCCTCGCCCACCTGTTCGTGCGCGGCACGGACGTCGACTGGTCCGCCGTCGCCCGCGTACCCGGCCTTACGCCACGCCCCGTACGCCTTCCGACGTACGCCTTCCAGCGCACGCACTACTGGCTGCGCTCGACGGGATCCACCACGCACCGCGACGACACCCCCGACGGCCGCCTACCGGATGCCGTGGCCCACGGTGACGAGGCGGCACTCGCCGCCGAGCTGGCTCTCGGCGACGCGCAGAGCACGGCCATGCTGCTGCCGCTGCTCGCCGCCTACCGGCGCCGCCGCCACGACGACACTCTCGTCGACGGCTGGCGCTACCGCACCACATGGACGCCGGTCGCCGTCCCGGCCGCCGAGCCGGCCGGCACCTGGCTCGTCGCCGTCCCCGAGCGGCTCGCCACCGACCCCTGGGTCACCGGCGTCACCGAGGCGCTGTCCGCCGGAGGCGCGACCGCGGTGACCGTGCCCGTCACCCGCCCCGGCGGCCTCGCCGGGGAACTCGGGGACGCGGCGGCCGGTGCCGGCTCCGTCTCCGGAGTGCTGTCCCTGCTCGCCCTCGCCGCCGGAACCGACCCCGAGCACGACGCGGTGCCCCAGGGCGTGGCCCTCACCCTGGCGCTGTTGCGGGCCCTGGACGAGACCGGCGTGCGTGCCCCCGTGTGGCACGCGACCAGGTCCGCCGCCGCCGTCGGCGGTGCCGAACGGGTGTGCGGGCCCGAGCAGTTCGGCGTCCGGGCCCTCGGACGTGTCGCCGTCCTGGAGACGCCCGAACGGTGGGCCGGTACCGTCGATCTGCCCGAGCGTCTCGACGGCTGGGTGGGCTATCGGCTCGGCGCCGTCCTGGCACAGGGCGTCGGGGAGAGCGAGATCGCCGTGCGTGGCTGGGGAGTCTTCGCCCGCCGCGTCGTCCCGGACACCGCCCCCGTCAACACCGCCCCCGTCCCGGCTCCCGCCCCCGTCCCGGCTCCCGCCCCCGTCCCGGGTTCCGCACCCGCCGGCACCGCCACCCCCGCCGCGGGGCCGTGGCCGACCACCGGCACAGTCCTGATCACCGGCGGCACCGGCGCCCTCGGCCGGCAGGCCGCCCTGCGGCTGGCCCGCGCCGGTGCCGGACACCTCCTGCTCGCCTCCCGGCGCGGCCTCGCCGCCGACGGGGCCGCCGCGCTGCGCGACGAACTCATGGCGCTCGGCGCCCATGTCTCCCTCGTCGCCTGCGACGTCGGTGACCGCGCCGCCGTCGCCGTTCTGCTGGACGGTATCCCGGCCGACCGGCCGCTGACCGCTGTCGTGCACACCGCGGGCGTCCTCGACCACGGCGACCTCAGGGAGATGACCACGGCACGGTTCCAGTCGGTGGCACGGGCCAGGTCCCAGGCCGCCCGGCACCTGCACGACCTCACCCGGGACCAGGACCTCGCCGCCTTCGTGCTGTTCTCGTCCTTCGCCGGCACCGTCGGCGCCGCCGGGCAGGCCAACTACGCTGTCGCGAACGCCCTGTTGGACGCTCTCGCAGAGGAACGACGCGCCGCGGGGCTGCCGGTGACCTGTGTGGCCTGGGGCCCGTGGGCCGACGCCGAGGACGCGGACGGCCGTACCGTCGGGCACAGCGGCCTCACCCCGATGGAGCCCGGTCTCGCCCTGCGGGCGCTGGAGCGTGCCATGGTCGCCGGGGACAGCCGTGTCGCCGTCCTTGACGCCGACTGGCCACGCTTCGCCGGACACCTCGCGGACGACCCCCGGGCCCGCCCCCTCGCCCGGCTCCTCGACGGCATTCCCGCCGTCCGCCAGGCGGCCACGGACGCGGTGTCCCCGAGCCCGCACAGTCCGGAGGAGTTCCGGAAACAGCTCCAGGCCCTGCCCCCGGCCGAACGCGAGGCGGAACTGCTGCGCGTCGTGCGCACCCATGCCGCGCTCGTCCTCGGGTACGACAGCCCGGACGCCATCGCCCCCGGCCGCGGCTTCGTCGAGATGGGCTTCGACTCCCTCACCGCCACCCGGCTGCGCAACCGGCTCGCCGCCGCCACCGGCCTCCAGATCAGCGCCGCCACCGTCTTCGCCCACCCCACCCCGGACAGCCTGGCCGAACGCCTGCTCGGTCTGTACGACGCCCCGCGCGCCCGGCAGCGCCCACGGCTGCTCCCCCGCGACCGGGACTGACCACGCCGTGACGTCGGCTCTCCCGCACGGACCGCGCCCGCGCCCGCCGGGCCCGCCACCGCCGACGGCGTGGTGCGCCACCGTCGGGCAGGCCGCCTCGGACGGCCGCGGTGTCATCACTCGCGACCCCGGCCGCAGTTACGGCGACAGCGCGCGGCACGGCGGCGGACATGCCGTCGGCACCACCGGTCTGCGCGGCGTCCACCGCCACCCGCACCGGCCTGACCGGCGCCATGGGCACCGCGGACCGGCTCGGGCCCCTCCCGTAACTGCGGCGAGTACTGGTGCCGTGCGCGACGCCCTCATGGAGCATCACATGTACACCGAGGTGAACGATGAACAGGCGGCCCGTTTCTCCAGCGCCCACCACGCTCTCGCCGCCACCCACCTCACCTCTTGACACCGTCCGTGACGGCGGGCCGCTCCAGCGGCTTGACCGCCACAGGAGCATCCATGGGAGCCGGTCACGCGGCACACGACGTCGTACGGCGGCATACGGAGGAGACAGTGCGAGCAACGCAGGGACCGGCAACCCGGGGACCAGCACTCCACGCGCCCGCGAACCCGCGGGAACGGGCCCGCGACGGCGCGCCCGGCCTCGTCGGTGTCGGCACCGCCGTGCCCCCCTCCTCCTACACGCAACGGGAACTCCTCGACACCTTCCGCATCACCGACCCCCGTATCCGCTCCGTCTTCCTCGGCGGCACGGTCGAGCGGCGCAACCTCACCCTGCCGCCGCTCGGCCCCGACGGGACGCCCACCACCGAGACCCAGGGCGAGCTGCTGCGCAAGCACACCGAGACCGGTCTGCGGATGGGCCGGGAGGCCGTCGAGCGCTGCCTGAAGGACAGCGGCGCCACCCTCGCCGACATCCGCTACCTGTGCTGCGTCACCTCCACCGGGTTCCTCGCACCGGGCTTCTCGGCGCTGCTCATCAAGGACCTCGGCATCGAGCCGTCCTGCCAGCGGCTGGACGTGGTCGGCATGGGCTGCAACGCCGGCCTCAACGCCCTCAACGCCGTGTCCGGATGGGCCGCCTGCCACCCCGGTGAACTGGCGCTCATGGTGTGTGTCGAGGCGTGCTCCGCCGCGTACGTCTTCGACGGCACGATGCGTTCCGCGGTCGTCAACAGTCTCTTCGGCGACGGTGCGGCGGCCGTCGCCGTGCGCTCCCCGGGACCGGACGCCGGGGAGCGCGCCCCGGCCCTGCTGCGTTTCACCAGCCACATCATCCCCGAGGCGGTCGGCGCCATGCGCTACGACTGGGACGACGCCCACGGCAAGTTCAGCTTCTACCTCGACCCCGAGATCCCCTACGTCGTCGGCGCCCACGCCGAGAGCGCCGTGGCGCGCCTCCTCGCGGACACCGGGGTGCGTACGAGCGACATCGCGCACTGGGTGGTGCACTCCGGCGGCAAGAAGGTCATCGACGCGGTTCGCGTGAACCTCGGCCTGTCCCGGTACGACGTGCGGCACACCTCCGGCGTGCTGCGGGACCACGGCAACCTCTCCAGCGGCTCGTTCCTGTTCTCCTACGAGCGGCTGCGGGACGAGAAAGCCACCGTACCCGGCGACCTCGGGGTGCTGATGACCATGGGGCCGGGGTCGACCATCGAGACGGCCCTGGTGGGCTGGTGACAGAAGGGATCGCTGCCGATATGAAGACGGAGCCCGCGTGGACCGGGCTGCCCGACGGACTGGGCGTCTTTGCCCGGCTGGACGGCGGCCGGCCGCTGCCCGAGCTGACCGCGGCGGTGAACGCGGTGTGCGAGGAGGTGGAGGACCTGCGCGCGCGGACGGTTGTCGTACTGCGGTTCCCGCCCGCCCCGGCCCAGCCGCGCGAGTGGCCCGGCGACGTCTCGATACGGGACGTCAACCGCTGGGAGCGCGCCGTACGCAGACTGGAACGCCTCGACGCCGTCAACATCGCCGTCGCCGAGGGGACCTGCGGCGGTCCGGTCCTCGACGTGCTGCTCGCCGCGGACTTCCGTATCGCCGGCCCCGACCTGACGCTCATGCTGCCGGTCAACGACGGTCACTTCTGGCCCGGCATGTCCCTCTACCGGCTCGTGCACCACATCGGCCTGGCCCGGGCCCGGCGCATCGTGCTGTGGGGCACCGACATCCCGGTGGCCGAGGCCACCGACCTCGGCATCGTCGACCAGGTCAGCGACGACCTGACCGAGGCCGTGCACGCCGCCGCCGTGCTGCGCGGCCGGCTGTCCGACCGCGAGACCCGGATCCGGCGGCGCCTCCTGGAGGAAGCCGCGTCCGCCGAGTACGACGACGCGCTCGGCGCCCATCTCGCCGCCTGCGACCGCGAGTTGCGGCGGCTGCGCGCCGCTGAGGCGCCGTCGGCGGAGGGGCCGGCCACGCCGGAAGCGGGGGCCGCCGGATGACCGCCCCCCTCGTCCTCGGCGGCGACCTCGGGCGGGACGCCCTCCTCCTCGCCACGTACGTCCAGGAAGGAGAGGGGCGGCTGGCCACGCTGCCGCCCCCACCCGACCGCACCCCGGCCGACCGGAACCGGGCCGCCGCCGTCCACACGGCCGCCCGCCGCGCCCGCCGGTCCTTCCTCGCCCGCCACACCGAGTCGGTCTACGGGCTGCTCAGCGACGGGCTGACCCGCTCCGTCCGGCTGCCGGACCTCGTGTACGAGGCCGCCGACCGCTTCCCCGGCCTGGTGCCGACGCGCGACCAGATGGCCGCCGAACGCGCGCTCGTCCAGGCGCACAAGGAAGGCCGCGAGATCGACCAGGGCCTGTTCTGCGGCGCCGTGCTGCGCTCGCCCACCGCCGGCCGGCACCTCGTCGAGACGATGCTGCGGCCCACCCCGCGTGCCCTCGCTCTCCTCGACGCCTTCCGCGCCGACGGCCGGGCCGAGCTGGACACGGTGCTCGTGACACGCCGCGGTACGGCGGCGCACGTGGAGTTCCGCAACACCGGGCGGCTCAACGCCGAGGACGAGCGGCTGATCGGCGATCTCGACACGGCCGTGGACCTGGTCCTCCTGGACGACGAGGTCACGGTCGGCGTCCTGCGCGGCGGCACCGTCGACCACCCCAAGTACCGGGGGCGGCGCGTCTTCAGCGCGGGTATCGACCTCACCGATCTGCGCGATGGGCGGATCCCGTTCGTCGAGTTCCTCCTCGGCCGAGAACTCGGCTACCTCCACAAGATCCTGCGGGGCCTGCTGACCGACCCGGAGCCCGGCGCGTGGACCGAGCGGGTCACGGGCAAACCGTGGATCGGCGCCGTCGACACCTTCGCCATCGGCGGCGGCATGCAGCTCCTCCTCGTCCTCGACCACGTCATCGCCGGGCAGGACGCCTACGTCAGCCTGCCCGCCGCCGAGGAGGGCATCGTGCCCGGCCTCGGCAATCTCCGGCTCACCCGGCACACCGGGGCCCGCCTCGCCCGTCAGGTGGTGCTCGGCGGGCGGCGCATCGCGGCGACCGATCCCGAGGCCCGGCTCGTCTGCGACGAGATCGTCCCCGCCCATGGCATGGACGAGGCGGTCGACCGGGCCGTACGGACCCTGTCCGCGCCCGCCGTCCCCGCCAACCGGCACATGCTCACCGTCGCCGAGGAACCCCTCGACCTGTTCCGCACCTACCTCGCCGAGTTCGCCGTCGCCCAGGCGGAACGCGCCTACGCCCCGGACGTCCTGGCCAAGGTCGAGCGCAGATGGCAGGAGCGGGAGCGGCGGCGCGCGGTGGAGAGGAGCCACTCGTGACCGCCGCTCCTGATCTGCACGCGCGGGACCTGCACGGTTCTCTCCAGGACCCGGTACTCGGCTCCATCGGTTTCCTCAACGAGGTGATGGGCCGGTACCCCGACGCCATCTCCTTCGCGCCCGGCGCCCCGCACCCGGAGTTCACGCGGGACCTGGACACCCGTGCGCTGGCCGACCGGTTCGTCGCCCACCTCGTCGCCGACCGCGGCCTGGACCCGGCCCGCGCGGAGCGCGTCCTCTACGAGTACGGGCCCGCGCAGGGTCTGATCAACGGCCTGGTAGCCGAGGCACTCAGCGGTGACCAGGGCATCCACGCCGCCCCCCGCGAGATCATCATCACCGTCGGCGCCCAGGAGGCGCTGCTGCTGACGCTCCGCGCCCTGTTCCGCCACCCCGGCGACGGTGATGTCCTCGCGGTCGTCGACCCCTGCTACGTCGGCATCATCGGCGCCGCCCGGCTGCTCGACATCCCCGTGGTCCCCGTCCGGGAGGGGGCCGCCGGACTCGACATCGACGACCTCGCCGCCCGGTGCGGCGAGGCCCGGCGGGAGGGCCGCCGGGTCCGCTCCTGCTACGTCGCCCCCGACTTCTCCAACCCCGGTGGCGCTCGCATGCCCCTCGGCGCGCGACACCGGCTGCTCGACCTGGCGGCCCGCGAGGACCTGCTGCTCATCGAGGACAACGCGTACGGCTTCACCGCGCCCGAGGACGACACCCTGCCCGGCCTCAAGGCCCTGGACACCCGGCGCCGCGTGATCCACGTCGGCACCTTCGCCAAGGTGGGCTTCCCCGGTGCCCGCGTCGGCTACGCCGTCGCCGACCAGCGCGTCCGGCACGCGGACGGGGAGCGGCTGTTGGCCGAGGAACTGGCCGACCTCAAGACCATGGTCACCGTCAACACCCCACCGCTGGCCCAGGCGGTCGTCGGCGGCCTGCTGCTGGACCACGGGCGCTCCCTGACCGCGCTCGCCCGCCGCAAGGCGGAGCGCTACCGGCGCAACCTCGGCTGCCTGCTCGACGCCCTGGACCGGCACTTCGCCGACGGCCTGCCGCCCGGCATCGCCTGGCACCGGCCCGCCGGCGGGTTCTTCGTCCGCGTCGACCTCCCGGTTCCCGCGGACATCAGCCTGCTGGAGGTGTCCGCCGCCGAGTACGGCGTGCTGTGGACGCCGATGAGCCAGTTCTCCCTCACCGGGCGTGGCGAGCGGCAACTCCGGCTGTCGTGCAGCTATCTGGACCCCGGCCGGATCGAGACGGGCGTCGGGCGGCTCGCGACCTTTCTCCGGAAGGAGGCGGTGGCATGAGGGGCGGAACAACCCACACCGCGGCACCCACCCCACACGAAAGGTCCCGCCGATGCGCTTGAACAGCTACGACGACTTCACCCCGCTGAAGGAGGTCGTCCTCGGTTCCGCGGACGGCTACCGCGACCGCGTCCGCGACATGTCCTTCGACATGTTCATCAGCGACAACCTCTCCGGCGCCCGCGGCTACTACCCCTCCCTCTCCACCTGGCGGGACAGCGAGGACCGCCGTGAGCGCAACTCCCCGCACCGGTTGGCGATGAAGGAGCGGTTCCTCGGTGAACTTGTCGAGGACGTCGAGGGCCTCGCCGCCCAGCTGACCGCGCTCGGGGTCACCGTGCACCGCCCCCGGCAGCCAGGACCCGGCCTCACCCGGGTCGCCACTCCTGCCTTCGAGGCCACCGTCACGCCGCCGCTCAACCTCCGCGACAACACCCTCGTCCTCGGTGACGAGATCATCGAGACCCCGCCCATGCTGCGCGACCGCTACTTCGAGACGCAGTTCCTCAAGCCGGTCTTCCTGGACTACTTCCGGCAGGGCGCCCGCTGGACGACCATGCCGCGCCCCATGATGACCGACCACTCCTTCGACCCGGCCAACGTGGCCCATGCCGCCCCGAACATCGAAGTCCCCCTCGATCCCCGGGACTCGCCCTACGACGTCGGCCTGGAACTCATGATCGACGGTGCCAACTGTCTGCGCCTGGGCCGCGATCTGATCGTCAATGTCTCCAACGCCAATCACGCGCTGGCCCACGACTGGCTGGAACGCCACCTCGACGGGCGGTTCCGCGTGCACCGCATGGACCGGCTCACCCAGAGCCACATCGACAGCGTCGTCGTCCCGCTGCGTCCCGGCACCCTGCTGCTGCGCGACCCGGGCGTCGTCGACTACCTGCCGAAGGCCTTGCGAGGATGGGACACCATCGTGCCGCCGCCGCCCGGCATCGACGACTATCCGCAGTACGAGAACGGCGACCCGATCCCGGCCAGCCCGTACATCGACCTGAACGTGCTGTCCGTGGACGAGCACACCGTCCTGGTCAACGACGCCTGCGAGACGCTCATCGCCACCCTGGAGAAGCACGGCTTCGACGCCGTCCCGGTCCGGCACCGGCACCGGCGGATCTTCGGCGGCGGTTTCCACTGCTTCACCCTGGACACCGTGCGCACCGGCGGCGCCGAGGACTACCTGGCCTGACCGGATCGGGCGAGGGGTGTCGTAGCCGGTCCGGCCGGCCTGGAAACCGGCCGGACCGAAGGGGCGTCGGTCATCCTCATCGTCCGTCCGCCGCCGGAACGTCGCCGTCCGGGCCGGTCTCGATGGACGCCACCGCGAGCAGCCGCCCGGATCCCGCGTCCCGCAGCGCCATGTCGGCGATCTCCGCGCCGAGCCGCTCGGGCCCGGCGCCGCGCCAGCGCCGTACCTCGATCCGGAAGACGGTACCGGGGTCCGCGTTGCCGAAGAACCCGATCCGCTCGTCCACCACACGACGGCGGAGGAACTGCTCGTCGGACCGGCCCAGCGAGCGCCACGACCGCAGCAGGGCGGTGTCGAAGATGGCGAAGTACGCGGCGAAGTACACCAGGCCCGCGCCGTTCAGGTCCCGGACCGCGTCGAGTTCGTACCCGCAGCTGAAGCCGGGGCCCGCCGGAGCGAAGCCGGGCGGCGGAGCGGCGTGGAAGGTGCCGGCCTCCCGGGCCCGGCCGACGGGTGAGCGCGGCGAGTGGGCGTTCGGCAGCCGGGGCAGATGCCGGTGGGCGAAGCCGGGCGGGGCCGTCCGTGCGAGGCTCTCGTTGCTGCCGGGGCGGGAGCGGGCGATCCAGCGGTTGAAGTTCTCCGCGTAGAGGCAGTCCGGGTGGGGCCGCTCGTACACCTCGGCGGGGTCCAGCGGCCCGTCGGGCAGGTCGAGTCCGGCCGGGGCCATCCGGTGCAGGGTCACGGCGGACTGGCCGCCGTACTGGAACACGCGGGAGTCGACGCGCAGTTCGTCGCCGAAGGTGAGGCCGTGCGGGTGCAGGGTACGGCCGCCGCGCACCCGGTAGTAGTAGAACGACAGATAGGCGGGGCGGCCGTCGGCGGTGCGCGCGGCGTGCACGTTCGTGCCGCAGGCCGCGGCGACCGCCTCCCAGGTCCAGTCGCCGATCTGTCCGAACACCAGCGAACCGGCGCCGCACATGCCGGGCGAGACGAGGACCTCGCGGCGCAGCGAACTCGCGTCGGTCCGGTGGATCCGCTGCCCCGGTACGGCCTGATGTGCCAGCTCGCTCATGTCCCGGTCACCGCCTCGGCGGTACGACGCGGCCGGGGCGGCGTCATGAGGCTCCCGGAGCCGGGGCGGCGGGGACGGCTCCCGGGGCGACGGCGCGCCGTTGGGCCACCAGGTCGGCGACGTCCGCGACGGTGCCGGCCTCCAGCAGCTCGTAGTCGTGGATCTCCACGCCGTACCGGTCGCTGAGCAGCGCCGCCAGCTCCACCGCCGCGAGCGAGTCCAGGCCGATCTGTTCCCGGCCGGCCGTCGGAGCGATGTCCTCGGCCCGCACCTGAAGGTCGTCGACCAGGATGCCCTTGAGTTCCTCGTACACCTGTGATCCTCTGTCCCGTCCCACTCCGGCGGACCTCTCCTTCAGGGCGAAGGCGACGTCCACGATCAGGTCCTCCTGGCCGGCCACGGCCTGCCGCCGGCCGAGTTCGAAGAACACGTCGCGCGGATCGACGCCCTGCCGCCCGGAGACGTCGAGGACCCGGTTCTTGAACCCGGAGAACACCCCGGCCAGGCCGCTGACGACGCCCACCGAGTCGATGGTCGGCGGCTTCGGCATCAGCTCGCGCTCCGCGATGTCCGCCGCGTCGAGCAGCCGGTAGACGTCGATGCCGGTACGCCAGCCCATCCGTTCCAGGACCGGGACCAGCACCTCCAGCTGGGTGTTGCCGGCCCCGGCGCCGAAACCGCGGGCGCAGGCGTCCAGGATGTCCGCGCCCGCCTCGGCCGCGGCCACCGAGTTGGCGACCGCCATCCCCAGGTTGTTGTGGCCGTGGAACATCACGGGAACGTCCACCGCGGCCCGCATCGCCGCGATCCGGGCGCTCACGTCCCCCGGGAGGTAGTGGCCCGCGGAGTCCAGGATGCCGACGCCCTGCGCGCCGTACCCCACCAGCCGGGCGCACTGGTCGGCCAGTTGCGCGGGCGAGGCCATGTGGCTCATCAGCAGTACGCCGTGCGCCTCGACGCCCGCCTCCCGCAGCAGGCCGAGGTGGCGCTCGGCGAGGTCGGCCTCGGTGCAGTGGGTGCCGATGCGCACCACGTCCGCGCCGTGCGCCATCGCGCGCCGCAGGTCGCGCATGGTGCCCCAGCCGGGCAGCATGAACACGCCCATCCGGCTGTGCGGGAGGGCCTCGCGGACCACCGACAGCATCTCGTCGTCGCTCAGCCGTGCCCGGCCCGCTTGCAGGGACGAGGCGCCGAGTCCGTTGCCGTGCCCGACCTCGACCACCGGCACGCCCGCCGCGTCCGCCGCTTCGGCGTATGCGCGCAACTGCGCCGCGGTGAGCTGGTGGCGTACGGCGTGGTGGCCGTCGCGCAGCGTCGGGTCGTGTACGAGGACGTGCCCGCGGGCGGTGTCCTTTGTGCCGGTGGTCTGCGGGCTCATGACGTCTCCGTACCGGCGGTGGGACCAGCGAGGGCGGTGCGGCCGGGCCCCGGGGGCGGGGCGGCGGCCGGGCCGGCTCCGGGGGCATCCGCGATCAGCTCCGCGACCTGGAGCGCGGCGGAGTTGATGAGGTCGAGGTTGCCCCCGTAGCGCGGGATGCGGTCGCCGTCGGCGGCGACCTCCACGGCGACGAAGGCCCGTTCGCCCTCCGCTACGCATGCCGTGACCTCGAACCCGGCGGCGTACGCCCTGACTCGGCCGGCCGCCTCCTCGGCGGCGGCGCGTACCGACTCGGGGCGGAGGTCCTGGCCCACCATCGACATGGCGACCCGGAACGTGGCCGGGGGCCGGGCGGGACTGATGTTGAGGATCGCCTTGACGTCCTTCACGCCGGTGAAGTCACGGACGGCGTTCTGCGTGGTTTCCACGTACTCGTCGAGGTTGAGCCGGGTGCCCCGGCCCACGCTCCGGCTGGCCGCCGTGGTCACGACCTCGACATGGTCCACCCGGTGCCGGCGGGTGATGCCGTGCAGCAGCGGGATCGACGCCTGGCCACCGCAACTGACCATGTTGATGTCGCGGTGTCCGACCGCCTCGGTGCCGTTGACCGTCGGCACCACCAGGTGCCCGACCTGGCTCGGCGTCAGGTCGATCAGTGTGGTGCCGAACGGGCCGAGCAGCGCGGCGTGTTCGGCGTGCGCCATGGCGTTGGTCGCGTCGAACACCACATCGAAGGGTTCGTCGGCCGTCAGCAGCGAGCCGATACCGTCGGTCGCCGTGGGCAGGCCCATCGCCCTCGCCTGCCGCAGGCCCGGGGTGTCCGCGGCACGCGCCACGACGAGCCGGCAGTCCAGCGCGCGCGAGCGCGCCACCTTCGCCGCCAGATCGATCCCGATGAGCCCGGCACCCAACACGGCCACGGACAGTCGTCCGTTTCGTTTCATGGCTGTATCGCCTCTCCCGTCGCCCGTTCTCGCCTCGGCGAGAGCGCGCGTTGTCTCTACGCGCGGTCCACGTGCAGGGTGACGGTGCCCAGCCGGTCGAACTCCGCGGTGAAGGTGTCCCCGGGCCGCATCGGGACCGCCGCGTGCAACGCGCCCGTCATGATCAACTGGTCTCGTTCCAGGGCCACTCCGCGCTCGCCGAGAGTGTTGGCCAGCCACGCCACGACGGCGTACGGGTCGCCGAGCGCCGCGGCCCCCGCGCCGGTGGCGATCAGCTCGCCGCCACGCCGGAAGACCATGCCGGTCAGCCGCAGGTCGGCGCCCGCGGGCGGCACGAGCGCGCGGCCCAGGACGACCGCGCCGTTCGACGCGAGGTCGGCGATGGTGTCGGCGAGCCGGATACGCCAGTCCTCGATCCGTGAGTCGACGATCTCCAGGCCCGCCGACACCTCCGCGACCGCCTCGCGCGCCTGCTCCACCGTGACGCCCGGGCCCTTCAGCGGTGCCCCGAGCCGGAAGACGATCTCCGCCTCCACCTTCGGCGCGATGAACGCCCCGAACGGCACGTGCGCCCCGTCCGCGTACACGGTGGACGCCAGCACGGGCCCGTAGTCCGGGGTGCCGACGCCGAACATCTCCTGCATCGGCGCGGACGTCAGTCCCGCCTTGTAGCCGACGACGCGGTCGCCGTCGGCGAGCAGCAACCGGACCAGTTCCTGCTGCACGGCGTAGCCGTCGTCCATGCCCAGAGAGGGGTCGGTGTCGGTGAACGGCGGCACGGGGACGCGCCGGGCCCGCGCCTGGTGGAGGGCGCGTGCCCGGGTCGCGGTGTCCTGGTCCGGCATCGTGAGGCGGCTCCTGTCCGGCGGAGGCCCGGCCGGCGTCATCCGGCGGCCTGGAAGACGCGGCTGCCGGGCATCCGCAGCGGGGTGCTCGACACGTCGGTGAACCCGGCGCGGCGGAACGCCTCGTGCCACACCTCCGTGGATGGCAGGTTCACTTCCATCGACGAGGCGTGCAGATAGCTGAACAGCGCGCTGAAGGCCCGCTCCCGCGCGTCCGGCACGTACGGCACCGCGTCCGTCACGATCATGCGGCCGCCCTCCGCCAGCGACTCCCGGCAGGCGCGCAGCACCCCGTCGAGGACATCGGGCCGGGCCACCACGTCGTGCAGGACGAATCCGGCGTGCACCACGTCCGCGCCCCGCACCGGCGCCGGGTCGTCGGCGATCGACTCGATGGAGCGGTGCACCACGTCCAGCCGGTCGGCCACCCCGGCCCGCCGTGCGGCCCGCAGGGCCTCGTCGCAGGCGGCGGCACTGAGATCGAGGGCGAGACCGGTGCTCTTCGGCAGGTCGCGCAGCAGCCGGACGAGCAGCCCGCCCGCGCCCGCTCCGAGGTCGACGACGCGGCGCGGCGCACCCGAGGCGATCTCCTCGATCACGCCCGGGTAGAAGCCCCGCGAACCGATCCACCGTGAGGACACCGCGACCTTCCGCCCGTCCCGCGCGTACTTCTTGCCCGCCGTCTCCGGATCTCGCAGGAACAGCGCCGCGTGGTCGATGTAGGGGCGGTTGGCGTTGAGCGCCCAGGACAGATAGCCGGCCCGGTAGCGGCGGTCGGCCAGATCGGTGACGGGCGTGTACGGCCCGTCCTGCGCCGCCTGTTCGACCAGGCCCGCCGAGACCAGGGCACCCAGATAGGCTGCCGCGCCCGGCGCGGGCACCGCCGCGAGGTCGGTGGCCTGCCGCAGCGTGAACGGTTCGGCACGGTCCAGCAGGTCGGACAGCCCCAGCTCCTCGGCGATCTCCAACAGCGCCGCCTCGGCGGCGAGATCCGCGGCGGCCTCGGCGGAGTCGGTCCTGTTCATGCGTCACTCCCGAAGTGCGAAGGGCGTATGTCTCGAAGGAGGGCGCGGCGCGCCGGGCCGCTCCGCGTCACCAACCGTCCGGCGACGCGGCCTGCCCGCCGGGCGGCCCGCGCCCGGCACCCGATCTGTCCAGCGCCATGATTCGGCGCCCCGCGCGGACGGGCATCCGCGACCCCCGCCGTTACGGTCGCCGCGGCCCCGGCTCCATGCTCCACGCCGGTACCCGGAGGCCGTCGGTGCCGGGCGCGTCGCGCGGGCGGCCCGTAACTGTGGCTCCCACCGATGCCGCCACCCTCGTGGCCCAGCACGATCACAACCGTCGGAGTGGAGCCGGACACATCAGCCCGGACACATCAGCCCGAACACGTCAGCCCGGACCCCACGGCCCCGACCGCCACGGTCCCGGACCGGCGCCCGCCCCGCGTTCCGCCCGGACGCCCGTTGTCCGTCCCTCACCGGACGCGCTCGCACAGACGGATGTACCCCGCACTAAGGAGTGCACGTGATTCCTGCGTCGTACGCGCAGCGTCGGCTGTGGTTCCTGGACCGGCTGGAGGGGGCCGGCGCCCTCTACAACGTTCCGCTCGTCCTGCGGCTGTCGGGCCGGGTCGACGTGGCCGCGCTGCGGGCGGCGCTGACCGACGTGCTCACCCGGCACGAGAGCCTGCGCACCCGCTTCCCGCAGCACGACGGCGAGCCCGTCCAGGAGATCGTGCCCCCCGACGGCATCGGCGACCCGCTGACCGTCACCGCCGTGCCCCCGGACCGGCTGGAGGCGGAGATCGCCCGCGCCGCCCGGCACGTCTTCGACCTGGCCCACGACCTCCCGTGCCACGCCCGGCTGCTGACCGTCGGCGCCGAGGAGTCCGTCCTCGTGCTGGTGCTGCACCACATCGCCGCCGACGGCTGGTCGGTGGCCCCGCTGTGGCGGGATCTGTCCGCCGCCTACGCCGCGCGCCTCGCCGGGAGCGCACCGCGCCGGGAACCGCTGCCGGTGCAGTACGCCGACTACACCCTGTGGCAGCGCAAACTCCTCGGCGACGCCGACGACCCCGGCAGCGTGCTGGCCACCCAGCTCGCCCACTGGCGCGCCGCCCTGGCCGGAGCCCCCGAGGAACTCCACCTGCCTGTCGACCGGCCCCGCCCCACCACTTCGGCGCGCGCCGGCGGCACCGTACGCCTCGATGTGCCGGCCGCTCTCCACCTACGGCTCGCGGAGCTGGCGCGCGCCGAGGACGCGACCCTCTTCATGGTGTGGCAGGCCGCGATCGCCGTCCTGCTGTCGAAACTCGGCGCCGGCCAGGACATCCCGGTCGGCAGCCCCGTCGCCGGACGCGACGAGGTCGACCTGGAGGACCTCGTCGGGTTCTTCGTCAACACCCTCGTGCTGCGCACCGACCTGAGCGGCGACCCCGCGTTCACCGAGATCGTGGGCCGGGTCCGCCGGGCCACCGTAGCGGCCCTGGAACACCAGGACGTGCCCTTCGAACGGCTCGTGGCGGAGCTGGCCCCGAACCGGTCCCTGACCCGCCACCCCCTGTTCCAGATCAACCTGACCCTCCACAACGCCCCCGAGGCCACCGTCGAACTGCCCGGTCTGACGGCCACCGCGCACACCGCCGGGCTGCCGCTCGCCAAGTTCGACCTCGACTTCCAGGTCCTGGAGCGCCGCGACGCGCGGGGCGGGCCCGCCGGGCAGGACGTCGAGATCACCTACTCCGCCGACCTGTTCGACCACACGACCGTGGAGTCGTTCGCCGCCCGCCTGCTGCGCGTGCTGCACGCCGTCGCCACCGACCCCGGTACCCGGCTGCACGCCGTCGACGTCCTCGACCCGGCCGAACACCGCGCGCTCCGCGCAGCGGCCACCGGCCCCGTCCGCACTCTGCCCGGGACAACCCTCCCCGACCTCTTCGCCGAGCAGGCCGCCGCCCGCCCCGACGCGATCGCCGTCACCGCGGACGGCGCGAGCCTCACGTACGCCGAACTCGACGCCGCCGCCAACCGGCTCGCCCGCCATCTGACCGGGCGGGGCGTCGGCCCCGAGACCCTGGTCGCCGTCGCCATGGACCGCACCCCCGGCCTCGTCACCGCGCTGCTGGCGGTCCTGAAGGCGGGCGGCGCCTACCTGCCCGTCGACCCCGCGTACCCGGCCGCCCGGATCGCCACCCTCCTCGCCGACGCCGCCCCAGCTGTCCTGCTCACCACCACCGGCCTCGCCGGACGCCTCCCCGAAGACGGGGGCACCCCCCGCATCCTGCTCGACGACCCGGCCGTCCGCGCCGCGGTCGCCGCCCGCACCCCGGACCCGCTCACCCAGGACGAGCGCTCCGCCCCGCTGCTGCCCGGCCATCCGGCCTATGTCATCCACACCTCCGGCTCCACCGGCGCCCCGAAGGGCGTCGTCGTCGCCCACGCCCACGTCACCGACCTGCTGCGGAACGCCGGCGAACGGTACGGGTTCGACGGCCGGGACGTGTGGACCTGGTTCCACTCCCACGCCTTCGACTTCTCCGTGTGGGAACTGTGGGGCGCCCTGCTCACCGGCGGCCGGCTCGTCGTCGTCGACCACGAGACCTCCCGCTCCCCGGCGGAGTTCCTGCGCCTCCTCGTCCGCGAAGACGTCACCGTCCTCAGCCAGACCCCCTCCGCCTTCCACCAACTGGCCCATGCCGACGCCCGGGAACCCGGCACCGGCCTGGGCACCCGGCTGCGGCTCGTCGTCCTCGGCGGCGAGGCACTGGACACCACCCGGCTCGCCGACTGGTACACCCGCCATGACCGCGGCGCCCCACCGCTGGTGAACATGTACGGCATCACCGAGACCACCGTGCACGTCACCCACCTCACCCTCGACACCGGTACGGGCCCCGGCCCGCACGGCGTGAGCCCGATCGGCCGGCCCCTGGACAACACCCGCGTCCACGTCCTCGACGCCCACCTGCGCCCCGTACCGCCCGGCGTACCCGGCGAGATGTACGTCACCGGCTCCGGCGTCGCCCGCGGCTACCTGAACCGGCCCGCACTGACCGCGGACCGCTTCGTCGCCTGCCCCTTCGAGCCCGCCGGTGCCCGCATGTACCGCACCGGGGACATCGCCCGGTGGACGCCCGACGGCACCCTGGAGTACCTGGGCCGCGCCGACGACCAGGTCAAACTACGGGGCTTCCGCATCGAACCCGGCGAGGTCGAGGCCGCCCTGCTCGCCCACGGGCGCGTCGCGCACGCCGCGGTCGTGGTCCGCGAGGACACCCCGGGCGACCGGCGGCTGACCGCCTACGTCGTCCCCCGCCGTCCCGCCGACGCCACCGGGGAGACCGGTGCCGCGCTGGCGCAGCAGGTCCGCGCCGCCGTCGCCGAGCTGCTGCCCGCCCACCTGGTGCCCGCGGCCGTCGTCCCGCTGGAACGGCTGCCGCTCACCGTCAACGGCAAACTCGACCGCGCCGCCCTGCCCGCCCCCACCCACACCCCCGGCCCCGCCGAGGGCCCCGGTCCCGCCACCGTCCGCGAGGAGGTCCTCTGCGCCGTCTTCGAAGCCGTCCTGGGCGTGGACCGGGTCGGTGTCGACGACGACTTCTTCGCCCTCGGCGGGCACTCCCTGCTCGCCGTGCGACTCGTCGAGCAGCTACGCGACCGCGGCGTGCCGGTCGACATCCGGACCCTGTTCACCGCGGCCACGCCGGCCCGGCTCGCCGCCGTCGCCGGCCGTGAGCCCGTCGAGATCCCGGAGGGCACCGTGCCGCCCGGCGCCACCCGGATCACACCGGACATGGTGCCGCTGGCCGGGCTCACCGCCGCCGAACTGGACACCGTCAGCGCCGCCGTCCCCGGCGGCGCCGCCAACGTCGCCGATGTCTACCGGCTCGGCCCGCTCCAGGAAGGACTGTTCTTCCACCACCGGCTGCACACCGGGAGCGGCACCGACGCGGGCGACCCGTACATCGTGCGGTACGTCCTGCGGTTCGACACCCGGACGCTGCTGGATGCCTTCCTCGCCGCCTGGCCACACGTCATCGAGCGGCACGAGGCGCTGCGCACCGGCCTCGCCTGGGCAGGGCTCCCGCATCCCGTACAGGTCGTGCACCGGCACGTCGAGCTGCCCGTCACCGAGGTCGATCTCGGCCCCGGCCGCACCGATGCCCCCGGCGCCCCGGCCGACGACGTCGAACTCGTCGAACGGCTCCTGGCCCGCGCCGACGACCCGATGGACCTGCGCCGCGCCCCCCTGATGGACATCCGCACAGCCGCCGAACCCGGCACCGACCGCCGGCTGCTCGTCGTCCGCATGCACCACATCACCCAGGACCACACCACCCTCGAACTGGTCCTCCGCGAGATCACCGCTCTCCTCGCCGGCCACGGCGACGACCTGCCCGCCCCGCTGCCCTACCGCACCTTCGTCGGCCAGGCCCTGCTCGGCACGCCCGCCGAGGAACACGACGCGTACTTCGCGCGCGTCCTCGGCGACGTCACCGAGCCCACCGCCCCCTTCGGCGTGCTCCAGGTCCGCGGCGACGGCCGCGACGTCACCGAACGCCGTACCCTCCTGGACCCGCTCGTCACCGCCCGGCTGCGCGAACAGGCCCGCCGCGCCGGAGTGGGCGCCGCCACCGTCCTGCACGTCGTCTGGTCCCGGGTGCTGGCCGCGCTCTCCGGCCGCGACGACGTCGTGTTCGGCACCCTCCTCTTCGGCCGCATGCAGGCCGGCGGCGGCGCCGACCGGGTCCCCGGCATGTTCATCAACACCCTGCCGGTGCGGGCCCGTACCGGCGGCACCGGCGTGGCCGACGCGGTGCGCGCCATGCACACCCAACTGGCCGAGCTGATGGTGCACGAACACGCCTCGCTCGCCGCCGCCCAGGGCGCCAGCGGCGTCCGCGTTCCCGCCCCGCTGTTCACCGCCGTTCTCAACTACCGGCACAACTTCTCCGGCGGCCCCGAGACCGTCCTCCCGGCCGGCGCCGATGTCCTCGCCTTCCGGGAACGCACCAACTACCCGCTGCTCGTCTCCGTCGACGACCACGGCCACGGCCACGAGATCGCGTACGTCGTGCAGGCGGTCGCCGGGATCGACCCCGACGCCGTCACCGGACTGCTGCTCGCCACCACCGAGCACGTCGTGACCGCCCTCGAACAGGCCCCGCACACCTTCCTCGCCCGTATCGACGTGCTGCCGTACGACGAACGGCACCGCATCCTCGTCGAGCTGAACGACACCGGCCACCCCGGCCCCGGCCACCCCGGCCCCGGCCACTCCGACCCCGCCGCCACCCTCGCCGATCTCTTCGCCGACCGGGCCGCCGCCACCCCCGCGGCCGACGCCCTCGCGTTCGGCGCCGAACGCCTCGATTACGCCGAACTCGACGAGCGGTCCAACCGGCTGGCACGCCATCTGACCGGCCATGGTGTCGGACCCGAAGGCCGGGTCGTGCTGCTCATGGACCGCTCGCCCGACCTGATCACCGCGCTCCTGGCGGTGCTGAAGTCCGGCGCCGCCTATGTGCCGATCGACCCCGACCAGCCCGCCGAACGCATCGCCCACCTGTGCGCCGACGCAGCCCCGGTGGCCATCCTCACCACCTCCGCGACCGCCGCGGACACCCCCCTGCCCGGACCGGCCCCGGTCGTCGTCGACGCCCCCGCCGTCCGGGCCGCCGTCGCCGCCCACCCCGGCCACCCCCTCACCCAGGCCGATCGGACCACCCCGCTGCGCCCGGACCACCCGGCCTACGTCATCTACACCTCCGGCTCCACCGGCACCCCCAAGGGCGTCGTCGTCCCGCACGCCGGCGCCGTGAACCTGCTCGCCTTCCGGTGGCCGCACCTGGAGCCCGGCGGCCGGTTGCTCCAGTTCGCCTCGATCGGCTTCGACGTCGCGACCTGGGAGATCCTGACGGCCTTCGCCGCCGGCGCCTGCCTCGTCGTCGCCCCCGCCGCCGAACTCCTGCCCGGCGCCGGACTGGAGGAGACGATCGCCCGGCACGGCGTCACCCACCTGCAACTCCCGCCCACCGTCCTCGGCATGGTCGCGGAGCCGCACCGCCTGGCCCGCGTACGGACCCTGCTCGTGGCCGGTGAGGCCCTGAGCTCCGCACTCGTCGACCGGTGGGGCGGCGACCACTGGTTCGGCAACGCGTACGGGCCGACGGAGATCACCGTCATCGCCGCCGCGGACGGCCCGCTGCGCCCCGGTGACGCCCCCACCATCGGCCGCCCGCTGCCCGGCGTGCGCCTCTATGTCCTCGACGCCCACCTGCACCCCGTACCGGACGGCGTGGACGGAGACCTGTACGTGGCCGGAAGCGGTGTCGCCCGCGGCTACCTCGACCGCCACAGCCTCACCGCGGAGCGATTCGTCGCCGACCCGTTCGGGCTCCCGGGCACGCGCATGTACCGCACCGGTGACACCGTCCGCCGCACGCCCGAAGGCCGTCTCCGGTACGTCGGCCGATCCGACGACCAGGTCAAGATCCGTGGCTTCCGCGTCGAGCCGGGCGAGATCGAGGCCCGGCTCGTCGACCACGCCCGAGTCGCCCAGGCGGCGGTCGTCGTCCGCGAGGACACCCCCGGCGACAAACGGCTCACCGCATACGTCGTCCCCACCGGGCCCGACGGCCCGGACCTGCCGGCCGCCCTGCGCGGCCACCTCACGTCCCGGCTGCCCGCCCACCTGGTACCGTCCGCCTTCGTCGTCCTCGACCGGCTGCCGCTGTCGGTCAACGGCAAGCTCGACCGTGCCGCTCTGCCCTCGCCCGAGCACGGCACCGGCCCCGCCACCCGTCCGGTGAGCCTGCGCGAGGAACTGCTCTGCTCGGTGTTCGCCCAAGTGCTGGGTGTGCCCCGGGTGGGGGTGGACGACGACTTCTTCGCGCTCGGCGGGCACTCGCTGCTCGCCGTACGCCTCGTCGGCCGGATCCGCGCCGTTCTCGGCGTGGAGATCCCCGTGCGGGCCGTCTTCGATCTGCCGACGGTCGCGCTGCTCGCCGCCCGGCCGGCCGAGTCGGACGGTATTTCCGTGCGTCCCGGGTTGGCCGCTGGTCCGCGGCCGGGGCGGTTGCCGTTGTCGTTCGCGCAGCGCCGTCTGTGGTT
>NZ_JBIWFO010000022.1:0-109498 GCF_044763125.1 Streptomyces sp. NPDC096310 | reverse complement strand
GCGGGCTTGAGGCGCGGATCGCGGAGGTGTCGGGGTACGTTTTCGATCTGGCCGTGGAACTTCCTTTTCGGGCGGTTCTGTTCACCCAGGGTCGGGGTCGTTCTGTTCTGGTGCTGGTGGTGCATCACATCGCGGGTGACGGGTGGTCGATGGGTCCGTTGTGGCGTGATCTGTCGGCGGCGTATGCGGCGCGGTGTGCGGGGCGGGCGCCGGAGTGGGAGCCGTTGCCGGTGCAGTACGCCGACTACGCGTTGTGGCAGCGGGACCTCCTCGGCGACCCGGACGACCCGGACAGCCTTCTCTCCGGCCAGCTCGCCTACTGGCGCGCGGCACTGGCCGGCGCCCCCGAGGAACTCGCCCTGCCCACCGACCGGCCCCGACCGGACGTCGAGAGCCACGCCGGTGAGCTGGTGCCGATGCACGTACCCACCGAACTGCACGGTCGGCTGGTGGAGTTGGCGCGGGCCGAGGGCGTGACGATGTTCATGGTGTGGCAGGCGGCCCTGGCCGTGCTGCTGTCCCGGCTCGGTGCGGGGGAGGACATCACACTGGGCGGCCCGGTGGCGGGCCGTACCGACGGAGCCGCGGACGACCTCGTCGGCTTCTTCGTCAACACCCTGGTGCTGCGCACCGACCTGTCCGGCGACCCGGACTTCACCGAGGTGCTGGCCCGGGTGCGGCAGGCCGCCCTCGGCGCCCTGGAACACCAGGACATCCCCTTCGAGCGGCTGGTCGAGGAGCTGTCACCGACCCGTTCCACGGGCCGCCACCCCCTCTTCCAGGTCGTTCTGGAGGTGCGGTCCGCCCCGCTCACCGTCCCCGAACTGACCGGCGCCGACGTCGAACCGCTCCCGTACGCCACCAGCGACGCCAAGTTCGACCTGGACCTGCAGATCGCGGAGAGCTTCGACGCCGTGGGCCGGCCCGCGGGCATGGCAGGTGCGCTCATCTACGCCACCGACCTCTTCGACCCCGGCACCGCCGAGACCCTCGTCGCACGCCTGTTGCGCGTCCTCGACGGCATGACACGGGATCCCGGCCGCCCCGTGCACACGGTCGACGTCCTCGAACCGGCCGAGCGGCAGCACGTCGTGGCGGAGTGGCCAGGCCGACAGCCGCACTACGCGGGCCCCGACGCCCGCGTCTACGTCCTGGACGCCCACCTCACCCCGGTGGCTCCGGGCGTACCCGGCGACGTGTACGTCATCGACGGCGCGGCCCGGGACGATGACGCCTCCGTACCCTGCCCGTTCACGGACGGCGGGAGCCTCATGCGACCCACCGGCGGCCGCGCTCGCTGGGACCGCGAAGGCCGGCTGCACGCGCTCGACCCGGAGCCCGGCCCGACCGCCGACGACACCGCCGCCGGACCGCCCGCGCGGCGTCCGGTGAGCCTGCGCGAGGAGTTGCTCTGCTCGGTGTTCGCCCATGTGCTGGGTGTGCCCCGGGTGGGGGTGGACGACGACTTCTTCGCGCTCGGCGGGCACTCGCTCCAGGCGGTGCGTCTGGCCAGCCGGATCCGCGCCGTCCTCGGTGTCGAACTCCGCGTCCGCACCCTGTTCGAGGCGCCGACCGTGGCGGGGCTGGCGGTCCGGCTGGCCGAGTCGGACGGTATTTCCGTGCGTCCCGGGTTGGCCGCTGGTCCGCGGCCGGGGCGGTTGCCGTTGTCGTTCGCGCAGCGCCGTCTGTGGTTCGTGGACCGTATGGAGGGTGCGAGCGCGCTGTACAACATTCCGTTGGTGCTGCGTCTGGCGGGCTGTGTCGACGTCGGTGCGCTGCGTATGGCTCTGGGGGATGTGCTGGGGCGGCACGAGACGTTGCGTACCCGGTTCCCGGAGGTGGACGGCGAGCCGTATCAGGAGATCGTGCCGGTCGCGGAGACTCCGGTCGAACTGCCGGTGATCCCCGTGGACGACGGCGGGCTTGAGGCGCGGATCGCGGAGGTGTCGGGGTACGTTTTCGATCTGGCCGTGGAACTTCCTTTTCGGGCGGTTCTGTTCACCCAGGGTCGGGATCGTTCTGTTCTGGTGCTGGTGGTGCATCACATCGCGGGTGACGGGTGGTCGATGGGTCCGTTGTGGCGTGATCTGTCGGCGGCGTATGCGGCGCGGTGTGCGGGGCGGGCGCCGGAGTGGGAGCCGTTGCCGGTGCAGTACGCCGACTACGCGTTGTGGCAGCGGGACCTCCTCGGCGACCCGGACGACCCCGACAGCCTCCTGCGCGGGCAGGTCGAGCACTGGCGGGCCGCACTCGACGGCGCCCCCCAGGAACTCACACTGCCACTCGACCGCCCCCGTACCGCCGGCACCGGACGCGGCGCCGGCTGGGCCGACATCGACGTCCCCACCGAACTGCACCGGCGGCTGGCGGAGTTGGCGCGGGCCGAGGGCGTGACGATGTTCATGGTGTGGCAGGCGGCCCTGGCCGTAATGCTGTCCCGGCTCGGTGCGGGGGAGGACATCACCCTCGGCAGCCCGGTGGCAGGCCGTACGGATGAGACGGTGGAGGACCTGGTGGGGTTCTTCGTCAACACCGTCGTGCTGCGCACCGACCTGTCCGGCGACCCGGACTTCACCGAGGTGCTGGCCCGGGTGCGGCAGGCCGCCCTCGGCGCCCTGGAACACCAGGACATCCCCTTCGACCGCCTCGTGGAGGAACTCGCTCCCACCCGCCACACCGGCCTCCACCCCCTCTTCCAGGTCATACTGGCCGTACAGAACATCCCGCGGAGCGACGTGGTGCTGCCCGGCCTTGAGGTCGACGCCCGTCCGGGCCTGCCCGCCCTGGCCAAGTTCGATCTCGACTTCCAGGTCGTCGAACTCTTCGACGACGCGGGCGAACCGGACGGCATGCTCGGCGGCCTCACCTACGCCACCGGCCTCTTCGATCCCGGTACCGCCGAGACCCTTGTCGCGCGCCTGCTGCGCGTCCTGGACGCCGTCACCACGGCCCCCCACCAGCCCGTCGCTCGCGTCGACCTTCTCGACCCCGCCGAACGGCGGCGCCTGGTCACCGAGTGGAACGCCACCCGCAGCGACACCCTGGCGCTCACCGTCCCGGAACTGTTCACCATCCGCGCCTCCCGCGCCCCGAAGGCCGTCGCCCTCATCTCCGGTACCGAACAGCTCACCTACGGCGAACTGGACGCCCGCTCCAACCGGCTCGCCCACCACCTCGTCGACCTCGGCGTCGCCCCCGAGACCCCGGTCGGCGTCGTCATGGACCGCTCGACCGACCTCGTCACCGCACTGCTCGCGATCCTCAAAGCCGGTGGCGCCTACGTCACCGTCGCCCCGGACCAGCCCGCCCCCCGGATCGCCGAGGTGCTGTCCCGCGCCGGGGTCGGCGTGTGCCTGGCCGACGGCAGGCACGCCGACGGCGTGCGCGACCACGTCTCCACCGTGGTCGTCGCCGACGACGGCGGCACCGCCTGGGCGGACCGCCCGGCCACCGCGGTCACCGGGCGAAGCCTGCCCGACCAGCTCGCCTACATCATGTTCACCTCCGGCTCCACCGGCGAACCGAAGGGCATCGCGACCACCCACCGGAACATCGCCGACCTCGCCGGCGACCGCTGCTGGCGGTTCCCCGGCACCGCCCGCGGCCTGTTCGCCGCACCGCACACCTTCGACGGCTCCACCGTGGAGCTGTGGGTGCGGCTGCTCACCAGCGGCGAACTCGTCGTCGCCCCGCCCGGCCGCCTGGACGCCGCCCGGCTGCGGTCCCTCGTCGCCCAGTACGCGCTGACACACGTACATCTGACGGCCGGCCTGTTCCGCGTCATCGCCGAGGAGGACCCGTCCGCCTTCGCCGGCGTCCGCGACGTGCTCACCGGAGCCGACGTCGTCCCCGAGGCCGCCGTACGGCAGATCCTCGAAGCGGTCCCCGGCATCGTCGTCCGCAGCAGCTACGGCCCCACCGAGGTCACCGTCATCGGCACCCAGATCCCACTGACCGATCCCCGGGGCATCGGCGAGATCGTCCCCATAGGCCGGCCCCTGGACAACACTCGCATGTACGTCCTCGACAACGCCCTGGACCCGGTCCCGGCGGGAGTCGCCGGAGAGCTGTACATCGCCGGGGCCGGCCTGGCCCGCGGCTACGTCGGCCGCGCCGGGCTCACCGCCGAACGCTTCGTGGCCTGCCCGTTCGACGGGGTCGGCGAACGTATGTACCGCACCGGTGACGTGGTGCGGTGGCGGGCCGACGGGGTGCTGGAGTTCGTCGGGCGCGTCGACGACCAGGTGAAGATCCGTGGGTTTCGGGTGGAGCCCGCGGAGGCCGAGTCACTGCTCGCCGCGCACCCGGCCGTGGCCCAGGCGGTGGTCGCAGTCCGGGAGGACACTCCGGGCGACAAACGCCTGGTGGCGTACGTGGTACCGGCGGCCGGCGCCGCCGGGCCGGCCGACGAGCTTCGCGATCACGTCGCCGCCCGGTTGCCGGACTACCTGGTGCCGAGCGCCGTGGTCACCCTGGGCCGGCTGCCGCTGACCGGCAACGGCAAGGTGGACCGGGCGGCGCTGCCCGCCCCCGAGACGGTCGCCGCCGGTGCGCCGGCCCGCCCGCCGTCGCTGCGCGAGGAACTGCTCTGCTCCGTCTTCGCCCATGTGCTGGGCGTGCCCCGGGTGGGGGTGGACGACGACTTCTTCGCGCTCGGCGGGCACTCGCTGCTCGCCGTACGCCTCGTCAGCCGCGTCCGCGCCGTTCTCGGCGCGGAGATTCCCGTGCACGCCGTCTTCGAGACGCCCAGCGTGACCGGACTGGCCGCGGCGATCGACGCGACCGGCGCCACCCCGGCCCGGCCCGCGCTCACGGCCAGGCCGCGGCCGGAGCGGCTGCCGCTGTCGTACGCCCAGCGCCGCCTGTGGTTCGTGGATCGCCTCGAAGGCGCCAGCGCGCTCTACAACATCCCTCTCGTGCTGCGGCTGACCGGCCTCCTCGACACCGGTGCGCTGCGTGCCGCCCTGGCCGACGTGGTGGCCCGGCACGAGAGCCTGCGCACCCGCTTCCCGCAGCAGGAGGGCCGGCCCCACCAGGACGTCGTACCCGCCGGCGAGGCCCGTCCGCGCCTGGACGTCGTGCCCGTCTCCCGCGCCGCGCTCGACGAGCGGATCGCCCAGGCCTCCCGCCACGTCTTCGACCTCGCCGGGGAACTCCCCGTGCGGGCCACCCTGTTCGACGTCGGCGGACCGGCCGCCGGTGGCGCGGCCGAATCGGCTGAAGGGGCCGGCGCGGCCGAGGCGGTGCTGGTCCTCGTCACCCACCACATCGCCGCCGACGGCTGGTCCCTGGCCCCGCTGCTGCGCGACCTGTCCACCGCCTATGCCGCCCGCCGCGCCGGGAGGCCGCCGCGCTGGGAACCGCTGCCGGTGCAGTACGCGGACCACACCCTGTGGCAGCGCGAACTCCTCGGCGACCCCGACGACCCGGACAGCCCCCTCAACGGCCAGGTCGCCTTCTGGAAGGACGCGCTGCGCGGCATCCCGGAGGAGCTGGAGCTGCCCACGGACCGGCCCCGGCCCGCGGTCGCGAGCCGGGAGGGGGACTGGGTGCCGCTGCGGGCGACGGACGAGTTGCACGGCGCACTGGCCGAATTGGCCGCCACACAGGGCGTCACGATGTTCATGGTGTGGCAGGCGGCCCTGGCCGTCCTGCTGTCCCGGCTCGGCGCGGGCGAGGACATCCCGCTGGGCAGCCCGGTCGCGGGCCGCACCGACGAGGCCGCCGACGACCTGGTCGGCTTCTTCGTCAACACCCTCGTGCTGCGCACCGATCTGTCCGGCGACCCCACCTTCGCCGAGGTCCTCGGCCGGGTACGAAGGTCGGCGCTGGGCGCGCTGGGACACCAGGAGGTGCCGTTCGAGCGGCTCGTGGAGGAACTGGCACCGGCCCGGTCCATGGCCCGCCACCCCCTCTTCCAGGTCATGCTGGCCGTACAGAACGTGCCCGCCGCCACCATCGACCTGCCGGGCCTGCGCATAGAGGGCGTCGCCACCGACGTGCCCGGCGCCAAGTTCGACCTCGACTTCCAGGTCGTCGAACGGTTCGACGACGAGGGCCGGCCCGCCGGCGTCGACGGCGGCCTCACCTACGCCGCCGACCTCTTCGACCGCGCCACCGCCGAGACCCTGGCCGCCCGGCTGCTGCACGTACTGCGCGTCGTCGCCGCGGACCCGCGGCTGCGGGTCCGCGACATCGACCCCCTGGACGCCACCGAACGGCACCACGTCCTCACCGGGTGGAACGCCACCGACCGGTCCGAGCCGGCCGCGACCGTGCCCGCCCGGTTCCGCGCGCAGGCCGCCCGTACCCCGGACGCCCCCGCTCTGATCGCCGACGGCACCCGCATGACGTACGCCGAACTCGACGCCGCCTCCGACCGGCTCGCGCGGCACCTCGTGCGCCACGGCGCCGGGCCGGAGAAGTACGTCGCCGTCGTCATGGACCGCTCACCGCGGATGGTCACCGCCCTCCTCGCCGTCCTGAAGACGGGCGGCGCCTATCTTCCCGTCGACACCGGATACCCGGCCGCCCGCATCGAGTTGATGCTCCGGGACACCGGCCCGGTCGCCCTCCTCACCACCAGCGACATCGCGGCCCGGCTGCCCGCGACGACCGCCGTACCGGTCCGCCTCGTCCTGGACGATCCGGCGACGCGTGCCGCCGTGCGCGCCGAGGCCGCCATGCCCCCGGCCCCGCTCCCGCACCTCGACGCCGCCGCCTATACCGTCTACACCTCCGGCTCCACCGGCACCCCCAAGGGCGTCGCCGTCACCCACCGCGCCATAGACCGGCTGGTCCGCCCCGCCGACTACGCGGGCGTCCGTGCCGGAGACGTCGTGGCGCACCTGGCGTCCGTGTCGTTCGACTGCACCACCTTCGAGATCTGGATCACCCTGCTCAACGGCGCCACCCTCGCCGTCGCCCCCGCCGGGACGCCGTCCGTCGCCTCCCTGCGCACCTTCCTGGCCGCGCACCGCGTCACCGTCGCCGTGCTGCCCACCGGACTGCTGCACCAGGTCGTCGACCTCGACGTCGACGCGCTGCGCGGTGTGCGCTCCCTGCTGACCGGCGGGGACGTGCTCTCCGTCGAGCACTGCCGTGCCCTGCTCGGCGCGTTGCCCGGCACCGTCCTGATCAACGGCTACGGCCCCACCGAGAGCACCACCTACACCCACAGCCACCCCGTCGGCCCGGCGGACGTCGACAGCGGCCGGGACATCCCCATCGGCCGCGCCCTGGCCCGCACCCGCGGCTACGTCCTTGACAGCGCCCTGCACCCGGCTCCCGTCGGTGTGCCCGGGGAGCTGTACATCGCCGGTGACGGACTCGCCCGCGGCTACGCCGGACGCCCCGGACTGACCGCCGAACGCTTCGTGGCCTGCCCGTTCGAGGGCGCGGGCGCCCGCATGTACCGCACCGGCGACCTGGTGCGGTGGCGGGCCGACGGGGTGCTTGAGTTCGTCGGACGCGTCGACGACCAGGCCAAGATCGGCGGATTCCGTGTCGAACCCGGCGAAGTGGAGGCCGTCGTGTCCGCGTACGCCGACGTGGCCCAGGCCGTGGTCACCGTCCGCGAGTACGGCCCCGACGACAAGCGCCTGGCGGCGTACGTGGTGCCGGCGGGCCCCGCCGTCGGTGCCGGACTGGTCTCCAGGCTGCGGGAGTTCGTGGCCGAGCGGCTGCCGAAACATCTGGTGCCGTCCTATGTGACGGTGCTCGACCGGCTGCCCCTGACCGCGAACGGCAAGGTGGACCGCGCCGGCCTGCCGGAGCCCGAACCCACGTCCGCGACCGATCCCGGACGCGCCCCGGCCTCCCCGCGCGAGGAACTCCTGTGCACCGCCTTCGCCTACGTGCTCGGTGTGCCGCGCGTCGGTCCCGACGACGACTTCTTCTCTCTGGGCGGGCACTCCCTGCTCGCGGTGCGGCTGGTCAGCCGCATCCGGGCCGTCCTCGGGTTGGAGACCTCCGTACGGGCGGTGTTCGAGGCGCCGACGGTGGCCGGACTCGCCCGGAAGCTGACACAGGCCGTCGGCCCGGTACGGCCGCCGGTGGCGCCCATGCCCCGGCCCGCCGTGCTGCCGGTGTCCTACGGGCAGAGCCGCCTGTGGTTCATGGACCGTCTGGAGGGCCCCAACCACCTCTACAACATCTGCCTGCTGCTGCGGCTGTCCGGGCCGTTGGACACCGCGGCCCTGCGGGCGGCCCTGGCCGATGTGGTGGCGCGGCACGAGAGCCTGCGGACGACCTTCCCCATGGTGGGCGATGAGCCGTCGCAGCTCGTCCACCCCGCCGGAGAAGCGGTCGTCGACCTGCCGACGACCACCGTCACGGCAGCGGAGCTGGCGGAGCGCCGCGGTGAGCTGGCCGCCCACGCCTTCGACCTCGCCACCGAACTGCCCGTGAAGGCCGACCTGTTCCGCCTCACGGACGATGAGTCACCCGGTGGCGAGGAATGGGCGCTCTCCCTGGTCGTCCATCACATCGCGGGCGACGGATGGTCGATGGGTCCCCTGTGGCGGGATCTGTCGGAGGCGTACGCGGCACGGCGCGCGGGGCACGGGCCGGGCTGGGAGCCGCTGCGGACGCAGTACGCCGACTACACGCTGTGGCAGCGGGACCTGCTGGGAGATATGGATCACCCGGACAGTGTGCTCGCCGAACAGGTGGCCTACTGGAAGGCCCAGCTCGGAGGGGCGCCCCAGGAGCTGGCCCTCCCGGTGGACCGGGTGCGGCCGGCCGTGGCCGGCCGCCGGGCCGGCTGGGTCCCGCTGCGGATACCGGCCCGATTGCACGCGCGACTGGTCGAGCTGACGCTCGGGCAGGGCGTGACGATGTTCATGCTGCTCCACGCGGCGGTGTCGGTGCTGCTGTCGAAGAGCGGCGCCGGGCGGGACATCGTGATCGGCAGCCCGGTGGCCGGGCGGATGGATCAGAGCCTGGACAAGCTGGTCGGATTCTTCTCCAACACCGTCGTGATGCGGACCGACCTGTCGGGCGACCCGGACTTCGTGGAACTGCTCCACCGGGTGCGTGCCACCGGTCTGGAGGCGTTCGAGCACCAGGACGTGCCCTTCGAGCGGCTCGTGGAGGAGCTGGCACCGGCCCGTTCGATGGCCAGGCACCCGCTGTTCCAGGTCCTGCTCGCCGTACAGAACAACCCCCGGTCGGTGCCGCAACTGCCCGGCGTGCGGGTGACCGAGGATTCCACCGGTCTGCCGTCGGCCAGGTTCGACCTGGACATCGAGGTCCACGAGCAGTTCGACGAGACGGGTGCGCCGGCGGGCCTGGACGGCGAGGTGGTGTTCGCCACCGAGCTGTTCGACCGGTCCACCGTGGAGCTCCTGACGGCCCGGCTCGTACGGGTCCTGGAGGCGGTCACCGCGGACCCCACCACGCCGGTGCACGGCATCGACCTGCTCGACGGTACGGAACGGCGGCGGGTGCTCGGGGAGTGGAACGACACCGCCCGCCCGGTGCCGGAGGCGACCCTTGCCGAACTCCTCCACCAGCAGGCCGAACGCACCCCCGACGCCATCGCCCTGTTCGCCGAGGAGGAGCGGGTCTCCTACGCCGAGCTGGACGCGCGGACGAACAGGCTCGCCCGGTACCTGATCGCCCGTGGGGCGGGACCGGAAGCCCCGGTCGGCGTGGTCATGGACCGCTCCGTGGAACAGGTCGTCGCACTGCTGGCCGTCATCAAGGCCGGCGGCGCCTACCTGGCCATCGACACCGACCAGCCGCTCCGGCGCGTGGACCGCACGCTTGCCGACGCCTCTCCGGTCGCCGTGGTGAGCACGGCGGGCGTCGCCTCCCGGCTCCGGCGCCCCACCGGCCCGTCCCGCCCGGCCTCAGCCGTGGCGGAGTGGATCACGCTGGACGACCCGGAGGTACGGGCGGCGGTGGCCGCGGCGGACGCCCGGGCGGTCACCGACGCCGACCGGACCACACCACTGCGGTCCGGCCATCCGGCCTATGTGATGTACACCTCCGGGTCCACCGGCACCCCGAAGGGCGTCACCGTCACGCACCACGGAGTGGTCAACCAGCTCGCCTGGATGCAGGAGGAGTTCCATCTGCGAGCGGTGGACAGGATCCTGCAGAAGGCTTCGTTCGGGTTCGACGCCTCGGTGTGGGAGCTGTTCTGGCCGTTGCTGAACGGCGCCGGGATCGTGCTGGCCCGGCCGGGCGGGCACCGGGATCCCCGCTACCTGACCGAGTTGATCAACCGGGAACGGGTGACGGTCGTTCAGCTCGTCCCCTCAGTGCTGCGGACGTTCCTGGAAGAAGCGGCCATGGAGAGGTGCACCAGCCTGCGGACGGTCCTCTGCCTCGGGGAGGCGCTGCCGGCGCCGGTGCGCGACCGCTGCCGAGCCGTGCTGGGCGTGCCGTTGCACAACCTCTACGGGCCCACCGAAGCCTCGATCGCCGTCACCTCCTGGGAGTGCGATCCGGAGCGGGACGGCGGGACCGTGCCCATCGGACGGCCCATCTGGAACATCAGGGCCTATGTGCTCGACGCCGGGCTCCGGCCCGTGCCACCCGGTGTGGCGGGGGAGTTGTACCTGGCCGGCGACGGGCTGGCCCGGGGCTATCTGGGGCGTCCCGCGCTCACCGCCGAGCGGTTCGTGGCCTGCCCGTTCGGGCCGACCGGTGAACGGATGTACCGGACAGGGGACGTGGCCCGGTGGGATGCCGCGGGCCGGCTGGAGTTCGTCGGCCGAGTCGACGACCAGGTCAAGATGCGCGGATTCCGGATCGAGCCGGGTGAGGTCGAGGCGGCACTGGCCGGGCACGAGCGGGTGGCGCAGGCCGCCGTCGTCGTCAGGGAGGACCTTCCCGGTTCTCCGCGCCTGGTGGCCTACGTCGTCGCCGGTACCGGAACCGGTGACGACAGGGTGCGGCTGGCGGCGGCGGTACGGGAGTTCGCGGCGAGCCGGCTGCCGGAGTACATGGTGCCGTCGGCGGTGGTCGTGCTGGAGGAACTGCCGCTGACGGCGAACGGCAAGCTGGACCGCGCCGCGCTCCCCGTCCCCGACCACGGGGCCGGTCCCGGATCGCGCGGGCGCGGCCCGGTCACCCTGCGGGAGCAACTGCTCTGCTCGATCTTCGAGCAGGTGCTGGAAGTACCGTCCGTCGAGGTCGAGGAGAGCTTCTTCGAGCGGGGTGGGAACTCGCTGCTGGCGGTGCGCCTGGTCAACCGCATCCGGGCGGTCCTCGACGCGGAGGTCCCGGTACGGGCGGTCTTCGAGGCGCCGACCGTCGCCGGCCTCCTCGACCGGATCGCCCGGGGCGGGCAGCAGAAGTCCACGGATGTGCTGGTGCCCATGCGTTCGAGCGGCGACCGGACGCCGATCTTCTGCGCCCACACCGTGCTGGGGCTCGGTTGGGAGTACGGCTGGCTCGCCAACTGCGTATCGGACCGGTATCCGCTCTACGCCCTGCGGCCCCGGGGCACGGACACGGGCGCGGCCGAACTGCCCGACTCGCTGTCGCGGATGGCCGCCGACTACGTCGCACAGATCCGCACCGTGCAGGCCACGGGCCCCTACCAACTGCTCGGCTGGTCCTTCGGCGGGAATGTCGTCCAGGAGATGGCCGCCCAGCTCCGGGACGCCGGCGAGGAGGTGTCGCTCCTGGTCGTGCTGGATTCGAGCCCGATGGACGGCGCCCCCACCGCGGAGCAGCGGGCGGGCTTCGTCGAGCAGGAGAACACGGTGGCCGGGGCGCTCACCGGAGAGGAGCACGAGGCGTACGTCCGGATCGTACGCAACAACACGAAGATCCTTCTCGCACACCGGACCCGGAAGACGACCGGTGACCTGCTGCTGCTCTCCGCGGACGCGGAACCGAAGGCCGACCTGTGGCATCCCCTCGTCGCCGGCGAGGTCCGGGAGCACACTCTCGACTGCTCCCACCGCGAGATGCTGACCAACCCTGACGTCGCCCGGCGGATCTGGGACATCGTGGCCGCCGAGTTGGACGGCAGGCCGGCCGAGTAGTTCCCGCCGGGACCATCCGCGGGGAAGCCGCCCCGCGCCGTTTCACCGATCAGCAGGAGGAGACCCCCATGCAGGACACAGCCCCCGGCGCCGAACGGGCGGCGGCCGGTGAGTGCGCGGAGGCGGTCGCCGCCCTGGCCCGCTCGTGCGGCGCCGGGGACGAGGCGGTGCGTCGCGCCGTGCGGCTGAAGGTCGCCTCGGTGGTCCTGGGGGCGCCCGTGCTGCCGCCCGACGCCACCTGGCGCGACCTGATCCTGCGCGCGGCCACCGCGGAGGGGCGCGAGGAAGCCGAGGAAGCCTGGGAAGGCACCCGCGCACAGACCCACATACCCGCCGAGCGCCTGGACCATTACGTCCGGCGGGCCCTGTACCTGCTGACCGGCGCCCCCGACACGCCGCACACCCGGCACGGGCTGCTCTCGGCGGCGGAGGCGGAGGAGGTCATCGCCGCAGGCTCCGGCCCCGTACGGCCGCTGCCCGGCCGCCGTTTCCACGAACTCTTCGAGGAGCGCGTCCGCCGCCACCCCGACGCGGTCGCCGTTGTGCACGGCCCGGCCACCCGGACGTACCGCGAGGTCAACGAGGACGCCAACAGGATCGCCTGGGAGCTGCACCGGCGGGGGCTGCGCCCGGAGGACGTGGTGGCCGTCGTCACCGAGCGCACCCCGCACTGGCTCTCCGCCGTGCTCGCCGTGTTCAAGGCGGGCGGCTGCTACCTGCCGCTGGAGCCCCGTTTCCCCGCCGGGCGCATGGCCAGGACCCTCACCCGGTCGGAGTGCCGCTGGGTCCTCGCCGAACGCGACGTACCACCTCTGGACGAGGCGCTCGACGGTCGCGACGAGGTGCACCGCATGGACGTACGCGAAACGATCGACGCCGACGGTCCCCGCCACGACCCGGGCATCCCCGTCGCCGGTGACCAACTGGCGTACGTGTACTTCACCTCGGGCTCCACCGGCGAACCCAAGGGTGCCCTGTGCGAGCACGACGGTTTTCTCAACCACCTCTACGCCAAGATCGAGGATCTCGGCGTCCAGGAGGGCGACACCGTCGCGCAGACCGCGCCGCAGTGCTTCGACATCTCCCTGTGGCAACTGGTCTCCCCGCTGCTGCTGGGCGGCCGTACCCTGCTGGTCGAGCAGGAGGCCGTGCTCGACGTGCGCCGGTTCGTCGACCTGATGGCCCGCCACCGCGTCCAGGTCGCCCAGTTGGTGCCGACCTACCTCGAACTCCTCCTCGCGCAGACGCCCGCCGGCCGCGCCGCACTGCCCGGCCTGCGCGTCATGGCCGTCACCGGGGAGGCGTTGAAGAAGGAGCTGGTGCGCCGCTGGTTCGCGGCCTTCCCCGGCGTCCCCCTGGTCAACTGCTACGGGCTCACCGAGGTCAGCGACGACTCCAATCACGGCGTCATGCACGCGGTGCCCGGCCACCGCTCCGTGCCGCTGGGTGCCACCGTCCGCAACTGCCGCGTGTACGTGATGGACGAACAGCTCCATCTCGTGCCCATCGGCGCGCCCGGCGAGATCGTCATGGCCGGCGTCTGTGTCGGCCGCGGCTACGTCAACGACCCCGACCGCACGGCGGCCGTCTACGGGCACGACCCCTACCGGCCCGCCGACCGCCTCTACCGCTCGGGCGACTTCGGACGCCGGCTGCCCTCCGGCGACTTCGAGTACCTGGGGCGACGCGACTCCCAGGTGAAGATCAGCGGATTCCGCATCGAGATCGGCGAGATCGAGGACCGGCTGCTGCAGGTGCCCGGTGTGCGCGACGGCGCCGTCGTCGTCGCCGGAACCCAGGACGATCCCCAACTCGTCGCCTACTACACCGGCGAGGACGCCCCCGACGGCGACGGTGTCGCCCACGACCTGGGCGCCGCCCTGCCCGACTACATGGTGCCGCCCCGGCTGTACCGCACGGACGAGCTTCCCCTGTCCGGCAACGGAAAGATCGACAAGATCGCCCTCACCGCCCGCGCCCGCCGCGGTACCGACGGCGCCGGCGGCACCGGTACGGGCACCCCGCAGCTCGCCACGGACACCGAACGCCGCGTCGCCGCCCTGTGGGCCCGGCTGCTGAAGGTGCCCGAGGAGCGCATCGGCCGCGGCTCCCGCTTCGCCGAACTCGGTGGCACCTCGCTGTCCGCGATCCGGCTGTCCATCGCCCTCGACCGCCTGGTGACCGTCGCCGACCTCAAGGACACCCCCACGGTCGCCGACGTCGCAGCCCTCCTCGACCGCGCGTCGGCGGCGCCGGCCGGGGACGGCGCCCCTGCGGACCCCGCCCCCGCCACGGTCCCGGCCGCGCACGCCCCACTGCGCGTGCTCGACGCCCACGTCGGCCCGGACCCCGCCGGGCGGGCCGCCGCCCACCGCGTCGCGGCCCACGCCGCGCTCGCCGAGTCCGGCGCCGTCATGCTGCGCGGCCTGGGCGTCCGCACCCCCGGCGATGTCGCCGACGTCGCCGGGGCGCTGGGCATCGCGGCGATGACGGAGCGCGAGGGCTTCGCGCCCCGCACCGCCCACGCGCCGGGCGTGTACTCCGGCAGCCACTGGCCCGCCGACGAACCGATGTGCATGCACCACGAGTTGAGCTACGGCGCCACCGTCCCCGGCACCCTCCTCCTCGGCTGCCTCACCGCACCCGGCAGCGGCGGCCGCACCACCGTCGCCGACTCCCAGCGGGTCCTCGCCGCCCTGCCACCCGGCCTTGTCGCCCCCTTCGAGCGCCACGGCTGGCTGCTGCGCCGCATGTACCACGACGTGGGGGTCCCCTGGTCCGACGCGTTCGGCACCACCGACCGCTCGGCCGTCGACGCCTACTGCGCCGCGGCCGGGATCGAGCACGCCTGGCTGTCCGACGACCGGCTCGCCACCCGGCAGCGCCGCACCGCTGTCGTACGCCACCCGCGCACCGGGACGCCCGGCTGGTTCAACCAGATCGCCTTCCTCAACGGGCTCACCATGGACCCGGCGGTCCGCGACTACCTCACCGACGTCTACGGGCCCGAAGGGCTCCCCTTCGACACCACGACCGGCGACGGCACCCCCGTCACCGCCGCCACGGTGGACGGCGTCAACGCCGTCTACGACCGGTTCACCGTCGGCGAGACCTGGCAGGAGGGCGACGTCCTCCTCGTCGACAACATCCGCACCGCCCACGCCCGCGAACCGTACGGAGGGCGGCGCGACATCGCCGTCGTCCTGGGCGATCCCACCGAACTGCCCGGCCACGTGCTGCCGGTGAGCGACAGCACGTACCCGTGACCCCATCCCGAGGAGCGGCACGCGATGAACCTCACCATCGGCACGGAACGGTGCGCGGGCGCGGGCGCGGGCCGGAGCGTACTGGCCGCGCGGGGCGTCTTCGACCGGAACGACGACCGCCGTGGCCTGACGGCGCCTCTCCCACCGGTCGGCGCCGCCGGCCGGATTCCCCTTGCGCGGAAGGTCCATCCCTCATGACACATCCCGCCGACGACAAGGTCCACGACGTACTGGTCGCCGGAGGCGGCCCCGCCGGTTCGTCCGTGGCGGCGTTCGCGGCCATGCAGGGCCACCGGGTCCTGCTGCTGGAGAAGGAGGAGTTTCCCCGGTACCAGATCGGCGAGTCCCTGCTGCCGTCCACGGTGCACGGGATCTGCGGTCTGCTCGGCGTCACGGAGGAACTGGAGCGCGCCGGGTTCGTGCGCAAGCGCGGCGGCACCTTCCGCTGGGGCTCCAACACAGAGCCCTGGTCCTTCGACTTCGCGCTCTCCGAGAAGTTCGCCGGTCCGACCTCCTACGCCTACCAGGTCGAACGCGCGAAGTTCGACCAGTTGCTCCTCGACAATGCCCGCCACAAGGGCGTCGAGGTGCGCGAACGGTGCGCGGTGCGCGACGTTCTGGAGGACGACGGCCGGGTCAGCGGCGTCCGCTACACCGACCCGGACGGTGCCGAGCGCGTGGCGCACGCCCAGTTCGTGGTGGACGCCACCGGCAACCAGAGCCGCCTCCAGCGGAGCGTCGGCGGACAGCGCCGCTACTCGGAGTTCTTCCAGAACATCGCCCTGTTCGGCTACTTCGAGGGCGGCCGGCGGCTACCCGCGCCCCACACCGGCAACATCTCCTGTGTGGCCTTCCCCTCGGGCTGGTTCTGGTACATCCCGCTGAGCGACACCCTCACCTCGATCGGCGCCGTGGTGCGCAAGGACTGCGCGGACCAGGTGCGCGGCGACCGGGCCGAGGCGCTGGCCGCGCTGATCGCGGACTGCCCGCTGATCTCCGACTACCTCTCCGACGCCCGGCGGGTGACCAGCGGCCCGTACGGCGAGGTCCGCGTCCGCAAGGACTGGTCCTACCTCCACGACACCTTCTGGCGGCCGGGCATGGCCCTCGTCGGCGACACCGTCGGCTTCATCGACCCGCTGTTCTCCTCCGGCGTCCACATGGCCACCTACAGCGCCCTGCTGGCCGCCCGCTCCCTCAACACCGCGCTCCGCGGCGACCTGGGGGAGCGCGAGTGCTTCGCGGAGTACGAGGCCCGGTACCGCAAGGAGTACCAGTCCTTCCACGACTTCCTCGTCACCTTCTACGACGTCAACCGCGACGAGCAGCAGTACTTCGAGGAGGCCAGGCGCGTCACCCGGGACACCGCGTCCGGCGCTGGGGCGTTCGTCGGGCTGGTCGGCGGCGGCGCCTCCAACGAGGCGCTGCTGACCTCCGAGTCCTACCGCGACAAGCGCAAGAAGGACCTTCTCGAACAGTCGCGGGACGTCCACCGGGAGGGGCACCGCATCCAGTTGCAGGCAGCCTTCGGCGAAGCGGTCGACGACGCCCCGCTCGGCGCGGACGGCCTGGTCGTCAGCCAGGACGGTATGCACTGGGAGAAGAGCGTGACGTCCCCGGTGGTGTGACGAGCTCGCCGAACGATGTGGCACCCGGTCCAACAGGGCCGGGTGCGGTCGAAGGGCGCCGGCGTGCTCCGGCCCACCCGGCCCCGTCCAGGAGCTGTTCGGGCAGCCAACAGCGGGGCCGGCGACAGGGGGTGCCCTCAGTAGCCGGCGCGGGCGTTGACGCGGCGCGGGTAGTATCGTTCGTCGCCGTTCGGCTCGTAGTCGGGCTTGCGCGGGGTGTCGCTCATCGGCCGGTCCCCGGGGACGGTGACGCGCTGGCCCCGGCGGTATTCCTGGTAGTCGTTGATGGCGACGTGCTGGGTGGCCCGGTTGTCCCAGAGCGCCACGGTGTGCGGGTCCCAGCGATGCCGGCAGGTGAAGCGCGGCTGCTCGGAGTGCTCGTACAGGTGCTGGAGTACGGCGTCGCTCTCGTGCCGGGTCAGTTGCGGGATGTGCGAGGTCCACATCCGGGTGACGTAGAGCGACCGGCGCCCGGTCACCGGGTGCACGCGTACGACGGGGTGCTCGGCGGACATCTCGACGACCGGCGGTATCTTCAGCACATGGACGGCGGTGAGGCCGTCGAGCATCTCCTGGAACGGCGCGGACAGAGTGTCGTACGCGAGATACTGGTTGCTCCACATGGTGTCGCCGCCCGAGGGCGGACAGGTGACCAGGTGCAGGATCGAGGCGATGGGCGGGTTGGGGCTGAAGCTGACGTCGATGTGCCACTCGTCGGCCTTCCCACCCTTGTCGGACTCGATCAGCGTGACCTCGGGGTACTCCTCCAGCTTGGGCAGGAACGGGTGGACCTCGACCTCGCCGAAGCGCCTGCCGAATGCCACGTGCGCCTTCGGGGTGAGGTTCTGCTGGTCCGGGAAGAACAGCACGAGGTGTTCGAGCATGAGCGCGTGGATCCGGTCGAACTGCGCGTCCGTGACCTCGTTCAGATCGATTCCGCGCACCTCGGCGCCGAGGGCGCCGGAGACGAGGCGGATGTCGAGCTCGTCGCCGGAACCGGAACCGGAACCGGAACCGGAACCGGAAGCGGAACCGGAAGCGGAAGCGGCGGCCGGAGCAGTGGCGGTGAGCTGCGGGGATGCGGACTGCGTCACAGCGGTATCTCCTTCATCTGTACGGGAGTCGGGGTACGAGGGGAGCGGTGGCAGCGTGGTGGCTCAGCCCACCGGCACCGGTGGGAGCGCGGTTCGTCCAGCAGGCCGACCTGCTGGAGCCGGTCCGGTGGGGTCATCGGCAGGGGGCCGGGGCCGCCGCCCTGGCGGCGTCCACCGTCACCGCCGTCAGCCGCGGCCGGCCGGCCGCGGCGTTCGCGAGCCCGGGAAGCGGCCTGGCCGGGCAGGCGGATCGGGCCCCCGGTCGGTGTGGAGCCGCCTCAGCTCACCCGAGGGCGCTCGCTCCACCGCCGTCGGCTTGCGGGTCGCGGTGCAGCCAGTCCAGGAACGGCTGCGGAGCGAGGGCACCGACCCGCTTCTGGTACGAGTCGAGGTCGTCCTCGGTCAGGAGATCGCGGCCGGCACCCGAGCGCCCTTCGCGGAAGAATTCCACCGGATCCGTGAGGACTTCCGTGTCCGGCGCCAGCCATTGCGCGCGGCCCTTCATCTCCTCGAACGTAGCGGCCTTCACCAACTCGGGCCAGAGCGCCCCGTCCACCGTGATTCCCAACCACCCGGCCAGTTCCGCCATTTGGCCCGCGAGGTCGGTGCACAGGTCGTCGTAGTGCAGCAGCCTGATGTTCGGCTGCGCCCGCCGTTTCCAGGCGTCGAGGGGATGATGGAGCTCGGCTGCGGCCACGTCCTGTTCCCAGCCGTCGCTCGAACCGGGCTGACACCACTTCAGCAGCCACTCGCGCACCGGCGGAAGCGTGAGCGAGGACGGACTGGAAGACTCTGTGTCCGGGCCGCTCCGGAAGGCGTGCAGCCACTCGGCGCGGATGCCGGCGGCCTGGTGGTACATGGACAGCGCCCGATCGAGAGGATGCCGGGCGACGACGATGTAGCTGACGCGCGGGTCGAGCGGTAGACCGTCGAGCGGGACGTGCGTCTTGAGGATGCGACGGTGCTCCTGCTCGGCGAGTTGTGCGTACATCTTCTCCCGCGGCGTGAACAGTTGGTCCAACCACGGTGACAGGACCGACAGCGGCTTCGGGAGATCAGGCGTCTGGAAGATGAGCAGCGCGCACATCATCTGCACCCACGTCGTACCCGACTTCGCTGGACTGCTGATCACGATGTCACCGTCACGCAGCGGGAAATCGTTCCAGCGGGCGCTGTCCTGCTGCGGCGAGTGGTACCGGCGCGGTGCTTGCGCCATCATCGCCCCCGACCGGTAGGAGGATGTCGCTCCGTACCCATCCGCCACCGTCACAGGTGGCCGGGAACGGCACGGGGCGGTGTTCGTTCAGGGCCGGGTCTTGAACACGCATGACGGCATTCCTCAAAGGAGAACGGAGAGGCGGCGGATACCCTCCCAACCTGCCGTCGCCGTCGTGGGGAAACATCCACGATCGCCACAGTTACGGCCGTACGGTGGCCCCTCCACCGCGCGGCGAGGCCACTGACCCGAGCGATCTCACCGCCACGTTGGCCCTCGACGGAGACGTCAAGCGCGGCCGTCCGCCCCGGCTTCCCCGACCAGGTCCTGGCAGCCGTCCTTCACCTGCGGGCCGCCCTGGCCGCGGAACCCCTCGCCGTGCTTTCTGTCGGTCCAGGCGGAGGGTACTTTCTATGTGCGGGCTATCCGAGCGCCGACATCCTCCGTCGATAGGCCGTCAGGATGACGGCTGAGAAGAAGATGGCTACGGCAACGCAGTTTCGTAGTCTGTTCCCCACTGCCTGGATCGCTCGCGCTGCGGAGCGAGACGAGTCGGCCGAAAACATCCTGGCCGAGCAACATGGCCAACGGTCCCGCGTCCGGCTCTGTCATGTGAAGCGTCCCCATACGCGGGTCGGAGTTGCCGTGCACAATCTGGAGTCGGCAGGCTGTTATTGATCACGCGCGGTAACCGTCACAGATGGTTCGGCGGAGAACTCGCGACAGTTGAATACGCGTGCCCACCAGTACCAACGCCGTGCACCCCGCGCAGGCAGCCGGGTCCGTACAAAGCTGGAGCCCAAGATCCGACTCGACCACCCCAGGCCGCCGTACATCCATGCCGGTGAGTGCACCATGGCGCAGCGCCCGGCGGGTTCCGGCGAGGTATAGGGCCGCCTGCCCCCCCTCACGCTCGCAGGTAACCGTTTCCGCTCGATGCAGCGCGGGCGATCCGGCACGGGCGGTGGATCACAGGCTGCGCCCATCGGGGGCGATGACCTCATGAGATGGCGCCCGGTGAACACCACGAGCGTGGTCGCTTCGACCAGTCTTGACGCGTACTCATCACGCTGCTTCTATCGGCCGTGTAAACGGTTTCACTTTCCCGGGGGCTTCCGGCCCGAGCCGAGGGCCAGAGCAGGCACCGGCGGGACGGAGTGCCCGGACGAGCGTGGCGAACGCGGGTGGCTCGCCGACACCCGACCGACGTGAGGCACACCAGTGTGAGCGGTCGAGCGCGATCCGCACCCCGTAAACCCGCACCACGAGCTCAACCACCAGAATGTCAAAGGAGACTGTCATGCACTTGAAGCCTCGGTGGCGAGCCGCCCGCCGGGCGCCGGCCACCATCTCGGCGGTCCTGACCCTCTGCGCCACCATGGCCATCGGCGGCCCCGCGGATCCCGCTTCGCCCCACACATCCACGGCCGTCGCCACCGCCACAGTCGGCGGCGCGGCGGCGAAGGCCGGACGCGTGATGGAGAATCTCGGTCGTGGGGTCGTGGCGGTGCGCTCCAGCGGTACCCAGGTTCTGGTCTCCTGGCGGCTGTTGGGACTCGACCCGGAGGGCATCGGCTTCAACGTGTACCGGTCCACCGGCGGTGGGTACGCCAAGCTCAACTCCGGCGTGCTGACGGGTGGGACCAACTACGTGGACTCCACGGCCGACCTGGCGCGGTCCAACAGCTACCGAGTGGCTCCGGTCATCAACGGGCAGGAGATGGCGCCCAGCGGGGCTTTCACGTTGACGGCCAACCACGCCACGGAGCCCGTGGTCCGCGTGCCGTTGCGTTCCGGTGGTCCGGTGAAGTTCGTCTGGGTCGGCGACCTCAACGGTGACGGTGAGTACGACTACGTAGTGGACCGGCAGACCTCCCCCCAGAAACTGGAGGCGTACAGCGGCGACGGCGACTTCCTCTGGGAGGTCGGCATGGGGCCGAACAGTCAGGGTCAGGACAACATCGAACCGGGGTCGTCCGCGATCGACCTGGGCCACTGGGACGGCGTCACCGTCTACGACTTCGACAGCGACGGCCGCGCGGAGGTCGCCGTACGGATCGCCGACGGAGTCACCTTCGGTGACGGGACGACCTGGACGCACGAGGACGACGCGCGTCAGTTCATGGCGATCCTCGACGGCCGGACCGGAGCGCTCCGCAACTGGTCCGCGGTGCCGACCACGTACCTGAGCGACGGTCCCATGGGTGCGCGTCTCGGTGTGGCCTATCTCAACGGCACCACGCCCAGCCTGGTCGCCTACATGAAGAACCGGCGCGACGACGGGTCCTTCAACCTGATGATGGCCGCCTGGAAGTACGACGGCGATTCCCTGGACCGGCAGTGGACGTGGCTGCGCGGCAGCCAGAACGCGCCCGACGGGCACAACACCCGCGCCATCGACGTCAACGGCGACGGAAAGGACGAGGTCGCCGAGATCGGGTTCGTACTCAACGGCGACGGCTCCCTGCGCTACTCGATGGCGCCCAAAGGCATCGTCCACGGCGACCGCTTCCACCTCGCGGACATGGACCCCAGCCGTCCGGGTCTGGAGGGCTACGGAGTGCAGCAGGACAACCCGAGCGGCCTGCTCGAGTACTACTACGACGCCGCGAACGGCTCCGTCATCTGGGAACACAAGGGCAGTGGCCGCGCCGACGTCGGCCGTGGCATGGCCGGCGATGTCGATCCGCGCTTCCCCGGCATGGAGACCTGGTCCTTCTCGGGTCTGTACAACGGGCCCACCAACAGGCTCACCGAACCGGACACGTCGCTGCGCCCGTGGCCGCAGCTGGGCCTCTGGTGGGACGGCGACCTCGGCATCGAGCTGCTGAACGACGGCAAGATCGAGCAGTGGGACCCGCAGAATCCGACACCGAGCGGCAGCCTGCCCCGGCTGGTCAGCACCTGGAACTACGGCGCGGTCAAGGCTGCCCAGGGCGGGCCCACCCTCGTCGGCGACCTTTTCGGCGATTGGCGCGAGGAGGCCGTGTACACCAACGCGTCCTACGATGAGTTGATCATCTTTTCCACGAATCAACCGACGAGTGACCGGCTGTACACACTGGCCCACAACCCTGCGTACCGGAACGCCATGACGTTCAAGGGGTACATGCAGTCCCATCACGTCGACTACTTCCTCGGAACCGGCATGGCCAAGCCGCCTCGGCCGAACATCTCCTACGCGAAGGGTGGCGCCGCCACCATGGGGGCACCGGACCGCCCGACAGGCTCTCGCGGGTAGGCACTTCTCGCGGACACCCTCCTCACGTCCGGGCATCTCCGGCCACCTGCGGATCTCGTGATCAAGGAGCTGCGTCCGACCAGCGTGACGCCCATCGATGTGTCAGCACATGGCCACAGCCTCGGATGCCTTACCGCCTGGCCCTGTCCGGTAAACGTCTGTGGACGGTACGGCATGTCGAACGCTGTTCACGGTACCGGCGGATGGTGCTAACTTGCGCTCGTCGTGGACCACTTCAACGAGGAGGGTGCCCGGTGGAAGAATGCAGGATTACGCGGCGCAGAGTGCTGGCCGCGACCGCAGGGATCGTGGTCGCCGGTTCGGGGGCGTTGACCGGAACGGCCGAGGCGGCGACTGGATCGACGACGAGAACGCTCGCCGACCCGCCGACCGGAACAGTCCGGGTGTTCTGGCTCAGGCCCAAGGACGTGACGTACGACCAGCGGTACCCCGACGGCATCAGCAACGTGCTGAAGGAGGCACAGCGCTACTACCGGCAGGAACTCGGCAGGACGTTCACGTTGAACACCCCGGCGGTGGAGGTGGTGACCGGCGACCACGACCGGATCTGGTACGAGACCACCCCGAACGGCGGCGAGGAGTACTGGTGGGTGGTCTTCAACATGCAGCAGGAGCTGATGGCCAAGTTCCGTATCGGCTCCCCGGACCCGCGCTGGCTGTGTGTCGGCGAGATCAGCGCCGAAGGCAGGGGCTCCGGCGGTGGTGGTGGCGCCGGCTGGGTCATCCTCAGTGGCCATGACGCCGATGGCGCCGCCGGGACCAACGGAGCCATGAACCGGTGGTACGGCGGTATGGTGCACGAACTGGGCCACGCCCTCGGTCTGCCCGACTCCACATCCACCGACGGCACACCGATGTCGGCCTCGTTCTACGAGTACCCGAACTGTCACTTCAGTCAGACCCAGAAGAACGGCATCCTGAACGGACCCTACGCCCGTTTCCTGACCTGAACCGCCGCCCGTTCTCGCCCTGACGCCGATCGGGCCGTCCCGGGTGTGCGCCGGCGGCCCGAAAAGGTGCAAGACGTTCTTGGTCGAGCGCTTGGTGAGCCATTGCGTGAGGGATTTCGAGGTGGCGTGCGGGTGTCTTTCCTTGTAGAGGGCAGCGACTCCGGCTACGCGCGGACTGGCCTGGGAAGTCCCTGATTCGATGCTGGAACCTCCGCCAAGCTGGGCCGAGGTGATATCGACTCCCGGGGCGTACAGACACACACCGGCCCCAGTTGCTGACGTGTGACTCGGAGTCCTCTGCGTCGGTCATACCGACAGCGACAGCCCGTGCAGCGCGAGAGGGAGACCGGAGGCAGGCATCCTCACCTGCGTTGCCGACGGAGACGACAGGCAGGATGCCCTCGGCCGCGACAGCGTTGACGGCCGCGTCGACCGCGGAGGACGGCGGAGTGTAGAGAGACGCGTTGAGGACCGCAGGTTGCCTGGCGTGCTTGGCCACCCATTCGAAACCGGCAAGGACGCTTGCTCCGGAGCCGGCGCCGTCGCAAGCCAGTACACGGACGCCGGCGAGCGAGACGGAGCGGGCCACACCGTAGGTGGCGCCGCCCAGAATGCCGGCGACATGGGTGCCGTGGAAACCGCAGCTCTCCGGCGGAATGTCGTCTTTGTGGAAATCGAAACGGTTGGTTGCGCGGCCGCGGAACTCCCTGTGCCTGGTCTCGATCCCGTCATCCACGACATACGCTGTCACGCCCCTGCCGGTGGCCCTCACGTTGAACCTGCCGTCGAGGGGAAGCCGACGCTGGTCGATCCGGCCCAAGCCCCAACTTTTGGGCACCCGCCGACGGCCACCGGGCCGCTCCACCTCGGGCGTTGATGTAGCGACGCCGTTCTCCTCGACAGCCACGACGCCGGGCAGGGCTCGTACCCGGTCCAGGCCAGTCGGGCTGAGTTCGGCGGCAAAGCCGCGAAAGATGGTGTCGTAAGGCTCTGGCGCCGGACGTCGAGGTGATCTGCGTCCAGCCGCTGGGCGCACCGGCGATGACCCACTCGTGGCGCCGACGACGTGTCGTCACCACCGATGCGACCGACACCATCGCCGACGGGGTGGCCGGCCGGTGCTCCATTCCGGCCGTCCTGGACGACCTCCTTCTGGTCGCCGACGCAGTGCTGGTCCAGGAGGCGTCGATCACCGCCGGTATGCGGATGCTCCTCGACCACGCCGGCCTCGTCGTCGAACCGTCGGCCGCGCTCGGTATCGCGGCGGTCCTCGAAGACCGTGAACGTTTCGCCGGCCGGCACGTGGTCACCATCGTCTGCGGCAGCAATGTGGACGTGGACGCTTATCGCCGTCGGGTCGGCGCGGCTCCCGTCCCCAGGGCCTGACCCTCGTCCGGGGCGGGACGGCCGGGGTCGCTCCGCCGCTCCCACGGTGCCGATCGGGCCGACTGCCGTCGCCACGGTGGAGGCAGATCCTGGCGCCGACCTGGGCATCGAGAGCGGGTAACCATGAGCAGCATCCCCAATGTGGGCTTCACCTTGGTGCAATTGCGCTATTTCGCCGCGGCGGCCGAACTCGGCAGCATGACCGCGGCGTCGCGGCAGCTCAATGTCTCCCAGTCGGTCGTGTCCACGGCCGTTGCCCACCTGGAGAAAGAGCTCGGTGTCCAGCTGCTGCTGCGTCACGCCCGCGGCCTGACCCTGACCGCGGCCGGTGAGGACTTCCAGCGTGAGCTGCCCAGCTATCTGGAGCACACGGCCGAGCCGGTCGAGATGGCCGGAAACGCCGGCGAGGTGCTGACGTGCGACCTGTCGATCGGTTGCTCCTCCACCCTGGGCCCCTTCGGGCTGCCCCGCCTCCCCGCGGGAGTCCGGCCGCAGGTGCGGCACCGGAGCAGTGGGTTCGAGACGGTGCGCGCGATGGTCGGGAGCGGCATGGGCTGGTCGGTGCTCAACCAGCGGCCGGCCCACTCCCTGACCTACGACGGCGGGGAGGTGGTCACCCTCGAACTCGTAGAGCGCTTCGAGCCGTTGCCGACCGTCCTGGCGTCCGTGAAAGGTGTCCGGCTGACGCGTCGGGCGCGGGCCTTCATCGGTTCCGCGCGGCGGGCCGCGCATGAGAGCCGCTGACCTCCTGGGACCACCGGCCGGGTGTCGGCCGCCCCGAACCTCAGTCATGTGTGAAACAGATGACATGAAACGAGAACATCTGTTGGACAGGGTTTTGGGCCTGTCCAAGGATGTCTCCTGCGGTAGCGAGGTCGACACGACACCGAGATGGACTATCGCTGGAGTGGAGGCATACATGTCGAGTGAAGAAACCGAAGTCGTCGTCGGGGCGGGGCGGGCCGGCGTGGCGATGAGCGAGCACCTGGGGGCCCACGGCATACCCCACGTGGTCCTGGAACGGCACCGCGTCGCGGAGCGCTGGCGTACGGAGCGGTGGGACTCCTTGGTCGCGAACGGGCCCGCGTGGCACGACCGGTTCCCCGGACCGGAGTTCCCCGACGTCGCCTCCGACGCCTTCGCCTCGAAGGAGCAGGTCGCCGACTACTTCGTCGCGTACGCCGAGAAGATCGGCGCCCCGGTCCGGTGCGGTGTCGAGGTGACCTCGGTGCGCAAGCACGACGGCCGGCCCGGCTTCCGGTCGAGACGTCGGAGGGTTCGATCGACGCGCGGTTCGTCGTGGCCGCGACCGGTCCGTTCCAGCGGCCCGTGCTCCCGCCCGTCGTCCCGGACGGCGCCGTACCCGTGCAGACGCGCTCCAGCGGCTACCGCAACCCGGACCAACTGCCCGATGGCGCCGTGCTCGTGGTCGGTGCCGGCTCCCCGGGGGTCCAGATCGCCGACGAGCTGCGCCGCTCCGGTCGCCGCGTCCTCCTCTCCGTCGGGCCGCACGACCGTCCTCCCCGCGAGTACCGCGGACGCGATTTCTGCTGGTGGCTCGGTGCGCTCGGGCGCTGGGACGCCGAGACGCCTTCGCAGGGTGCCGAGCATGAGCATGTCACCATCGCGGTCAGCGGCGCCCGTGGCGGCCACACCGTGGACTTCCGCGCCCTCGCCGCCGAGTACTGTCCGACGGCCCGGTGCGCCTCCTCGTCGGTACGTCCTCGCGGGACCTGCCGCACGCCGTCACCGTGCTGGCCCACACCGACGTGCCCCGGTGGAAACCGCTGCGCCGCGACACCGCTCCCGCCGCCGCCCTCGGCAATCCGGTCGCGCGCCGCGCCGTGGCCGGTCTGCCGGCCGGCCGTCTTGATGTCGACGCGGAGACGGCTGACGGGCTGCTGCAGGAGTGCCGGCGTTCGCTCGTGAACGTATTCGACACCCTGGCGAACCGGTTCCGGCTGGTGCTGGACGAGGCGGAGATCGCCCAGGTGATCGCCCAGGTCGCGGACGAGGAGGCCGGCCGGGCCGGACGTTGATCCACACCGCGTGTCCGGGCGACCGCCGGCCGCTGCCGTACCGTCACCTCCGCCGCGGGATCCTGTACGGGCCACGCATCGGCGTCCGGTGCGGCGGTGACACGTGACGGGGGCGGGAAGGAGTACGGCGGTGGATGGTCAGGAGAGCGCGGGACGGCTCGACGAACTGTTGCGCGAGGTGCGACGCCAGATGACCCGGGGAACCGGGCTGGAGCCGCGAGCGGTCGTGGACTGGCTCGGCCGGCAGACCCGTACGGAGGTCGCGCTGGTGGCGGGCACGGGCGTGGTGCAGGCCTCCACCGAAGGCTTCCCGCGCGGGCTGCCGGCCTCGATCGAGCCGCTGCTCGCACGGCTCTCCGGCGGTCGGGCGGCCGCGGCCGCCACCGAGAGCGGATCGCTTCACGTACGTCTCGAAGCGCTCGGGACGCGGAGCCCGCGCCCCGTGCTGGTGGTGGCCGGCGCCTCCACGCCGACGCGGGACGCGGCGTCGCTGATCTCGCACGCGGCGAGCGTCATCGCGCTGCTGGGCCAGGCGCGGGACGCCGACACGACGTTCCACGGCTACCAGTACAAGGCGCGGCAGCTGCGATTCGCGGTGCTGAGCGCCCTGTTGGCGGGAGACCTCACCCTGGCCCGCCGCATGACAACGGGTGCGGTCCCGGCACTCCTGGACGCCGACCGGCTGCGCGTCTATCTGCTGCGCTGTCCGACAGAGGACCGGGACCGGCTCGTCCAGCTCCATCAGGACCGCTCGGGCTATCACGGTACGGGCCTGATGGCGCACTGCCCCGCCTTCAAGGAGCACCTCATCTGTCTGGTCACCGAGGACGCGGAGACCGGGGGTCCACACGATCAGGGCACAGTGCTGCGCCGGCTGGTGCGCGAGAACTCCGGGTACGCGCTGGGCATCAGCGGCCCGTACCCGCTCGACTCGACGGCCGAGGCGTACGGCCAGGCCCTGCATGCCCTGGCCGCCGCGCGCACCGCGCCCGAGCGGGTGGCCGCCTATCTCGGCCAGGCGCACCTGGTGCGGCTGCTGCCGCGACAGGCCGCACTCGCCTGGGCGAGTACCTTCCTGCTGCCACTGGACTCCGTGCCGAAGGCGACCCTCGACATCACGCGCCTCGCCGTGACCTTCCCGCGGTCCGCCGTGGCCCGACTGCTGGACATCAGCCGCAACACGGTCACCAGCCATCTCAAGCGGGTGGAGACAACTCTCGGGCTGGACCTGGGGGACGTCCGCACCCGTGCCGTACTCGACCTGGCCTTCGCCCTGACCGGTACGCGGTCCGCCGGTGAGATCGCCGACCGGGAGCCGCTTCCGGCCCCGGCGCTGGACGACGTGCTCGGCACTCACCCGGCGCGCACCTGGGCGCGGGCATTCCTGCACCCCCTTCAGGACACCCCTCGCCGGGACCTGCGCACCACCGTGCGGACCTGGATCGACGCGAACACCGACGCCCAGCGCACCGCCGGGAGCCTCGGTGTCAGCCGCAATACGGTCAGGGCCCATCTGCGGGCCGCCGAGGGCCTGCTCGGCCGCGACCTGCTCACCACCGGCTCGGGCATCCATGACGTCGTCCTCGCCCTTCACATCACCCGGGCCGACCCCGAGGACTGATTGAGCACCGTGCACACCCCGGGGCCGGCCTGTGCGCACCGTGCACCGTTGCCGCGGGGATATGACGCTTCTAGCGTTACCCACGCCGCGGTTCAGCGCCGCTTGTCACCGGTCGGCCGGGGGAACGCCGGGAGCGACGGGTTTGGCGTGACGACTGACGACGGCCTGCATCACAGGGGAATGCAGGCCGTCGTCGTACTACGGAGACGCGTGGCGGGCCAGCTCGGTGGCCAGGCGTTGCATGACCGTCCGGTTGGCACGTCGCGTCGCGGCCCGGACCACGGGCGCCAGCAGACGGTCGGCGAGAGGGACGCGCGCCCAGGCATACGTGAACGACACGTGACTCCCACCGGTCCGCAGCGGCTCGATGGTGTACGTGCCGTGCGCCAGGCGCCGGCCGGCCGCGCTGACGTTGCGTTCGGCGATGCGCCGCGGCGGGTCGGTCTCGACGACCTCGATGGTGACGTCGGTCGTCGTACCGCCCAGCGCGGCGGTGACCGTGGCGCACGATCCGATGCCGAGCGACCGGGCGGGTCCGTTGGCGATGTAGCCCAGCTCGGCCGCGGCGGCGAGCACGCGGGACCGGGAGTCGGGCGAGGTCTGGCTGCTGCCGCTGAGCTCCCGGGACGCGGTACCGACCGCGACCCCGGCCCGCGCCGCGACGTCCTTGATCGTGTGGTCACCGGCTCCATCTCTTCATGGAAACGTTTCCATGGCGGGAATGCCTCAAAGATCGGACACAGAAACGCGAAAGGACCAAGACCCGTCCCCGTCCCGAGGCGGAAGCACCGCACGGGAGAACTCGGCCCCGGCGCGGGACGCCCGGTTCCGAATGCTGGGCGATCCCACAGATCTCGCTCGGTAACTCGACAGGAAATCAGGGGACTTGAAAGTCCGTGGCAGGTGGCGGGGACGGCCCGGATCACCGTGACGCGGGCGCTGCTGCGCGTGCGCCCGGCCGGCCGGCGCCGGGCGACGTCGGCCGGGGGCGCACCGCGCGGCCGGCGCCGATCCCTGTGCCGATGGGATCCCACCCGCAGGGGAATGCGGAGCCGCTCCCGGCCGTTTTCCGAGACCTTTGCCGCCACGGGTGGCCACCGGCTCTCCGGCGGCAGCACCATGGAAGGGCAAGGGGGGCGGTTGGAGGGATACCTCATGACGGCAATGATGGAAGTCAAGACGATCGACAAGGCAGATGAAAGGCGTGACTTTCCGCGGGGTCACCTCGAAGTTCTCCACCTGACGGGGCTGGACTTCGCCGTGGGCACCTTCGAGCCCGGCTGGCACTGGACCGAATCCCTGGGCCCGCTCGCCGGCACGGAGAGCTGCGAGGTCCAGCACAACGGCTTCGTGGTCCAGGGCAGGATGGGCCTCCGGATGAACGACGGCGCCGAGTGTGAAATCGGGCCGGGGGACGTCTTCGTCTGCCCGCCAGGTCACGATGCCTGGGTGGTCGGCGATGAACAGGTCATCTTGTACGACTTTGCGGGCTCGATGGCACAGGAGTACGGCCGGTCGAAGCAGAGCTGAGGGCTGCGGGGGCAGCCGGCAGTGACGTCAGGCCCGGCATCCGACACCTGTCGGATGCCGGGGTACCGGCAGGTGCGCCCGCCTCCGGCGGGCGACCCCCGAGTTCAGCGGGGACCGGGCGGCTGTCCCGGTCGCCTTCGCCCCGGCATCAGAATGGCGGGGCATGGCAGGGCTCCATGGCAACAGGCGGAAGCATGAGCCCGGCACGTCGGGGACCTGGTGGAAGGAACGTCCCTCCGCTCCGCGTGAAGAGATACGGGGGCGCGGGGGACGCGGAGCGGAAGGGCAGCCACGGGCAGCCGGAGACCACGCCCACCGCGGAAGCCTGGTGCGGACCGGGGAAGGACCGTCCTACGGAGGCATCCCGGACCGCACGCCCGCCGGAGCGTGACGTCTTCCGCGAGGACCACGCCGCCGGGCTCGTCATCCTGTGGACGTAAATCCGTGGGCCGATGCGGCCCGAGTGGGGTGCCTGACAGGGTGACGTCCATGGTTACGGGCCGTCAGACCGGGCTTCCGTGACGCATCCGACGTTCAGGAACACTCCGGGGAGGGCCCGTGACCGTAACGCCGTTCACCAACCGGGACACAATGACACGCCGCCGCGTACTGGGCGCCGTGGTCGCGTCCGGTGCCGCCGCCGAGCCGCTCGCCGCCGCGGGTCCCGCCCGTGCCGTCCCGGCCCGGACCCGCCAGGGCGCCACCACACCGGCCCCGGCACGGCTCGTCCTGCCGGGGCCCACCGGCCCCTACTCGGTGGGCACCGTGGAGCTGCACCTCGTCGACGCCTCCCGCCCCGATCCCGACGCCGGCCCCGGCCACCACCGCCAGTTGATGCCCGGTGTCTGGTAGCCCGCCCGTGGGGACGCCGATCGGACGAAGTCGTCCGCCGTCACACCGGGCCGGATGGTGCCCGCCTCCTCGGCGGCGCGGAGCAGGAGCGCGGTCGGCACGGCGGGCGGAACAGCCCGCCGTGCCGTGGTGACAGCGGGGCGGGTGCTTCAGAGCAAGGGCCGGATTCGGTCGGCGACCGGGTCGCCGTCGGCTGGTTGGGCGGGAGTTGCGGGCACTGCAAGCCCTGCGGGCAGGGCGACTTCATCGTCTGCCGGAACCTGAAGGTTCCCGGGTGGACCTACGACGGGGGATTCGCCGAGAAGGTGATCGCACCCGTCGACGCACTGGCCCGCATCTCCGACGGGCTGACGGCTTCCGACGCCGGGCCTCTCGCGTGCGCCGGTGTGACGGTCTTCAACGGGCTGCGGCGCAGCTCCGCCCGGCCCGGAGACCTGGTCGCGGTACTCGGGCTCGGCGGCCTCGGGCACCTCGCCGTGCGGTACGCGGTCGCGATGGGGTTCGAGACCGTGGCGATCGCCCGCGGTCCCGAGAACGCCGACGTCGCCGGATGACTCGGTTCCCATCACTACGTGGACAGCGCGGCCGGCACCCCGGACGCCGAGAGCCTGCGGTCCCTCGGCGGTGCCAAGGTCCTCCTGGCGACCGCCGCGAACTCCGCAGCCATCACCTCCGTCGTGAACGGCATGGCGCCCCGGGGCGAACTCGTCGTCATCGGAGCCCGCACCGCACCACTGGGCATCAACCCGTCCCAACTGCTCTCGGACGCCTACGTCATCAGGGGCCATCCCTCCGGCCCCGCACAGGACGTCGAGGACACCATGGCGTTCGGCACCCTGCACGACATCCGGCCCATGACCGAGCCCATGCCGCTGGACCGCGCGGAGGAGGCATTCCAGAAGATGCTCGCCGGCAAGGCCCGCTTCCGGATGGTCCTCACGGTCGGCTGAGAAGAACATGTCCGCCGCCGCGCGCCACCCATTCAGCCGGGGGAGTGGCGGGGGGTCTTCCGCGGGATACAGAGGAGCGCGAAGGTGGCGGCCGCCAGGTACGCGGCCGCGCCGACGGCCATGCTGGTCCGCAGCCCGGCGGTGAAGCTGGTCGCGGCGGCCAGCAGGGAGCCTCCCAGCGCGACGCCCGCAGCACTGCCCACCTGACGGGTGGTGTTGAACAGGGCGGAGGCGGTGCCGGAGTACTGGTCCGGGGCGGCCGACATCACGGTGGTGGTCGATCCGGTGAGGGCGAAGGACGTCCCGAAGCCCGCCGCCATCATCGGCACCACGAGCAGCGGATAGTCCGGGTCAGGTCCGGCCGCGGCCCAGCCCGCCAGGCCCGCCGCGCCCAGCAGCATGCCGGTGACCACGAGCGGGCGGTGTCCGGTGCGGCGCGCGAGTCGCCCGGACAGGACAGAGGCGAACATGGTCATGGCCACCGCGGGGAAGAGGGCGAACCCGGTGCGCAGCGCGGTCAGTCCCCGCTCGTGCTGGAAGTACAGACTGGCGGTGAAGATCATGCCGTAGAAGGCGAAGTTGAACAGCAGGCCGATGGCCGCTCCGCCGCTCATCGGGCGGGAGCACAGCAGCCGCAGGGGCAGCAGGGGAGTACGGGCCAGGTGCTCGCGCAGGACGAACGCGGCGGCCGCCAGCAGGCACAGGCCCGCCCCGGTCGCAATCAGTGGGTCCGTCCAGCCGCGTCGTCCGGCCTCGTTGAGGACGGCGGTGAGCAGGGCCACCACCGCGATGACCGCGCACTGGGCCGGCCAGTCCACGGGACGGTCCGTGCGCCGGGCCGAGGCGGGCACGCGGCGCAGTGTGAGCAGCAGGCAGGCACACCCGACGGGCAGGTTGATGAAGAACACCCAGCGCCAGCCCAGGGTGGTGACCAGGAGCCCGCCCAGGAGCGGGCCTGCGGAGGCGGCGACACCTGCCATGGAGCCCCACAGACCGAAGGCCCGGGAGCGCTCGGCGGGTGAAGGGAAGGCGTGTTGGAGGAGGGCGAGGGAGGCGGGCACGATCAGTGCCGCGCCCAGTCCCTCCAACAGCCGGGCGGCGACGAGGGTGCCGGTGCTCCAGGCCAGCCCACAGCCGGCCGAGGCGACGGTGAACACCGCCACCCCGGTGCAGAAGATCCGGCGGTTGCCCAGCCGGTCACCCAGCGCACCGCCGGTGAGCAGCAGGCCGGCGAAGATCAGGGTGTAACCGTTGGTGATCCACTGGATCCCGGTGAGGGACGCCGACAGTTCCCGTCCCACCACCGGAACGGCGACGTTGATGACGGTCACGTCCAGGATGACCATGAAGTAACCCGCGCAGACCGCGAGCAGCGGAGCGAGGGACCGGTCCGAAGGTGCAGACCCATCCGGTCCACGGGCATGGAGACCACCGGCGCGCACCATGGCCACACGGTATTTCACACATTGCGCATTCCGTGGCAGCCCGGCTCCGTGCCCGTGCTCTCACACCGAACGAGTTGTCGGCAACGGTCCGGACGCCCGAATCACTGAGTAATTGTCAAGACCTGTGGATGGGAGCCGCGCCAACCCAGCGATGGTAGGCGTCTACATCGACGTTGCTGCCGCACACGATGGTGACAACGTGTCGGCCGGCAAAGCGGTCGCGGTCTTCGAGGATCGCCGCGATGCCGAGCGCGGCCGAAGGTTCGACCACGAGGCCGGCGTGGTCAAGGAGCATCCGCATACCAGAGATGATCGACGCCTCCTGGACCAGGACGGCGTCGTCAGCGACCAGGAGGAGATCGTCCAGGACGGCCGGGATGGGACGTCGGCCGGCGACGCCGTCGGCGATGGTGTCGATCGAGTCGGTGATGACGACACGTCGCTGGCGCCACGAGTGGGTCAGCGCCGGTGCGCCCAGCGGCTGGACACAGATCACCTCGACGTCGGGTGCCAAGGCCTTCACCACATGGCCCACGCCGGTGGCCAGCGCCCCGCCGCCGAGAGCGATCAGGACGGCGTCGAACGACGGAGCGGTGTCCACCAGTTCCAAGCCGATAGTCGCCGCACCCTCGCAGGTCTCGATGTCCAGGCTGTCTTCGACCAGCCGGATGCCCTTGTACCGCGCCATGGCCGCCGCCCGCTCACGAGCCAGCTCGTGGTCGCCGTCCACCAGCTCCAACCCAGCGCCCAACGCGCGGATGCGATCAAGCTTGGCCCGAGTCGCAAAGCGGGATGCCACAACGGTCACGTCGAGCCCCCGGCCGCGACCGGACCACGCGAGGGCCTGGCCAAGGTTGCCCGCGCTCGCGCACACCACGGCTCGCGAGCCCTTGTCGGCCAGCAGGCTCGCGACTACCTCGGTGCCGCGGGCCTTGAAGCTGCGGACCGGGTTCGCCGTTTCGAGCTTGATACTCACCGTGCACCCGAGGCCGGGCTCCAGCGCCTCGCAGCGGTACAACGGAGTGTCGAGAAAGACCGGGTCGATCACCCGGCGAGCCGCCCGGATCCGAACAGTGTCGAGACGCGTCTCCTGCACGACACAGCAGCGTAGCGCCATCGGCGCTGGTCCATGAGCAACGGCCAGACGTTGCAGGTCGGTTGAGGGGGGTGTCACGCTGCGGCGGGTTCCTCGGGGCGTTCGACGAGGTGACCGTTCTCGAAGCGGGCCCCGTTGCGGACGAGGGCGACGAGGTGAGGTGCGGTGATCGCGCGCCAGCGGGCCTGGGCGGACTCGACGAGCTTGAACACCATCGCCAGGGCCGCGGCCGGGCTGCCCGCACCGCGGGTGACCTTGGTCCTCAGCTTCACGGTGCTGAAAGTGGACTCGATGGGATTTGTCGTGCGCAGGTGCACCCAGTGCTCGGCGGGGAAGTCGTAGAACGCGAGGAGCTCGTCCGGCCTCGTCGGTGACCTTCTTGGTTGCTTTCGGCCACTTCGCTGCGTAGGCGCGCTCGAAGTCCTTGATCGCCTTCTCGGCTTGGTCACGATCCTCGGCATTGTAGATCTCCTGCAGGGCCTTCTTTGCACCGGGCTGAGCCGACTTCGGTAGCGCGTTCATGACATTGCGGACCTTGTGAACCCAGCACCTCTGGTGCCTGGCCTGCGGAAACACCTCCGCGAGGGCCCTCCACAGGCCCATCGCGCCGTCACCGACGACGAGTTCGGGATCGCGCATGCCGCGTCGGCGGCAGTCACGCAGCAGATCCGCCCACGACTCGGTCGATTCACGCAGCCCCTCGGCCAGCGCGATGAGTTCCTTGCGGCCGTCGGGGCGCACACCCATGAGGACCAGGACGCAGGAGTGGGCCTGGTCGAGGCGGACCTTGGGGTGGACGCCGTCGGCCCACACGTAGACGTAGTCGGAATCTGACAGTTCGCGGGCCTGGAAGGCGGTGTGGTCGTCGGTCCACTGCTTCGTCAGCCGGGTCACCGTCGCTGGCGAGAGACCGGCCGAGGAACCCAGGAACTGCTCCATCGCGGGCACGAAATCCCCCGAGGACAGTCCGTGGAGGTAGAGCAGCGGCAGGACCTCGCTGATCTTCGGGGACTTGCGACACCACGGCGCGAGGATCTTCGACGAGAACCGCTTGCGCTCACCGGTCTCCGCATCGACGCGCCTGTCGTTCACGCGGGGCGCCTTCACCACGACCGGCCCGGCGGCGGTGGTCACCGCCCGTTCGCGATGACGGCCGTTGCGGACCACCAGACGGCGGCCGGCCTCATCCCGCTCGTCGGCCAACTCGGCTATGTACTGGTTGACTTCGGCCTCCAGGGCCGCGGCGAGCATCCGCCGGGCACCCTCGCGGACGATGTCGTCCATCAGGGATCCGGTCTCGGTAGTTCCGCCGGTGTTGACTAGGCTGAGCACGGGCGTGCCTTCCCGACCTGCGGTGCAACGCGGGTCTACTCGGTGACCAACAATCGATCACTCGGGAAGGTACGCCCTCCGCGTTTCGCGAGGCACCCCTCCCGAGGCCGATCCACAGGTCTTGAGCATTGCTCCGATCAAAAAAAAACTGAGCGCCGCACCTTACCCGAGGGACGAACCGAAGCGCTCGGTCCCACACCGTGGCGAAGGTCGGACGCCCGTTCCGCACTGATGGTGAGGCGACGTCAGCAGATCACGCCTGAGCCTGCGTACCGCCGGTGTGGGTCCGGCCGGTGGCCGGAACGGTCGGACGGGTGTGATGGTCCGTGCAGCGCAGCTCGTGCATGGCGTCGGCGAGCGTCTGGTCGCCGAGCATCGTGAGTACGGCCTGCTCCGCGCGCTCGGTCAGCCGGGCGAAGAACCCGGCGGTGTGTGCCGACACCTGGCAGGCGCGCCGGCCCTCGGGGCGGCATGTCCACAGTGGCTTGTCGCCGATGACGCTGACGTAGACCTCGGCGAGCGGGATGTCCTGCGGGGAGCGGGCCAGTTTCGCGCCACCGGTGCGCCCCTTCACCGAGTCCACCAAACCGTCCCTGACGAGGGGGGCCAGGAGTTTGCGGACCAGGCTCGGGTTGGTGTTCAGGCCCTCGGCGAGCTGGCTGGAGCTCACCACCGCGGTGCCTTCCTCGGCCGCGACGCCGAGGAACACCAACGTCGTCAGGGCGCTGGAGAACCGGACGTCCAACACGGGGGTACCACCCTTTCTCCTCAAGTACAGCCTATCGGGCATCCCTCCCAGACCTTAAAGCGTACTCGTCACAGTTGCACTTTGAGGGTGGGATATGTATGTTTGAAAAGTACACATAACTCGTCCTGGGAGTACGTCTTCATGCCTTCGCGCGCAGCTCAGTACCTGGCCAGGCCCTTCACGCTGGGTTCCATGGCATTGCGGAACCGGATCGTGATGGCTCCGATGACCCGGGCCCAGTCCCCGGGCGGTGTGCCGGGGGAGGACGTCGCCGCCTACTACGCGCGGCGGGCCGCGGGCGGAACCGGGCTGATCGTCACCGAGGGCACCTACGTCGATCACCCGAGCGCGGGCGACGTGGAGAGCGTGCCGCGTTTCCACGGTACGGAGCAGCTCGCCGGCTGGCGCCGTGTCGTCGACGCCGTGCACGCCGAAGGCGGCCGGATCGTGCCCCAGTTGTGGCACGTCGGCATCGCGCGGAAGGCCGGCAACCCGCCGTTCGCCGAGGCACCGTCGGTCGGTCCGTCCGGCATCGCGCTCGACGGCACCCCCGGAGCCGGAACGACGCTGTCCCTTTCCGACATCGACGACATCATCGGGGCCTTCGGTGATGCCGCACGGGAAGCCGAACGCATCGGGTTCGACGGCGTGGAACTGCACGGCGCGCACGGCTATCTCATCGACGAGTTCCTGTGGCAGCGGACCAACCGGCGCACCGACGCCTACGGCGGCAACGTTCTTTCGCGGGTGAAGTTCGCCGCCGACATCGTCGCCGCCGTCCGTGAACGGGTCTCGCCCGACTTTCCGGTGATCCTGCGCTTCTCCCAGTGGAAGGCGTACCAGTACGACGCCCGGCTGGCCGCCGGTCCGGACGAACTCCAGGAACTGCTGGACCCGTTGACCCAGGCCGGTGTCGACGCCTTCCACGCCTCGGGCCGCCGTTACTGGGAACCCGAGTTCCCCGAGACCGGGCTCGACCTGAACCTCGCGGGCTGGACGAGGAAGCTCACCGGCAAGCCCGTCATCACGGTCGGCTCGGTGGGGCTGGACGCCGTCTTCGACCCCAGCACCCTCGGGGCCGCGCGCGTCGGGGTGGACAGCGTCGAGCGTCTCCTGGAACGCCTGGAGCGCGATGAATTCGACCTCGTGGCCGTCGGCCGGGCGATGCTGGCGGACCCGCAATGGGCGAACAAGATCCTCGGCGGCAAGGAGTCCGAGCTCGTTCCCTTCGGCGCCGAAGCTCTCCAGACCCTGAACTAGCTTGACTCTGTCGGGGATCTTTGAACCGTTCCGGGTTCGGTAGAGACCTTAGATTGTGGCTTTGACCTGGGGTTTCGTGGTCGTGAGGTAGTAGTTGGTCTCGCATTCGACGGGCGGGATGTGCCCTATTTCACCGTGGAGTCGGCGGTGGCAGTACCAGTCCACCCACTCGGCCGTGGCGAGATCGACCTGGGAGAGTGTTTTCCAGGGCCGTTGCGGCTTGATCAACTCGGTTTTGTAGAGACCGATCGTGGATTCCATCAACGCGTTGTCCAGGGCGTCCCCGACCGTGCCGATGCTCGCCGCGAGACCAGCGGCGTCCAGGTGTTCGGCGAGCCGGAAACTCGTGTACGGCGACCCGGCATCCGAGTGGTGGACCAACCCGCCTCGAATGTACGGGTGTTGGTCGCGGTCGCGTTGCCACAGGGCCATCTCCAGGGCGTCCAGGACGAGCTGGGTCTCTTTCGGCGTGGCGGCTGACCATCCGACGATGCGGCGGGAGAAGGTGTCGACGACGAAGGCGACGTAGACGACACCGGCCCAGGTCGCCACGTGGGTGAAGTCCGCGACTGGGCTTTCCCCCGCGAGAGCTCCGCGACCTGCAACTCCGCGTCCGCACCGAGCAACAGACACCCGAGTGGAAGACCCGCTACGCGGCCCGCTCCGGGGTGGAAGGCACGGTCAACGAATTCGCCCATGGACACGGCATGCGGCGCTGCCGCTACCGAGGACAGGGAAGACCCACATCCAGCACGTCCTGACAGCCATCGCTGTCAACATCGAGCGCCTCAGCAGACTGCCACCAACCGAGGAAACACACCAACCCCGCCAGCCGACCGCTTTCCAGAACTACCTCGTGCAGCACGAGATCCCCCGGCCGAAGTCCTGGCGAACCCTGGCACCTGACCTCGACGGCTCCAAGATCCCCGACAGAGTCAAGCTAGGTCTTGTCCCGTAAATGATCTCTGATTGGGTGCGACCTCACTCCGACGCCGGGTCGCAATATACGAGTTTCCGGCTCGCCGAGCACCTGGACGCCGCCGGCATCGCGGCCTCGATCGGGTCGGTCGGCGACGCCTACGACAACGCCCTCATGGAAAGCACGATCGGCCTGTTCAAAACTGAGCTGATCAAGCCCCGACGTCCATGGAAGACGCTTTCCCAGGTCGAACTCGCTACCGCCGAGTGGATCGACTGGTACTGCCACCGTCGGCTCCACGGTGAAATAGGGCACATCCCACCCGTCGAATACGAGACCAACTACTACCTCACCAGCACGAAACACCAGGTCACAACCACACGCTGAAGTCTCTACCGAACCCGGAACGGTTCAGGTGCGAGACCCGACCGTCAAGGGATATACCATCGTGCATGCCATTGGGTATTCTTTCGGTTCAGCCTGCCGTCTGGTGACTGGAGAAAAGATGGATCTGCACTACTCGGATGCTGAGCAGGGCTACCGGATACGCATCCGCGATCTTCTCCATCGGCTGCTCGGCCCGAATTGGCGCGGGTTCGGAGCGTTGGCCGAGGAAGAGCGCCAGCGATTCCGTACGTCTTGGCGGGTCGCGTTGCTGGAGCACGGGCTGTTGGCGCCGGGCTGGCCGGCGGAGTACGGCGGTGGCGGCCTGAGCCTGATTGAGCAGTCGATCGTGGCTGAGGAGCTGGCAGAAGCCGGGGCGCCGCAGTTCCCGGCCCCGAACGATGCCAACGGCATCGTGCTCCTGGGCCCGACGCTGATGCACTACGGCTCGGCCGAACAGAAGGAGCGCTTCCTCCCGCGCACCCTTTCGGGCGACATCAAGTGGGCCCAGGGGTACTCGGAACCGGAGGCGGGCTCGGACCTCTTCAACGTCCGTACCCGAGCCGTCCGGCAGGGCGACTCCTGGGTGATCAACGGGCAGAAGATCTGGCAGACCGCCGGCCTCACCGCCAACTGGCTCTTCGGATTGTTCCGGACCGATCCCGAGGCACCCGGCGGCAAGGGAATCAGCTTCATGCTGCTGGCGATGGACCAGCCGGGCGTCACCGTCCGAGGCATCCGCAACATGGCGGGCGAGACCGAGTTCGCCGAGGTCTTCTTCACCGACGCGATCGCTTCCCACGCTCATGTCGTGGGCGGCGTCGGCAAGGGCGCGAGTGTCGCTCTGGGGCTGCTCGGTTTCGAGCGGGGCGCGGGGGGAGTGGCCGCGGCCGCTGCGGCTCGTATCGAGGTCGAGCGGCTTGCCGAACTGGCGCGGGCGACAGGGGGCGCGAAAGACCCTGCCCTACGAGCTCGGATCGCACGGTGTCGCGCCGATGTGCATGTTCTGCACTGCCTGGCACTCCGTAGTCTCGCGGCCGGGGTATCCGGCGATCCGCCGGGCCCCGAGTCGTCGATCACCAAGATGTTCACGTCGCAATATCGCCAGCGGGTCACCGAACTCGCGATGGACATCCTCGGACCGCGAGCGCTCGCGTTCGACGGGCCGAGTGCCGTGGCTGCCCTAGGCCCGCAGCCGCGCGGTCTCGATCCGTCGTCCGCCACGGCGTGGATCCAGGATGCTCTGCACGCCCGCCCCGGAACCGTCTACGGCGGCTCGCTCCAGATTCAGCGCAACACGATCGCCGAACGGGTCCTCGGCCTTCCGCGAGAGCCGCGGCCGGCGACATCTCGCAACGCATCGACAAGGGGGAGTATCCGTGCGGTTTGATCTCAGCGACGAGCAGAGCGACTTGGAGCGACACGCACGGGACTTCTTCGGTGAGGCACGGGATGCGGACCTTGAGGCAGTGCTGGGTAGCAAGCCGGTCGCCGACCCCGGCATATGGGGGCAATTGGCAGGAGAACTGGGGCTCGCCGGTATCGCGGTCGCCGAGGACGACGGGGGAGCGGGGGGCAACCTCGTTGATCTCGCCGTAGTTCTCGATGCGGCGGGATACGCCCTGTCCACGCAGCCGTTGCTGGCCAGCGCCGGCTGCGCGGTCGCAGCCCTGCAGGCCGGCCGCGGCGACCGGGCGAAGGCGTGGCTGGGCGACTTGGCCACCGGCGCGTTGGTCGGAACCTGGGCGAACCCAGGGGACCTGGCTGAGCCAGTCATTGCCGAGCGTATGGAGGATGGCTGGCGGCTGCGTGGCCGAGTCACCCAGGTGGTCTGCCCGGACCGCGCCGACCTCTTCCTCGTGGTCGCGCAGACCGGGGGTGAGGAGCAGGTCTTCGGAGTGCGGCGGACGGCCCCGGGCCTCCACATGGGGCAGGAGTCGGCCCTCGACCCGACCCGGCCCCTGGCCACCATCTCGCTGGACGGCGCCGAGGCGACACCGGCCCACGCCGAGGTGGATGCGGCCGCTCTGAGCAGAGCCCGCTCCGTGGCAGTCGTCCTGCTCGCCGCCGAGCTGGCCGGCGTGGCGCGCGGCGCCTTCGACGTGGCGGTGGCGTACGCGCGCGACCGCGAGCAGTTCGGACGTGCCATCGGGAGCTTCCAGGCCGTCAAACACCTCCTGGCCGACATGTTCGTCGACGTGGAGACCGCGCGGGACGTCGCTCGCTACGGGGTGTGGAGTCTGGACGCCGATGCCGACGCCCCGGAGGAGCTGGCCGCGATGACCCATGCCCATGTCTCCGCGTGCTCGATCCGGGTGACGGCCTCGATGCTCCAGGTACTCGGCGGCATCGGCTACACGTGGGAGCATCCCGCGCACCTTTACTACAAGCGCGCCTTGAGCTCTGCCCGCCTGTTCACGACCGTCGACCGTGAACTCGACCGGCTCGCGGCGCGGGTCGGACTCGGCGAAGCGCCATGACCGTCCAGGCCTTTTCGCGCAAGCCGTTGAGGGTGAACTGGGGAGAGGGCAGCGTTGCGCGGCTCGCAGAGGAGCTGGACCGCGTCGGATCAAGGCGGCCGATGGTGGTGTGCACACCGAGCGTCGCTCGCAACGGCGATCTGCTGCACCTCATCGAGCGGTCTGCCCGCCGCGCGCTCTCGGGGGTCGTGAGCGATGTCCGCCCGCACAGTCCGATCGAGACGGTTCGGATGGTGGCCGGCCGACTTGCGTCAGCGGACTCGGTCGTGGTGGTTGGGGGCGGCTCCGCCATTGTGACCGCGCGGGCCGCCAACATCCTGTGCTGCGAAGGGGGCGACGTGGAGATGCTCGCAACCCGCCGGGACACCGGCGGTGGGCTTACCAGCCCAAGGCTGACGGCCCGCAAGCTGCCCATGGTGATCGTTCCGACGACGCCGACGACCGCGGCACCGAAGGCAGGAGCCGCGGTCACCCGGCAGGGGGCGGCCAGTCGTCTCGCACTGTTCGATCCGGCGGCCCGCGCCCGCTGCGTGATCATCGATCCCGAGCTGACCGCCGGAGCACCGGTCACGGTGACGCGGGATGCGGCGTTGAACGCGCTTGTCATGGCGTTCGAGGGCCTGACGACCCGCCGCCGCAACCTCTTCGCCGACGCGGCCCTCGGTCACGCGGCGCGCCAACTGCCCGCCCGGATCGGCATGTTGGCCACGCGCCCGAACGACTCCGCGCTGCGGGTTGAACTGGCGCTGCTGGCCGTGCTGGTGGGCGACGGTACGGACTCCTCCGGCGGCGGCCTGACCGCTGCGCTGTCGCACAGCGTGGGCCATCGCGTGCAGGCGCACAACGGAGTGGTGGACGCCCTCCTGCTCCCACATGTCCTGCGACTGGTGACCCGGCGGGATCCATCGGCTCTGGCTTCGATCGCGGAGCTGCTCGCCGTCGTGCCGATGGACGTGACCCAGGCCGTCGAGGAGATTCTGGCCCCGCTGTCGAAGCTGCGGACTCTGCGTGAACTCGGGGTCCTGGAAGACGACTTGCCGTTGCTGGTCGGTGCGGCCATGGACGACTTCGCTTCCCGGGGAGCGACCTTTCGGGTTGAAGACCGAGACGTCGAGCGGTTGCTCAAGGAAGCGCTGTAAGTGACCGTGCCTCCTGGCCTCCCCTTGCGAGCTGGAGTGACCGGGAGGCAGGGCCGAGCCGGACGGGGGTCAGGCCGACGCGGCGACGACGGCCTTCTCCAGGTGAGTGCGCAGATCACCCAGGAACTCCGTATAGATGCCTCGCAGGCCGGCCTCGATGGCTGAAGCCGCGTCCGAATTCGCGCACGCGTACTGGCCGTACCACTCCACAAACGTACGGCCCGAGTCGGTCACCGGCAGGACATGGATGGTGGCCAGGTAGTCCGTCATTCCAAAGGGCAGTGGGCGCTGGGCCACTTCGTAGGTCATCAGGCGGTTCCCCGAGTCGTAGGAGACGAGCCGCTCGCGCGCGACGTGCCCGTCCGCTCCGACGGTGAGCTGACGCACCGAACCGATGGTCGGCGACCGGTCGCCGCTCTCCGGGGTTGACGCGTGCACCCTCGCCATCCACGCGTCGACTCGGTGGAAATCCCCGAGCGAGGCCCAGACGACCTCCATGGGCTGCTCGAACACTGTGCTCACGTATACCTTGCGCATGGCACCCTCCGGCCAGTTGTGTCGGCGATTATGCATGCAGAATCATGGTATGGAAAGGGTTGGGGTATGCGCCCTCAGCCGACAGGCAGCCGGTTGCCGACGAGTTCTACGGCGTTCTGGGGCAGTGTCAGCACGGCCGGATCCGCGGACGGGCCGAGCATGTCCTGCAGCATCGTTCGGGAGCCGAACCGGTGTCGGTCCATGAGTGCGATCAGTTCCTCGGCGTCGGCTGCCTCGATTGCGGCGATCATGGCGTCGTGATCGATGGCGGCACGCTTCCGTCGCTGCGGGTCGGCCTGGTAATGCAGCGCCCGATAGGGATCCGACAGACGCCAGATGCGTCCGATCTCGTTCACGAAGATCTTCAGCGGTGACCAGCTGAATGTAAGGAAATGGAAAGCGCGGTTGGCCTCGATGAGTCGCTCGACATCGCCGGACTCGGCGGCGGCACGGCACGCCTCGTTCAAGGCTTTGAGCTCATCGACGCTGTCACGCCCGGGCCATTCGATGGCGCGGAGAGCCTCGGTCTCCAGCAGCGTACGCATGGAATAGCACTGCAGCAGGTCGCTGGCGCTCAGCTTCGCCACGGCGTAACCGGCATTGGGGACCCGCGTCAGTATGCCGTCGGACGCGAGGGCTCTGAGTGCCTCGCGCAGGGGGGTGCGGCTGACGTCGAGCCGCTCCGCGACGACTCGCTGGTCGACGCGCTGGCCAGGGGACAGTTCCCCTGTGCGGATTAGTCGGCACAAACCGTCCGTCAGGGGGTCGTTGGTCATCCGGCACTGCTCCGATTGAGGAGAACCATGTCGACCATCCTACATGCAAAGGAAGTTGACATCCTGAAGTCACAACATTGACCCGACTCTAAATTGCATGCAAGATAATCGACACGACGATGGGGATGGTGTTGATGACCGACGTCCTGCAGTCCGAATCGCGCGACGGCGTCCTGCTGCTCACCCTGAACCGACCGGAGGCGCGCAACGCGGTCAACAGCGCGTTGCGCGAGGCGCTGGCCGCGGCCATGCACGAGTTTGCGACGGACGACGCGCACCGCGTGGCGATCGTCACGGGTGCCGGGGACAGGGCCTTCTGTGCGGGAGCGGACCTCAAGGAGATGGCGCGCAGGTCCACGGGACGTCCGCCGATGGACTACTTCGCCGAGTTCGGACCGGACGACTTCATTGAGAAGCCGGTGATTACCGCGGTCAACGGCGCCGCCTTCGCCGGCGGCTTCCGGCTCGCCCAGTTCGGCGACCTCTGCCTGGCCTCGGAAACGGCGTCCTTCGCCATCTCCGAAGCCAAGTGGAGTCGTGGCGCGCCGTGGGCGGCGCCCTTGACGCGCATGCTGCCGCGCCGTGTACTCGCCGAGTTGCTGCTGACCGCGCAGCCGATCTCGGCGCGCCGCGCCTACGAGGTGGGTCTGGTCAACGAGGTGGTGTCGGCTGCGGACCTGCTTCCCAGGGCTTGGGAGGTTGCGCGGACCATCGCCGACAACGCACCGCTGTCCGTTAAGGCTTTCAAGTGGCTCATGCGCGTGGGGGCGGAGGCCGGGGTTGGGGCCACCAGCGCCATCGCCACGGAAATCTTCCGGCCCGTGTACGACAGCGAGGACGCCAGGGAAGGCCCGCGCGCCTTCCGCGAGGGCCGACGACCGAAGTGGCAGGGACGATGAAGGCGACCGTACGTATCGGAGGCGGCCTCGGGTACTGGGGCGACGACATCTCCGCGCCCGGCAGGCTCGTCCGCGAGGGCCGCATCGACTACCTCGTGATGGACTTCCTCGCCGAAGTGACGATGTCGATCCTGCGTAAGCAGATGCAACGGGAGCCGGAGGCCGGATACGCGACCGACATCATCCCGATCCTGCGCGACGTACTGCCCGACGCGGTCGAACGCGGGGTGACGATCATCTGCAACGCGGGGGGAATGAACCCAGCGGGATGTGCGCGGCGGGTGCAGGAACTGGCGAGCGAACTGGGCGTGGGAGACAAGGTCCGCATCGCCGCGGTGTCCGGGGACGACCTCATGCCCCACATCAACGAACTCGCCGACGAATCGGTTGACTTGGACAACATAGAGACCGGTGAGCCGTTCTCCCAGGTGGCGGACCGCATCGCCAGCGCCAACGTCTACATCGGTGCCGAACCGGTCGTGGAAGCACTGCGCCGCAGGGCGAATGTGGTGATCACAGGCCGGGTCGCCGACCCGTCCCTGACACTCGGGGCGCTCCGGTACGAGTTCGGGTGGAAGCACGACGAGTGGGATCTGCTCGCCGCAGGCATTGTCGCCGGCCACCTGATCGAGTGCGGAGCACATGTCACCGGCGGCAACCATCAGGCGGGCTGGCAGGATGTCCCGGACATGGCGGCGATCGGCTTCCCGATCGTCGAAGTCGACGCACACGGCCGGATCGAGCTCGGCAAGACACCCGGCAGCGGCGGACTGGTGGACGAGACGACCACGATCGAGCAATTGCTCTACGAGATCGGCGACCCCCGCGCCTACCTGACCCCGGACGTCACCGCGGATTGGACCACCCTCCGCGTAAGCCAACTCGCCCCCGATCTCGTGGAGATCACCGGAGCGACCGGGCGCCCCGCCCCCAGCACTCTGAAGGTGTCGGCCTGCTATGCGGACGGCTACTCGACCAGCTCGCTCTGGCTCTACTCCGCGCCCGACGCCGTCGGCCGTGCCCGCAAGGCGCGGGAGGTGCTCGAGCAACGCATCGCGCGGCTCGGCCTCCCGATCGAGGAAGTGCACTGGGATCTCATCGGAACCGGGGCCGTCCACGAACACAGGACGCCGCGCACCTTCGGCGGGCAGCCCAGCGAGGTCGTGCTGCGTTTCGCGGCCAGGTCGGACAGCCGTGAGGCCCTGCAACGCGTAGTCGTCGAACTGGGCACGGTGTTCCACGGGCCGCCCGGCAAAACCACCCTGTCTCCCGGGCGCGCACGCGTGTCCGCGGTGATGAGTTACTGGCCGGCCCTCGTACCCCGCGAGTTGATCCGCCCCGCAGTCGAACTGCTCGAGGAAGGACCCCGTTCATGAAAGTCCCGGTGGGCCGCATCGCCTACGCCCGCTCGGGCGACAAGGGAGGCACCGCGAATATCGGGGTGGCCGCACGGCACCCGCACTGGTACCCCGCGCTCCAGAGGGAGTTGACGGCGCCGCGAGTACAAGACCACTTCCACGACCGAGCCACTGGGACTGAGCGCTTCGAGCTCGAGAACCTGCACGCCCTCAACTTCCTGCTGTACGGGATTCTCGGTCGCGGCGGGACCAGCACTCTGCGCTTGGACCCCCAGGGCAAGGCACTCGCCGACGCGCTGTGCTTCCTGGAGATCGAGCTCACCGACACCGAATCCACCCTGCTCGACGCGGATGCTGACGACGAGGAGCTCAACTGACATGAGTATCAGGCAAGAACACCTGCCGATCACGACGCTCGGCCACGACGACATCCGCGACGCGGTCAAGGCGATCAACGCCAAGTACCCGCTGGAGTACTGGAGTGGGAAAGAAGAGCGCCAGGAGTTTCCGGAGGAGTACTACCGGGACTTCGTCGAGAGCGGGTTCACCACCATGACGGTGCCCGAGGAGTACGGCGGTGGCGGGGCGAGCCTGAGCCAGGCCGCGGCCATGCTGGAGGAGGTCGGCGCCGGTGGCGGGGCCACCGCGGCGTGCAGCACCGTGCACTCCAGCCACATCGCCCTCGGTTCGATCATCAAGTACGGCAGCCGCGAGATTCAGGACAAGTACCTCGGACGCATGGTCTCCGGTGACCTGGCCGTCAGCTTCGGCGTCACCGAACCGGACGCAGGAACTGACACGTCCCGCATCAAGACGACTGCCGTGCGACAGGGCGATCAGTACATCGTCAACGGGCAGAAGGTGTGGAACTCGCACGCGCAGCGCGCCGAGAAGTGCCTGCTGCTCTGCCGCACCGCCAGCCGCGGGGCCGACGGTACGGAGCAGACGTCGGGCATGTCCATGCTCATCGCCGACCTCAAGGTCCCCCAGGTGACGATCAAGAAGATCGCCAAGCTGGGACGTAACGCTGTCGACTCCAACGAGGTCTGGTTCGACAACCTTCCGGTACCCGTATCCGACCTGGTCGGCGAGGAAGGTCAGGGATTCCGGCAGATTCTGGCTAGCGTGAACTCCGAGCGCATCCTGCTCGCGGCCGAGTGCGTCGGCATGGGCCGCTGGTGCCTTGAGCGCGGCGTGGACTACGCCGGCGAACGCGTCGTCTTCGGCCGGACCATCGGCCAGAACCAGTCGGTGCAGCACCCGCTGGCCGACTCCTACATACAGCTCAACGCCGCCGCCCTCGCGGTGCGGGAGGCCGCAGCGGCCTACGACGCGGGCGCACCCCCCAAGGAGATCGGCCGCGTCGCCAACATGGCGAAGTACCTGGCGTCCGAGGCCGCCTTCCGGACCGCCGATGCCGTCATGCAGGTGCACGGCGGGTACTCGTTCGCCACCGAGTACCACATCGGCCGGCACTGGATCGAGCTCCGGCCCCATCGCATCGCCCCCGTCAACAACCAGATGGTGCTGAACTTCATCGGGGAGAAGGTGCTGGGGCTCGAGAAGAGCTACTGAACTCGCGAACCTCGCCGGCCTCGACGGGTCAGCGAGGTTCGCGCCGCTCGGCGGCCTCAGAGCCCCAGCGCCTCGGCCAGCAGTGCGCGGGAGTGGGCCCGGTCGGCTGGGGCGGCGATGATGTCCTGGACCATCACCTCGTCCACGCCCGCGGCCTTCGTCATCTGCTCCAGCTGGTCCCGTACGGTCGCCGGGCTTCCGGCGAGCTGGCGGGGCCAGCGGCCGTCCGTGATGACCGTGGGTATGTCCTTCTGCGCCTGGCCGAGTTCCCGCTCGGCTTCCTCGACAGTGGGCACGGGTGCGGCCGCGCCCATCCGTCCCAGGCGTGCCATCAACGCGGTCCTCGTCCAGTTCAGACGCTGTGCCTCGGAGTCTGTATCGGCGACCACCGCGCTGACGGAGAGGATGCCGCGGGCCGCCGGCCCGGCGAACGCGCCGTGGCGGAGCAGGGCGCGTTCGGCCCCGTCGGGGTTGATGAAGCCCGCGAAGGCATAGCCGAGACCGAGTTCGCCTGCCATGCGGGCGCTGTTGCCGGAGGAGCCGAGGATCCATACCTCGGGCCGTGTGGCGACGCCCGCGGCCGGGTTCAGCCGGGCGAAGGCGTGGCCGGCCGGGAAGCGGCCGTCGAAGTAGGCGAGCACTTCCTGGACCTGCTGCGCGAAGTCGTCGGTAGCCGGTGCGTCGCGGTCGCGGCGCAGGGCGAGGTCGACCACGGGACCGGCGGTGGCGCGGCCCAGTCCGAGGTCGATGCGGCCCGGCGCGAGCGCTTCGAGCTGGAGGAAGGACTCGGTGACCTTGTACGGGCTGTAGTGGTTGAGCAGGACCGCTCCCGAGCCGACACGGATACGCGAAGTGGCGTTCGCCGCAAGCGCGATGAGGATCTCGGGCGCCGAGGAGGCGGTGCTGGCGGAGTCGTGGTGCTCGGCGTACCAGATACGGTGGTAACCGAGGTCCTCCGCCTGCTTCGCGGCGTCGATCGAGTCCTTGAGTGCCTGTCGCTTGTCGCTGCCGGGGGCGACGGTAGAGAGCTCGACGAGAGAGAGTTTCATGATCTTTCGGTCCTTGCTGCCGGCTCGGTTGCGGGGTCGGCGGGAAATGCTGTGGAGCGGGCGCCTGCCCGGCTTCTGACGTGGTGTGTAGTGGCTGTTCGGTCCTGTCGCGGCCAGGACAGGGCCGCGGCACGGTTCCGAGGACGCGCTTTACGACTTTGTCATGTCACCGTGGCCGCGACCCAGCGTGGGCGCTGCTGGTTCCGCGTGTGGTTCAGCGGTGGGCGGCGCGATTCATCTCGACGACCTCGTCCACGGTGGGGTTGGCCCCAAGAGCGGCGATACGCTCTGGCATGCTGTTGCGGACGGCATGGTCCTTGACCGGGTCGGCCGCGGCCAGGGCGGCCGGGAGCTCGTCGAGCGTGAGCTCGGTGCAGTACGCGGGGCCCATGGGCTGCTGGCGCCACGAGTCGGCCAGCACGCCGGCGTCGTACGGGTCGAAGCCCGTGTCGTCCACCAGTTGCATGGCCACCGTCCGCGCCTCGTCGGAGTCGCTCGCCACGGGGATGGCGATGCGCCCCGGCGTGCCCGCGGGAACGCCCTTGGTGGCCTGAGTGCCGGCGAGCGCGGCGTTCCACGCCTTGGTGACGGGCCGGCCGAGCAGCTCGGATGCGTAGACGCTCTCGACCTTGCCGTCGTCCACGGCCTCGATCTGCCCGCTCATGAATGGGTAATAGTTCGAGGTGTCGATGACCACGGTCTCCGCGGGCACCGAGGCGAACAGGTCGGCCAGCTGTCCCTGCACCCCGAACGGGATCGCCAGGATGATCGCGTCCCTGCCCTGTACCGAGTCGTCCAGATCCACGGCGCGGGCGCCGGTTTGCAGCACCTCGGGCGCAACGGCCTCGGGTCCACGGGCGTCCGCTACCTGGACATCGTGACCGGCCGTGCTGAGCTTGGCCGCGAGGTTTCCGCCGATTGCTCCGGCTCCGACAACTGTGATTTTCATGATTTGTCCCTTCGGGGATTGTGCCACCCTGACAGCGGCAAGATCTGATGATGGTTTGGTGGGATCGGTGGGACTCGGCGGAGATCCCACGACGACGGGTGCTCCCGAGCGGTCGCCGGCCGGGTGACCTTTATGCCTGGTCGTCCGGCTCGCGGTACCCGCTGGCCATTACTGCACGAAGGCGGTCGAGTGACTCCTCGTCCGTAGCGCCGTAGCCCTTGATCCAGGCGATGGAGAGTGCTGCCAGGAACAGGTCGTAACTCCGCACCGAGCGTCGCACGTGTCCCGCCACCTGTGCAGCGCGAACGTACCCGTCGGTGGCGGCGATCAAGGTGCTACAGGGGGGCGTCAGCGGATTGTCCGGCTCCTGCGCCCTGGCGGCAGCCATGAGAGGTTCTGGCAGGCCGCTGAAGGCGCTGAAGTACTCCTCTATCGCCCGCAGCCACAGTTTCAGTGCTTCGCCGGCGTCGCCGATCAGCTTGATGCCCGCCTGGCGGGCTACGAGTTCCTCGGATCGCGTCTGCAGCACGGCCGCGAGCAGCGCCTGCCGGGTGGGGAAGTGCCGGTACAGCGTGCCGGCTCCGACGCCGGCCTCTTTGGCAACCGCCTCCAGTGACGTGTCGACCCCGTATGCCATGAAGTGACGCTGAGCCGCCTCCAGGAGTGCCACATGGTTGCGCTGGACGTCGGCGCGCGGCTTGCGCTCCGGCTGCCCCGTGCTGCTCATGTGTCCTCCTCTCGGCAACGGTCTTGCGGCGCCAACGAAACGGAGGATGTCTCCGCGTGGGCTCCACTGTAAAACGGAGGCACCATCCGGTCAAGTCGGCGGTGCTATCGTTCCGCGGGCGCCGAAACCGCGCGGCCTTCCGTGGGGCGGCTGAGGACGCGACGCACTGGACCGGACCGACGATCGAGTAGAGGAGTGGGCTCCACAACCGCGTGGTAGATGTGCCGGAGAGTTCTCGATCGCTGGAGGTGTGCATGGACGCCGGCCGAGTGGGTGTGTGGAACATCGGACTTCGTGTGGGGGACGTCAATCGGAACGCCGAAGCGGCAGCGGAGTTGGAGGAGCTCGGGTACGGGGCGGTATGGCTGGGCGGCAACCCAGGCGTAGCCGACGCCGCGCCGCTGCTGCGGGCGACTTCCCGACTGGTCGTGGCGACCGGCATTCTGAGCATCCGGGACTATTCGCCGGAGGTGGTGGCCGAGCAGAGCGCGTCGCTCGAGCGAGACCATCCCGGCCGGTTCCTGCTCGGCCTGGGGGTCAGTCATGGCTACGCGCGCCCCTACAGCGCGATGATCGATTATCTGGACCGGCTCGACGCACGGGACTTCCCGGCCGACCGCCGGGTCCTTGCGGCCTTGGGGCCGAAGATGCTCGCGACGGCCCGGGACCGTGCCGCCGGCGCCCACCCGTACCTCGTCACACCCGAGCACACGCACAGGGCCCGTGAGATCCTCGGCGCGGGGCGGCTGCTCGCCCCGGAGGTCAAGGTGGTTTTGAACCGCGACCTGTCCGCTGCTCGCGAGGTGGCGCGCGGGCACCTGGACATGTACTTGCGGATGCCGAACTACACAAGCAGCCTCCGGAGGCTCGGGTTCAGCGAGGGCGACCTGGCAGGCGGGGGCAGCGACCACCTCATCGACTCCGTTTTCGCGTTGGGCGACGTGGAGGCCGTGGACCGTCGTGTCACCGAGCACTACGACGCCGGTGCGGACCACGTGGCGATCCAGGTGGTTACCCCGGGCATGGCTGATGTCCCGCTCGCCGAGTGGCGCGAACTCGCGCCACTGGCGACGAGCGGCGGCACCACACGAGGCGATGGAGGAAAGACCCGATGAAGGCGTGGATTCTCGACGGTGCGCACCACGAGCTGCGATTCGAGGAGCGTCTCGTGCCCGCGCCCGGCCCCGGGCAGGTCCTGGTCAAGGTCACGGCTTCGGGCCTGTGTCACAGCGACGTCGGCTATATGGAGGGCACCATGCCCTTCCTGACCGAGCCGCCCATCATCCTCGGGCACGAGGCCGCGGGCACGATCGCCGCCCTCGGCGAGGGCGTGACCGGCTGGGAGGTCGGCGACGGCGTGGTCAGCGCAACCGACGCCGACGACGCTCCCGGCGTGACCCGTGACGGCGCCTACGCCGAGTACATGATCGCCAACGTCGACCGTCTGGTGCGCCTGCCCGAGGGCATCGACTGGTCCCAGGCCGCCACTGCCACGGACGCCGGCATGACCTCCCACGCGGCCGTGGTCGCCTATGGCAAGGTCCAGCCCGGCGAGAAGGTCCTGATCGTTGGCCTCGGTGGCCTGGGCATGGTTGCCGCACAGATCGCGATCGCCAAGGGCGCCGAGGTCTACGGAGCCGAGCCGAGGGAGGCGGGTCGCAGGGCTGCGCTGGCCCTTGGGTTCCAAGATGCCGTGGCCAACGCCGCCGAGTACGCCGGGCGCGGCTTCGACGCCGCCCTGGACTTCGCTGGGTTCGGCACCACCACGACCGCCGCCATGGCCGCCACCAAGAACGGTGGGCGGGTCGTCCTGGTCGGCATGGGCAAGCCCGAATGGACCATCCGTTCCTTCGACCTGGTTATGCGCCCCCTTACGCTGCAGGGCGCCACGCCTACGGGCCGGGTCGAGCACCTGCAGGACGTCATCGATATGGTCATGGCCGGTCAGATCAAGGTCCAGGCCGAGGAGATCACCTTCGAGGAGATTCCCGAGGGTCTCGAGCGCCTGCGCCGAGGTGAAGTCCAGGGCCGCCTGGTCGCTCGCTTCGCTTAGAAGACTGCCGCACCCATGGCCGAGCAGGTCAGACCCCAGATGCGGCACTCCAGGTCACCGAACTACGTCGAACCCGGGCTTGACAGGTGTGATGGGCCGATCGGGCTCTGATTGCCGCGCGGCGGCGCGGAGGTCCTGCTTGCGCAGCTTGCCCATCGGAGTGGTGGGCCACTCACCGGGAGCGACCTGGAGAAACCGCTTGGGGATCTTGTATCCGGCGAGCCGCCCGCGGCACGCTTCCCGAAGCGCATCCGAGTCGAACTTCACTCCCGGGGCGAGTTCGACGTAGGCGACGACGGCCTCGCCCCACCGCTCGTCCGGAACGCCGACCACGGCGGCTGAGGCGACGCCCTCCACCTCGCGGATCAGGAAGCTCTCCACCTCGGTCTCGGAGACGTTCTCGCCACCGGTCTTGATCATCATCGAGTAACGGCCCCGGTAGTAGAGCCGACCCGCGTCGTCGAGCCAGCCGTAGTCACCGGTGTGGAAGAAGCCCTCGGCGTCGATGGCTTCCTGCGTCAGGTCGGGAGCCTTGAAATAGCCCGAGAAGAGGTTCCATCCCTTGAAGCAGATCTCCCCTGCGGCGTCGGGAGGCTGAGGTGCCCGTGTCACGGGGCCGCAGATGCGGACCGTGACGCCGGGGAGGGGGTAGCCGTTGCTCATCCGACCGCGCTCGGATCCCAGGGCCGGTTCGGTCAGGGTGACCATGTTGGCGGCCTCGCTCATCGCGTACATCATCACGACCGTGGCGCCCGCGTCCTCGAGCCGGTCGTGGACGGCCGTCCCCGGAGCGGCTCCGACTTTCCGGAAAGCGCAGGGCCAGTCGTGCTCGGCGAACTCGTCCAGCAGTCGGGACAGGACAAGGTCAAAGCCTGTGGTGGCGGTGATCGCCTGCTCATGGGCGGCGCGAGCCATCTCGGTGGGCCGGAACCCGTCGTACAGGTGGTGTGCAGCCCCGTACAAGGCGGGTCCGAGGAGCTGAACGAGTCCGCCGGCATGGAAGTACTGGCCGAGCCCGAGGAAGCGGTCGTCGGCGGTGAGCCCGAGGCGGCCCATGAAGTAGTGCGCCGATCCCAGTAGCGACTCCTGGCGGACGATCACGCCCTTGGGGCGTGAGGTCGAGCCCGAGGTGAACACGATGACCGAGTCCTGGACGGCGGCGGGTTCCGGGGGCACGCCCAGGTCCGTGTCCAGCCACCCCTGTACGTGCCAGTCGCTGTCAGCTGCGCCGCGGTCTTCGAGGATCACCGCCCGCAGCGCGGGGTAACGGGGCTCTGCGACAGCGCCGTGCTCCGGCAACCCGAGAGATGTGAGGCGGTGCGCCACCGGCTTGCCCGCCACGGCCGCGCTGGTGAAAAGGAATTCGGTGTCGGTGAACCTCAGCGCGTAGTCCAACTCGTCGGCCTCCCACGCGGTATTGAGGGTGATCACCACCGCGCCTGACCGCCAGAGCGCGTGCAGAAGGACGACGTGTTCCCAGCAGCGGCGCATATGCAGGGCGACGTGTGTGCCCTGAACGATGCCTCGCTCGGCGAGGACCGCGCTCAGCGCGTCGCGTCGCGCCGTGAGTTCGGTGAAGGTCATGGTCGTGTCGCCGTCGACCACTGCCGGGCGGTCGGGCCAGCGGGCAGCCGCGGTGTCGATGGCCTCGCCGATGAATCTGCCCTGCCACGGGTTACCGGCCCCGTTCTCAAGCGTGAGGTTGCTGTCGGGACCTGGCATGAACGCACCTCTTCCGGTTTCTCGCGCGATGCCGGGCAAGACGTCGGGCCTTGCCCGGGATCAATATGGCATGCAAGATTATCGACCAAGACGTCTGGCGTCCATGCTGCGCCAGAAGGGACTGGCCATGCCTCAGATCCAGACCCAGACACGTGGCACGGTCCACGTTCTGACCCTGAACCGTCCGGAGCGGCTGAATGCCGTGACCCCCGAGCTGTTCGATGAGCTCTCCGACGCACTCGTCCACGCCCGTGAGGAGGCGCGGGCGGTGGTCCTCACCGGTGCGGGTAAGGGCTTCTGTGCCGGGGGTGACATTCGTGCCCCGAAGTCGGACTACGCACCGGCGTCGCGTCGCATGCGGCGTTTCTATCACTCGGTGATGGCGCAGCTCGACGAGCTCGACATCCCGGTCATTGCGGCGGTCAACGGGCCGGCGCTCGGTGCCGGGCTCTCGCTCGCGGCTGCCGCGGACCTGCGCCTGGCGTCCGAACGTGCCTCGTTCGCCGCCGGGTTCGCGCCTGTCGGCCTCTCTCCCGACAACGGCGCCACGTACCACCTGGTGAGGGTGCTCGGTTACACGCGAGCCTTCGAGCTCCTTCTCGCCGGAGTGCGCCTCGATGCGGCTGCGGCCCGGGAGTGGGGCCTGGTCAACGACGTCGTACCGCACGCCGAGTTGTTGGACCGTGCCGTCGAACTCGCCGGGCGGCTCGCGGCCATGCCGGGCAGCAGCGTGCCGGTGACCAAGAGGCTGCTCAAAGAGGCGCATCGGCGCCACTTGGTCGAGCAGCTGGAGTCGGAGGCGCGCGCCTTCGACGAGACCTCGCAGGACCCCGCCCGCCGTGGGGCGCGGGAGGCCATGCGGCAGCGCATCACGTCCTGAGCTGCACGGTTCATTCCGAAGCGTCTTGACTCTGGACCAGTGGCGATTATTTTGCATACCATGACGTCTACCAAGATGGACGCCCTGGGGAGTAGGGAGCCCGATGCAGCAGCGTGACGCAGGCTCTGTGACGGTCACGGTCGAGCCCAAGGGCGTGGTGGTCGAAGTCCCCCCGGGGCTGAGCGTGTTCGAGGCCGCCGTCCGACATGGCGTGCGCTGGCCGACGACGTGCGAGGGCATGGGGACGTGCCACCTGTGCTTCATGTCGGTGGTCGACGGCGCGGAACACCTCGACGCGGCCGACGAGATGGAGAGCGAGGGCCTGGCCGGAATCGTCGACACGGCGAACAAGGGGCCCCTGCGCCTTGCTTGCCAGGTGCGCCCGGCTGGAGACCTCGTCGTCTTCAAACGCGGGGTACGCAAAGTGGCCTGACGCAGGACCCGGGCGGGCCGCACCCGTGACCGCCGCACAGCCCGGTCGAGAACACCAAGGAGCAGAGATGGTCAAGAAGCTGGTGCAACGGGAAACGAACATGCTCTTCAGCCTGCTTCCCGACGGCACGGTGGAGGTCGAGAAGCCGGACACCGGCCAGCGTGGTGTGTTCCGCCGGGACGGTACGTGGGTGTCGGGCGACCTGACCTATGCGGATCAGGTGATGCTCGACTACGTCGCCGGGGCCCACACCGCGTCCCAGGGCTGAGTTCCCACAGCGAAGTTCTCACAGCGAAAGGAGCAGCGACGAAGATGACGCAGCTTTCACAGCAGCCCGCAGAGCAGTCCGATGCCGAGGCCTTGATCGAGAAGAAGGTCGAGGGACGTTCCGGGAAGACATACCAGCAAGTCATCCGTGACGACGGCGACGAGATACCGGAGTTCATGCGCCCGTCGTGGACGGACCTGGGGGACGAGGACATCCCGGCCGAGCGGTACACCTCGCGGGAATTCCTGCAGCTCGAGGTCGAGCATGTGTGGCGCAAGACGTGGCAGATGGCCTGTCGGGAAGAGGAGATCCCGGAGCCCGGTGACCACATCGTCTACGAGATCGTGGACGACTCGTTCATCGTCGCCCGCATGCGGGACGGGCAGGTCAAGGCCTATCAGAACGCCTGCCTGCACCGAGGCCGCCGGCTGCGGACGACGGACGGAAGGGTGCCCGAGTTCCGCTGCCCGTTCCACGGCTGGACCTGGGACCTGGACGGAGGCATCAAGAAACTCCCTTGCGGAGACTGGGACTTCAAGCATGTGGACCAGGAGAAGTTCGCGCTCCCCGAGGTGAAGGTAGGCACCTGGGGCGGATTCGTGTTCATCAACATGGATCCCGGCTGCGAGCCTCTCGACGACTTCCTGGCGCCCGTTCCAGACCACTTCAAGCACGCGGGCTACCAGGACCGGTTCAAGTCGGTCCATGTGGCGCAGGTCGTGTCGGCCAACTGGAAGGTGGCGCTGGAAGCGTTCATCGAGGCCTACCACCTTCCGGCGACGCACCCGCAGACCGCGCCCAGCGTCCAGGACTACATGAGCCAGGTCGACCTCTTCGGCAAGAACGTCAACCGCGTCCTCTCGGCCCGTGGCGTGAGCAGCAGCACCCTGGGTGAGCTGGAAGAAGAGGACATCTACGAGAGCTATCTCGACGCGCGCACCTTCTACGAGGAGCGACTCGGTGGCGCCAGCTCACGGGACGTACCGCGCGAGATGCTCGAAGGCCTGCCCGAGGGAATGACCGCGCGCCAGCGCATCGTCAACACCATTCGCGAAGACCTCGCGCCCCGGCTCGGACTGGACCTGACCGACACCCCGGCCTACCAACTGATGGACGCCGTCCAGTACTTCGTGTTCCCGAACTTCTTCCCGTGGGACTCCGGGATGACGAACATCTACTACCGGTTCCGGCCCAACGGCGCCGACCCCGATTCATGCATCCTCGAGATCTTCTATCTCACCCCGGTACCGGAGGGACAGCCCCGCCCCAAACCGGCCAAGGTGCACTGGCTCGAGCGCGACGGCGACTGGCTCGACGCTCCGGAACTCGGCGGCCTGGGCGCGATCGTGAACCAGGACCGCATCAACATGCCGGAGGTTCAGCGCGGCCTGAAAACCCTGCAACGGACCAAACCGGGCATCACCCTGGCGTCCTACCAGGAGAGCCGGGTCCGGCACTTCCACACCCGGCTCATGGACTACATCAACGGCCGCATCTGACCACACGGAACTCCCCACCGGCATCGGCGACCTGACCGCCCAGTACCTGACCGCCGGCCGGGATGCCGCGCTCCAGGACCTGCCCGCCGCTTCCGGCACGGGCCGGGTTTCGATGTCGGATGCGATCCAGACCGATCCGCCTCCGGTGACCCGACTCCTGCGCCTGATCACCAACCACGACACCGCAGGGTTATGACTGGCGTCGCGCCGCCCGTTGACGGCGAGCCGTGCTCGCCTGAGAACGGCGGTGAGAGCTGAGCGCTCCAGAGCGACCAGGGCTCCCTCCTTGACCCGGCGGGCGACGATGCGCCGGTATTCGGGCGGCGAGGTAGGTGTCCTTGGTGCGCGCGGCAGAAACGGCGGGCCGACCAAGGGCCGTCTTGAGCCAGGGGTCGCCGTGCTGGGTCCTGCCGGTCGCCGGACTGGTGGTCGCCGGGGCAGACACCGGCCCACGAGGCCAGGTCGGCCGCACTGGGGCCAGGGCCATCCCGTCACCAATCTGCTCGACACCTGACAGGTCACTACCGAGGAACTCGCGCAGCCCCGCCGGGGCCGGCCCGAACTCCTCGTTCGGCAACACTCGTGCCCGTCTCATTCCCCGGCTTGCGCGGACGGCCGACGGAGGTCCGCAGCGCGTTGTCGGCCGCCGCAACCATGGCAGCTGAACAGCTACCTACTCCGGGAGGGTTCACACCATGACTACGCATTCCACCGTACCAACAAACGATTCGTCACCCCCAGGCAGCGGTGATGGATCGCCAGGAGAATCACTGGGTTTTCGAGGGGTCGCGGGGCTCCTGACCGTGGTTCTGATCAGTGAGCTGGCTGCCGCTTCATACGTACTGGTAGCGACTGCGCTTCCCGGGATCGCCTCGCATTACCGGGCAAGCCAGGCCGGATGGGTGATGACACTCCCCAGTCTCGCCGCCGTGGTGTTGCTCAGTCTGGCCGGAAAGCTGGCCGACATGCGAGGCAAGCGGCTGCTCCTGGTGGTTGCGGTGACGCTGGCTACGGTCGGCGCTGTCATGTCGGCGACGGCACCGAACTTCGGGGTGTTCCTCGCCGGTCGAGCCCTGCAAGGGCTGCTGTACGCTGCCCCGACGCTCGCATACTCGCTTATCCGAGATGTCTTCCCGAAGCGAATCGTCGCCTTCGCCTCCGCTGTCACATTTACCGGTGCGGGTATAGGGCTGGGTCTGTCTCTTTTCCTCGCCGGTAAGTTGATCGAGACTTTCAGCGTGTTGTCCCTGTTCTGGTTTATGGCGATCTATCAAGTAGTCTGCATCGTCGTCCTGCTCGTGACCATACCCGAATCGCATCTTCGTTTCCGGTCGAGGCTGGATTGGCCCGGCGTATTTCTGATCGGCCTCGGCAGTGGAGCCCTGCTGTACGGCCTCGGTCAGGGTTCGCAGTGGGGTTGGGGTTCCGCGGGCGTCATTGGCTCGTTCGTCGGCAGTCTGGCCTGCTTCGCGGCCTGGTTCTGGTGGGACAAGCGCTTCAGTCACCCGCTGATTGATCTGGGTCTCCTGCGCAGCAAGCCGATGTGGACCACCTTGCTGGCGACGTTCTTCGTCTATGGCGTTTTCGGTCCGGTGACTTTGATCGTGCTCACGATGCTGCAGACTCCGCGCGCGATCGGTGGGTCTTTCGGCTTCGGCATCAGCCCGTCTCATGTCGGGTATTTCATGGGACCGATGGGTCTGGGCTTGGTCATCGGCGGTCTGGTAGTAGGCGGCGGGGCGCGAAGGTTGGGGGGTCCGGACTCCGATACTCATCGCGCTCGTCTTTCTGGCGGTGAGTACCGCCGGCTTGGCGTACCTGCGCAGCACTCTCTGGGAAGTGCTGGTTTGGGTTGTGCTGTACGGGCTGGCCATGGGTGTGGCCTACGGTGGCACTCCGAACCTGGTGCTGCAGGCATCGCCGCCCGAAAGCCAAGGAATTGCCGCGACGACGGCGACGCTCTTCGGCAACATCGGCAACGGATTTATGATTCAGGTGGCATTCGTGGCTTTGGCCGCACACGCCATTCCCGGTAGCAACGGCACCTATTACGCATCGCCGGGTTACACCATCGTCTTCGCTGCAACCGCGATCTTTGCCGTGCTCGGATTGATCGTCACCTTCACCGTCCCACATGGCCGACGCCGCGACGTCCTCGAAATGCGCGCCGGTGAAGAAGTCGCAGTGGAAGTAGCCGCGACCCGTTGACGACCGCACAGACAAGTACCGGACGGCACGGTCTCCCGGCCCATCCTCTCGATGGTGGCGGAACGTTGGAGGGCTGCGGCGTCACCTGGACCTGAATTGGGCCCGGCGAGTCCCGGATTATTGTGACCGGCGGCCGCACATATCGGCCGCCTGTGACCCTGGACACGCGTCGACCATTCTGCATAAGATTTGAACTACTGCGACTGTCGGCTTAGTTCCGAAATGAGTTCGCTAAAGCGCCGTCAATTAGCTGCGGTGGCTCTGCACTCATCGGCAAGGCGGCTAGCAACTCACGAAGGGACGCGCGAGATGGGCAGTGTTATGCGTAGGGCGAACGACGTGGATGTGGTCGTTGTCGGTGGGGGGATGGCCGGGATGGCGGCGGCCCTGGAAGCCGCCGGCCAGGGGGCCCAGGTCCTGCTGGCCGAGACTGGGTCGTTCCTTGGGGGTTCGAGCCGGTTGTCCAACGGGATCATGATGGCGGCGGGTACGAGCCTGCAGCGGGCGAGTGGTCTCGAAGACAGTCCGGACGAGCTCTTCCATCACTACATGCTGGCCAACCAGTGGAATGTGGTGCCTTCGCTGGTTCGGAGGCTCGTGGACGAGCTGCCGGACACGTTCGAGTGGGTCCAGGGCTTGGGCGTGACGTTCGCGCGGGAGCTGATACCGGCCGGGGAGGAACGGGTGCCGCGCGGGCACGCCGTCGTCGGTCAGGGGCAGGGCATCGTCGATGTTTTCTCCCGCCATGTGACCAAGAGCCCGAACATCGACGTCGCGCTCGGCCAGCGCGTCGACCGGTTGGTGGTGGAGGACGGGACGGTGGTGGGCGTCGCTGTGGGGGATGATGTCGTCCGGGCCGGCGCGGTGGTGCTCACGACCGGCGGGTTCGGCGGCAATCCGGACCTTTGGGACCGGTATCTGCCGCTTATGGCGGCCAACGACGCGGCGTGCTACATCGGCGGAGAGACCCCGACCGCAGGGGACATCTTCGGGCTCATCGAGCCGGTCGGAGCTGTCATTGAAGGTGTCGACCGGGGTGCCTTTGTGCTGTGCGCCGACTTCAACGACGAGCCGCAGGCATACCTGCCCGGGTGGCTGGTGATCGTGAATCGCCAGGGGCGCCGTTTCATGGACGAGATGGCGCCCTACAGCGTCGTCGACCCCATCGTCCGGGCACAGGGGAACCGGGTGTTCGCCGTCTTCGACCACGTGGCCAAGTCCAGCGCCTCCGCCGAGAACATCAAGGCCGCGACCAAGGTCAACCTTGAGGGCGTGGTGCGCTCGCACTGGCTCGAGGAGGTTCTCGACGAACAGATCGACGCCGGAAAGGTCAAGGTCGGGGCGACCCTCGAGGAACTCGCCGAGCAGCTCGGTGTCGAACCGGGCAACCTCACCGGCACGATCCATCGCTACAACCAGGACGCGCGGCGAGGACACGACTCGCTGTTCCTCAAGGACGGCGCCCACATGGCGCCGGTCGAGCAGGGGCCGTTCTACGGCTGCGAGCTGCGGCTGTCGCAGTTCCCGCTGACAGCGTGCGGTCCCGTCATCGACCCCGACGCGCGCGTCCTCGACGACGGCCAAGAGCCTGTCCCCGGCCTGTTCGCGGCCGGTGAGTGCACGGGCGGCGTCATCGGGAGCCTCTATGTCGGCAGCGGGAACTCGATTTCCAACTGCCTCGTTTACGGCCGCATCGCCGGGCGCACTGCTGCCGCTACCGCTGCCTCTGAGGCGGATGGTTCACAGGCGTTCGCCGGACTCGTCTGAGACCGTCGCCGGTCGATGGCGCACAACCATCATCGGGCTCTTCGCCCGGCAGGACACAGGTTCCACACGATGCCCACCAGGAGATGCCATGAGCAATGAAGTCGACAAAGACATAGCTCGCACGTACATCAAGGCGTTGGGGCGCGGAGACGCCGAGCTGTGCCGGTCCCTGCTCACCGACGACTTCGTCGCGATCATCAGTGGGCGGAGCAGCATCTCCGGGCCGATGACCCGCGACCAGGTACTCGACTTCTTCGCGGAAGTTCCGAAGATCGCGAAGGACGGGATCCCTCTCGAGATCCTGAGTCTCACGGCCGAGGACGACCGGGTCGCGTGCGAGTCCGAGGGGCATGTGACGCTCAACGACGGTGCCGAGTACAACAACATGTACCTCCACCTCTTCCGGTTCCGGGACGGGAAGATCTGCCAGTTGAAGGAGTACATGGACACCGAACTCGCGTGTCAGGTGTACCTCCCCGTCTGGCTCGCCGCCCAGGAGAAATGAGCGCGGGAAGTCTGCCGCACCTGCAATGAGGGCGCCGCCCTCCAACGACCCCACGTGGAAAGAGATGAACATGGACCTGGCCACACCCGGTACGCCGGAGCAGTACGGCGACAGTGACGACTTGGTCCGCGCGCTCGGGCCGGCGGGCGTGTGGACGGAGGCGCTCGACCACCTTCCTGCCGCACAGGCCAGGGACGTGGTCCAGGAACTGGAGGACCTGGGCTACTTTTCGCTCTGGCTCTCCGAGGGCATGCGCCGTGAGGTCTTCGTGAACGCGTCCATGCTCCTGGGGGCGACCCGCCGGATGGTCGTCGCGACGGGGATCGCGAACATTTGGGCGCGGGACCCGGCGGCGATGACGGCGGCCCAGCTCACCCTCACGGAGGCCTACGACGGCCGGTTCCTGCTCGGACTGGGCGTCAGCCAGGCGTTCGTCGTCGAAGGCAAGCGGGGACATGTCTACAGCCGTCCGCTGGAGAAGATGGCCTCGTACCTGGACGAGATGGATGCGGTCCGCTACGAGTCGCCGGCGCCCGCCCGCAGGCCTCCCCGTGTCATGGCCGCTGTCGGGCCCAAGATGATCGAGCTGGCGGGCCGGCGGACCGCGGGAGCTCATCCCTACTTCGTCGTACCCGAGCACACGGCCGATGCCCGGGCCGCGCTGGGAGCGGGGCCCGCGCTGTGCCCGGAGCAGGCCGTCGTTCTTGAGACCGATCCCGACCGCGCCCGGGCGATCGCCCGCGGGTACGCCGAGTTCTTCCTCCGCCTTCCGGTCTACCGGAACGACCTGCTGAAGAAGCGTGGCTTTGTCGAGTCCGACTTCGAGAACGGCGGCACCGACCGCCTCATCGACGCCGTCGTCGCCTGGGGGGACGCGGACGCCGTGCAGTCCCGGGTCCAGGCGCACCTCGACGCCGGTGCCGATCACGTCGCCGTACAGGTCCTGTCACCGAACAGGGGCGAGGCGCCGCTCAAGGAGTGGCGCGAGCTCGCCCCTGCTCTGCAGGCCTGTTCCGGGCGCACCGCTGACCGGGCCGCCTCAGGGCACCCGGCAGCCTGACGAGAACAGCCCGACCGGGCCGGCCGACGGCGGGAGGCCCTGAAGCGTGCCGCACGCGGCAGTCTGCGTCCGGCACCGAGAGATGGCCCTTGCGGGCGCGGCATCATTTTGCGGACAGTGAGCCGGTCGGGGTGACCGGTACGAAGGGATGCTCCATGGGAAATGCCAGTACGGTCACGGTCTTCGGTGCCAGCGGGCGCATGGGGCAGGCGCAGGTGCGTGAACTGATCCGTGCCGGACATCGACCTCGTGCCGTGACGCGCAGCGCCGGGCTGTTCGAGCGTCTGGGGATGCCGGAGGTCGACGTCGTGGCGGCCGACTACTCCGATCCGGATTCGTTGCGGCGGGCCGTGTCGGGGGCGGACGCGATCTTCTACTCGCCGGCCTCCGTCGCCAGGGATGTCGCGCTCCGACAGAGCGAGCACGTGATCGCCGCGGCACAGGGCTCCGGGGCGAGTGTCGTCGTGCTCAACTCCAAGATGTGGGCACCGGATCAGCCATGCGGGCAGCCGCGTTACGATCTGGTGCTGGAGGTCGAGAACCTGTTCGCCGACTCCGGGCTGCCCGTCGTGACGTTCAGGCCCGTCCTCTTCATGGACAACCTGCTGACCCGATTCGCCAAGCCGGCGTTGGCACTGGAAGGCGTCTACCGGTACTGCCAGCGGCCGGACATGCGAGCTGACTGGATGTCGATGGACGACCTGGCGAAGTTCATGGTCGCCGCGCTCGACCGCCCCGATCTCCACACAAGGCGCATCCGGCTGGGCGGGCCGCGGACGCGCGGCATCGGCGACATCCTCACCGTCCTGTCGCGGGTCATGGGCAAGCCCGTGCGCTACGAGTACGTCGCCCCGTACGACTTCGGCCTCCTCGCGCACGCCGCCCTCGGGTACGACGAGCGCGACGTGCCGAAGGCCGACTACGCCGCGTTCTTCGACAGTTTCTACTCGTTCAACAACGACTCCCCGCACCAGCCGTTCAAGGCCGACATGACATCGGTGCTCCGGGAGATCCCGATCAGCATGGAGACCCTCGAGGAGTGGGCGGAGCGTCAGGACTGGACCTTCGACCCGGCCGCTGAACCGCTCGCAGGGTCCCAGGCCGGTTGATCCTCATCGCCCATGTCTCGGCTCGACGCCGCCAGGAAGGAAGGCGCATCCATGGACAACGGGATCTTCTGTGTCGAGACGTGGCCTTCGGCGCGGGATGCGAGGCCGAGTACAACCACTGGTACGACACCGCGCACCTCCGTGATCGACGTCAGCAATGAGATCCCGCACAGTGCGTATTGAACCCCGCCTGACCGGCGAGCTTCACGGAAAAATGATTGCACGCTATTCTGCATGCACAAGAATCGGCTGGGAGAAGGTGCTCGGGGTGAAGCCGCGGAACATTCGATGCGTGCTCGGCATGGTGGCATCTGACAAGCACAGCAAGGGCATCCGTACCCTCGCTCGGATCTTTCGGGACCACGGCCTGGAAGTCATCTATCTGGGAGAGCACAACACGGCTCGTCAGCTCGCCGAGGTAGCCGTGAGCGAGGACGTCGATTTCGTCGGGGTCAGCTTCAGCACGGGCGACTATGTGGCGCGGGCCGGCGAGGTGGTCGAGGCTCTGGTGGGGCTGGGGGCAGACGACATCGGTGTTCTTGTGGGCGGGCTGATCCACCCGGAAGATGTCCCCACGCTCGAAGGGCTGGGTGTCGCGGGCGTCTTCGGCCCTGACTCGACCCGCGCGTCGATCCTCGAGTTCATCGACCGCACTTTCGCGCCGGCGGTGTCGAACAAGCCGGGCGCCTGACACCGGGGAGTCCGCCGGGACGGCGGCGGCCGGGGAAAGCGTCGAGCACGGGCATCGAGCACGCGTACGCGGATGGAGTAATCGTGAGTTCTGAGGAGAACGGACGCGCCACCGAGGACGTTTCCGAGGTCTCGGTCAAGTTGTCGCGGACCAAGACGTGGTCGGGGATGCCTACCGAGGTGTTCTACCGACCGGACTCGCCGGACGACCAGTACGACGAAACCCTCGGCGATCCCGGCGTCTTCCCCTACACGCGTGGGGCGTTCCCCGAGATGTACCGCAGCCGCATGTGGACCCTGCGGAACATCGTCGGCTACGGGAGCCCCGAGGACACCGCCGAGGGGATTTCCAAGGCGCAAGAGGCGGGATCGGCTGCGGTGGACGTCGTCCTGGACACCGTTTCCACGCAGGGCCTGGACCCGGATCACCCCGTGCTGCGTGGCGACGTAGGGCTCGAGGGCGCGTCCGTGTCCACCGTCAACGATCTCGAACGCCTTCTGAAGAACATTGACATCACGAAGACCGATGTGGCCTGGCACGTCACCTTCAACATCTATCCCATGGTCATCGCCTACGCCCGCAAGCACGGCCTTGCGCTCAGCGACCTGCACGGCTCCCACATGCCGGACTACCTCAGACTGAACCTCGACGGTGGCGGGCAGAAGTTCGTCTCGCCCGCCTTTGGGCACCGACTCGCCATCGACACCCTGGAGTTCGCGGCCCGCAACACACCGAAATGGTCGTGCGGCTTCCCACAGTGCTACAACCTGCGGGAGCGCGGGACGACGCCCGTGGGTGAGATCGCTCTCGGGCTGGCGATCGTCCGGCAGACATTCACGGACCTGCTCGCGCGCGGGGTGAGCATCGATGAGATCGCCCCGCGGATGGCCTGGGTCTCGACCACCGACATCGACCTGTTCGAGGAAGTCGCGAAGTTCCGCGCGCTCCGCCGGATCTGGGCACGCATGGTGAAGGACGAGTTCGGAGCTACGAACCCGCGGAGTATGCGGCTGCGGATCGCCTGCCACACCTCGGGCCGCTCCCTGGTCCACAAGCAGCCCCTCAACAACCTGACGCGCGCCGCGGTCGAGACGCTCGCCGCGATCCTGGGAGGGGTGCAGTCCGTCGAAACGTGCACCTTCGACGAACCGATCGGTGTCCCCACCCACGAGGCCCGGGAGCTCGCCACCCGCACGCAACTGATCCTCGCTCACGAGGTCGGCGCCGCACGTACGGCAGACCCGCTGGGCGGGAGTTACTACGTGGAGGCACTCACCGACCGGGTGGAGGCCGAGGCGCTGGAACAGCTGGCGAAGATCGAGGAGCACGGCCTGCTGCGGGGCATCGAGGATGGCTCGCTCGAGGCCATGATGGACGACGAGAACTTCCGCCGCGAGGAGGAGACTGAGGCGGGGGAACGCATCGTGATCGGGGTCAATGCCTTCCCGCCCTCGCACGACGAGCGCCCGCCTCGCTTCAAGGTCGACCGGGCGGCCGTCGAGGCGCATGTCGAGCGCTTCGTGCGGGAGAAGGAGGCACGTGACCCGCGGCAGCTGGAGCTTGCCCTGAGGGGGGTGTACGACTCGGCGCGTGGGGACCGCAACACTCAGGACGCCATGGCGGACGCCTTCCTCGCCGGCGCGACGGTCGGCGAGGTGTCCGGTGTACAGCGCCTGGCTTGCGGCATGCGGTACGACCCCTTCGGAGCGGTCGAGGCGCCCTTCGCCTTCGGCTGACACTCGGTCGTCCCCGTCGACGCCCCCTGTGCACAGCGGTCTCGGAGGACGCCGCTCCCGATTCCAGTGGAACCGGGAGCGGCGCACTCTGAGTGGGCAGGCCGTGCATCGAGGGGTGTCAGCGACTGGTGTGGATACGCGTGCCGGTGGCTGCGGCGCGTTCGATGGTGTCGAGGAGGCGGTGGTGGCGGACCGCGTGCGGGAAATCGGGCGCGGTGTGGGTGTCGTGGATCAGGTCTTCGTGCACAGCGATGTAGGCGTGGGCGACAGCGTAGGAGGGTTCGTCGAATCGGCCGGTCAGGGCCGGAACCTTCTCGTAGGAGGCTGGGACGGTGTGTTCGCTGAGCCGGGTGTCGGTGCCGCGGGCGCCGCGCAGGGTGGCGGGCGCCAACTGCAGGTGTCCGCTGGGCGCGGTGACGACGAGGTCGCCGTCGGTGCCGTTGATCTCCCAGTGGAAGTTCGTGCCACGCGGGGACCCGCCGCGGTAGTGGAGGCTGGCGACGGCCCCGCTCTCCAGGATCCCGGTGACCGCCACCTGGTCGGCGGCGGTCATGGTTGCGCTCTCACCGGTAGCGGGGTTGGTGACGCGGGGCTGACGGACCGCCGTGGTGGCGGTGGTTTCGGTGAACTCGCCCAGCACCATGGACAGGGCGTCGACGGTGTGCCCGAAGGGGATCGTGAGCAGTGTGGCGCCGTTGTCCCGGTCGAGCACATACTCGCCACCGGAGTAGAACGTGGGCCCCCACGAGCCGCCGGAGGCGATCATGCTGGTGGACAGCACTTCACCGACGTAGCCCTCGGCGATGAGGTCCCGCAGATACTGCAGAGCCGGGTTGGCGCGGGCCTGCAGCCCGACGAACGCGCGCACACCGGAATCCGTAGCGAGCCCCACCAGCTGCTCAGCCTCAGCGAGGCCGCAGGCCAGTGGCCACTCGCACAGCACGTTCTTGCCCGCGCGCAGCGCCGCCTCGACGATCTCCCGATGATGGGGGACCTTGACGGTCACCACTACCAGGTCGACTTCGTCGCGGTGCACCAACTCTTCGGTGCTGCCGAAGGCGAGCGGGACGCCGTACTTCTCCCCGGCGGCTCCGGCGGACTCATTGCTGCTGGCGCTCAGCGCACGCAATTCGAAACGGTCCTTGAGCGCGTTCAGGGCTGGCACGTGGGCGCGCGCGGCCCATCCCCCCTGTGCGCTCAGACCGATGATGCCGACACCTACAGGGGGGCCGGGTGGTTCAGTGACGGGGACGGTCGGGGTGGGGAGAACAGATGACAAAGTGCTGGCCTTCTTTCAACGCGGGTGCAGCGATGGCTACTCGTCGAGCACTCCGGGGGTTTCGTGCAGGACGACGCTCTGCTCGAGCGGAACGCGCCCCATACGGAAACTGTTGGCCGGTGCGGGCTGGTCGGCCGTGCCGAAGGAGATGCCGAACAGCAGCTTGAGGTCCTCGGGCACTCCCAGGAATTCGCGGACGGTGTCGGCGTAGAAGCCGAGCATCGTCTGCGGAATGCCGTCGAATCCGCGGGAGGCCAGCGAGAGCAGGAAGTTCTGTGCGTACATTCCGATGTCCCCGGCGGCCCGGACCCCGTCGCCGAAGGCCGGCATGAACAGGAACGCGGCGTGCGGGGCACCGAAGAAGTCCAGGTTCTCGAGCGCCGACTCCTTCCTCGCGACACGGTCCGAGCGCGGTATCCCCAGGGCCTGGTAGAGCGTCGCGGCATGGTTGTGCGCCCGGTCGAGGTAGGCGCCCTCGCCGAAGTCGGCGTAGTCGAAGGTGAAGTCGGCGGAGAACCGTTCCTCCGCATCGGCCTGGCGCAGTTCCTTGCTCAGGGCTTCCTTCGCCGCGCCGGAGACGACATGCACCGTCCACGGTTGGGTGTTGCAGTTCGACGGGGCGGCCTGAGCGTCCTCCAGTACGCCGCGGATATCCGAAGGAGCCAGCGGGTCGGGCCGGAACTTCCGGACCGAGCGGCGGGACCGGACGACGTCGGTGAAAGGCAGGGCTGTGGGGGGCAAAACGATTCCTTTCCAGTGGGTGGGCGGGCACCATCGGCCGCCGGCGTCAGGACGCGACCTCTTCGACGCTCATCCGCGCTTCTGTCCTCATACGACTCTCAGGCGCAAAAGTGGAGGTCGTCTCCGCGTAGGCTCCACACTAAAACGGAGGCAGTGTCCGGTCAAGTTCGGAGCAGGGGTGTGGCGTCCGATTCGGCTTGCCGCGTCGACCTTGAGGCGATACCTCCGCTCCACAGGTGCGTCCTAAAGTCTCGTCAATATGGCATGCACTCTGGCATACTAACTGCGCGACAAGGAGATGATCGTGACTCAACTCAGTACGCGTGCTGCGGTTCGCGGGCTTTCTTCCAGTGTGCTTCTCGCAGGGATCAACGTGGTGGAGCTGTCGTCGCGTCCGTCCGGGGCGTACGCGGGCAGGCTGTTCGCCGCTCTTGGCGCGTCGGTCACGCGCTACGGGCCGCCGCTCGACATGGCAGCGGCCGGGGAGACGGCGGACCTGGCAGAGCGCTGGCTCCACCAGGACAAGGTGCTCCCTGATGGGACCTCGCTTCCCACCCCCCAGGCCTTGGTCCGTGATGCGGACCTCATCGTCATCGAAACCGATTCGGCGGACGCGGGCTGGCGTGAGCAGGCTTCGGAACTCGCGGCCGCCGCAGGCGAGTTGGCGGCTCCGCCGGTCGTTGTCCGCATCGCGGGTGCGATCGTCGACGGGCAGCCCATTGCCAGTGACAGCCTCACCATCGGGGCGTGGTCCGCGGTCAGTTGGTCCATCGGCAACGCGGACATGGCTCCCTTGAGCCTCCCCTTCGACCTCGCGGACTTCCAGGCGGCTCTTTACGCCGCGGCCGCCGGGCTCGCCGCGCTCCTGGCCGACCCGGACCGCCGCGACCTGCGCAGCGTCGAGGTGTCCGGTCGCGACGTGCTCGCCTACTACGTCGGGATGATCACCGCGAACTTCCTGCCGTACGAGCGGCCGTGGACCCGAGACGGCGCACGGCCCCCTGGATCAGCGGGGGTCTACCCGGCAAGCATCTTCCCGTGCCAGGACGGTCACGTCGTCCTCATGTGCCGCAACCAGCGCGAATGGCAGCTGCTGCTCGAAGCCATGGGCAACCCTGCCTGGAGTGGCGACGAGAAGTTCGCCGACCCGCGTGTGGTGGCCCGGCTTCATGCCGACGAGGCCGACTCCCATCTTGAGCCGTGGGTCCGCGCGCGTACGATCGACGAGCTGATGACGATCGGGCGCGAGAAGGGCCTGGCGGTTGCGCCGATCAGGTCGGTGCGGGAGGCGTTGGACGAGCCTCAGTTCGAGTCCCGGGGTTTTCTCACCGAACGAACCGAAGGCGTCCGCTTCGCCACAGTTCCCTGGCATCTCCAGGAACCGCTGGACGATGCGGCACCCTCGCGCACCTGGCCGGTCACGGGAGCCGCCGACGAGCCTGCCCAGCTGCTCGACGGACTGCGGGTCCTCGACCTCAGCTGGGTGTGGTCCGGCCCCCTGACCACGTCGGTGCTGGGCGACCTCGGCGCCGACGTGGTCAAGGTCGAGCACAGCGGGCACCTGGACACCGGGCGGCTGCGCGGGAAGGCCCGGCGTGGTGGCGTCGAGGTGGCGGGTCCCGAACACGAGGCGACGCCGTACTTCAACCAGATGAACCACGGCAAGCGCAGCATCACGGTCGACATGAAGGACGAGCAGGGGCGGGCCCTCCTGCTCGACCTGGTCGAACACTGCGATGTGATCGTCGAGAACATGCGTCCCGGCGTTCTGTCCCGCCTCGGCCTGACCTATGCGGACTTCGCCGAACGCAATCCCTCGGTCGTCATGATGTCGATGTCGATGGCGGGACAGGAGGGACCGCTGCGCACGATGAAGGGCTACGCCGGGATCATGGCGGCGATGTCGGGCCTGGAGTCGCTGATCGGCTACGACGAGCACAACATCGTCGGCAGCCTGTCTCCTGCGCTCGGCGATCCGAACGCCGCCGGACACGCCCTGACCGTCCTGTTGGCCGCCCTCGTACGCCGCCGGCGCAGGGGGCGCGGCGCCTGGATCGACCTGTCACAGATCGAGGCCCTGCTGTGCGTGCTGCCGGCACCGATCGCGCAGGGACAGCTCGACGCGCGTATCCCGGTACCGGCCAACACGCATCCGCAGTTCGCCCCCCACGGCCACTTTCCCTGCGAGGGCACTGACCGGTGGATCGCGTTCAGTGTGCGCGACGAGCAGTGGGAGACCTTCGTCGCGACGGCGTCGGGCGCAGAGTTCGCCACGGATCCGCGGTGGGCAAACGGCGGTGAACGGCTGGGTGGCCGCGCCGAGTTGGAGAACGCGATCGCCCGCTGGACCGTCGGCCATGACCGGGACGAGCTCGTCGAGACGTTGCTCGACGCCGGCATACCGGCGGCTCCCGTCGCCTCGTTCGAGGACATGTCGCTCTCGTCCTGGGCGAAACAGCGTGAGCTCACGGTTTGCGTCCCCCACAAGTACCTGGGAGACACCGACGTCTACGTGGTGCCGTGGAAGTTCGGCGGACGGTCCGCAGGAAGGGCGGCTCCGGCGCCGCTGCTCGGCGCGGACACCGAAGACGTACTCAAGGAACTCCTCGACATGGAACCCGAACAGATCGACCGACTGCGCGCCGAAGGCGTCCTGCGTTAGGAGTCCGATGAACACCTCCCCGACCTCGCCGCCCCCGCCGATCGTTGTGACGGCCCATGACAACGGACGCACGGAGATCATGTTGTCGCGGCCCGAGCTGCTGAACCGTGTCGACGACCGGCTCCGTGACGCGCTCATCGACGCACTGCACTCCGTGGCGAACGACGGCTCGACACGGTGCATCGTCCTCGGGGCCGAGGGCAAGGTGTTCTCCGCGGGCGGCGACATGGAAATGATGAAGGCCAAGCACGGTGACCTCGCGGCCATTCAGCGCGGCACCGACGCCGGCCGCCGACTGATCGACGCCCTGTTCGACGTACCCGTGCCCGTGGTGGCAGCGGTGCACGGACACGCCGTCGGCCTGGGCTCGACGATCGTCCTTGCGTGCGACGCCGTCGTCGCGGCACGGGGAGTACGCCTCGTCGACTCCCACGTCGCGATCGGGCTGGTCGCCGGGGACGGTGGCGCGGTGATGTGGCCGGCCGCGATGGGCATGGTGAAGGCGAAGCGACACCTGCTGACCGGCGACCCGCTGCTCGCCGAGGACGCCGCCGCGCTCGGCGTGGTGTCCGACCTCGTCGATACCGCCGCGGAAGTACTGCCCACCGCCCGGGCGCTCGCCGACCGGATCGCCGGGCTGCCACCCCTGGCGGTGCAGGGCACGAAGCGCTCGCTCAACCATGTGATGCGGCTGCGCGCCCAGGAGGTTCTCGAGCTGTCCTTCGCGTACGAGGCACAGACGATGAGCTCGCAGGATCTCCTCGAAGGCATCAGCGCGTTCCAGGAGAAGCGCACGCCGAAGTACGTGGGCCACTGATGACGGCCCTGAATCTCGATGCCGTCGGCTTCCGGGCCGAACCCTTCACGGTGAGCTGGACCGCGAAGGACGCGACGCTCTACGCACTGGGCGTCGGCGCCGGACAGGCTGACCCGCAAAGCGAGTTGAGCCTGACGACGGAGAACAGCGCCGGCATCGAGCAACAGGTGCTGCCGACCTTCGGGATCGTGCTCGGCCAGAGCGGGCTCCTGCGACGCATACCGATCGGCGAGTTCGACCGGGCCAAGGTCCTGCACGCGGACCAGCAGATCCACCTGTCCGGTGCGATATCACCCGAGGGAGCCGCCGTCATCCAGGCACAGCTCGAAGGGATCCAGGACAAGGGCACCGGTGCGCTCGTCGTCATCTCCGCGACCGCCACCGACCTCGATACCGGCAAGCAGCTGTGGGACAGCCGACTCGGCTACTTCATCAGAGGCGCGGGCGGGTTCGGCGGGCCGCCCGCCCCCGCGTCGAAGTGGCGTGAGCCCGAGGGCGAACCCGACACCGTCATCACCACCGCGACCCGACCCGATCAGGCGCTGCTGTACCGGCTCAGCGGCGACCACAACCCGCTGCACTCGGATCCGGTCTTCGCGGCCCGGGCGGGCTTCGACCGGCCGATCCTGCACGGCCTGTGCACGTACGGCGTGGTCCACCGAGCCCTGCTCGAAGTGCTGGGCAAGGGCGACGTATCCCGGTTCTGCCACATGTACGCGCGCTTCAGCCGCCCGGTACTCCCGGGTGAACACCTGCGTACCGCCCTCTGGAGCGACGGCGCCGGGGCGTGGTTCAGAACGTCGGACGAAGCAGGCCGGACCGTACTGGACCATGGCCGGTTCGTGGTGCGATGAGCACGGTCCGAGCGGTCCCCAACCACCCACAGAACGGGAGCAACTCATGGTGAACCTGACCGGACGCGTCGCGGTCGTCACGGGCGCCGCCCAGGGCATTGGCGCCGCCACCGCGCGGCGACTGGCCGCGGCGGGCGCGTCGGTCGCCGTCGTCGACCTCGTCGGGGGCAAGGCCGAAGCGGTGGCGTCGGGCATCTCCGCCGACGGAGGCAAGGCCATATCCATTGCCTGCGACGTGTCCGATCCCGATCAGGTGACCGCGGCCATCGAGCGTACGATCGCCGAGCTCGGACCGATCGGTGTGCTGGTCAACAACGCCGGGGTGACGCGGGACAACCTTCTGTTCAAGATGGACGTCGACGACTGGGCGACGGTCATCGACACCCACCTCAAGGGCACATTCCTCTTCACCCGCGCGGCACAGGCGTCCATGGTGGAGAACCGCTGGGGGCGCATCGTGAACCTCTCCAGTGTCGCCGCGCTGGGCAATCGCGGGCAGACCAACTACTCGGCGGCGAAGGCCGGTCTGCAGGGCATGACCAAGACGCACGCGCTGGAGCTCGGCCAGTTCAACATCACCGTTAACTCCGTTGCCCCGGGCTTCGTCGAAACCGACATGGTCCGCCAGACCGCCGAACGGCAGGGCATCGACTTCGACGCCTTCAAGGCCGCCGCCGAGAAGCGCAATCCCATGCGCAGGGTCGCACAGCCGATCGACATCGCCAACGCGATCGCGCTCCTGGCCAGCGAGGACGCCGGCTACATCAACGGCCAGGTGATCTACCTGGCCGGAGGACCGCGCGCGTGAACACTGCCGATCGCGCCCAGCCGGTCGGTCCCGCCGATCCCGATGGCCTGAGGAGCACACCATGACCCTTCGCGGTGCGGCCTTCATCGTGGGGGCCTACGAGCACCCGGGCCGCGTCCTGCCGAACACCTCCACCGCCCAGATCCATGTCGAGGCCGCGCTCGGCGCACTGTCCGACGCGGGTCTCCAACTCGCTGACGTGGACGGCTATTTCTGTTCCGGGGACGCCCCGGGCGGGCCGCTCGCGATGGCCGATCACCTGGGCCTGGCCGCGCACCACATCGACTCCACGGATCTGGGCGGCTCGACCTACGTGGCCGAGGTGAGTCACGCGGCACAGGCCATCGCCGCCGGGAAGTGCAGCGTGGCGCTGATCACGATGGGAGGACGCCCCCGGTCCGCCGGTCGGCGCACGCCCCCGTCCACCGGCCCCGCCTATCCCTTCGAGGCGCCCTATGGACACAGCAACCCCGCCTCCTATGCGCTCGCGGCCCGTCGCCACATGTACGAGTTCGGCACCACCCCGGCTCAGCTCGCCGAGGTCAAGGTAGCCGCAGCGGCACACGCGCAGCACAACCCGAGGGCGTTCCTCGCCAAGCCGGTCACGATCGAGGAAGTCCTTGAATCGCCGCTGGTCGCGGACCCGTTGCACCGCCTGGACTGCTGCGTCGTGACCGACGGGGGCGGAGCGCTGGTCGTGGTGTCACCGGACGTCGCGGCGAGCCTGCCTCGCACGGCCGTGAAGGTTCTCGGCGCAGGCGAGGCCGTGAAACATACGGAGCTGGGCCGCGTCGACCTGACCCACACCGGCGCGGTGTGGTCCGGGCCCCGCGCGCTGGCCGAGGCGGGCGTCGCGCACGGGGACATCGACTACGTCTCGATCTACGACTCCTTCACCATCACCGTCGTCATGACGCTGGAGGACCTCGGCTTCTGCGAGAAGGGGGAGGGCGGGCGCTTCGTCGCCGACGGAAACCTCCAAGTCGGCATCGGCGCACTGCCGTTCAACACCGACGGCGGGTCCCTGTGCAACAACCACCCCGCGAACCGCGGCGGGATGACACGCACCGTCGAAGCGGTCCGGCAGCTCCGCGGCGAAGCCGCTCAGGCCGTCCAGGTTCCGGACTGCGACATCGCCCTCGTGCACGGTACGGGTGGCTGGCTCGGCACGCGCATGGGCAGCGCGACCCTCATTCTCGGGCAGGAGGACGCGTGAACGACAACGGACCCTACGCATGGCCAGAGGTGGCGCTCACCGTCGAACCCGGCATTGAGCCGTACTGGGAGGGCGCCGCCGAGAACCGGCTGACTCTTTCGCGGTGCACGCAGGACGGGGCGTATCTCTGGCCCCCGCGGCCGTTTTGCCCGCGCCACCAGGGCCGTGACATCCGCTGGGAGCGCGTCAGCGGAGACGGCGTGGTGTACAGCTGCACTGTCGTGCACCGAGGAGAAGGCGCCTTCGCGAAGGCGTCGCCGTACGTGCTGGCGTACGTCGAACTCGACGCGGGCCCACGCGTGTTGACGAACCTGGTGACGCCCGACGGCGGCCCGGCCGAGGGCGCTGACATCGGACACCGCGTCACAGCCCGATTCGACCGTACGAGCAGTGGTACCCCAGTACTCCGCTTCGTGACCCAGCCCTGACCACAACTGAGGGGATCGTATGAGCACGTACGAAGACGTCTTCCGGTCGAGCATGGCGGACCAGGAGGGGTTCTGGCTGCGCGCGGCGGAAGGCCTCGACTGGCACAAGGCGCCGACGAAGGCGCTCGACGACGCGAATGCCCCCTTCTACCGCTGGTTCCCCGACGGCGAGCTGAACGTCGCGTTCAACGCCCTGGACCGGCATGTGGACCGCGGTCATGCCGAACGCGCCGCCCTGATCTACGAGTCCCCGGTCACCGGTACCACGCTGACCTATACCTACGGCGCGCTGCTGTACGAAGTGGCAAGGTTCGCAGGGGTATTGCGCGACCTCGGTGTCGGCACCGGCGACCGGGTGATCGTCTACATGCCGATGGTGCCCGAGGCGGTCATCGCGATGCTCGCCTGCGCCCGGCTCGGGGCCGTGCACTCGGTGGTGTTCGGCGGCTTTGCCGCGAAGGAACTCGCCGTCCGCATCGACGACGCGGAACCCGCTGTGATCGTCTCGGCGTCCTGCGGCATCGAGGGCAAGCGGGTCATCGCGTACAAGCCGCTCCTCGACCGTGCCGTCGAACTCGCCGCGCACTCCCCTGCCAAGCGGGTGATCCTGCAACGCTCTCAGGCCGAGGCGGAGATGGGACCCGACGACGTCGACTGGGCCGAGGCGATGACGTCGGCCGAGCCGGCGGACTGCGTACCGGTCGACAGCACGCACCCGCTCTACGTGCTCTACACCTCGGGCACCACCGGCAAGCCCAAGGGCGTGGTGCGCGACTCCGGGGGTTATGCCACAGCGCTGACCTGGTCGATGACGAACGTCTACGACGTGGGTCCCGGGCAGACCATCTTCACCGCCTCGGATGTCGGCTGGGTGGTCGGCCACTCGTACATCGTCTACGGGCCGCTGCTCGCCGGGGCGACGACGATCCTGTACGAGGGCAAACCCGTGGGCACACCGGATGCCGGACGGTTCTGGCGGGTGGCCGCCGACCACGGGGCGCGCACCATATTCACGGCTCCCACCGCCTTCCGGGCGATCAAGAAGGATGATCCGGACGGCGAGCACGCCCGTCGATACGACCTGTCGGGGTTGAAGTACCTGTTCCTGGCAGGCGAGCGGCTGGATCCCGAGACGTACCACTGGGCGTCGGACCTGCTCGGCATTCCGGTCGTCGATCACTGGTGGCAGACCGAGACCGGGTGGCCGATCGTCGCGAACCCGGCCGGGATCGAGCTGCTCGACATCAAGCCCGGTTCACCGACCCTTCCGTTGCCCGGCTGGGACGTCCGAGTCCTCGACACGGCGGGGAAGCCGGTGCCGGCAGGGGAGGAGGGGGCCCTCGCCGTAAAACTGCCCATGCCGCCCGGGGCGTTGCCGACCTTGTGGAACGACGACAAGGGGTTCGTCGCCTCGTACCTCTCCGCGTACGAGGGCTACTACCTGACCGGCGACGGCGGGCGGATCGATTCCGACGGCTACGTGTTCGTCATGGGCCGCACCGACGATGTCATCAACGTCGCGGGGCACCGCCTGTCGACGGGCGGGATGGAGGAGGTGCTCGCGGCGCACCCGGACGTGGCCGAGTGCGCCGTGATCGGCGTGAGCGACCAGCTCAAGGGTCAAGTGCCGCGCGGATTCGTGGTGTTGAAGGCCGGCGTCGACGCCGGGGCGGACCGCTATGCGGAGGAACTCCGCGGCGAGCTGGTACGGATGGTCCGGGACCAGGTGGGCGCTGTCGCCTCCCTCAAGGAGATCGCGATCGTGCCCGCCCTGCCCAAGACCCGCTCGGGCAAGATCCTGCGCAAGACGATGCGCGGGATCGCCGACGGCGCCGACGAGCCGGCGCCCTCCACCATCGACGACGCAAGCGTCCTCGACACACTCCGTCCCTTCCTCCGCAAGCCCTGAACGCCCCGAGACAGCTGCCGAGCCAACACCAGGAGGACGGACACATGTGGGACCTCACCGAAGAACAGCGGGATCTGAAGGCGCTGGCCGCGCAGGTGGCCGCAGAGCAGTACGCGCCGCGAGCGCGTGAATGGGACGCGGGACGCGAGCATCTGCCGGACACCGAGCGCAAGCGGCTCGCCGATCTGGGACTCCTTGCCCTGACGCTGCCCGAGGAGTACGGCGGCGGTGGCCGCCCTCTCATGGACGCGCTGATCGTTCTGGAGGAGCTGGCGAAGGCGAGCCCGGTCGCCGCCTGGCCCGTCTTCGAGGCCTCGACCGGGCCGGCCAGGGTGATCGAGCAGTTCGGCACCGAAGAACAGCGCAAGCGCATCCTGCCCGAGGTGGCGAGCGGCAGGACGACGATCGCCGTCTCCATCTCCGAACCCGACGCGGGCTCCGCGGCCACGGACGCCACGACCACCGCCCGGATCGACGGCCACGAAGTAGTGCTCAACGGCACCAAGCGCTGGTGCTCCGGGGCGGGCTTCTCCGAGAAATACCTCGTCTACGTCAACTTCGGCCCCGAGAAGGGCGCCGGCGGCATGGGGGCGGTGCTCGTGGACCGTGACGCCCCTGGCCTGACTTTCGGCCCCCAGGAGAACCTCATGGGCTTCCGGGGCATCGGCTCCGCCGACATGTTCCTCACGGACGTCCGGATCCCGGTCGAGGACGTCATCGTTCTCAAGGGCGGGTTCCGGAAGCTGTTCACCGCGTTCTCCATCGAGCGCCTCGGCAACGCGACCATGTCCCTCGCGATCGGCCAGACAGCACTGGACCGCACCGCCCGCTATGTCCAGGAACGCCGCCAGTTCGGCCGGGACATCGCCGAGTTCCAGCTGGTTCAGGCCGGGCTCGCCGACATGGTGGTCCAGGTCGAAGCCGCCCGCCTGCTCATCGCCCGTGCGGCGGCGAACGCGGGAACCGGAGTTCCGGCGACGCTCGAAGCCTCCACGGCGAAACTCTTCGCCAACCAGATGGCCAAGCAGGTCTCCGATCTCGCCATCCAACTGCACGGCGGCTATGGCTATTCCGAGGAGTACGAGGTGGAACGGATGCACCGCGACGCACACGGCTGGGCCCTGGCCGGCGGCACACCCGCGATGCAGCGCATCAGGATCGCGTCCGAATACCTGGGACGCCGCTTCTCTCAGCGAGAGCAGGCCGCCCGATGAAGCTGGGATTCTTCGGGGCGAACGTCGGCGGGATGGTCGCCCGCGAGGCGGGTGAAGTGGCCGCGTACGCGGAAGAGCTTGGTTACCACTCGCTGTGGACGGGGGAGCACCTCGTCCTGCCGAGCCCCCGGCAGCAGAAACCGCCCCTCGATCCGGACTGGCCGATGGCCGACCCGCTGGTCACGCTGGGATTTCTCGCCGCCCACACCGAGCGGATGCAACTGTGCACCGGGATCGTGGTGGCGACCCTGCGCCAGCCCGTCCAGCTCGCCAAGGAGGCCGCGACCGTCGATGTCCTTTCGGGCGGCCGCCTGGTCTTGGGCGCGGGGGTCGGATACCTCGACGTCGAGTACCGGGCGATGGGGGTTCCCAAAGAGCGCCGTCGGGCGCGGTTCAGGGAGCACCTTCAGGCGCTGAAGGCGCTGTGGACGATGAAGGAGCCCGCATTCCACGGGGACTTCGTGTCGTTCGACGGCATTGACGCCCACCCGCGTCCGGTGAGCCCCGACGGGATTCCACTCGTCCTCGGCGGCGCCTCGAACACCGCTCTGCAGGACGCGGCCGAACTCGGCTCAGGCTGGTACGGGTTCGGGCAGACCCCGGCACAGGTGGCGCAGGCCCGATCGATCATCGTCGAGCAAGCGGAGCAGTTCGGCCGGGACCTCACGGGCTTCGAGATCACCGTGACGCCGCGCGCACGGCTGACGCCGGAACTCGTCGAGGAGTACCGCACAGCCGGGGTGACGCAGCTCGTCGTCACGGTGGAGTCGGACACCTTGGAGGGCGTGCGGCGTCGACTAGATTTCAACGCGCCGGGACGCCTCGGGGCGAGCTGACCGTGGAGGACCGGGCTCACCCCTGTGAGCTGCGGCTCGCAGAGGTGAGCCGACGACCCGCCCAGGGGCTCGGCACCGAAAACCGACGTCTGTGGAGGGGACGCGGTCGGCTCACCAGCTGCCTTCACGGGCCCTTGTCAGCCCTGTTCCGGTGTGAGGCGGGGGTCAAGCCCGTACTGGGCCCGGGCGCCGAGGTGGTCGCGCAGAGTGCTTCCTTCGTAGTCGTGGTGGAACAGGCCACGCTCCTGCAGGATCGGTACCACTTCGTCCACGAAGGCATCGATGCCGTCCTCGGACACATCGGGGGAGAGCCAGAAGCCGTCGGCGGCTCCGGCCTCGAACCACTCCTGCATGTGATCGGCGACCTCGGAACCGGGACCCGTGATGACGGGGTGGTAGTCGATGACCCCGTGCGCGAGGATGTCACGGATCGTCCAGCCCTCGCGGGCCACCGCGAGGGCACGGTCGGAGCGAGGGTCGAACTGGCTGGGGCGAACCCGGGCCAGTTGGGCAGGCGTGAGTGGCTGGTCGAGTCGGTCGATCTCCAGGGGGATGCCGAGCATTGAGCCGAGGTAGCTCACGCGCTGGGGGAAGTCCTGCTCCATCAGAGCGGCGCGGCGGTCCAGGGCCTCGCGCCGAGTGGGGGCGATGGTGGTCATCACGCCAGGGAAGAACTTCACTTCGTCGGGGTCGCGCCCCGCGGCCGCTGCTGCCGCACGGATTGCCTCGCGCTGCGCCCGGGCGTCGTCGATCGTGAACGTCGCGCCGATGACGCCGCTGGCGTAGCGACCGGCCACGGCGAGTCCGTTCCCACCGCCGCCCGCCTGGAAGATGACGGGCTGCCCCTGCTCGGAGGGCGGAGTCGGTAGCGGCCCCCGAGAGCCGACATGCCTGCCCTGCAGGTTGATCGGCTGAACCTTCTTGGCATCAGCGAACCGGCCCGCGGCCACGTCACCGATGTAGGCGTCGCGCTCCCAACTACCCCACAGAGCTTGGACGAGCTGAACGGTCTCGTGGAGCCGCTCGTACTTCTCCTGCCTCGAAGGCATCTCGCGTCCGTAATTGGCAGCCACGGCCGGGTTGCTGCTCGGGACCGCGTTCCAACCGGCCCGGCCGTGGCTGATGACGTCCAGTGCCTTGAACTGGCGGGCCAGGTTGTAAGGCTCGTTGAAGGTGGTGGAGCCGGTGGCCACGAACCCGATGCGCTCGGTCTCCCTGGCCACGGCGACCAAGGTCAGCAGGGGGTCGAGGCCGAACTTGGGCGGCTCGTCCTCAACATCGACGTCGATGATCTGAAAGTCCGGCATGAACAGGAACTGGAACTTGCCGCGTTCGGCGGCGCGCGCGTGCCGCACCATGGCATCGACATTGGTGTAGCTGGCCGGATCCACCCCCGGGTGGCGCCATGCCCCCGGCTGCGAGCCATAGGGGTTGAAGTGCATGCCGATCAACATCTTCTTGTCGTTCATGAGGATTCCTTTGAAGTCGAGGGATTGGGGGTGGCTCACGCTGCGAGGTGGCGTATCTGGCTGCCGTGGAACACCAAGGGGTCGCCGGCCGGGGCGCGGTCCAGGTCCAGTACCCGGAGCAGGAGCAAGATGTGGTCACCGGCTTCGAGCTCGCTCTCGACGCTCACCCGGAACGTCGCATTGGCGCCCGGCAGCAGGACGCTGCCGTCGTCGCCGGCTTCCCAGTCGATCCCGTTGAAGCGCTCCGAAGCCGGCCGTGACAGCAGGGTGACCTGCGCCGCCTGGTGGTCACCGAGAACGCTGATCCCCCAATGTTCGGCTCGCCGCAAGAGGGGCCACGTGGTGGAGGTGCGCATGATGTTCACCGAAACCAGCGGCGGCTCAAGGGACACAGACGTGAACGAGTTCGCTGTCAGCCCGACCGGCTTGCCGTCGATCAGCGCCGATACGACTGTGATGCCGGTGGGAAATGCGCCCAGTGCCCAGCGCATGGAGTGAGGAGTGGGCTCGGCCATCGCTAGGTCCTCCGTAAGGATCAATAAAATCGGAGACAACCTCCGTTTCATCCCAAGGATACGGAGTTGCTCTCCGTTTTTCAACGCGAGGCGGTTATGGCACCAGCCACAGGCGCCGTCGGCCTGCACGCCGACGTCTGCAACCTGCGACAGACGGCCCGTCTGGGCTCCGGGGCCGGCCCTTGGGGGCCTCGGTGCAGCTGCGGAACGGGCGGTCGTCGCGAGGATGTGCGGGAACTCGCGGCGTACCTGGGTGGGGGAGACCCGGTGCGCCAGGCGTGGTCTCTCGTGGGGGTGGGTTTTGGGCCGGCGCCAACTCCGGGTTTCCCAGCATCACAGGCATGGTTGCCTTGCTGCTCATCGGTGCCCCCGCGTCGGCCGTACTCGTGGTGGCGGTCGGGTACGGCATCGGCAGCAACGTACTTCCCCTGCTGAACGCGGCCACGCGGCCGTACCTCGCCGTGCGCTTGTCCAGAACGGCCCGCATCTTCGGCTCGCTGTTCGACAGCGGCTTGTCGATGACCGGCCTGCCATCCGGCGTCAGGCCGGTTGCGTGGTGTTCGCCCTTGCCGACGTCCAGGCCGAGGAAGACCCGGCCGGCCAAGGTCGGGGCCGTCCAGAAAGTAACTCGGGGCGTGATCGCGCCCTTTCTCACCGGGGTGATCGTCGATGCTGCAGAGTCGCCGGCGAGCGGGTATGCCGCCGCTTTCCAGGTCTTCGGGGCGACTGTGTTGGTGACCGGATCGATTGCGCTGATCACGGTGAACCCTGAACGCGGCGCCCGTCGAATATCGGGAGCGCGGGTGTCCGCCGACGAGCGTAGCGGCCCCAGTCGACCCGCTGGACCCGCCGGCGCCTCACAGCCCGGCGTGTCCAAAGCCCCAGGGGGATCAAAGTTGAGGCGTTCCTCTTTCGAACGCCTCGGCCGCTTCTGTCAGTTGGTGGAACTCCTGCGGGACGTCGGCGTCGTCGAGTACCCACAGGTCGGAGTCGCCGCGGTTGCCGCTGAGGTGGAACTCTTCGCCGATGAGTTCGCCGGCCTCGTTGAACGGCCACAGAATGCAGTTGCGGTAACGCTTGAGATAGATCCTTGAGGGGTCGGCTTCCGGCACGCCGCGGTCCCTGATGTTCTGGCCGGGCAGGACAGCGGACATGTAGCCGTCGGTCACGACCGTCTCGTCGTCGACGACGATGGTCTCGATGTCGTACTGGAGGACAAGACCGCGCGCGAGCAGGTGACCGGCGTACCACTCCCGTACGGCCTCGCGGCCCTTCGGTCCGATGTCGGCGCCGTTGTGCCAGACCCGGTACTGCGGCTGAGGAACGGGATAGGCGTCCATCAACCTGTCGAGATTGAACTCCACCTCCCCTTCGAGGTGTTCCAGTACCTGTCCCAGCATCTGCTTGTGGCGTGGGTTCCGCAGGCTGTCGTACCGCTCCCGGACCCTCTTCACCATCAGGATCGGATCGAAAGCGAAGTCCTGGGCTTCAGGAATCGACATGTCCACCTCTCGCCGCACGGGATATTGCATGCTATTTTGCGCGCATTGGTGCGGTCAAGGGGTGGCGGACCCCAGGCCGAGGCGCCGGGAGGGCCGACAGGCCAGGCGGAGGTCCTCAGGACTTCTGACGCGTCCGTCGGCCCTCCTGAGGTAGGGAGACAATGGACGGGGGAAGCGTCGAACCGAGCATGTCCTGGAGCGTTGTTCGCGACCGCCCCCGGTGATCATCCATAAGCCGGACGAGCTTCTCGGCATCCTGGTCTTCGATGGCTGTGATCATCTTGTCGTGATCTGTGGCGACGCGGCGGCGCCGCTCGGGGTTGGAGAGGTGGAGCGTCCGATACGGCTCGGTGACCCGCCATACTCGCAGGATCTCCTGATACATGATCGTGAGGGGCGACCAGGAGAACATCATCAAGTGGAAGGCGCGGTTGCTGCATACGAGGCGGTCGATGGTGGCGTCCTCTGTGGCGGCGCGGCAAGCCTCGTTCGCTTCCTTCAGGGCGGCCATTTGTTCGGCGTTCGGCCAGTTCAAGGAGCGCAACACCTCCGTCTCCAGGAATGAGCGGATCGAGTAGTACTGCAGCAGATCTGCCCCGCTGAGTTTCGCGACCTCGTAGCCGGCATTGGGGGTGCGAACGAGGACTCCGTCGGTCGCCATCGCCCGCAACGCTTCGCGCAGTGGTGTGCGGCTGACTTGCAGGCGCTCGGAAATGGTGCGCTGATCGACGCGCTGACCGGGCGACAGCTCTCCCGTGCGGATGAGCGTGTAGAGGGCGTCGAGAAGTGGGTCCACGTCGGACCGCTTGCTCGTCGTCACAGTCGATCTCCGAATCGCTGAATGGTATGCAACAGTGTCGCCATTGTTGTGAGTCGCAAAGTGTACAACCATCGCGACTCCCCTCGGAGCCAGCTGGCCGTACCGAAACGTGTCCTCGGCTGGGAACTGGGACGCGAGACCGCCGACCCTTTGCCGCCCTTGCTTCACCTCTTCCCTTCGCTGGTTGGCATGCTAAAGTGCATGCACGAAGTTGAGTCAGGACGAGTTCCAAACCAGTCTGGTGTTGACGCGTCCTGGTGTGGCCGACTTCGCGGCGATCGCCTGCGACACGACGACCCTGGAGCCGCGCGAGCCCGACGACCCCGTCGTCAGGGCCTATGCGCCCCAGCATTCATGGGAGCAGATGGTGACCAACACGTTGTCCGAGACCGGCGCTGCACTGAATTCCTTGCCACGAACAGAATTGATCCGGCTCTACCGCTCGATGCGGCTCATCGCGGAGGTGGATTCGCGCATCAACGAGGAGGTCCGCTCGGGGCGGCTGAAAGCGGCGACGTACCCGGTGCGAGGACTCGAAGGGGCGTGCGCCGCGGTGGGCTTGAACCTGCGGTCGACAGACCAACTGGTCTCCACCTACCGGAACCTGGGTGATGCACTGGCCAAGGGCTCGTCCCTGGACGATCTCGTGGCCGAGATCTATGGGCGGCTGACTGGAGCATCAAAGGGCAAGGGCGGGGCTATGCACCTGCAGGACCAGTCGGTCGGATTCGTCACGAGTACCGGCATCGTCGGGTCCGGCATCCCCATCGCGGTCGGCCTTGGTGTCGCAGCGCAACTCGACCGCAGCGACCGAGTCGTCGTCACGACCTTCGGGGACGGTGCGACCTCCATAGGCGCGTTCCACGAGTCCATGAACATGGCGAGCTTGTGGAAACTCCCGGTGCTGTTCGTCTGTCAGAACAATCAGTGGGGGGAGCACACTCCGATCGCCGAGTATGCGGCATCCACCGACCTGGCCGGCCGCGCGGCCGCCTACGGCATGGCGTCAACGCGGGTCGACGGCTTCAATCCCGTCGCTACAGCTGTCGAGGTGCGCGAAGCCGTCGAGCGGGCTCGCCGGGGCGACGGCCCGACCTTCCTCGAGGTGGTCACCTACCGTCTCACCGGGCATTCCGGCGTATCCGACTACTCCTACGTTCCCAAGGAAGCGCTGGCCCGTGCGATGGAGCGCGATCCTGTCCCCACCTTCCGCCGGAGGCTGATCGGAGCGGAGGTGGTGCGGGAGGCCGAACTCGAAGCGATCGACAAGGAGATCGCCGCCGACGTCGACGCCTCGTTCACCAAAGCCCTTGACGAGCCCTTCCCGCCGCTCACCGAGCGGTTCACCGATGTTTTCGCCGACGAGAAGGTGGTGCAGGGACTGTGACGATTATGGCTGACCAGCAAGTCACTCGGATGACCATGGCCGTTGCGCTCAATTCCGCGCTGGACCTGGCCATGGCGGAGGACGACAAGGTGATGGTCATCGGGGAGGACGTAGCCGATCCCGCCGGTGGTGTCCTCAAGGTCACGAAGGGCCTCTCCACGAAGTACGGAGCGGACCGGGTCCGGGCCACCCCGATCTCGGAACAAGCCATTGTCGGTGCCGCGATCGGAGCCGCACTGGGCGGTTACCGGCCAGTGGCCGAGGTCATGTACATGGACTTTATCGCCGTGTGCATGGACCAGATCGTCAACCACGCGGCCAAGCTCCGCTACATGTCCGGGGGTGCCTCAACTGTCCCGCTCACGATCCGGACGTGCATCGGCATGCAACGGTTCGGGGCCCAGCACACCCAGTCGCTCGAGGCGTGGTTCATGCACATCCCGGGCATCAAGGTCGTCATGCCGTCGACGCCGATCGAGGCCAAGGGCCTGCTGGCTTCGTGCATCGCCGATGACGATCCGTGTCTTTTCGTCGAGAACTTCAGCATGGCCTTCAGCCAGAAGGAAGCTGTCCCGGTCGGGGCGTTCCGTATACCCCTCGGCGAAGCGGCGGTCAAGCGTGCCGGCAGCGACGCCACCGTGATCACGTATGGGGCTGCCGTCCATACGGCCCTCGAGGCCGCCGAGCAGGCCGCGGCGGCCGGTATTTCGCTCGAGGTCATCGACCTGCGCACGCTCGTGCCGCTCGACTGGGACACCGTTCTCCAGTCCGTTGGCCGGACCCGCCGAGCGATCGTGCTGCACGACGCCACGTCATTCAGCGGCCCAGGCGCGGAGATTGCCGCCAGGATCACGGAGGAATTGTTCGGGGACCTTCTGGCGCCGGTCAAGCGGCTGGGGGCGGCGTATGCACCGGCCCCGTACGCCCCGTCCGGGCTGCCCTTCCTGCCTACGTCCGCAGACGTAGTCGAAGCGGCGACGCGGTTGGTGGGCTGACCTGCCACTGGCGATCTGTTCACGAGGGAGCGGTGGTCGCCAGGCCCTCTGTCAGCCTTGGGTGAGGCGTCCCGTTCTGCGGGGCTGGGCCACTGAGGCTGACAGTAATGCCTGTCTGAACAGTCATCGTGCCGACGAAGGACACCCGCGCCAAATGGGAGGCAGTTCGATGGAACACCGAAGAAGCGCCGACAGCTCGCCATCGAGAAAGCCGAACAACGTGCGCCGGGTGCTGGTCAGGTGCGACCGCGCCGAGGACGCCCGAGCCCATCTCGCTGCCCGGCGTGGGGCGGATCGACCTCAACGGCGCGATCCGCGCCGTCATCGCCTACGTGTGCGACACCGATCCCGAGGCCAACCATGCTTGAGGCCGACGGACTACTCCTCGTCGTCCCAGTCGCGGTAGCCGTTTTCGATCAGTGCGCGCAGACGGTCGACGGACTCGCCGGTGGCGCCCGTGCCCTTGATCCAGGCCACGGAACAAGCGGCGAGGAACAGGTCGTACCCCAGGACCGATGGGTGAACGTGTCCAGCGCGCTGAGCGGCGCGCACGTGCTCGCTCGTGGTGGCGATGAGGATGTCGCAGGGAACGGTGAGCGGGTTGTCCGGTGCCTCGGCTCGGGCCGCCGCCATAAGCGGTTCGGGTAGTCCGCTGAAGGCGCTGAAGTAGTCCTCCATGGCCCGCAGCCACTGTCGCAGCGCCTCGGCGGCGTCGCCGAGCTGCGCGATATCCGCCTGGCGGGCCACGAGTTCCTCGGAGCGTGTCTGTAGTACTGCCGCCAGCAGCGCTTCCCGGGTGGGGAAGTGCCGATACAGCGTGCCCGGGCCCACGCCCGCCTCCTTGGCTACGGCCTCCAGAGACGCGTTGACCCCGGATTCCAGGAAGTGATGCTGTGCTGCCGTCAATAGGGCGGCCCGGTTACGTTGCACGTCCGCGCGAGGCTTACGCCCCTGTCGTTCGCCGACACTCATGCGCCCTCTCCTCGCCCGAATCTGTGCCCGTACTGAAACGGAGCCTTGGTCTGTACCTCGCCGAGGATAAAACGGAGGCTGCGTCCGGTCAACCGGGTATCCGTCTCGGTGGCGTCTCCCCTTGCCGGCGACGGGCCCCTCGGAGTGGCCCGATCGGTTCGCGCTGAAGCGGCCTGTTGGGTGTTGTCCTCGCCGACGTCCCCCGCATGAGCAATGCGGAGTGCGCCCCCGAGTCGTTCGACAGGTGAACGGAAGTGCCGTCCGTTTTTCCTTTGCTTCGCTTGGAGGAGTGGTGATGTGCCGCCCGCAGACGCTTCTGGGCATTCAGTTCACCAGTGGCTACTGAAGCGCTCCGGGATCGGTGGAGGAGCCTCCATCAGACGTGGAGAGCGATTCATACATAGCGCGGGACTCGCCAACGATGTACGGCTCATCGTGGTGGCCGAACAGCCCGCCGCGCTCGACCCTTGATCCAGATCAGGCTGCCGTGATCGTCGGTGAGTGCGAGGAGCGACAGGGCCGTGGCTCCTTGAAATCACACTCTGGTCGGTTCTCGCCCTGGCGGCATGTCGGCGGAGTCGGTGCGTACCTCCTCACCCCTGGGGCGTCGGATGACTCCTTTCGTCGGAGACCACCTCGATCATCAGAGCGTGGATCGTATCCGCGATGTGCCTCGCAGTGTCCGACATCTGCAGCTTGGAGGACCAGATGAGCCCCCAGTCGAGGGGTAGGTTGCGAAATTCGGAATTCGGAACTGCGACGAGTCCGAGGTCGCGCCGGATCGCCGGGAGCGCCATGCTGCTGATCAGGACGAAATCTGTAACGAGAGCGAGTCGGGCAAGAAGGTCGTAATTGTCCATCTCGATCACGGGGCCGTGCACCGCAAGCCCTGAGAAAAGGCGTTCGGTGTCGAACTCGCGGATGAATGTGCCCGCAGCGAGCGGGAATGAGGGCGGCGGTTCATCGATGGGGCCCCTCGTGAGCGGATGCCCTTCGCGGACGAGTAGGCCGAGTGTGCCTCCCGGGACCCTGGATGTCTCGAATTCGTGGGCCGCGGCGAAGTGATCGGACCCGCCGGGGATGCCCCCCGTGAAGAATTCGATCTGTCCGCTGCGCAGGAGGCGCCGGAGTTCGCTGTCCGTTTCGACCGTGATCTGGTAGCGAAATCCGAGGATCTGGAGCGCCGGGAGGAGGCGCGGCAGGAAGAGTGCAGCCGCCACCGAGCCCATTCCGAAGCGCACATGACGATCTCCGCTCCCTGCGAGCAATTTGAGCGCCTCGGCGTCCGCTGCGTTGCGGCTCAGCACTCCCTCGGCCATCCGTACGAATTCCACGCCTTTCTCGGTCAGGCGAGCACCGAACCTGCCCCGCTCGAAGATCTGGATCCCGAAGTCCCGTTCAACGGCCTGCACGCTCCGCGTGAGTGCGGACTGTGAAAGCGGGATGGCGGTGGCGGCGGCGTTGTAGCTGCCCTCGCGAGCCACCGCCACCACGTGGCTGAGCCGGTCCAGATCGATCACGGTCGCTCTCCTTCGCCATCTGGCACCGAAGTCAATCATGCGTCACACGCATGAAACACGTCAACACTTGCATTGGACACAACGACGTGAGGCCCTGTCTCATCGAAGTCACGGAAATACCGGACCGACCTCACTCGGACGATCTAGGTGATGCGGCGGGCTGACCCTGCGCTCGCGCCGCACAGTCGGCACCGCCGCCCCGAGCGGTAAGTGGCGCAATTAGGCGCCGGACCGACGTAGGAAGGACTTACCAGCATGACGAAGCGGGCCAGAGCGACGTTCGAAGAGATCATCAGCGCCGGTCGCGCGCCGGTCGGCGCCTTTGTGATGTCGACGGATCCCAACACGACGATGATCTACGGCCGCGCCGGATACGACTGGATACTCATCGACCGCGAGCACGGGATCATGGACGAGGTCGCCATGCGTGCGCATCTGCTCGCCGCCGACGCGACGGGCCTCGTCCCCATCGTGCGGGTGCTCCACAACAGCCCTCCGCTGATCCAGCAGGCGCTCGACGCGGGCGCCCAGGGCATTCTGGTCCCGAAGATCGGGTCGGCCGAAGACGCGGCGCGAGCCGTCGCGGCGACCCGCTACGAGTCGGGCGGCCGGGGGATGTGCCCGGTGGTCCCTCCCGCGGGCTTTTCGGGGAACGGCTGGAACGAGTACGCCTCGGACCTGAACAGCAACGTCATCCTGATGCCGCTGATCGAGACGCGGGCCGGTGTGGACAACATCGACGAGATCTGCTCCGTCGAAGGCGTCGACCACATCTTCTTCGGACTCGCCGACCTCTCCCAGGACATGGGCATCGACATGCTGGACGACGCGGACACGCTCATCAGTGTGTGGGAGAAGGTCGCGGCCGCGGCGCACCGGCACGGGGTACGCGCGGGCGCGCCCCTGGGATACGGGTTCGACGACCTGGCCGACTTCGGGAGCCTCGACAGCGACCTGGGGTCGCTGCGCTCCGCAGCGGATCTGGCGTTGACGCGCTGGCGGGAGCGTCCCCAGCGCGACTGATCGGTCACCTACGACCCGATGGCCCCGATCACCCGATGGCCCCCGAGCTCCCTTTCCCCGGGGGCGCGGGAAACGGCGGCCGGCGAGATCGATGCCGTCCCGGACACCGCAGGCCGACGCAGCACAGAACCAAGGCGATCGATCGACCCCGACGAAACGAAGAAGGAAAGAACATGAACGACCGCGACGGCGCCGAGCAGATCGAGGGGTATTTCAAGTCCCTCTCCAACTGGGGACGTTGGGGAGACGACGACCGTCTGGGCACGCTGAACCTCATCACCCCGGCCGTGCGCCGCGAAGCCGCCGCGTCCGTGCGACGCGGTGAGGCGGTGTCGCTGGCCCGGGACCTGGACCCCCAGAACCCGGATCCGCTCCACTCCAGCGTCACGCATCTGAAGCGGCGATCGATGGTCGGCGAGGTGGAGCACATGCTCGGGCGTCGCGCGCGATGGGACGCGGTGGCCGAGAGCATCGAGATCAGTCCGCACGGCGGAAACGCGCACCTCGACGGCCTGGGGCATTACAGCTGGGACGGAAAGCAGTACAACGGCTTCTCCATCGCGGATTCGAACGGTGAGGTGGGTTCGAAGTACCTCGACGTCCGGCACGCGGGTGACGGGATCGTGACGCGGGGCGTGCTCCTCGACATCGCGGGACTGTTCGGCGTCGAGTTCGTCGAGCGGGGCTACGCCATCACCCCGGACGACCTTCTCGCCGCGGAGAAGAGGCAGGGAGTGCGTGTGCGCTCGGGGGACGCCCTGCTGATCCACAGTGGCAATGCCGCAGCGATCGTGAAGCACGGCCCGCTCTATTCGACCGAGGAAAAGGGTGTGCTCGACGGCGTCCAGGCCGGACTCGACGCCGCATGCCTGCCGTTCCTCCATGAGCGGGACATATCGGTGATGGGCGCGGACGGTACGCACGACGTGCAGCCGCCCCGACTCGAGGATTTCGATTTCGCGCGGCCGATCCACTCGGTGTCCCTCGTGGGAATGGGGCTTTGGCTGATGGACAACCTGAATCTCACCGGACTCGCCGAGGCGTGCACGAAGACGCAGCAGTGGGACTTCCTGTTCACGGCGCTTCCGTGGCGATTCGCCGGTTCCACCTCGAGCCCGCTCAACCCCGTCGCCGTCCTCTAGTCGCAGTCCTCCAGAAAGAAGCAGCACGATGTCTGATTCGGATCAGTTCTCCGTTGCGCGTGACACGGATCGCGCGGAGATCCAGCATCGTATTCATCAGTTCTGCCGGGCAGTCGACCGAATGGAGCTCGGCGAACTGAACGAGGTGTTCCATCCGGACGCCTATGACGATCACGGCGTGTTCAAAGGCACCCCCGCCGGCTTCATCGAGTGGGCGCGGAAGCGACACGTCACGATCGCGTTCTCGAGTCATCACGTGAGCAACATCTACATCGAGTTCGCGTCGGAGAACGAGGCGTTCGCCGAGACGTACCTGATGATCTGGCAGAGCGTGACCCCGAGTTCCAGCATCATGGCGAATTCCTCGGACGACGAATCCTCGTTCGAGATGATCTCGAGCAACCGGTACGTCGACCGTTTCACCCGCCGGGACGGCCGCTGGCGGATCCAGACGCGGACGGTCGTTCCCGGTTCCGCGATGCGGGTGAGCGACGACGCGGCCCCCAAGCTCGCCGACGGCTTCGTCCGCTACACGAGGGATGAGCACGACGTGGCCGAACAGCTCCGCCTCGAACTCGGAGTGAAGAAATGACCGGAGCCGAAAAGATCGAAGCGAGGCACTGACATGGGATCTTCTGCGACCGCACTGGTGCAGACCGGCCCCTCGGCCGTCGAGTTCCAGGAGTTCCCGCTGCCCACTCTCGAAGCCGGCGCGGCACTGCTGCGCATCGAGGCGAACGGGATCTGCGCGAGCGACATCGACGCGTACGAGGGCCATGGCGGGGGCATGGACCCGTCGGACATGAAGCAGTATCCCCGGATCAACGGGCACGAGATCGTGGGCGTCATCGAAGACCTCGGCCCGCTGACTCCGGACCGTGCGGGACTCAAGGTCGGAGACAGGATCGCGGTGAACCCGTGGCTGGCGTGCGGGTCGTGTCCGGGGTGCCGCCGCGGCGATCCGCAGTTCTGCGTCGGGATGGAATTCAGCCCCAGCTGCTACGGATTCATACCGACCTATGTCTCCTCGGGCCTGTGGGGCGGGTACTCCACCCACGCCTACATTCACCCGCGCACCATCCTGTATCCGTTCCCCGAGGAAATCGATCCCCTGGACGCCGCCCTCTGGAACCCACTCGCCAACGGTATCCAGTGGGCCGTGCGGGACGCCGGCGTCGGGCTCGGCAGCCGGGTCGCGATCCTGGGCTCCGGCCAGCGCGGCCTGGCCTGCGTCGCCGCCGCGAAGGCCGCCGGCGCGGGTCTGGTCGTGACGACGGGGCTGAGCCGCGACCGCCACAAGCTGGACATGGCCCTTCGGCTGGGCGCCGATGCCGCCTTCGACGTCGAGACGAGCGACTTCGTGCCGGAGGCCCGCGCACTCACCGGCGGAGAGGGGTTCGACGTCGTGGTCGACACCTCGCCCGGTGCGGAGCAGCCGGTGATCGACGGCCTCAACATCCTTCGTACCGGTGGCACGTTCGCCTCAGCGGGGATCAAGCACCACGACCTCGAGTGCTTCCCGCTGGACCTGGTCACGACGCGCGGGATCCGGATCATCGGGGTGCTCGGCGCGAGCCATGAGGCGTTGAAGATGGCGGCGGACCTCATCATCTCCAAGTCCCTCCCGGTCGGGGAGCTGCGGACCCACGTGTTCGGCTTCGACCAGTTCGCCCACGCACTCGAGGTGCTGAAGGGGAACGTCCCGGGAGAGAAGTCCATCAACGTGGTGGTCACCCCCACCTTCACCGACGCGACGTCGAGCATCGACTAGCACCCGTACCCCCTGAGACGGACGGGATACATCACCTAGGAAGGCCGTAACCATGACGACGGACTGGACGACCGTTGACAACAACCTGCTCAACCCGGCCTGGTACCAGAGCCGCGAGTACCACGCTGTCTTCAAGGCCCTGCGCGACGAGGACCCGGTCCACCTGGCCAAGGACGAGCGCTTCGGCCGCGACTACTGGGTGCTGAGCCGTTACGACGACGTCAAGGACTACCTGCTCGACCACGGCCGGTTCAGCAGCCGCTGGCAGACCCGGCCGCCGCGCACCCCGAAGAGGTTCACGCCGGAGGAGCGTCACGCGATGGGTCTGGACGTCGGCGTCGCCTTCAACGACCCGCCGATCCACACCATGTACCGCCGGCCGATCAACAAGCACTTCAGCGTGCCGGCGATCAAGCGGATGGGTGAGGACATCGACGGCATCGTCGACGGCATCATCGCCAACGTGGCCTCCCGGGGGGAAGCCGACCTGGTGGAGGACATCTGCGCCGAGCTGCCCGTGCGGGTGATCCTCAACATGCTCGGTGTGCCCGAGGAGGACTGGCCGGAGCTGCGCGAGGCGTCCTGGCAGTGGCTGGCAGGGGCGGATCCGCGATGGGTCATCGACAACGACCCGGTCAAGACCTCGAACCACGGCTTCACGCGCCTCGTGGACTACTGTACGGACCTGGCCATCGAGCGCCGTAAGAACCCCACCGACGACTTCGCCACCATCATCGGCAACCTCGAGGTCGACGGCGACAAGCTCAGCATCCACGAGATGAAGCACTGGTTCGTCACGATCATCGGCGGCGGTCTGGAGACGACCCGCAACGCCGCGGCGGTCGCGATCTGGCAGTTCATGGAGAACCCCGACCAGCGTCAACTGCTGCTCGGCGACCCGACTCTGACCGCGAGCGCCGTGGAGGAGTCCCTGCGGTGGGCGAGCCCCACGAAGAACCGTCTGCGCATCGCCACCGAGGACATGGACCTGGGCGGCAAGCGGATCCGCACCGGCGACTGGGTCATCGGCCTCCTCGCCTCGGCGAACAAGGACGAGCGGGTCTTCGCCGATCCGCATCGCTTCGACATCACCCGCACTCCCAACGAACATCTCGGGTTGGGCATGGGCATCCACATGTGCCTGGGCCGGAGCCTGGCCCGCCTGGAGCTGGCGACCCTGTTCCCCAAGCTGCTGCGGGCCTTCCCCGATCTGCAGCGGACCGAGCAGGGCGAGCCGGTCTGGATCGCCGACGGGACCGTGACGGGCTTCACGCGGATGCCCGTGCGGTTCACGCCCGTACACGACCTGGACCTGGTGCCGGCGCACACCTGACCGGAAGGAACATCGCGATGCCCAAGATTCAGTTCAAGACCAGCAGCGGCGACCTGCACACCGTCGATGCCAACGAGGGCGAATCCCTCATGCAGGCCGCCGTGCGAGGCGGGGTGCCGGGAATTCTCGGGGAGTGCGGTGGCGAGCTGTCGTGCGCCACATGTCACGTGTACATCGCCGACGACCTGGCGACGCGTTTCCCCCCAGCCTCGGCCGACGAGCAGGACCTGCTCGAGATGGCCGACGACTGCCGCCCCGAGAGCCGCCTCGGCTGCCAGCTGAGGGTGTCGGAGTCGGTCGACGGACTCGTGGCGGAAGTCGCCCGGTCCTGATGTGTGAAGGAGTTGTTCCATGTCTCAGCACCATGACGTCCTGATCGTCGGTGCGGGTCAGGCCGGCGCGCAGGTCGCCGGGGAGTTGCTCGACGAGGGCTTCCCCGGCACGGTCGGGATCGTCGGTGCCGAGGACGTCCCGCCGTACGAGCGGCCGCCGTTGTCCAAGGCATTCCTCTCCGGGGAGACCTCCGCGGGGAGCCTGCTGTTCCGTCCTGCGGACCGCTGGGCCGCGGAGGGTGCCGAGTTGCTGCTGGGCACCGAGGTGGTCGCGGTCGACCCGGCTGAGCACGTGGTCACCACCGCCGGGGGAGCACGCCTCGGGTACGGGCACCTGGTGTGGGCGGCCGGCGGCCGTGCGCGGACCCTGCCGGTGCCGGGCGCGAACCTTACCGGTGTCCACTACGTGCGCACCCTCGAGGACGCGGAGCGCCTGAAGGCCCAACTGGCCACCGCGAGGCGGGCCGTGGTGATCGGCGGCGGGTTCATCGGCCTGGAGGCCGCCGCCGCCTTCGCCAAGGCCGGCCTCCAGGTCACCGTGGTCGAGGCCATGGACCGGCTCCTTGGTCGTGTCACTTCGCCGGTGGTCTCGGAGTTCTTCGCCCAGGCCCACCGCGAGCACAAGGTCGATGTGATCTTCGGACACGGCGTCGCGGAGATCACCGGCAGTGACGGCGCTGTGCAGGGCGTCGCCCTGTCCAACGGGCAGGAGATACCGGCGGACATCGTCGTCGTCGGCGTCGGTCTGGTGCCCAACGTCGAGCCGATCGTCCGAGCCGGTGCCGCCGGCCCCAACGGGGTGGACGTCGACGTGTCCGGCCGCACCACGCTCCCCGACGTCTTCGCGGCCGGGGACTGCGCGAACTTCGCCAACGCCTACACCGGACATGCCCGGATGCGGCTCGAATCCGTGCAGAACGCCGTCGAGCAGGGACGCACCGTCGCCCGGACGATCCTGGGCACGGCCCAGCCCGCACCGGCCGTCCCGTGGTTCTGGTCGAACCAGTACGACATCAAGTTCAAGACCATGGGGATCCTCACCGGTCACGACACCTCCATCGTGCGAGGCGACCCGTCGGCCGGCCGGTTCAGCGTCGTCTACCTGCACGAGGGCGTGGTGATCGCGGTGGACACGCTGAACAACATCCGTGACTACGCGCAGGCGAAGGCGCTGATCCAGAGCCGAACTCCGGTCGACCCTGCCGCGGTGGCCGATCCCGCCGTGCAACTCAAGGACCTCGCGGCGAGGAGGACGGCGGATGTCGCGTGAACAGGAACTGTGGGGGCAGCTCGTCTGGGGCGTGAAGTCAGGCTTCCGCGCATACGTCGCCGGCGTGACCGACGGCACCGAGTCGGTGGCCGACGGGGTACGAACGGACGAAAGCGGGGCATTCGTCTTCAGCCTCGACGACGCGACGGACTTCGACAGCGTCTCGGGGCACGGCACGCTGAAGTTCCGCGGGAGTGTCGTCTTCAGCGCCTATCGCGGCATCCTGCTGGTGCGCGTTCGGGATCTGTGGATCACACTGGACGGGGACGGGGACGGTGGAACGGTATCGATCATGCATCCCGCCTTCCGGGAGGCCACATCGCAACGCCGTGAGATCGGCAGGTTCGACGCCGTCCGACGCGAGGCGACGCCAGGCGCCGTCACCTGGAGCATCGACGTGCCCCGCATGACCTATGACGGGACACGGGCCTTCGGCGACGTGTACCCGGTCGATGCCCCGTTCGACCCCATCGTCATCACCCTCGCAGAGCCCGCGGTACCTGCTCCCACCACGTCCGCACGTGGGCTTCGGCCTGACGTCGTCATGCGCGGATCACCCGATCCGCGGCCCCGGCCCGCTCTGTAGAGGTGTGGAACAGACACGGTCCTCCGGCGTGATCATGCGGGTGTCTGCAGCTCAGTACTCCAGACGTTCTTCGTGACCTCGGCGTGGCCGACATCCGCCACTACGTCCGTGCGGCGGAAGCGGGCGGGGAGATCCCGATGGAGCGAGGGCCTGCGGGGCCCCGCGTATCGACCGTGCCGAAGACGCGGAGCGCGCGGGTCGCGGCGACCCGGTTCGCTCCGACCGGACATCAGCGGATAAAGCAGTGGAAGCCGAAATTAAAATGATAGGTAAAGATTGGATGCCATGGAAATCGGAATCGTAGGGGCGGGACATATCGGGGGGACGCTCGCAAGGAAGCTTGCTTCCGTCGGTCATCGGGTACGGATCGCGAACTCGAAGGCGCCGTCGACACTCAAAGAGTTCGAGGGTGCGGACGGTATTGCGCGAATGTGGGCGGCGGACGCCGTCGACGGGGTGGATGTCGCGATCCTCAGCGTGCCGCAGACGGCGATCAGCAAGTTCTCGGACGATCTCTTGTCCGCCCTCTCGTCTGTGCCGATCGTGATCGACACAGGCAACTACTACCCGGCTCGAGACGGACACATCGACGCCATTGACCAGGGCATGGCTGAAAGTGAGTGGGTTGCGTCTCATCTTGGGCGGGACGTGTTCAAGGTATTCAACAATATCGCCGCCCCCAGCTTGAAGTACAGGGGAGCGACCAGCGGTGATCGACGTCTGGGACTCACGGTCGCCGGGCCCGGAACGGAGGACAAACAGAAAGTCTTCTCGCTGGTCGAACAACTCGGATTCGACCCCGTCGACGGGGGTGATTTGGAACAGTCCTGGCGTCTGCAGCCCGGAACCCCCACCTACTGCAAAAACATGGACGCTGAACAGTTTCGGGCAGGATTGACCGAGACCACTCAGGCGGACATCGGAAAGTATCGCGAAATTCGGGATCAGATGGATTACGAGGACGCGGTGAAGAAAATGGGCGAGAGAATGCGGTGAAGAAGATGAGCGAGAGAACGCAATTCGCGCACCCGCTTCAGACGTAGCTCCTCTTTGGGCGTAGCTCCTCTACGTGGGTGACCCGCCCACGGCGACGCGGCCGGCACCCGAGGCCCGGGGTCCGCGGCCGCGTCGCGCCCACCACCCGACATCACACCGAACAGGTGAGAATGAAGGCTGATCAATATGAAGGCATCCGTCGTCAACGGCTTCGGCCAGGGCTTCCACTTGGAAGACGTCGACATCGCCGACCCTGTCGGCCGTGAGGTCCTGATTGACGTCAAGGCTTCCGGTCTGTGCCTCACGGATCACAGTGTCGCCACCTTCCTCGACCTTCAGCCCTTCCCCGCGGTGCTCGGACACGAGGTGGCCGGCGTCGTCACCGCGGCCGGCCCCGACGTGACGGAGATCGCTGTCGGGGACCACGCGTGGCCGCCAGCCTGATCCAGTTCTGCGGCCGGTGCGCCAAGTGCCTGTCCGGCAGGACGTACCAGTGCCTCCACCCGGAGGCGACCCAGCGGGACGCCTCGCAGCCGCCTCGTCTCACCCGTAACGGGGAACCGATGGGCCAGTTCACCGGACTCGGCGGCTTCGCGCAGCAGGCCCTGATCCACGAGAACCAACTCGCGGTCATACCGGACGAGATGCCCTGGGCGCAGGCCTCGCTGCTCGGCTGCGGCGTGCTGACCGGCGCCGGCGCGGTGCTCAGCACCGCCGCGGTCCAGGCCGGTGACACCGTGGTCGTCATGGGCGCCGGCGGTGTCGGCCTCAGCGGGGTGAACGGCGCCAGGATCGCCGGCGCGTCGACGATCATCGTCACCGACATCGCGGAGAGCAAGCTGGAGCTCGCCCGCCGCTTCGGTGCCACCCACGATCAATTCGGCGTCCACCGACCCGGTCGAGGAGGTGCTCCGGATCATCGGCGGTGGCGTCGACCACGTCTTCGACTTCGTCGGCGTCCGGTCGGTCACCGAGCAGGGCTTGCGGATGCTCGGCAGGGGCGGCGGCCTCTACCTGGTCGGGATCGGCGGCATGGACGCCGGCGTCGAGATGGCCACCATGCCCGCCGTGCTGAACCAGCATCGCGTGCAGGCCGTGAGCATGGGCTCGTCGAACCTCAAGCGCGACCTCCCGATGTACGCCGCGTTCTACCTCCAGGGCCGGATGAACCTGGACGACCCGGTGTCCAAGGAGATCGGGCTGGACGAGATCAACGAAGGCTACGAGTCCCTCAAGGACGGCAACCTGGCCCGCGTGGTCATCACGAACCTCTCCTGACCGGTGTTACGCCCGTGCCACGGCTCCCGCGCCCTCCACACCCGGGAGGCGGTGCGCGCCCGCAGACCCGCTGCTCTCCACCCCCTCGTTCGTGCTAGCCGGCAGACCAGACAATGACAATGGGGTCAATCATGACAACGAACACCGTGGCCGCCCCGTCGGCCCCGAAGTACCGGACCGTCAACCCGGCGAACGACAAGGTCGAGCGGGAGTTCGCCACCGCTACGGACACAGAGGCCGAGGCTCTCCTCGCCCGCGCGCACGCCGCCTACGACGGCTGGCGCCAGACCCCCGTGGACGAACGCGTCCGCCTCTTCCGCCGTTTTGCCGACCTGGTCGATGCCAACGGCGACGAGCTCGCCCGGCTCACCACCCTGGAGATGGGCAAGCCCATCGGCCAGGCCCGCTACGAGGCCACCCTGGTCAGCTCCATCTTCCGCTACTTCGCCGACCACGGTCCTGACCTCCTGGCCGACAAGGAGGTGACGGTTCCGGGCGTGAGCAAGACCGTCATGCGCCGCGAACCGATCGGCGTGGTCGTGGGCATCGAGCCCTGGAACGCCCCGCTCTACCAGTCGATGCGGGCGACCGCGCCCAACCTCATGCTCGGCAACACCATCCTGGTCAAGCCGTCCGAGGTGTCCGCCGGATCCACCCTGTTCTTCGACTCTCTCTTCCGGGAAGCGGGCTTCCCCGCCGACGTCTACCAGACCGCCCTGCTCACCCGCGCACACGTCTCCTCCTACATAGCCGACGACCGCGTGCGCGCCGTCACCCTCACCGGCTCCGACCAGGCCGGCGCGGCCATCGGAGAGCAGGCCGGACGCCACGTCAAGCCCGTGGTCCTCGAACTCGGCGGTTCCGACGCCTTCGTCGTCCTCGACTCCGCCGACGTCGAGAAGGCTGCGGCGATCGCGGCCGCCTGCCGTCTCGCCATCGGCGGGCAGATCTGCGTCTCCCCGAAGCGTCTCATCGCGACCGAGGCCGTCGTCGAGAAGTTCACCGAGGTGTTCACCGCCGCCTTCACCGGCCAGAAGATCGGCGACCCGTTCGACCCCGAGACCACCGTCGGCCCGCTCTCCAGCAGCAGGGCCGCCGAGGTCCTCCAGGAGCAGTACCAGGACGCGGTGGACAAGGGCGCCACCGTCCTCGTGCCAGGCGGCCGCATCGACGGGCCGGGCGCCTTCTTCCAGCCCGCGGTGCTCACCGACATCACCCCGGACATGCGCCTGTACAGCGAGGAGGCCTTCGGCCCGATTGCCGTGATCTACACCGTGCCCGACGCGGACGCCGCGGTGGAGCTGGCCAACAGCTCCGTCTACGGCCTCGGCGGCACCGTCTTCGGCGAGGACCTCGACGAGGCGCGCCGGGTGGCCGGGCTCCTCGACACCGGCGCCGTCGGCATCAACACCTATCTCGGCGCCCCCATAGAGATCTCGTTCGGCGGCACCAAGCGCTCCGGCGTAGGCCGCGAACTGGGCCCCGCCGGCATGGACGCATTCTCCAACCTGAAGACGTACGGCATCGCGTAGAGGGACGAACACTGGGCCGACGTGTTCCGCGGACACCGTGCTCACCAGTACCCCGATGAAGCCGGGCGGCCGAGCCTGCGCCAGTGTTCAACAGGCCGGCCGCTGTGGCACGCCTCGACTGCGATGAAGTGCTCCGCTCCGTCGGGAGAACCGCGTCGACACCCTGGTACGGCGATCGCCGACCGAGAAGGTCTGCTCGGTCTGTTCGCCCACCGGCTCGTCGGCACCCAGACACTCCTCAGGGATGCCGCCCCAGAGCCCGGCCCACCTGCCAGGTCTCGGGCGGGTAGGTCAGGGCAAGGGATCCAGACGGCCTTCGGTGGTCTCTTCCAGGAGCTTGAAGCGCCGCACTTTGCCGGACGGTGTGACGGGCAGGTCCGTGACGTGGAACCAGTGCTGGGGGACCTTGAACGGGGTCAGGGCCGCGCGGCAGTGGGCCTTGAGGTGTGCCCGGCCGCCGGGCTCCGGTGCCTGACGCAGACAGACGGCCACGCCGACCGTCTCGCCCCATTTCTCGTCCGGTACGCCCACGACGGCGGCCTCGATCACCGCCCGCGGCACACTGTCTGCGCCGCCCATCACGGTGCGCAGAGCGGGCGTCGGCCGGTCCGAGGCGCGAACTGTCTCCAGCAGTGCGCCGACGATGGTGGGCACGTAGAACAGGACGGTGGCGTGTTCGCGCCGGATCAGGTCGAGCACTGCCACCGGTTCGAACCGCTCCACCATCGCGACGCAGCCTCCCAGCCAGAGCGGGCCGAGCGTGGAGAGCCCGCAGCCGGCGGTGCGGAACATCGGCAGCGGGTTCACACACACCGGGCGTGGCTCCGTCTGCGCGGTCTCCATGGTCAGCTTCGCGACGTTGACCAGCGAACGGTGCCTGAGCAGAACCCCCTTGGGGACGCCGGTGGTGCCCGAGGTGTACTGCAGCATGACCGGCGCGTCGGGATCGACCGGCGGAAGCGGCCGGGAGCCGTCCACGCCGTGCAACCAGACTCCCACTCGGACAGGCTTACGATCCGCCTCAGTCCGGGACAGTCGGCGCGCACCGCGGCCACGACGGCCGTCAGGTCGTAGGCATGGTTGCGCTCGGCATGGATCAGAACGGTCGAACCGGAGTGGTTGAGGGCGTACGCAAGGTCTTTTGGCCGCAGCACGGGGTTGAGGGCCACGAGCGTCACGCAGGCGAGTGCTGCGCCGTACTGGGCGATCGGCCACTCGACGACGTTCGGTGCCCAGATCGCCACGCGGTCGCCGGGGCTCGCCTCGCGCAGCAGGGCGTGGGTACTCATCCGCACGGCGCAGTCCCTGGTACGCGCCGGACTCTTCAACTCCCGCCCGGAGGAATCGCGAGCGCGACCGCAACCATCGGGAGACTGGCCGGACCCGTCCTGTTAGCAGGTGCTGACGCCTCGTGGCGTGGGCGAACCCTCACGCACAGCGCGAGACCGGTTCCGGAGGCTGCGGATGCTGCCTGCACGGGCCACGAGCGCGTTGACACCAGTTCTCGGCCGGTTCACCCAGCGCACCCTGATCCAGGCGGCGGGCGCCATGGGCACGCCGCCGCTCTCGCCGGACCTGCTCAGACTGACGTGGGAGTTCGTCCCGGGGTGGCTGAGGGTGCCGGCGACACGGCGGGGCTTCAGCGTTTTCGGCGACGTCGTGAGCTGGGTTCGGGGCACCCCGGGCATCCAAGGAGCTGCGACGGGACGACCGTCGAGCTGCCATGAGTGAGAGTTGGCAGCCCCGACCCGGCCCGGGCAGGCCGGGTGCGGGCCGCCATGCCCCTCAACCCAGAACACGCACCAACTCGTTAGCCGCGACTCGTACTGATCCGCACTTTCCCCGGACGGAGCCCCTGAGGGGGCTGCGCTCTTCGGCACTCCAGAGGCCGACGCCGTCCAGTTTCGCGCCGCACAGACGGTACGGCGCCGGACCCGCCGACTTGACCGGACGCTGCCTCCGTTTTACGCTGAATCTCATTCGGAGGGTATCTCCGCTTTTTTGCCTGGATCCTGCGTACTCCGGAGGTCAGGCCCCTGTGCTCTGCGGGTACCCGCGGAGCCTATTGCTCCGCCGCGCGGAAGCGTGGGGCAGCCGCAGGTCACCGAGATCGCTATGAGGGAAGTTTGACATGAACATCGGCATTCTTGGCACAGGACACATCGGAAAGACCTTGATCCAACGGCTGAGTGCGGCCGGACACGAGGTCAAGGTGGCCAATTCGCGTGGTCCGGAGACAATCGGGCCCGACATACTGTCATCAGGCGGACGTGCGGTCACGGTGGCGGATGCGCTGATCGGCGTCGACGCCGCGATCCTGTCCATCCCCTTTGACAACATTCCGAAGGTCGCGCCCTTGGTCGCCGACGTACCGGCGGACACGGTTGTCATCGACACGTCCAACTATTACCCGCTTCGGGACAGCCGGCTTACCACTGACGACGTCGGCCTGGTCGAGAGTCTGTGGGTTGCCGAACGGCTGGGCCGACCGGTCGTCAAGGCTTGGAACGCGATTGGTTCCGACTCGTTCGCGCACAGAAATAGGCCGGCGGGCAGCGCGGACCGTATCGCTATTCCCGTCGCGGCCGACAGCCCGCGAGAGCGCAGGCTGGGAATGGCGCTCGTCGAGGACACGGGGTTCGACGGGTTCGATGCGGGGCCGCTCGCGGAGTCCTGGCGGCTGCAGCCCGGCACACCGTCCTACTGCACCGACCTCACCCGTGAGGAGATGTCGGGTGCGCTGGCAGCGGCCGACGCCACGCGATCACCGAAGCGGCGTGACCTGGCGGTAGCCGCGGTCCAGGAACGGTTTGGGGCCGACGGTACGAACCCGGACGCGGAATACCTCGTCGGTCTGCATCGCGCACTGTTCATGTGACCTTGACCGAACAGGCAGAAGCACCCCCGGCGAACGGTCGTACGCCGGGGGCTCGTGGCCGAACATCTCGGAGAGGCGGCGTTGCCCGTGCGCTGCACCCGTGACGGCGATCGTCGGCCGAGCCCTCGGGCTGGCGATAAGGATGAAGGGGGCCGTTTGACCCGGATGGTGCCTCCGCTTTACTGTGGAACCAGTGCGGAGATAGTCTCCGTTTTGATGTGTCCCAAGAGGCGGGAGGGCGCATGAGCCCCAGCGGGCAGCAGGGTCGCAAGCCCCGTGCGGACGTTCAGCGTAACCGTGCCGCCCTCTTGGAAGCGGCACAGCGTCACTTTCTGAAGTTCGGAGTCGGTACGTCCCTGGAGGCGGTGGCCAAAGATGCGGGCGTCGGGCCTGGCACCTTGTACCGGCACTTCCCCACCCGGGAAGCGCTGCTGGCGGCCGTGCTGCAGACGCGCTCCGAGGAACTGGTGGCGCGTCAGGAGGAGATCGCGCGACTCGGCGACGCCGACGAGGCGCTGGAGCAGTGGCTGCGCGCACTGGAGGAGTACTTCAGCGCGTTCAGCGGACTGCCGGAGCCGCTCATGGCCGCGGCGCAGGCGCAGGATCCGGATAACCCGCTTAGGCTCCCCTGCGACACAGTCATCACCGCTACCGAGGAGTACGTGCGAGCCGCCCAGCGGGCGGGGTACGTGCGCGCGTCGGTGAAGGGGTACGACCTTTTCCTCGCAGCCCTCTCCGTCGCCTGGCTCAAGGGTGCCGGTGCCGCCGATGCGGAGTCACTGGACCGTGTTCGCCAGCTCATCGCCACCGGCTACCGCGAGCGGGACATTCAGGAGTAAGCCCCGCCTGGCGATCACCGGAACTCCCAGAGGCTTCTGGGGTTCGGGCCATGTCCGGCGCCCCCATCCCACAGTGACCACCACGCACCGTCCCAGGGTGGTGCGACTTCCGAAAGGACAAATCATGAAAATTTCTGTTATCGGTGCCGGAGCGATCGGTGGCAACCTCGCTCGCAAGCTCAGCGGAGCCGGTCACGATGTCGAGGTGGCGGACGCCCGCGGCCGCGAGGCTGTCGCGCCCGAAGTGCTGGAGACCGGCGCCCGCGCCGTGGCACTGGATGACGCTGTCAAGGACAAGGACGCCGTCATCCTGGCCATCCCCTTCGGAGTGGCGGGGCAGCTCGCCGACCTGTTCGCCTCCGTCCCCGCCGAGACGGTGGTCATGGACACCTCCAACTACTACCCACACCTCAACGGGCGGATCGAGGCAGTGGAGGACGGTGTGGTGGAGAGCGTGTACACCTCCGAGCTCCTTGGGCGCCCCGTGGTCAAGGCGTGGAACGCCGCCCTGTCCGAAACCCAGCGGACGAAGGGTGTCCCAGCGGGCACCCCGGGCCGCATCGCCATCCCGGTCGCCGGCGATTCCGAGGAGACCAAGCGCGTGGCCATGCGCCTGGTGGATGACACCGGATTCGACGCCTACGACGCCGGCGCACTGGCCGACTCCTGGCGTCAGCAGCCGATGGGCCCCGCCTACTGCACCGAGCTGACCCTGGACGAGTTGCCGGCGGCCCTGGCCGCGGCCGATCGCGTCAAGGACGCGGCCGTCCGCGACAGCATGCCCGAGCGCTTCGCCGCCCTCGGGGCCAATCCCACCCCGGAGGACGTCGTCGAGATGAACCGCGCCGCCCACCGGTGACACCCCGATCGCCTTGCCTCCGGGCCCTGCCCGGGCCCGGGAGCAGGGCGATGCGCAACCCGGCTCCAAAGGACCGGTGTGCGAGACCTGTCAGGCAGCGGATCAGCAGCGGGCCGCCGTCGGCAGGTCCGCGCCGCCGTCGACAAGACAAGGAAGAAGTGATCCCCATGCAGTCGTGGCGATTCCACGGAACCCATAAGCCGCTGACCCTGGAGGAGGTCGAGGCCCCGCACGCAGGTCCGGGCGAGGTCGTCGTCGACGTCAAGGCCGCCGGCCTGTGCCACTCCGATGTCGGCGCGCTGACCGACCCGAAGTGGATGGTGTCGTTCCCGCGCCTCCCGATGACGCTCGGGCACGAGAATGCCGGTGTGATCAGCGAGGTCGGCTCGGGAATGGACCACTGGAAGGTGGGGGACCGGGTCGGCCTGGCACCGGCGATGTCAGACGGGGATGCCATCGGCTACGGCGCCTGGGACGGCGGCTACGGGCCCAAGGTGCGCGCCACCGAGGTGAACCTGGTACGACTGCCGGAGGCGATCTCCTTCGAGATGGGGGCAATGGCCACCGATGCAGGCCTCACCTCGTACCACGCCATGATCACGCGCGGCGGCGCTAAGCCGGGGATGCGGGTCGGCGTACTCGGCCTCGGCGGACTCGGCTACATCGGCGCGCGGATCGCCGTGCTCAAGGGAGCCGAGGTCTACGCCGCTGAGCTCAACCCGGCCACCCGGGACCTGGCCGCCGAGATCGGGCTGGCCGACGTGGCGGAGTCCATCACCGAGTTCGCGGACAAGGACTTGGAACTGATCGTGGACTACGCGGGGTTCGGGGCCACGTCCGCCCAGGCGGTGGAGACGCTTCGCAGCTCCGGAACCCTGGTACAGGTCGGCCTCGGCCGCCTGGAGACCACGCTCAACACGCAGGCGATTGTCTTCAAGCAGCTGCAGATCCTCGGCTCCCTCTCGGGCACGCAACACGACCTGACCGAACTGTACGAGCTCATGCGCGGCGGCGAACTCACCCCGCCGATCAACCGCATCACACCGGACCGCATCCCTGAGGGGCTGGAACGCCTCCGCAAGGGAGGGGTCGTCGGCCGCATCATCGCCGTCTACGAAGACTGATAACTCCCCGCCCGAGTCCACCGGGCCGGTCGCGCCGCGAGTCCCACGGGTCTGCGGCGCGGCCGCACGGGCCCTACGGCCGCGGCCGCGGGCTGATGCCCCGCACCGCCAGTGCCAGCAGCCGCTCTGCGGACGCGGCCGGGTCCTGGTGGTGCTCTGTCGCCAGGACGATGCCGGTGACCAGCGTGAGCAGGTCTGCCGAGGACACCCCGGCCGGCACCGCGCCGACATCGTCGGCCCGCCGCAGCAGCGGCGCACCGGCGTCCGTGACGCGGTCGCACGGCTGCTCCTGGCCCACGCCGACCTCGTCCCGCATCAGCGCCACGGCCATGCCCCGCGCGCCGGCGGCGTACTCCGTGAGCGCGGTGAGCCAGTCCAGCAGCGCGGCCCGCGCATCCTCGGCGTCGGCCAGTTCGCCGGCGCGGGCGACCAGCGCCTCGACGCGTTCTTCGAAGACCGCGTCCAGCAGGGCGCGCCGAGTGGGGAAGTGCCGGCGCGCGGTGGCGGCCCCGACCCCGGCGATGCGGGCGATCTGCTCCAGCGGCACCTCCGCGCCGTGCGCGGCGACCTCCCGCTCGGCGACGGCGAGGATCCGCGCGTGGTTGCGCTGGGCGTCGGAGCGCTGAGCCATCGTGTGCCACCTCCCGAACCACGAAGTGGCGCCACCCGCCAATTCGTGGTTATGGTAGCGGATGGAAATGGCGGAACCCGCCACTTAGCCGTCGGAGGAGTTGCCATGCCCCCCGGTCCCATCCTCGTCACGGGCGCCACCGGCCAACAGGGCGGCGCCACCGCCCGCGCCCTGCTCGCCGCGGGCATCCCCGTCCGCGCGCTCGTCCGCGATCCCGGCGCCGACCGCGCGGCGGCGATCCGGGCGCTCGGCGCCGACCTGGTCGCCGGCGACCTGGACGACCCCGCCTCGCTCGGCCCGGCCCTCAACGGCGTGCGGGGTGTGTTCTCCGTGCAGGCCCCCGACATGGCCGACCCCGAGGGCGACTCCGAGTGGGCGCGCGGCCGCACTCTGGTCGACGCCGCCCGCACCGCGGGCGTGGAACAGTTCGTGCACACCTCCGTCAGCGGGGCTGGGCAGCACCGTACAGTTCCGGGCTGGGCGGAGGGTCGCTGGAAGTCCATGGAGTACTACTTCGAGATGAAGGCCGCGACGGTGGAGTACGTCCGTGAGGCGGGATTCACGCACTGGACCGTACTCAAGCCAGCCGGCTTTATGGAGCTTTTCGAAGCGCAGTCGATCATGTTCCCCAAGGGCGTCCGCGGCGGGCTGGTGACGCGGGTCAAGCCGGACACCTGGCTCCCCCTCGTCGCTGTGGACGACATCGGCGCCGCGGCCGCGGCGGCCTTCGCCGACCCGGCGCGCCTCAACGGCGTCGAGGTGGAGCTCGCCGGCGACTTCCTGCCGATGACCCGGATCGCCGAGATCCTCTCACGCGTGTACGAGGTCGAGCTCACCCCACCCGACATGACCCTGGAAGAGGCCATGACCGCCGGCGCGCCCGAATACGCCCTGCAGAACGACTGGCACAACGAGCAGGGCTACCCCGCCCGCCCCGAGCATGCCCGCGCCCTCGGCCTCCAACTGACGTCCTTCGAGAACTGGGCGCAGACCCACCTGACGCCGGCCTGACGGCGCCTTACGCCGCCATGCGTACCCGGGGCGAGGCCGGCGGACTGTCCCGCACTGCCCGCTGACCCACCCGGCGCCGCCGACGCCTCGGCGGCGTCCCGCACCCATGCCCCCGTCCCGTGAGGCAGGGCCGCCATCACGGGCACCGGGCACCTGTTGGAAGGAATCGATTTGCCTACCGCCACCGCCGCAATGACCCTGCCCTTCGCCGAGGCCGTTCGGGCCCGTCGCTCCGTGCGCAGCTTCCAGCCCACCCCGCTGTCGCCGTCGGACATCCGCGCCGTCCTGGAAGACGCCCAGGCCGCCCCCTCGAACTGCAACACCCAGCCGTGGAATGTGCACGTCGTCTCCGGCCCGACGCGGGATGGCCTGAGCAAGGAGCTCATCAAGGCCGATGTGGAGGGCCGCTACTCTCTCGACTTCACCTTCGACTACGCCGACTTCGGCGAGGGCATCTACCGCGAACGGCTGCACGACTTCGGCGCGACCCTCGCCCAGTACACCGGCCTGAAGCGGGAGGACCGCCAGGCTCGAACGGAGGCGGCGCGCTTCGGCCTGGAATTCTTCGGGGCGCCGCACGCGGCCTTCCTGTTCATGCCGACCTTCGGCGACAACGTGCGGGCCGGCGGCGACATGGGCATGTACGGGCAGAACTTCCTGCTCTCCCTGGCCGCCCGCGGATTCGCCGGCGTGCCGCAGACCCACCTCGGCTTCTTCGCCGACACCGTCCGCGCGTTCCTGGACGTCCCCGAGGACTTCAAGCTGATGTACGGCATCTCCTTCGGCTACGCCGACGAGACCGCACCGGTCAATACCGCGCGCACCCGGCGCGCCCCGCTCGAGCAGAGCGTGACCCTGCACGACACTCCCGACGTCCTCGACGCGCCGTAGCGCCAGAGAAGGGAAATACCAATGCGCTTGTATCGGATGTCCGAATCCGGCCGGCAGGAACTCATCGAGGAGCCGACACCGACGCCCGGCACCGGCCAGGTGCTGGTGCGGGTGCACGCCAGCTCCCTCAACGCCCGCGACCTGTTCATGCTCGACGGCCGCTACCCGGTGCCGCCCGGCCGGGTGCCGATCTCCGACGCCGCGGGCGTCGTCGAGGCCGTCGGCCCCGGCGTGAGCCGGTTCGCGGTCGGCGACCGGGTGGTCAACTCCTTCCAGCCGCTGTGGTTCGGCGGACCGCAGCGCAAGCCCGGCCGGCTCTACCACACCGACATCGACGGATGGCTGGCCGAGTACGTCGCCATCGACGAGCAGCGCCTGGTGCCCATGCCCGAGCACCTGGACTTCACCGAGGCGGCGACCCTACCCTGCGCCGCCGTCACCGCCTGGTCGGCGCTGGCCGGGGTCGGCCCCGGCGACACCGTGCTGGTTCAAGGCTCGGGCGGCGTCTCGCTGTTCGCCCTGCAGCTCGCCCGCGCCGCGGGAGCCCGCGTGATCGCCACCACCTCCAGCGAGAAGAAGGCGGCACGGCTTCGCGAACTCGGCGCCGGCGACGTGATCAACTACGTCGACACCTCGGAATGGGGCGCCGAGGCGCGCAAACTCACCGACGGCCAGGGCGCCGACGTGATCGTGGAGGTCGGCGGAGCGGGAACCATCGCGCAGTCGATCGCGGCGGTCGCCTACCGCGGGACCATCTCCCTGGTCGGCCATGTCGCGCACGACACCACCGGCATGAACCTGCTGGACTTCACCTACAGCGGAGCCACGCTGCGCGCGATCGGAGGCGGCAGCCGCAGCGACCTGGAGGACATGAACCGGGTCATCACCGCGCACCGGCTGCGACCGGTCATCGACCGCGTCTTCCCCTTCAAGGAGGCGCTCGACGCGGCCGCGTACATGGAGAGCGGCTCCCACTTCGGAAAAGTCGTCATCAGCCACTGAACCCGGCACCGGGGCTGGCAGCGCGCTGCGTTCGCGACACCCCGCACACCCTGCGGCACAGCGCCGCAATGGCGCTCCTCCACGCGGGAGTTGACGTCTCCGTGATCGCCCTCTGGCTCGGCCACGAATCAACTGAAACCACACAAATCTATCTGCACGCCGACATGAGCATCAAAGAACGTGCGCTCGCGCGCACGGCTCCCGTCGGCAGCACTCCCGGACGTTTCACCGCTCCGGACAACCTGCTGGCGTTCCTCCAGACGCTTTGAGACGGAGGCTCCGGGTATGCCGACCGTTCTGAGGCAGGCGCAAGCGTCGTCATGCTGTCGGCGCCGCAGTCGGCATAACCCGGCACACGGCATAAGCGGACGACTTTCTCGTGCTCGTCGCCGGGACTCGCGAGGATGCGATAGCCATCCGTGCCTGGGTAGCTGAGGTCCTCTCCCCGATGGGCCTGCGTCTGTCACCGGAGAAGACGAAGATCACGCACATCGACGAGAACCTGGACTTCCTCGGCTGGCGCCTCCAGCGCCACCGGAAGAAGGGTACCAACCGGCACTAGTACTGCAACCGTGCTTGTAGTGACGGTGTGACGTCGTGGTCGTTGTGCTTGTCATGGGTGGGGACCTCGGGATCAGTGACGTGCGGCGGTG
>NZ_JBIWFO010000021.1:0-137524 GCF_044763125.1 Streptomyces sp. NPDC096310 | reverse complement strand
TGACCAGCACAGGTAGAAGGCGAGTTCGCCGGTGGTGCGGTTGCGGCGGATCAGGAGGTGGCGGTGTTCGTCGGTGCCGGTGTGGATCCAGGCCCAGTCGTAGTGGCGTGGGCCCTTCGCGCCGTTGCCCGCGCTGTGCCGCTGCCAGGTGGTGGCGGGCAGGCGTTCGGCGACGGTGTCCGCGCGGACGAGGGTGTGGCCGTGGTTGATCCGCACCCGCGTCGAGCAGGCGACGGCCATCACGTAGCCGGTGCCGCGGGCTTCCAGGGCGGCACGGAGCCGCGGGTCCTGTCCGTAGGCTTCGTCGCCGGTCACCCACGGTGCCTGCACCCCGGCGTCCAGCGCGTCGGCGATCATCTCCCAGGCCAGGCGGGGTTTGGTCTGGAACTGCACTGTTTCGGGTATCCCGGCAGCGTGGCGGCGCTCGGGATCGCCGCACCAGGAGTGCTCGGGCAGGTAGAGCCTGCGGTCGATCAGTGCCCGGCCCCGGCTGGTGGCGTAGGCGAGGAAGACCCCGACCTGGGAGTTCTCGATGCGCCCGGCGGTGCCGGTGTACTGCCGTTGCACGCCCGCCGAGGCTTGGCCCTTCTTCACGAAGCCGGTCTCGTCCACGATCAGAACGCCACCATCGGCACCGAGGTGTTCGACGGCGTAGGCGCGCAGGTCGTCACGGACGGCATCGGCGTCCCAGCGGGCGTAGCGCAGCAGCCGTTGCATCGGCCCCGGCCGGGCCAGGCCGGCCTGTTCGGCCAGTTGCCAGCAGTTCTTCCGCTCCGCCTTCGACAGCAGCCCGAGGAGATAGGAGCGGGCACTCGCCCGGGGTTCAACTCGGCCGAAGCGGCTCGCGATCCGGGCCATGACCTGGTCGAACATCGCCCGCCAACGGGCAGGGTCTACGCTATGGCCCGCGGCCACCGCACGATCTTCAGGAGTCCACACAACCCCCGATGATCACGCGGTGGCCGTACCCGTTCCCAGCCGGGTCCGCGACAAGATCGCGAAGTCAGACTGGAGTACTAGGTATGAGCAGCGCCGTTCATGTACGGGTTGCTGGGTCCCGAGCCTTCGCTCGTCCCCACAGTTCCTCGCTGTGCTCCGCGAAGCGGTCGAACATCCCTCCGTTGCCCTGCCTGCGAAGATGGAGTAGCGGGGAGTCATGCCCAACGAGCCGGGCAAGGTGAGGCGTTACGAGTGCGTCATGGTCGAACCGGAACACGGAGAGGCTTACGTGGTTGATCGCGTCTTCCGGTGCGCTGAAGCGGGTTTCAAGGCCATCCAGCGGTCCAAGACGGTCAAGTGCTCCAACGTGATTTTGATGCGCGTGGAGACCGTCAGGGCCACGTCTTCGATGATCTCCCGCTGTCGGGTCACTTCGCCTTCGGGGTCGCCCAACAGGAAGCGCACGCGGCACCCTGCCTCTGTCTTCCGGCGCACTGTTTCCAGGAAGGTGGGCACTTGGGTCCACAGGAAGTAGTTCGTGTACCCGGCGAAGAATAGATCTGCACTGGAGTCGCTGATCAACTCGCTCCATACCGTTGACGGGCACGCGGAACGGTACGGATAGCTGTGAACTAGTTCGCGGTCGTGGCCGCTTTTGATGCGTTCCTTCACTGCCTGGGGCCAGATCATTTCCTCGTCCACTCCCAACGCCCGGCAGGCGTCATCGCGGTTCCGTGCATGGGGCGTCAGGTGGTGACACCGGCATTCTCCATAGCTGATCGTAGGGAAGAGTTCAAGGGGTCTCCTGCGGACGTTTGGGCCTTTCTGTGACCGTAGCGGTGTACGGCCCAACTGTCCTCCGTTCGGAGTGGATACGCCCATGAGGGCGCATCACGATCGCGGAATGACCGAACCCACGAGGTACCAGACCGCCCCGGTTGAGTTGCCCTTGCGTACCGAGGTGGAGCCGAACCCGGTTGAGGGGTGTCCGGGCTGCACCGAACTCGCGAACGTGCGGGACCGTGCGCGTACCGGAGGAGACATGACCACCGTGTCCGACTGCAACGTCTACATGAAGCGTCACCCGGAGGGGCACGGATGGTCGCGCGCGAGGATATCGGCGCTCGGGTGGAGGATGCGGCGGGGCGCGTCGGCATCCTGCGCGACGTGATCCCGGACTATGAGGACCCTGCCGAGTCCCCGGGGCTGCGCCGTAAGCGTTCTGCGGCGTTCCTGTGGCCGGTGGGAGGGGGCGCGGAGTGGCTGGTGTCTCCGGAAGACGTGAGGCGGGCGTAGCGGAGCGGGGGCGTCGTGGCCATCGTGGCGGTAGTGGCACCCTTGACGTCATGAGTAAGCGTGCCCGCGTCCGCGCCCCCGAGCTGCAAGGACGTTCCTGGATCAATACCGGCGGTAAGGAACTGTCCCTCGCGGACTTCCGAGGACGCACATTGGTGCTAGATTTCTGGACGTTCTGCTGCATCAACTGCCTGCACGTCCTGGACGAGCTGCGGGAGCTGGAGGAGAAGCACCGGGACACCGTGGTGATCATCGGCGTCCACTCGCCGAAGTTCGTGCACGAGGCCGAGCACCAGGCCGTGGTCGACGCCGTCGAGCGGTACGAGGTGCACCACCCGGTGCTGGACGATCCCGAGCTGGCCACCTGGAAGCAGTACGCCGTACGGGCCTGGCCCACGCTCGTCGTGATCGACCCCGAGGGGTATGTCGTCGCGCAGCACGCCGGTGAGGGACACGCGCACGCGCTGGCGAAGCTCGTGGAGGAGCTGGAGGCCGAACACGCGGCCAAGGGGACGCTGCGGCGCGGGGACGGGCCGTACGTTCCGCCGGAGCCCGTCGCGAGCGATCTGCGCTTCCCGGGCAAGGCGCTGGAGCTGCCCGGCGGCCATCTCCTCGTCTCGGACTCGACCCGGCACCAGCTCGTGGAGCTGGAGGCGGACGCGGAGACCGTCGTCCGGCGGATCGGGAGCGGGCAGCGCGGCTTCGGGCCCGACGCGTTCAGCGAGCCGCAGGGGCTGGCGCTGCTGCCCGACGGGCGGGTGATCGTCGCGGACACCGTGAACCACGCGCTGCGTACGTACGACCCGGTCAGCGGCGCGATCGAGACCGTCGCCGGGACCGGCAGCCAGTGGTGGCAGGGCGCGCCGACCTCGGGCCCCGCACTGGAGGTGGCCCTCTCCTCGCCGTGGGATGTCGCCTGGTGGGCGGACCGGGTGTGGATCGCGATGGCCGGGGTGCACCAGCTCTGGACGTACGACCCGGCCACCGGGACCGTCGAGGCCGCCGCCGGCACGACCAACGAGGGGCTGGTGGACGGGGCCGCCGCCGAGGCGTGGTTCGCGCAGCCGTCCGGGCTCGCGGCGGCCGGGGACCGGCTGTGGATCGCGGACTCCGAGACCAGCGCGCTGCGGTACGTCGAGCGCGGGCCGGACGCCGACAGCGACGGGTTCGTGATCCGGACGGCAGTCGGCACCGGGCTCTTCGACTTCGGGCACCGTGACGGCCCGGCCGCGCAGGCCCTGCTCCAGCACCCGCTGGGGGTCACCGCGCTGCCCGACGGCTCCGTCGCGGTCTGCGACACGTACAACCACGCGCTGCGCCGCTACGACCCGGCGACCGGCGAGGTGACGACGCTCGCCACCGATCTGCGCGAGCCGAGCGACGCGGTCCTGGTGGGGGAGGACATCGTCGTCGTCGAGTCGGCGCGCCACCGGCTGACGCGGCTGCGGCTGCCCGAGGAGGCGGTGCGCGTCGAGTCCGTCGCCCACCGCACGCGACGGGCGGCCACCGAGGTCGCGCCGGGCGCGCTGCGGCTGGACATCGTCTTCACGGCGCCGACCGGGCAGAAGCTCGACACGCGGTACGGCCCGTCCACCCGGCTGCTGGTCTCGGCGACCCCGCCCGAACTGCTGCTGGAGGGCGGCGGCGCCGGTACGGATCTCGGCCGCGACCTGGTGCTGGCCCCGGATGTCACCGAGGGGGTGCTGCACGTGTCGGCGATGGCCGCCTCGTGCGACGACGATCCGCTCAACGAGTACCCGGCCTGCCATGTCCACCAGCAGGACTGGGGTGTTCCGGTCGTGGTGGGTGACGCGGGGACGTCGCGGCTCGGGCTCGTGCTGGCCGGGCTCGACGCGTAGCGACGGCGGAGCCGTCACGCCGGAGGCCGGCGGCGCGGTAAAGGCCGCGCACGTCACGCCGGTGACCGTCACTCCGCAGACGGCGTGTCAGAAGCGCTCGTCCCGGTCCACCACCGTCGGTGCGACCGGGGTGACGACCGCCCTGCGGCGGCGCGCGATGCTGGTCATGACGGCCGTGCCGATGATGCCGACGGCCATCATGATGACGCCGACCAGGTCGAGGTTGACGCTGTCGAGTTCCCAGTCGGTCGCGAACGTCAGGATCGCGCCGACCGCGATGAGGGTGATGCATCCGCCTATGCCCATGGGGCCCGCCTCTTCACAGGAGTCGTGTCGTGCCGGGTGTCGCTCCTGCTTCGGGTACCCCTGACCGGAACAGCCATGCGGGCGGCTGCTGTTCGGCATGCCGGCCCGTATGGCCGCCCCGGTGCGTACGGCCGCCGGCTCAGCCCGCCAGGAAGGCCACCAGCGCGTTCGCCAGCAGATACGGGTCGTCGGCGCCGCACAGTTCGCGCGCGCTGTGCATCGACAGGATGGCCACGCCGATGTCGACGGTCTGGATACCGTGCCGGGCGGCGGTGATCGGGCCGATCGTCGTACCGCACGGCATCGCGTTGTTGGAGACGAACGTCTGCCACGGCACGCCCGCCCTCTCGCAGGCCTCGGCGAACACGGCCCGGCCGCTGCCGTCCGTCGCGTACCGCATGTTCACGTTGACCTTGAGGATCGGGCCGCCGTTGGCGCGCGGGTGGTGCGTCGGGTCGTGGCGCTCGCCGTAGTTGGGGTGGACGGCGTGCCCGGTGTCCGACGACAGGCAGACCGTGCCGGCGAAGGCCCGCGCGCGGTCCTCGTACGTGCCGCCGCGGGCGAGCACCGAGCGTTCCAGCACCGTGCCGAGCAGCGGGCCCTCGGCGCCGGTGTCGGACTGTGAGCCGTTCTCCTCGTGGTCGAAGGCGGCGAGCACCGGGATGTACGGCAGCGGCGTGCCGGAGTCCGTCGCGACGGCGGCGAGCGCCGCCGTACCCGCGTGCACCGACAGCAGGTTGTCCATCCGCGGACCGGCCACCAGCTCGCGGTCCCGGCCGAGGTAGGCGGGCGCCTCGATGGCGTGCGGCATCAGGTCCCAGCCGGTGATCTCCTCGGCCTCGACGCCCAGTTCCTGGGCGACGAAGCGGATCAGATCGCCCTCCTCGGGCTCGCCGAGGCCCCAGATCGGCTGCATATGCCGCTGCCGGTCCAGCTTCAGGCCGTCCGTGTTGACCGAGCGGTCGAGGTGGACGGCGAGCTGCGGGACGCGCAGCAGCGCGCGGTCGACGTTGACCAGCCGGTGCGAACCGTCGCGCAGGGTGACCCGGCCCGCCAGCCCCAGATCGCGGTCGAGCCAGGTGTTGAGCAGCGTCCCGCCGTACACCTCGACGGCGATCTGGCGCCAGCCGTACGAGCCGGTGTCGGGCAGTGGCTTCACCCGCAGGTTCGGCGAGTCCGTGTGCGCGCCGACGATCCGGAACGGGGTGTGCGGCTCGGCGTCCTCCGGCACGAACCAGGCGATGAGCGCGCCGCCGCGTACGACGTACCGGCCGCCTTTCGACCCGTCCCAGGCGTCCGTCTCCCGCACCTGCCGGAAGCCGGCCTTCTCCAGGCGCTCGGCGGCGTTCGCCACGGCGTGGTACGGCGACGGGCTGGCCGCGAGGTAGGACATGAGGTCGTCGGTGTGGCCGCGGTCGAAGCGGGGGGAGGTGCTCATGGGCTCAACCCTAACGACGGGGTCCGGGAACGGCCCTGCCAGTGGTCGTGAACGCCGTGCGCGGGCCGTCTCCCGCACGGCGTGCGGCAGGGCACCTCCCGCGTCCGGTGCGCGGAGAGGTGCCCTGCGGTGGGGCGCGCGGTGGGGTCTGGTGCCCCTGCCGGTACTGGACGAGTCATTCCGAAGTAGCGTCGTCCGCCCCTTGGGGCGGGCGGGGAGGTGTCAGGTGCACTGCACTCGCTGCGCTCGCTCCGTCTCGGCGCATTGAACGGTCCTTCGGATGCCGAGCGCAGCCGCAAGGCGGAGGAGGGAAGCGACGCGGAGCGTCGTTGAGTGACGACAACGCCGCGGATGTGCGTGCATGGCACCTCCCCGCAGACGGGACTTCGGAATGACTCGTCTAGAACGCCGCCTCGTCCAGCTCCATCAGCGTGCTGTCGACGGACTCGGCGAGCGCCCGCTCCGTCGCGACGCCCGGCAGCACGTTCGCGGCGAAGAACTTCGCCGCCGCGATCTTGCCCTGGTAGAACGCCACGTCCTTGGAGGAGGCCGTCTCCAGCTTCTCCGCGGCCACGGCGGCGCCGCGCAGCAGCAGGTAGCCGACGACCACGTCGCCCGAAGCCATCAGCAGGCGGGTGGTGTTGAGGCCGACCTTGTAGATGTTCTTGACGTCCTCGCCGGTGGCCGTGAGGTCGGCCAGCATCACGGCGACGATCGCCTCCAGGTCGGTCGCGGCCCGGGCGAGCGCCTCGCGGGCCGGGGCCAGCTCCGTACCGCCCGTGCCGACCGCGAGGAACGTCTTGATCTCCTCGGAGAGGGTGTTCAGCGCCTGGCCCTGGTCGCGGACGATCTTCCGGAAGAAGTAGTCCTGGCCCTGGATCGCCGTCGTCCCCTCGTAGAGGGTGTCGATCTTGGCGTCCCGGATGTACTGCTCGACCGGGTACTCCTGGAGGTATCCGGAGCCGCCGAAGATCTGGAGGGACTGCGCGAGCTGTTCGTACGACCGCTCGGAGCCGTACCCCTTGACGATCGGCAGCAGCAGGTCGTTGAGGCCGTGCAGCGCCTTCGTGGGCTCGCCCTCGGCTTCCTTGAACGCGATCTCGTCCTGCACCGAAGCCGTGTACATCACGAGGGCGCGCATGCCCTCCGCGTACGCCTTCTGTGTCATCAGGGAGCGGCGTACGTCGGGGTGGTGGGTGATGGTGACCTTGGGGGCGCGCTTGTCCATGAACTGCGCCAGGTCGGGGCCCTGGACGCGCTCCTTGGCGTACTCCAGCGCGTTCAGGTAACCGGTGGAGAGGGTGGCGATCGCCTTCGTGCCGACCATCATCCGCGCGAACTCGATGATGCGGAACATCTGGCGGATGCCCTCGTGCTTGTCGCCGATCAGCCAGCCCTTGGCGGGGTGGCGGTCGCCGAAGGTCAGCTCGCAGGTGTTGGACGCCTTGAGCCCCATCTTGTGTTCGACGTTCGTCGCGTAGACGCCGTTGCGCTCGCCCAGCTCGCCGGTCTCCCAGTCGAACTCGTACTTCGGTACGAGGAAGAGCGACAGGCCCTTGGTGCCCGGTCCCGCGCCCTCGGGGCGGGCGAGGACGTAGTGGAGGATGTTCTCCGACATGTCGTGCTCACCGGAGGTGATGAAGCGCTTCACGCCCTCGATGTGCCAGGTGCCGTCCTCCTGCTCGACGGCCTTCGTGCGGCCCGCGCCGACGTCCGAGCCCGCGTCAGGCTCGGTGAGGACCATCGTGGAGCCCCACTGGCGCTCGACGGCGATCGCGGCGGCCTTCTTCTGCGCCTCGTTGCCCTCGTCGTGCAGGACGCCGGCGAAGGCCGGGCCCGAGGCGTACATCCACACGGCGGGGTTGGCGCCGAGCAGCAGCTCCGCGTAGGCCCAGATCAGGGAGCGCGGGGAGGTGGTGCCGCCGATCTCCTCCGGCAGGCCGAGACGCCAGTACTCGGAGTCCATGTAGGCCTGGTAGCTCTTCTTGAAGGCGGCCGGGACCGGTGCCGTGTTCGTCTCCGGGTCGAACACCGGCGGGGTGCGGTCGGCCTCGGCGAACGACGTGGCGAGCTCGTTCTCCGCGAGGCGGGTGACCTCTTCGAGGATGCTCCTGGCGGTCTCGGCGTCCATCTCGGCGAACGGGCCCGTTCCGTACAGCTTGTCGCGCCCGAGGACCTCGAAGAGGTTGAACTCGATGTCGCGGAGATTCGACTTGTAGTGCCCCATGGCGACGACTCCGTAAGGATCGGGAAGGCGGGATTGCGGAAAGCGGATCAGCGGATCCCGCATGCGTGTGCCAGTACCAGTTGGTAGCTACCGATGATGCTACCCATCGGTAATAAGATGCAACCCCGCACCGGGGCCCATCGGCGAGGTGTGACGTGGTAGACGGGGCTCCCGGCGGCGCCATTCCTCAGTACTCTTGCGTCCATGTACGGCTACGACCAGAACATGGGCGCTCAGCAGCAGTACGCGCACCCGCAGCAGCAGCCGATGGGTGGTGCCGGAGCGGGCGGGTACGGCGAGCAGCCGCTGTATCCGGAACCGTCGCCTCCGTCGCTCGGTGACGCCGTGCGGGCGTTCACGACGGGGTCCCTCCAGGCAGAGGACTTCCAGCAGATCTTCGCGACGTCGAAGGTCTACTGCCCGCGGGGCGACAACCCCGGGTTCCTGGCGCTGCACAACACGCAGCAGCCGGTGATCCCCATGTTCAGCACGCTCAAGGAGCTGCGGCGGTACGCGGGCAAGGAGTCGAAGTACTTCGTGATCACCGGCGCCGAGGTGATCGACCTGCTGCCGACGGGGTACGGCTTCGTGCTCGACATGGAGGGTGAGCACCGGATGGTCTTCGACGCGAAGGCGGTCGAGCAGATGGTGGACTTCGCGATGCGGCGCATGTACGGCTGAGCGCGCCCGTCCCCCCGATCCTGACGAGGACCCGTACCGAACCGGTACGGGTCCTTCTTCGTGGCGTCCTCCGGTGCTTCCGGGTGTCCGGAAAGCATCTGCTTCCGGTGGTTCCGGGGTGTCCGGAAAGCGTCCGGGAATGCGGTACGCCTTGCAGGATGTTCACCGTTCAACTAAATTGGGGCTCAAGAGCCTGAGGAGGCCGTCATGCCCGCAGTGACCGTCGAAAACCCGCTGACCCTGCCCCGTGTGGCAGCTCCGGCCGATGCCGTGGCCCGTCCGGTGCTCGCCGTCACGACCGCGCCCGGCGGCTTCGAGGGCGAGGGATTCCCGGTGCGCCGCGCGTTCGCCGGGATCGACTACAAGCACCTCGACCCGTTCATCATGATGGATCAGATGGGTGAGGTGGAGTACGCGCCGGGAGAGCCGAAAGGGACCCCGTGGCACCCGCACCGCGGCTTCGAGACGGTCACGTACCTGATCGACGGCACGTTCATACACCAGGACAGCAACGGCGGCGGCGGGACCATTCGCAACGGCGACACCCAGTGGATGACGGCGGGCTCCGGCCTGCTGCACATCGAGGCGCCGCCGGAGTCGCTGGTCACCTCCGGCGGACTCTTCCACGGGCTCCAGCTCTGGGTGAACCTGCCGGCCTCCGACAAGATGATGGACCCGCGCTACCAGGACATCCGCGGCGGCCAGGTCCAGCTTCTGACCTCGTCCGACGGCGGCGCGCTGCTGCGGGTCATCGCGGGCGCCCTGGACGGCCACGAGGGCCCCGGCATCACCCACACCCCGATCACGATGATCCACGCCACGCTGCGGCCGGGCGCCGAGGTGACCCTGCCGTGGCGCGAGGACTTCAACGGCCTCGCGTACGTCCTGGCGGGGCGCGGCGCGGTCGGTACGGAGCGCCGTCCGGTCCGCACCGGACAGACCGCGGTCTTCGGCGCGGGCGGCTCGCTCACCGTACGGGCCGACGCGACGCAGGACGCGCACACGCCGGACCTGGAGGTCGTGCTCCTCGGCGGACAGCCGATCCGGGAGCCGATGGCGCACTACGGCCCGTTCGTGATGAACAGTCACGCCGAGCTGAAGCAGGCCTTCGAGGACTTCCAGGCGGGCCGCCTGGGCACCGTTCCCGCGGAACACGGCGCCCGCTGAGGATCCGCTCCTCCGGGAGCCGAGGATCCGCTCCTCAGGCGTCCGCCGGCCCGAGGTGCGGGGGCGGGGAGTGACGGTGCGTCACCCGGGCGGCGGGCAGCGCAGGACAAGGCAGGCCGGGCGTGGTCGGCTGGGGGCGTGCAGACGCCGCCGACCTCCCCCCTCCCCGAGAGCGCCCGGCGCCTCGCCGCGTGGTGCGGGGTCGCGCTGCTGGTCTCCGGGGTCGGGGCTGTCGCGATCTGGCTGTGCGTCACCTTCAAGACGGCCGTCACCCCCGTCCTGCTCGCCCTCCTCGGCACGGCGCTGCTCGGCCCCCTCTACCGCCGGCTGATCGCGCTGCGGCTCAACGCGTCGCTCGCCTCCGCACTGACCTGCGTCGCCATCGTGGGCGTGGTCGGCGGCGCCGCGTACATCGTCGTCAGCGCGCTCGTCGACACCGGGGACCAGATCGTCGCCTCGCTGCGCCAGGCCGGCCGGGAGGTGAGCAAGCACTTCGGCGGGGCCGCCGGGACCTCGCTGGAGGATCTGGCGAAGAACGCCAAGGACCTCGTCGGGAAGTTCGGCGCCACCGCCGCCTCCGGGGTGCTCACCGGCATCAGCGTGGTCGGGGAGCTGATCGCCACCGCCGTCCTCGCCCTGCTGCTCGTCTTCTTCTTCCTGCGGGACTCGTCCCGGGCGGCCCGCGCGCTCCGGGCGTTCGCCCCGGGGCAGGCCGGGCGGGCCGTCGAGGCGATGGCGCGCCGCGCGTTCGGGGCCGTCGAGGGCTTCATGCGCGGGACGACCCTGATCGCGCTCATCGACGCGATCTGCATCACCGTCGGCCTGCTGATCCTGCGGGTGCCCGGCGCGGTCGGGCTGGGGGCGCTGGTCTTCGTCGGCGCGTACATCCCGTACCTCGGCGCCCTGATCTCCGGCGCGGTGGCCGTGCTGGTCGCCCTGGTCGACCGGGGGTGGGTGATCGGGCTCTGGGCGCTCGGGGTGGTGCTCGCCACCCAGGTGCTGGAGGGGCATCTGCTCCAGCCGATGATCCAGAGCCGTACGGTGCAGATGCATCCCGCCGTGGTGATGCTGGCGATCACGGCGGGGGCGAGCGTCGCCGGGATTCTGGGGATGCTGCTCGCCGTACCGGTGACGGCCGCCGCGTTCGGGGTGCTCTCCGAGGTGCGGAAACGTTACGCCGCGGACTCCTCCGCCGGGTCGGACGGTCCGGCCGGTACCGGCGCGCCGCCTCCGCCGTCCTCGTAGAGCTCGAACCAGGTGCACTTCCCCTCGCCCCGCGGATCCACCCCCCACGCGTCCGCCAACAGCTCCAGCAGCACCAGCCCCCGCCCGCTGGACGCCAGCTCACCGGGGCGGCGCCGGTGTGGCAGGTCGTCGCTGGTGTCCGCGACCTCGATCCGCAGCCTGCGCGCTCCGTGCTCGCCCCGCGCCTCCGCGATCAGCAGCGCGTCACCGTCCGTGTGGACGAGCACGTTGGTCAGTATCTCGGAGACCATCAGCTCCGCCGAGTCGACCTGTTCGGGGTCCGCCCAGTCGCGCAGCAGATCGCGGAGCTGGCGCCGGGCGCCCGCGATCCGCTCCGGTTCGGCCTGCGCGATGGTCAGCGCGGTCCTGCGGGCGGGCGTCCTGGCGGTACGGGAGGCCGCGCCGTCCCGGTCCCGGGCGAGCAGCAGGAGCGCGATGTCGTCCTCGCGGCGGTCGGCGAGCGGCCCGGTCGTGTAGTAGGAGGTGGGGCCGTGCACCGCCTGGACCAGGGCGTCGGCGAGCCGTTCCAGCTCCGCGGCGCCGTCCGGCTCCGCGGGGGGCACGGAGTTCAGGGCGTCGACGGCGTTCGCGGCGTTCCCGGACTCCACGGCGTTCTTGCCGTTCCCGGAGTCCACGGCGTTCCTGCCGTTCCCCGTGTCCGGTTCCGTACGGCCGTCCCCGGGCGCGCCGTCGTTCCCCCGTACGCCGTCCCTCAGCGGCGCCTCCAGTACGGGGCGCAGCCGCTCCCAGCCCGTCGCGAGATCGTGGCCGCCCGTCTCGATCAGACCGTCCGTGCAGAGCATCAGCAGCTCGCCGGGGCCGAGCTGGAGCCGGGTCGTCGGGTAGTCGGAGTCCGCCTCGACCCCGAGGGGCAGCCCGCCCGCGGTCTGCCGGATGACCGCCGTGCCGTCGGCCGTGCGGATCACCGGGTCCGGATGGCCGGCGCGGGCGATGTCCAGGGTGCCCGTCTCCGGGTCGACCTCCAGATAGAGGCAGGTCGCGAAGCGTGGCCCGGCCAGGGCGTCGGGACCGCTGCCGGAGCCCGCGATCCCCGGCGGCAGCCCGGCCGGGGCACCGGGCTCGCCGGCCGGGCTGCCGCCGGGGCCGCCGTCCTGCCCCGGGTGGTGGTGGAGCCCCGCGAGGAATCGGGACGCCCGCGAGAGCACCGCGTCCGGGCTGTGCCCCTCGGCGGCGTACGCCCGCAGCGCGATCCTGAGCTGTCCCATCAGCCCCGCGGCATGCACGTCGTGCCCCTGCACATCCCCGATGACCAGCGCGAACCGTCCGCCCGCCCGGTCGCCGCGCCGGCCGTCCGGCAGTGGGATCATGTCGTACCAGTCGCCGCCCACCTGGAGGCCGCCCCCGGTCGGCACATACCGCGCCGCCACCGCCATGCCGGGGATCTCGGGCCCCAGCCGGGGCATCATCGAGCGCTGGAGGCCGATCGACAGCTCCCGCTCGGACTCGGCGACCCCCGCGCGGGCCAGGGCCTGGGCGAGCATCCGCGCGACCGTGGTCAGTACGGACCGCTCGTCGGGCGAGAAGGCGACACGGTGTTTGAAGGCCGCCATCCAGGTGCCGAGCGTGCGGCCCGCCACGACCAGCGGGACGAACGCCCATGAGCCGCGGTCGAAGCGCTGGACGTACTGCCAGGTGGCCGGGTACCGGTTCTCGTACGCCTCCGGCGAGGGCAGATAGACGGCGCGGCCGGTCCTGACGACCTCGGCGGCCGGATAGTCCGTGTCGAGCGACATCTCCTCGAAGGGGGCCACGTCCCCCGCGTCGTGCCCGTGGTGCCCGATGATCCGCAGCCGCTGTCCCGACGGGCCGCCCGTGAGGCCCCCCGAGACGCCGAAGACCGCCAGCCCGTCCGGCGAGAAGCCGGGCATGGAGAGGGACGCGGCGACCCGCAGGACCTCGGTGGTGGAGCGCGCCTCGGCCAGCGCGCGCCCCGCGTCCAGCAGGAACGCCTCACGGGAGCGGCGCCAGTCGCCGGTGATGGAGCTGCCCTCGACGGCGGTGCCGGGGCGCGGCTCGCTGACCTCCTGGACCGTGCCGAACAGTTCGATTTCCTCGTCGCCGTCCGGCCCGTGGGTGACGACGGGCTTGGCCCGGCTCCGTACCGTACGGACGACCCGGCTGTCGCCGTCCATGACGCGCAGCCGGACCTCGGCGAGGGTGGACTCGGCGACGGCGAGGCGTACGACGCCCTCGATCTCGTTCCAGTCGACGGGGTGGAGCCGGGCGCGTACGGCGGCCTTCGTGGTCTCCAGGGGTTCGGCGGGCCAGCCGAAGAGCCGGGCGGCCTCGGCGTCGAGGGTGACCGCCCCGGACAGCAGGTCCCAGCGCCACAGGCCGGTACCGATCGCCGACAGGACATCCTCGGTTCGCATTGTCCCACTTTATGAATATGTGTGGAGCGAACGCCACTGAGGGCGGTGTCGGACCCGGGCGGTAGCCTGTTATGGCCAAACGGGTTTTCCCGAACCGGTTGGGCAACTGGTGGCGCCCGGCGCATCATGCTTCCTCACGCATGCGCCGTACGTGTCACATGTGTCGCGTACGCCCGGGTGTCCCGCCCGCTTCCTGACCACTCCGACTGCCAAGACTGGATGAAACGACGATGCACCGGTACAGGTCCCACACCTGCGGCCAGCTCCGCGCCTCTGACGTCGGCGCCGACGTCCGGCTGAGCGGCTGGCTGCACAATCGCCGAGACCTGGGCGGCATCCTCTTCATCGATCTCCGCGACCACTACGGTCTGGTGCAGCTCGTCGCCCGCCCCGGCACGCCCGCCAACGAGGAGCTGTCCAAGCTCACCAAGGAGACCGTCGTCCGTATCGACGGCAAGGTCTCCGCGCGCGGTGCGGAGAACGTGAACCCGGAGCTGCCGACCGGCGAGATCGAGATCGAGGTCTCCGAGGTCGAGATCCTCGGCGCGGCCGGACCGCTGCCGTTCACGGTCAACGCGGAGGACGGCGTCAACGAGGAGCGGCGTCTGGAGTACCGCTTCCTCGACCTGCGCCGTGAGCGCATGCACCGCAACATCCTGCTGCGTACGGCCGTGGTCTCCGCGATCCGGCACAAGATGACCGCCCTCGGTTTCAACGAGATGGCGACCCCGATCCTCACCGCGACCTCCCCCGAGGGCGCGCGCGACTTCGTCGTCCCCTCGCGGCTGAACCCCGGCAAGTTCTACGCGCTGCCCCAGGCGCCGCAGCAGTTCAAGCAGCTCCTGATGATCTCGGGCTTCGACCGCTACTTCCAGATCGCGCCCTGCTTCCGCGACGAGGACGCGCGCGCGGACCGCTCGCCGGGCGAGTTCTACCAGCTCGACGTCGAGATGAGCTTCGTCGAGCAGGAGGACGTCTTCCGGCCGATCGAGAAGCTGATGACGGAGCTGTTCGAGGAGTTCGGCGGCGGTCGGCACGTCACGTCGCCGTTCCCGCGGATCCCGTTCCGTGAGTCGATGCTGAAGTACGGCAACGACAAGCCCGACCTGCGCGCCCGGCTCGAACTGGTCGACATCTCGGACATCTTCGTGGGCTCCGAGTTCAAGGCGTTCGCGGGCAAGCACGTCCGGGCCCTCCCGGTGCCGGACACGGCCGGACAGTCCCGGAAGTTCTTCGACGGCCTCGGCGCGTACGCGGTCGAGCACGGCGCCAAGGGCCTGGCCTGGGTCCGGGTCGGCGAGGACGGGACGCTGGCGGGACCGATCGCCAAGTTCCTGACGGAGACGGACGTCAAGGTCCTCACGGAGCGGCTGGCGCTGGTCCCGGGGCACGCGGTCTTCTTCGGCGCGGGCGGCTTCGACGAGGTCTCCAAGATCATGAGCGCGGTGCGGGTCGAGGCGGCCAAGCGCGCCGGCCACTTCGACGAGGGCGTCTTCCGGTTCTGCTGGATCGTCGACTTCCCGATGTACGAGAAGGACGAGGAGACGGGCAAGATCGACTTCTCGCACAACCCGTTCTCGATGCCCCAGGGCGGCCTGGAGGACCTGGAGACGAAGGACCCGCTGGACATCCTGGCGTGGCAGTACGACATCGTCTGCAACGGCATCGAGCTGTCGTCCGGCGCGATCCGTAACCACGAACCGGAGCTGATGATCAAGGCGTTCGAGATCGCGGGCTACGACCGGGAGACGGTGGAGCACGAGTTCGCGGGCATGCTCAAGGCGTTCCGCCTCGGCGCCCCGCCGCACGGCGGCATCGCCCCGGGCGTGGACCGGATCGTCATGCTGCTGGCGGACGAGCCGAACATCCGCGAGACGATCGCCTTCCCGCTCAACGGCAACGCGCAGGACCTGATGATGGGCGCGCCGACGGAGCTGGACGAGACGCGGCTGCGCGAGCTGAACATCGCGCTGCGCAAGCCGGTCGCGAAGTCGGCGAAGCCGGCGGAGTAACGCCTCTCGGGGCCGCCCCCGCCCGGTGGTTCCCCGTCCCTGTCCCGCCCTTCGCTATGGCCGAGGGGCGGGACAGGGGTCGGGTAGGTCAGGTAGCCCGCGTCACCGCACTGGTAGTACGTGGCCTCGTCGACCGGGGGCGAGCGCGAGCGGCTCACCACGCATATCGCCGACCTCGTCCGTACCAGGGACACCCTGGACGAACTGACGGCCACGGCCCGCGCCTACCGGGATGACTGCGGTGCTTGACGGCGAAGTGGCCTTCGTGACCGGCGGCAGCCGGGGGATCGGCGAGGCGGTGGCGCTCCGGCTGGCCGAGGACGGTGCCGATGTCGCGCTGACCTATCAGCACAGCGAGGTGCGTGCGGCGGAGGTGGTCGACCGGATCAAGGCGCTGGGCCGCCGGGGCTGGGCGGTGCGGGCCGACAGCGCGGATCCGGTGGCGGTGCGGGCGGCCGTGGACCGGGCCGCCGGGGAGTTCGGGCGGCTCGACATCGTGGTCAACAACGCCGGGATCGGGGTGCTCGGCCCGGTCGAGGACCTGGCGCCGGAGGATGTCGACCGGGTGCTGCACATCAATGTGCGGGCGCCGTTCGTGGTCTGCCAGGCGGCGCTGCGGCACATGGGCGCGGGCGGGCGGATCATCAACATCGGCAGTTGTAGCCCTCGGACGTCGCCGCGACCGTGGCCCATCTCGCGGGGGACGCCGGCCGGTATGTCACCGGGGCGGCCCTCGCCGTGGACGGCGGGTTCGCGGCCTGAGGCGGGCGCGCCCCTCGGGCCGGGCGGCCGGCCCGTGGGGCGGAATCGGTGCGTCGGAAATATGATGAATGAGGTGCTTCGCGCGGGCCGGGTTTCAGGCTGCCCGCGCGGGTCACCGTAGGTACACCGCCGCGTGGAAACCCCGGGGCGGTCCATGACAGACGGTCCATGACGGACGTACCTCGGAGCGGTGGATGAGCCGGCGTCGTCCCACACGGTCCACCCCGGCCACGAGCGCCGACGACCTGCTGACCACCCTCGGCCGGCTCACCGCCCAGGCCCGCCGGGGCGCGGAGCTCCAGCATGCCCGGGTGGAGCTGGCCGAGGCGTTGCAGCGCGAGATGCTGCCCGCCGTGCTGCCCGCACTCCCCGGGCTGCGGACGGCCGCCCGGTACGCACCAGCGCGCGACGGGCTCGACATCGGCGGGGACTGGTACGACGGTTTCACGCTGCCCGACGGGGCGCTCGCCCTCTGCGTCGGGGATGTGCAGGGCCACGATGTCGAGGCCGCCGCGATCATGGGGCAGGTACGGATCGGGCTGCGGGCGGTGGCCGCGACGGCGACGGACCCGGGCCAGGTGCTGAGCCGGGCCAACGACCTGCTGCTCTCGGTGGGCTCCAGCCTCTTCGCGACCTGCTCCTTCCTCCGCTTCGACCCGGGCACCTGGGAGCTCCAGAGCGCACGGGCGGGCCATGTCGCCTCGGTGTGGGCCACCGCCGACGGCCGGTCGGGGGTCGCCGAGGACGCGGGCGGGCTGCCGCTGGGCATCCAGCCGGGCGAGGTGTACCCGGTGACCCGGCGCAGGCTGACCGAGGCGGGCGCCTTCGTCCTGCTGACGGACGGGGTGGTGGAGGGCCCCTCGTTCCCGATCGACGAGGGGCTGGCGACGGTGGCGGGGGTGCTCGCGGAGGGCGTGCGCGCGGGTACGGCCCCGGGGGAACTCGCGGCCGAGGTGATGAGGGTGGCCGAGCTGACCGGCCACTCCGACGACGCCGCCGTCCTCGTCCTGCGCCATGACGCGGCGCCGGAGGGGCGCCGTCCGCCCGTGTGACCGCTTCGGCAGCGTGTCACGGCCGACCTGGGCGGAGCACGGCGGCGGGCACTGTCTGATGGCCGGTGTGGTGCGTACCGATCAACTCCGCCGTCTCACCGTCCGCGCTCTGCCGGCCCTCGGCGTCGCCGTCGCCTATTACGCGTTCGGGCAGCTCGGGCTGGTGAGACAGGTGCGGGTCGAGGGGGCGATCGTCACACCGCTGTGGCCGCCGACAGGTGTCGCCCTGGGCTGTCTGCTCCATCTGGGCCTCGGCGTCTGGCCGGGGATCTCGCTCGGCGCCCTGCTGAGCATCGTCACCATCAGCACCTTCCACCCGGCGGATGTCGTGATCATCGCGGGGAACACCCTCGCCCCGGTCTGCGCGTATCTGATGCTCCGCCGGGCCGGTTTCCGGCTCGAAGTGGACCGGCTGCGCGACGGGGTGGCGCTGGTGTTCCTGGGCGCGCTGGGCGGGATGCTGATCAGCGCGACCGTCGGTACGGGCGTACTGGTGCTCAGCGACCGGCTGCCGCACCACGGGTTCTGGCCGACATGGACCGCGTGGTGGACGGGGGACGCGATGGGCGTCCTGGTGGTCACCCCGCTGCTGCTCCTGCTGCGCCGGGTCCGGCTGCCGGGGACGGGCGACCGGGCGGGCGGCGCCGACCGGGACGGGACCGATCGCAGTGGCGCCGACGGCGACGGCGCCGACCGGGCCCGGCGTCACGGCGGGCGCTGGGCGGAGGCGGCGGCTCTGCTGGTCACGGCCGTCATCGTCACCCTGGTGGCCGCCAGAAGCCCGCTGTGTCTGCTCTTCCTGGTCTTTCCGCTGCTGATCTGGGCCGCCCTGCGCTTCCAACTGGCGGGCAGCGCGCCGTGCGCCCTGCTGGTCTCCGTCGTGGTGATCTGGGCCGCGACCGACCATGTCGGGCCGTTCACCCACCACGACCTCACGGAGACGATGATCAGCATCCAGGCGCTGAACGGGTCGGTCGCGCTGACCGGGCTGCTGCTCGCGGCGATCGTCACCGAGCAGCGGAACATCCGGCGGAAGGTGGAGCAGGCCTGCATGGAGCTGGCCGAGGTGGTCGGCCACCTCGCCCCGGATCCGCCGGGGCGGCGCACCGGCTCCGGCCTCTCCGGCAACGGCGCGGAGGGCAGCACCGCCGAGGGCAGCCCGTCCGAGGGCAGCCCGTCCGAAGGCCGCGCGTCTGAAGGGCGCACGTCCGAGGGCCGTACGGCCGAGGGGCGCGACGACGGGCCCAGGGGTTAGCGCTCGCGGTCATGCCGGTACGGGTGCCTCACCGCGCCGGGCCGCGCGGGTCGTCGTCCGTGGCTGGGGCCGCGCCTGCGTCCGTGCCTGCGTTTCCAGCGTGCCGCCGCGCCACCACAGCCCGTCCACGAAGAGCGCCGCCGCCAGCAGCTGCGCGCTGCCCCTCGGCCGCAGCCCCCGCCGCGCGCAGCCGGGTGTCGAAGGCGGCCGGTTCCGACCGGCCGGCCGCCGTGGCCGTACCGCCCGCGTCGAGGACGTCACGCGCGCTCCGCAGGGCCGCCAACGCCCGTCGTACGTGCGGGAATCCGGCCCGCGCCTCGCCCCGCGCGCCGGCCGCGCCGTAGCGGGAGGCCACCGCGGAGCCGGGGGCGGGGCGGCGCGGGGCCGCCCCGTCGGTGAAGGTGACGATCCGCCGGGCGGCGGCGGGCAGTTCGTCGGGGGCCCGCGCCGGTTCCAGCGCGGCGGCCACCAGCAGGCCCAGCGGCCGGAGCGCGCCGTGGTGCAGTGGCGACCCGGCGTTGGCGCGTGCCATGGAGAGCTCGGTGGCGCGGCCGATCCAGCCCAGCTCCGCCCGGAGCCGGCGGCTCGGCCCCTCCGGCGCCCGGCGGGCCGCCGCGGCCATCGCCGCGAGGCCGGGCACCAGTGACCCGGCCGACCAGCGCGGGGCGCCGAAGTCCGCCTCGCGGGTGTCGGGGAGACCGGGTTCGGGGGTGAGTTCCGCCTCGGCCGGCAGGGCGTCGGCCGAGGCCCGCGCCGGCGCCTCGTCCTCGCGGCGCACGGCTGCGAGTCCGCCTGTTCCACTGTCATGGACGGGACCCCAGGGAGCGATTCCGGGAGTGGGTGGCCTCACGCTGTCAGTCTCCTGTGCGCCCCGCGCGGGCCCGGTCCGCCCGCGCCGGCGACCCGTACCGGAGCTACCAGGGCTTTTGGCCAACGCCGCGAGCGTGCGTGCTGGGCGGCGCGACGGGGCAAAGCCTTCCGGGAGGGGCACTCGTTGCCTCTGGGGCAGAGTTGTACCCCTGTGATCTGTTGACACGGGGTGGGCCCGCTCGCTTTACTCCTCGAAACGCCGGAGCTGAGCGTCTGAGCTGAGTCTGCGGCACCAGAGGTACGCCTAGCCGGTAAGCGCAGGGCCCCCACGGCCCCGCAAGTCCGGACAGAGTCGCCAGGATCACTCCAGGGTCCGAGGCGGGGACGTACCCCCCATTCTTCTGGAGCTCGACAGTGAGCATCAATCGTTCCCGCACCCGCCGGATCTCCGCCGCGGTCGCGGCCCTCACGGCAGCGCTGGTCGCCCCTCTCCTCTCCGCTTCCCCCGCCGGCGCGGCGGCGGCAGCCGTCACCCTTCCCCCGGCCCACGCCGGGTTCGACTACCAGATCGGCGGCGCGTACACCCCGCCGGCCGGCGTGACCGTGGTCAGCCGTGACCGCGAGGCGTCGCCCGCCCCCGGTGCGTACAACATCTGTTACGTCAACGCCTTCCAGGTGCAGCCCTCCGAGCTGGACGAGTGGGACGCGGACCTTCTCCTGCGGGACTCCTCGGGCAACGTCATCATCGACGAGGAGTGGGACGAAGCCATCCTCGACGTGAGCACGGCCGCCAAGCGCGACCGGATCGCGGCCAAGGTGAACGGCTGGATCGACGGCTGCGCGGCCAAGGGCTTCCAGGCGATCGAGCCCGACAACTACGACAGTTACGACCGCAGCCGGGGCAAGTTCGGTACCGCCGCGGCCATGGCGTACATCACCAAGCTGTCCGCCCACGCGCACACGAAGGGCCTGGCGATCGCGCAGAAGAACACCGCCGACCTCGCCGAGTACCGCTCCACCACCGGGCTCGACTTCGCCATCGCGGAAGAGTGCGGCGAGTGGAACGAGTGCGACTCCTTCACCGACCACTTCGGTGACAACGTCATCGTCATCGAGTACACCTCCAAGGGGCTCTCGACCGCCTGCAAGGGCTGGAAGGACAAGCTGTCCATCGTCCGCAGGGACCTGGACGTCTCCCCGATCGGCAGCAGCGGCTACCTCCGCCAGACCTGCTGACGCGCCACCTCCCGTCCGGGGCTCCGGCCGTCCGCAGCTCCGGCAGTCCGGGGCCCCCGACCGTCCGGAACTCCGGTCCCGCCGGCCTTCGGTGACGAAGGCCGGCGGCCCATGGTGATGAGGCCCGCCGATCCTCGGTGATGAGGCCCCGCCGGCCCTCGACGCGCAGGGCCCTTCGGTGAACAGGCTTCGGCGATACGGCACCGTGTGCCGCACGCCTTCCAGGGAGGTAGACATGGCCGCGGACTCCCGCATGCCCCATCTGTCCCGCCGCGGGATGCTCCGCGGGGGCTCCGGACTGGCGCTCGGCGCCGCCGCGTCGGCCGTGCTCTCCGGGTGCGGCACGGACGCGGCGGACGGTGTCGGCGCCGACGGCCGGGTCACGGTGGAACTGTGGCACGGCCAGACCGACTCCGGGCGCGCCACGATCGAGGCGCTGGTCCGGGAGTTCAACCGGAGCCACCCCGGGATCCGCGTCCGCCCCGGCGGCGGTGTCCTCGCCGACGCGATGCTCCAGAAGATCACCGCGGCGCTCGCGTCCGGTTCCTTCCCCGACATCGCGTACGTCTTCGGCTCGGACCTCGCCAGCGTCGCCCGCAGCCCCTCGGTGGTCGATCTGACCGGTACCGTCCGCTCGGGATCCGTCCCGTGGGACGACTACTGGACGCCCGCGCGGGACGCCGTCACCGTCAACGGGCGGGTACGGGCGGCCCCCGCCCTGATCGACTCGCTCGCCGTCGTCTGCAACAAGAAGCTCTTCCGCGACGCCGGAGTGCCGCTGCCCGAGGCCGGCTGGACCTGGCAGGAGTTCACCGACACGGCGGCGCGCCTCACCGACCGGCGGCGCTCCGTCTTCGGCACCGGCTGGCCGGGGGTGGGGGACGAGGACACGGTGTGGCGGCTGTGGCCCATGGTGTGGGACCTCGGTGGTGAGGTCATCGCGCCGGACGGGAAGTCGATCGGCTTCGCGAAGGCCGGCGTTCGGGCGCTGGAGACGGTGGACACGCTCGTCCGGTCGAGGAGCGTGTACGTCGACCCCAAGCCCGGCAGTGAGCAGATGTACCAAGTCTTCCTCTCCGGGCGGATGGGCATGGTCGTCACCGGGCCGTGGCAGCTTCCCGACATCCGGGAGGCGGAGGTGGAGTACCACGTGGTCCCGCTGCCCAGCTACAGCCGTCGTCCGATGACCATCTCAGGGCCCGACACCTGGACGGTCTTCGACAACGGCTCCGCCCGGGTACGGGCCGCCCGTACCTTCCTGAGCTGGCTGATGCAGCCCGCCCAGGACGTGCGCTGGGACATCGAGGCGGGCAGTCTGCCGCTGAGCCGGCCGACCGCGGCGCTGCCCGCCTGGCGGAAGCAGGACGCGGAGACCGAGGGGCTCTCGGTGTTCACCCGGGCGCTGGACTCCGCCCGGGTGCGCCCGGCGCACCCCGCGTATCCGCAGATCTCGCAGGCGCTCGGGCAGGCGATCGCCGCCGTACTCCTCGGCAGGAGCAGTCCGGCCGAGGCGCTGCGCCGGTGCGCGCGGGAGGCCGACGCGGCGCTGCTCATACCGCGTTGACCGCCACCGCCACCGCCACCGCCACGACCCTCGCACCCACCGCCTCCACCGCGACCCGCGCGTCCGCCACGGCCCGCCGCGCCCACCGGCTCGGTCGCGGGCACGGCGCCGGCCGTGACCGGAGGCGACCGGAGTCGACCGGAACCCCGGGCGCCCGCCACGTGAACGGCGCTGCCCGTACCCAGCGTTGACCGCGCAGCCCGCGTCCACCGCGCTCAGGAGAACCGTCATGCCGCGACTGCCCGCCCCGCTCACGCTCCCCGACCCCGACTCCGCCGCCGCCCGGGACCGCCGGACCCGAGGGAAGGATCCCGGCCGGCCCCCGGCCGGTCCCGCCGGTGCCCGCCCGCTCCGTACCGGCGGCTCGCCGCTGCGCCGCGGCGAGTCCGCCACCGCCTGGGCGTTCATCGCGCCCGCCGTCCTGATCATCCTCGGGCTGAGCATCGTCCCCGTAGCCTGGTCGTTCCTGCTCTCCTTCCAGGCGGACGACCTGGTCACCCCCAGCCGCTGGGTGGGCCTCGACAACTACCGTGCGCTGCGCATGGATCCGCACTTCGGCCAGGCCGTGCGGAACACCCTGCTCTACACGGCGCTGTACGTGCCGCTCTCCATCGGGCTCGGGCTGGCGCTCGCCCTCGTACTGAACCGGCGCATCCGGTTCGTGGGCCTCTACCGGACCCTGATCTTCGTGCCGTTCGTCATCTCGGCGACCGCACAGGGCGTGCTGTTCTCCTTCATCCTCGACCCGGAGTTCGGCGTCGCCAACTCCGTACTGCACACGCTCGGCGTCTCCCCCCAGGGCTTTCTCTCCGACCCGGGACAGGCCCTGCTGGTGCTGGTGGCGATCTCGCTCTGGAGCGGTACGGGCTTCTGCGTCGTCGTCTACCTCGCCGCACTCCAGGACGTGGAGCCGTCCCTGATCGAGGCGGCGCGGCTGGACGGCGCCGGGCGGTGGCACCTCCTGCGGCACGTCAAACTCCCCGCGCTGACACCGGTGAGCGCGTTCCTGCTGGTGTGGCAGACCATCAACGCCCTTCAGGTATTCGACCTGGTGTACGTGACGACCAAGGGCGGGCCGCTCGGCTCCACCACCGTGATCGTCTACTTCATCTGGGAGCAGGCGTTCAAGAACTTCACGGCCGGTTACGGCGCGGCGGCGGCCTATGTGCTCGCCGTGGCGCTGGGCGTGGTCACCGTGGGGCTGCGGCTGGTACGGCGCGGTTCCGTACGCCCCGTACCCGTCGAAGGAGCTGCCAAGTGACGGTCACCAGCGCGTCCGCGTCCCCATCCCCTTCCGTCCCCGCCCCCACCCCCGCCGAGCCCGCCGCGCCGCGCCCCCGGGGCCGGTCGTGGCTGCCCTTCAGCGCCTGGCACCTGCTGCTCGCCCCGCTCGCGCTGGTCTTCGCGATCCCGCTGGTCTGGCTGGTGCTCAGCTCGGTGATGAGCAACGCCGAGATCAACCGCTTCCCGCCGGCCCTGTGGCCCTCGGGGATCGATCTCGGCGGCTACCGCTACGTCCTCGGGAACGCGATGTTCCCCCGCTGGTTCGCCAACTCGCTGATCGTCTCGGTCGTGGCCGTCACGTCCAACCTGGTCTTCGGCGCGCTCGGCGGGTACGCGTTCGCCCGGATGCGGTTCGCCGGATCCCGGCTGCTGATGGGGCTGATGCTGGCGACGATGGCGATCCCGTTCCAGCTCACGATGATCCCCACCTTCCTGGTCATGAAGCGCCTCGGGCTGATCGACACCCTCGGCGCGCTGATCGTGCCCTCGCTGGTCACGCCGTTCGCGGTGTTCCTGCTGCGGCAGTTCTTCCTCTCCCTGCCCAGGGAGCTGGAGGAGGCCGCCTGGATGGACGGCTGTTCGCGGCTGCGCGTGCTGTTCCTCATCGTGCTGCCGATGTCGCGGCCCGCGCTGAGCACCGTGGCGGTACTGACCTTCCTGACCACCTGGAACGACCTGACCTGGCCGCTGATCGCCATCAACCACGACACGCGGTACACGCTGCAACTCGGGCTGACGACCTTCCAGGGCCTGCACCACACCCAGTGGGCGGCGGTCATGGCGGGCAATGTGATCACCGTGCTGCCGGTGCTGCTCGCCTTCCTCTTCGCGCAGAAGTCGTTCGTCCAGTCCATCACCTCCTCGGGGCTCAAGGGATGAGCCGGCGATGAGGCCGCACCACCCCGCCGCCCCTCTCTCCGCACTCCAGGGAAGCCGGATGCCGCACACCTCTCCCGTGTCACACACCTCTTCTGTGCCACAGACCTCCCTCTCGCACACCTTCGATCTGCTGGTCGTCGGGGACGCCAACCCCGACATCGTCCTCGGACCGCTCGACGCGCCCCTCGCCTTCGGCCAGCGCGAACAGCTCGTCGACACCGGCCTGCTGACCCTCGGCGGCTCCGCCGCGATCATGGCGTGCGGCGCCGCCCGCCTCGGGCTCAAGGTCGCCTTCGCCGGGCGTGTCGGGGACGACGAGGCGGGCCGGTTCGTCGTGGCGGCGCTCGCCGCGCGGGGCGTCGACACCGGCGCCGTACGGCTCGACCCCACCCTGTCGACCCCGCTGACGGTCGTGGTCACGCGCGGCGACGGCGACCGTACGATCCTCACCGCGCCCGGCACCCTCACCGCCACCAGCGCCGACGACGTACCCGAGGCGCTGCTCGGCGACAGCCGCCACGTGCACGCCGCCTCGTACTTCCTGCTGCCGAAGCTGGCCGGGGCGCTGCCCGCGCTCTTCCGTACGGCGCGCGCCCACGGGGCCACCACCTCACTGGACACCAACGACGATCCGGCCGGCACCTGGGACTCCGACGGTTCCGGAGGGCTCGGGGCGGTGCTCGCCGTCACCGACTTCCTGCTGCCGAACGCCCGCGAGGCCCGGGCGCTGGCCGGGCTGCCCGAGGACGCGCCCGTGGCGGAGGCGGCTCGCCGGCTCGCCTCCCGTGGACCGCTGGTGGCCGTCAAGGACGGGGCCGACGGTGCCCTCGCGCACGACGGCCGCACCGTCTTCCGTACCCCCGGCATCCCCGCCGAGCCGCTGGACACGGTCGGCGCGGGCGACAGCTTCGACGCGGGCTTCGTCGCCGCGATGCTGGCCGCCCGGTCCCTGCCCGACGCCCTCGAACTCGCCGCCGTCTGCGGGGCCCTGTCCACCCGGGCATACGGGGGCACCCCCGCGCAGCCCACCTGGGACGAGGCGTGCGCCGCACTCCCCGCACGCCCCGCCGACTGATCTGTCTCCACCCGCGACCGAAAGAACGTGTCATGACCACCACGAAGATCGCCTTCATCGGCGCCGGAAGCGTCGTCTTCACCCAGGGGCTCCTGACGGACCTCTTCGCCTTCCCCGACCTCCGCGACCTCCACATCGCCCTGCACGACATCGACCCGGAGCGGCTGACCACCGCCGAGGGCGCGGCCCGCCATATCGCCGACCGGGCCGGGGCCGCCCCGTACGTCACCGTCAGCGCGCACGCCGACCGCCGCGAGGCGCTGGCCGGCGCCGACTTCGTCATCAACATCGTCCAGGTCGGCATGGGCGCGTCGACCCGTACCGACTTCGACGTACCCGCCGGCTTCGGTGTGCGGCAGACCATCGGCGACACCCTCGGCGTCGGCGGCATCTTCCGCGCGCTGCGCACCTTCCCCCTGCTGAAGGCGCTCGGCGCGGACATCGCGGAGCTGTGCCCCGACGCCTGGCTGCTCAACTACACCAACCCCATGGCGATGAACGTCCAGTACCTCACCGCCGCCACCGGACTGAACCGTGTCGTGGGCCTGTGCCACTCCGTCTACTGGACGCTGCGCGATCTCTCCGCGCTGCTCGACGTTCCGTACCAGGAGGTCACGTACCGGGCCGCCGGGGTCAACCACCAGGCGTGGATGCTGCGGTTCGAGCACAACGGCACGGACCTCTACCCCCGGCTCGACGAACTCATCGCGTCCGACCCGCAGTTGCGCCGCCGGGTGCGCGTCGACATGTACCGGCGGCTCGGCTACTACCCGACCGAGACGAGCGAGCACTCCTCCGAGTACGTGCCCTGGTACCTCCACCACGACAGCGAGATCGAGCGGCTGCGGCTGCCCGTCGGCGCGTACCTCGGGATCGTCGAGGAGAACGTCGCCCTGTACGAGAAGACCCGCGACGCGCTGGCGGCCGGGACCCCGCTCGACGTCGAGGCCACGATGGAGTACGCGCCCCAGATCATCCACAGCATCACCACCGGCACCCCCCGCACCGTCTACGGCAATGTCCCCAACCACGGGCTGATCGAGAACCTGCCCGCGACCGGCACCGTCGAAGTGCCCTGCCTGGTCGACGCGTCGGGCGTGCAGCCCACCAGGATCGGCGCGCTGCCCGCGCAGTGCGCGGCGCTCAACCGCACCTATCTGAGCATGAACGACCTGGTGGTCAGGGCCGCGCTGGAGGACGACCCGCGCGCGGTGCGGCAGGCCGCCATGGCGGACCCGGCGACCGCCGCCGCGCTGCCCGTGGAGCGCATCTGGGAGCTGTGCGACGCCATGGTGCGGGCCCACGGCGATCTCCTCCAGCCGTCGCTGAGGGCCACGGACCTCCTCTGACCCGGCCGGTCCGATTCCGGTGCGCCTCCCTGCCCGACCCAGCCGCGCCTCCTTGCCTCCCCGCCTCCCCGTATCTCTCTCCCGTATCTCTCAGGAACTGGAACCATGCCTCTGACCCCCACCGGCAAGCTGGTCGCCCGCACCGCGCACGGCGTCGGTGCGTTCAACGTCGCCCTGCTCGAACAGCTCGAAGCCATCCTCGCGGGCGCGGACCGGGCGGCCCTCCCCGTCATCGTCCAGATCAGCGAGAACGCCGTCGCCTACCGGGGCGCCCTCGGCCCGCTCGCCGCCGCCGCGCACGAGGCGATCGCGGACGCCGGTGTGCCCGTGGCACTCCATCTCGACCACGCCACCAGCACCGACCTGGTCAAGGAGGCGGTACGGCGCGGCTTCACCTCCGTCATGTACGACGGCTCCCTGCTGCCCTGGGAGGAGAACGTCTTCCGTACCCGGGAGATCACCCGCTGGTGCCACGACCACGGGGTGTGGGTGGAGGCCGAACTCGGCGCCGTCGGCGGCAAGGACGGATCCGGGGACGGCGCGGGGGAGAGCGCCCACACGCCGGGGGTACGGACCGACCCGGACGAGGCGGCCCGGTTCGTGGCCGACACGGGCGTGGACGCGCTGGCCGTCGCGGTCGGCACCGCGCACCAGATGACCCGGCGCACGGCGGCGCTCGACCTCGCGCTCATCGCGGAGCTGCACGCGGCGGTGGACGTACCGCTGGTGCTGCACGGTTCGTCGGGGGTGGACGACCGCACGCTGGTGGCCGCGGTGGACGCCGGGATGCGCAAGATCAATATCTCGACGCATCTCAACGGCGTCTTCACGGCCGAGGTACGGGACCGGCTCACCGCCCGCCCGGAGACCGTGGACCCGCGCCGCTATCTGGGCCCGGGGCGGGAGGCGATGGCCGGGGAGGTGGCGCGGCTGCTGCGGCTGCTGGCGGAGGGAGCGCGGCAGGAGCCGGGGCAGGGTCAGGACCCGGTTCCGGGGTCGACGGCGTCGGTCCCCGCCGGGGAAGGCGCCTGACGCCGCCGGGCGACGCGGTCAGGTGACGGCCCCCAGCGTCACGACCGTAGCTCCAGCAGGACGAAGCCGCCCGCCTCCCCGGCGATCCGGAACGCCGCCTTCGGATGGAGCTGTCTCGCGTACGCCAGCGAGTCACGGTCCGGGGCGTGCCGGTTGTCGAGCGCGATGAAGTCCGGTGTGAGACCCCGTGTGCTGCCCAGCCAGAAGACCCGGCAGCGGGAGGTGAGACGGCTGATCGGGGCGGTGTTGGCCTCGACGTTCGCCCCGTCGGGGATCCGCTCCAGCAGCGTCTCCACCGCCCTGACCTGGTCGGTCACCCGGTACGCCGCGGGCTCGGTCAGCGCCGAGAGCGGCAGCGACGGTGTGAGGGCCAGCGCGGCGGCGGCGACCGCGGGGGGCAGGTGGTACGCGTACGAACGCACCCAGGGGCGGGCGCGCGAGGCACGGCGCACGCCCGCGCACGCGTCCGCGAGGGCCAGGGTGGCCACGGGCATCAGGACGGCGCTGTAGTGCCAGGCGGTGCCCCAGTAGTGCTCCTCCGAGGAGAGGAACCGCCAGCCGAGGGTGGGCAGGGCGGCGAGCAGCAGCGGGGAGCGCAGCGCCAGGAGCCCGGTGGTGGGCAGCAGCAGCCACAGGAACGTACGGAACTTGATGTCGGCGCCGTCCAGCGGACCGTTCCCGCCGTCCATCTTGGCCCAGTAGTCGTACGTGTCGGCCGTGTTGAAGGCCGGGATGACGACGGTGAAGGTGAGGACCGCGGCGAGCGTCGTCAGCGCCGCGACCCCGAGGGCGTGCCGGACGACGCGGGAGGCCGAGGGCGTGCGCCGGGCGCGTACGGCCACGAGCACCGCGAGGGCGGCGGCGGTAAGCCCCAGATCCTCCTTCACCAGAACCAGTGGGACGGCCCACCACAGGGCGGCCCGCCAGCGGTGCGCGAGCAGCGCTTCGAGGGAGAAGGCGATCAGCGGGACGGCGAAGGCGATCTCGTGGAAGTCGACGGCGATCGCCCGCTGGAGCCCCCACGACATGCCGTACGCGACGCCGAGCGCGAGCCCCGGGCGCCGGCCGAGGAGACGGCTCGCGGCGCGGGTGACGGGGACGGCGGAGAGGGCGAAGAGCGCGGCCTGGGCGATCAGCAGGGTGACGGGGGTCGGGAAGACCCGGTACACGGGCGCGAGGAGCGCGGTCACGGGGCTGAAGTGATCGCCGAGTATGTGCGTGCCGCGGCCCTTGATGTCGGCGATCGGCGCGCGCAGCTCCGAGTAGGCCCGTACGGCCTGTTCGAAGATGCCCAGGTCCCAGGAGGCCGACGCCATCAGGCGGTAGCGGCAGACGGTGAGGGTGGCGTACGCGCAGAACAGGGCGAGGGCGAGGGCGTACGGGGCCGCCGCGCCCGGATCGCGCGCCAGAGCGCGGACGCGCTCGCGCAGGGGCCGGCGCGGGGCCGGCCCGGGTATGGGGTCCGGCGCCCGGCCGGCCCCGCCTGGGTCGGCCGGGGCGAGGCTGGTTCCGTGCATGGGGGTCGGTCCCGTTCTCGCGGTCTCGGTGGGCTGGGGCGGGGCGCGCGCCGTGGCGAGGCGTCACCCTTCCCGTTCAAGAAGACAGCGGCACGCCCTGATCCGTGGCCTGTCCGCCACCGGTTCCTGGGCCCGGCCCCTCCGCCGTGGAGGGGGCACGCCCGCGTACCACGGTCTCCTCCGAACCGTCCGGCAGCCGCCGGACCCCAAGGACTCTACGCTCCGTGACCACGACGGCGACGGCCGCCGCGACGGGCGCCGCGGGCCGCCGTGTTCAGGGCCGGGCCAGCGTCTCCCCGAGGGCGTCGGCGAACTCCGTGACCACCGCCCCGGCGGCCGGGGTCGCCGGGAAGCGGGAGCGCAGGAACAGGCCCTCGTGTGTGCGGGAGAACCAGAACTGCGCGTCGTCGGCCGTGGTCACGCTGCTGATGTGGTGGGCGTTGGCCGCCCGGTGGTGCTCAGATCCTGGCAGCCGCCGGTAGTCGACGTACGACACCATGAACACGTCGTCGCGGGTGCGCCGGAAGACCCCGCCCAACTCCGGCAGGACCTGCGCGAAGGACACCTCGGCCAGCGCCCGCGCGGCCCGGAACGCCTCCCGCGCGCCGCGTACGCCGTCCTCGATCCCGCGTACGCCGGTGATGTCCAGGGTGAGCGGCGCGATCGTCGTGAACCAGCCGACCGCGTGCGTCCACCGCTCCTCGTACCGGGTGTGGAGCGGTGTGCACAGCCGCAGGACGTCCCCGCCGCCGAGCCCGCGCGCGGCCAGGGCGACGGCGGTGAGCACACCGGTGAAGGCGCTGCCCCCGGCCGCCCGGCAGCGCGCCTCGAACGCGTCCGCCCCGGCCGCGTCGAGCAGCGGGCGCGAGTCCGTCCCCTGCGGAGCCCGCGTGCCGGGCGGTACGCCGAGGGGGAGCGGGAAGGCGGGTGTCGTCCCGCCGCAGCCGGCGAAGAACGCCGCCCAGCCGCGCACCCGGGGGTCGTCCGCGTCGACCGTCCGCGCCGACACCCGCTCGGCCTCCTCGGCGCAGTGGTCGACGAAGCTGCCGGCGGCGGGCAGCGCGCCCGTGGCGCCGGCGTAGCTCTCGCGTATCTCCCGCACGGCGACGGCCAGTGAGTAGGCGTCGGCGTTGCAGTGGTCGAACCCGCAGTGGACGGTCGCACCATCGGGGCGCACCACCACGGCGAAGAGGTACGAGGGCCAGTTCAGCGGCCGGCAGGCCGCGCCGAGCCGCCGCGTCAGCCACTCCCGTACGTCCGCGCCGCTCGCGTACGTCCCGGCGTCGCGCGCGACCAGCCCGTACGCCGGGGCGCTCACCACGAATCTCCCCGGGTCGGCGGCCGGGGCGCGGAAACCGCTGCGCAGCGTCTCGTGGCGCCGCCCCCACCCCTCGAACGCGATCCGCAGCGCCTCCAGGTCGACGGGGCCGCCGGGGAGGTCGAAGGCGCAGGCCAGCCAGTGCCCGGAACCCTCCACGACGCTCTCGGCGGTGGCGAGATGGAATCGCTGGTTGACGGACGGCGGTACGGGGACGGGCGGGGCGCCGTCCGCCGCGCGGAGCGCCGCGGGGGACGGTACGAACTCGACCACCCGGCCGGGCGCGGGCTCGTACCGGTCCATCGTCGTGACGCGCACGGAATCAGTCCCCCGTGGCCCGCACCCGGTACTCACCGCTCCGGGCGATCTCGCGCAGCACGTCCCGCAGCCGCTCCAGGAAGCGCGGCACGTTCTCCCGGGCGGCCGCCGTGTCCGGGTAGGTGACCTTGACGTAGGTACGGTCCCAGAGGCGGTTCACCCAGATCGGCACGTCCGTGCTGGTCCCGGGCCCGGCCAGACCGTGGCAGTTCGCCTCCGCCCAGTCCTGCGAACCGGGCGCGTGGCGCAGGTCGACGTACGACACCATGGGCAGCACGGCCCCGGCGCCCGGCTGCACGGCGAGCCCCGGCACCAGCTCGGCGACGCGCATCGGGGAGACCCCGGCCAGCTCGCGCGCCCGCGCGAAGGCGGTCCGCGCGCCCGCCAGAACGTCGGCGAGCCCGAGGTCGGTGCCGACCGGGGCGACCGGGAACTCGACGGGCACCAGATTGATGAACCACCCCTGGGACAGCAGCCAGCGCGGCTCGTCCCTGGTGTGGACGACGGAGAGCGCGCGGTACGTACGGTGCCCGCCCAGCTCGTACCCGCTGATGCCGAGCGCCGCGAGCACCCCGGCGGAGAACCCGGCACCGTGCGTCCGGCAGACCTTGGCGAAGGCGTCCGTCTCGGCGGCGTCGAGCAGGTCCAGGGAGAGCGAGAGCTTGGGGTACGCCGCGCCCGGCTCGGTGCCCAGCTCCAGCGGGAAGGTGGGGGGCGGCCCGGCGAGGAAGAACTCCAGCCAGCGGCGCACCTCCGGCGAGTCGGCCGTCAGCAGCGCGGAGCGCTCGCGCTCCAGGACGCAGAAGTCGACGTAACTGCCGGCCGGGGGCAGCTCCGCGACCGTCCCGGCGACCTCCGCCTCGTACAGCGCGCGCAGTTCGTTGAAGACGAGAAGCGCGGAGAGGCCGTCGCTGTGGCAGTGGTCGACGGCGTAGTAGACGGTCGAGACATCGTCCCGTACGACCGAACCCACAACGAAAGGCGGCCAGTTGAGCGGATCCGTACCGGTGTCGAAGAGGTCCAGCAGCCAGTCGCGGATCGTGTCGGGGGAGTCGTGGGGCCCGAGGGACGCCGCCTCGACCGCGACGGCGGAAGGATCGACGGCATGCCGCACGATCCGCCCGCCACCCTCATCCTCCTGGAGGGAGAACCAGCTGAGCAGGGTCGGATGGCGCAGCACCCACCGGTTCAGCGCGGCGGCCATGGCACCGGTGTCGAGCCGCCCCGGCACGTCGTACATGATCCCGACCCACGCGGACTGGGGCCGGCCCGCGGCGCGGTTCGCCAGCAGCCGCCGTACGTGGTTCTCCTGGACGTACGAGGCGGGTGCGGGCGAGACGAGCGAGGCCGCCGTGTCGGCGCCGGGCACCTGGAAGCCCACCAACTCGCCCGGCGCGGGCGAGAGTTCGAGAAGAGGGGTCATCAACACGGGGCGGGCTCCTGCTGCCGGGCGGGCACGAGGTCCCGCGGAAGGACATCGTTCACGTCGGCCGGTCGGCCGGGCGCACCCTCACCCGCGACACGGTTCATCAGCCGCCCGGTCCCGGCGACGAGGCGGGAGACGGCGAGCCGGGCGTGCTCGGTGGCGGGGTGGCGGAAGCTCACGTAGACGCCCTCGTACGTGCGGTTGATCCACAGATAGACCTCGTCGGGGTCCAGGCAGCGGCTGCGCAGCGCCGCCGCCTTCCACGCGCCCCACTGGCGCGCGCCCGGCGTCCTGCGCATGTCCATGTACGACACGACGAACCGTGGCCGCATCGGCGTCCCGAGCAGTTCGGAGACCCGGGGGAACGGTATCGCCGCCATCTCCCCGGCCCCGTCGAGCGCGGCGGACGCGGCGGGCAGCACCTCGGCGAAGGTGTCGTCGCCGCGTACGGGGATCCGCAGCGGTGCCACCCCGACGTACCAGCCGACGGAGTGCGTCCACCGCGCGTCGCCACGCGTGTGGAACGGGGTGACAGCCCGGAACTCGCCCTGGCCCCGCCCCTGGTCGTCTTCGCGGCTCGCGAGGGCGAGGCACGCGAGGACGCCGGTGAGGACGTTGCCGCCGTGGTCGCGGCAGACGCTCTGGAAGGCCTGGGCGGTGGAGGCGTCCAGGAGCCAGTCGCACCCACCGATCTGCTCCCCCACGGGGTCGGCAGTCAGGCCCGCAGCGCCCCGGTCGCCGTCTGCCGTACCGGGGAACCCGGGCAGCCGGCCGCCCCCGGAGCCGAGGAATTCACGCCACCGGACGACGGCCTCGTGCTTGTCGTGCACGAGCGCCGCATATGCGCGCTCGGTGTCGGCGAAATCGAGATAACTCCCGACCTCGTTGAGCGCGGCCGGTGTTCCCGCGGCGGCCGCCGTATACAGCTCCCGAATTTCATGTGCGATGAGCAGGATGGAATACCCGTCCACATTGGAGTGGTCGAAGCCGAGATACAGTGTGATTCCGTCGGCGTGCTCGACGGTGGCGAACACGAATGACGGCCAGGCGAGCGGATCGGTCTCCGCGTCGAACACATCCTCCATACGGGAGGCGAGCAGCTTCCCGCTTTCGAAGTACCCCTCGACGCCGCGCCGCAGCGCCACACCCCCGGCCGGCAGGGTCATACGCCGCAGCCCGCCAGAAGCCGCCCCGTCCGCAGGTACGAGCCTGCTGCGCAGCGACTCGTGCCGGTCGATCCACCCGAGCAGAGCCCCCTCCAGCGCCCCCGCATCGCCCCCCGGCAACTCAAAAGCGCTGGCCAGCCAGGCCGGAGCCCGCTCCGCACTGCGCCCACCCGCCAACGCCCCCGCGATATGGGCCTCCTGCACATACGAGGCGGCCCGCCCATCGGCCACCCACCCCGCCTCCCCGGCCCCCACCGGCGCACCCCGCGCCACGGCCCGCCAGACGGTGAGCAGCCCCGGCGTCGCATCCAACTCGTCCATCGTCGTGAATTTCACGTGCCTGCCTTGCGCTCAATTCGTGCGTGTGGGGGTGAGCGTGGTGAATGAGCTGTTTCCCCGGTATTCCCTCCGGGTTTCATTCCGCTCCGCGGCCGTGTGCGGCCTTCGCCACTCGGCGTCCGGCGGACAGCAGTGGCCATCGGCGCGTGACGGGATCGCATCCGGATTCCGTCGGTGACGAATGCTACGCAGATTCGAGCCGACGCTGCAACCGCGCAAATGTCAGGTATTCGCAGGTCGTTGGCGGTTGCGGCACACCGGAGGCACATTGTTTTCACTCAGGGGTCATGTGAGTTACCGGATCCACTCCTCGACGGAGTCCGGACCGGTCCTTCGCGGCTCGCGCGCCGTCAGACCCGCGCGCCCGGAAGGCGCGCCTCCGGAAGGCCCCGCTCCGTGTCGAGGGCCGCGCGCAGCCATTCCTGGGCGGCGCCGAGGGTCGGCTCGTGGGGGCCGGACAGTTCGCCGCTGAGGGCCCAGTAGCGGTCGAGTACGGGGTCGGCGGTCACGGTGAGCAGGACGCGCAGCCGCTGCCGGAAGAGAGGGGTGTCCCGCGCGCCGTACGTACGGGCGTGGGCGGCGACGAAGCAGTCGAGCGCGTCGCCCCCGTACGGCCGCCGCCGCGCCCGCAGTTCGGCCGAGGCCAGGTCGAACGCCTCGCCGAGTCCCTCGAAGAGGACGGCGGGACGCACCTCTTCGTCGGTCCGCCCGCACATGGTCCGGCCGGTCGGGGAGCGCCAGTGGTCGACGGGGGGTCTGGCGTCGGTGACGAGTGCGTGCAGCCGGGCGAAGACCAGGACCTGGGCGGGTGTCGGGTCCGCGGGAGGGTGCGGGACCGCCGCGTCCACGATCGAGGCGCGCAGCCGGGCCGGCAGCCGCGCGGGCAGTTCGCGGCGCCAGAAGCGGGCCAGCGCGGTGGTGCTGGGCGGTGTGGTCACGGCGCCGATGAGGCGCAGCCGTTCGGCGCGTTCCCCGGCGGGGCAGTCCCGGAGCGACTGGAGCGCGGCCTCCTGCCAGCGCAGCGCGGTCAGCCGCGAGCCGACCTCCCGCAGCCGTCCGGCGACGATGTCCTCCAGCGCGGATTCCCGTACGAGGACCCGGCCCACGTCGGGCACCGGCAGGTCGAGGGCGCGCAGCGAGCGGATCAGACGGAGCCGGTCGAGCGCCTCGGGCCCGTACCGGCGGTGGCCCCCGGAGCTGCGGGCGGCCTCGGGCAGCAGACCACGGTCGGAGTAGAACCGCACGGTCTTGACGGTGACGCCCGCACGCCGGGCCAGCTCACCGATGCTCCACGTGCCGTCGTCCACGCCTTGAACCTCCCTCAGGGGGAGTTCCTACGGTACCGGCGTACGGGATCCGGCCCACGGGCCGATACGGATCGATACGGACCGACGAAGGAGTGGTGGTCATGGCGGTGTTCGTGCTGGTCTCGGGGAGCCATACCGGCGGCTGGGTGTGGGACGAGGTGGCCGCCCTGCTCCGGGCGGCCGGATCCGAGGTGTACGCGGCGACGCTCACGGGCATGGGCGACCGCCGGCATCTCGCGGGCCCGGACACGGACCTGGAGACGCATGTCCAGGACCTGGTGGACCTGATCGACTCCATCCCCGTGGCAGACGGCCCGGCCGGCCCCGCCGGTCCGGGGGACGTCGTACTCGTGGGGCACTGTTACGGCATCCACCCGGTGCTCGGCGCGGCGGACCGGCGTACGGAGCGGGTCGCCCGGATCGTTCACCTCGACGCGGGGCAGCCCCAGGACGGCGACGTGGCGCTCGCGCTCGTCCCGGACCGGGCGATCCGCGACCGCGCGATCCGCGACCGCGCGGCAGCGGACGGGAGGGAGAGGGACGGCGGGGACGACTGGCGGATCCTCCCGCCGCCGCTCGACGAACCGGAGCGCTGGGGCGGTACGGCAGGCGTCCCCGAGGCGGCGCTCGAACGGCTGGCCCGGAACGCCGCACCCCAGCCGCTGGGCACGCTCACCCGGCCGCTGCGGCTGCCGCACGCGGACGCGCTCGCCGCGCTGCCGACCACCGGGATCTTCTGCACGGCCAACGGGTCGGGCATCGCCCTGGTCGAGATGCTGGTGGAGACCGGACAGCCGCGCTTCCAGGCGCTGGCCCGGCCCTGGGTGGGCTTCTTCGAGCTGGACACCGGTCACTGGCCGATGCTCTCGGTCCCGGACGCGCTGGCCGGCGTACTCCTGCGGGCGGCGGCGGACGAGGGGCGCCGGGTGACGGCGAAGAAGGGCGCACGCCCCGCGCACCTGGGACCCTTCCTCCTCGACGCACCGGAGGACGCACCGGGCGGGGGCCAGGAACGTACGGAACACACCACCCTGTACTTCCCCCGGGCCGAGGGCCCCCGCCCGGCGGTCGTCCTCGTCCACGGCGGCCCGCTGCCCGCCGACACCAGCCCCACCCCGCGCGACTGGCCGGTCTTCACGGGTTACGGGCGGTACGTGGCGAGCCTGGGGGCCGTCGGCGTCACGGTGGACCACCGGCTGTACGGGCTGACCGACTACGCCCGCGCCGCCGGGGATGTCGCCGCGGCGGTCGACCTCGTACGGGCCGATCCGCGCGTCGACGGGGAGCGCGTCGCGCTGTGGTTCTTCTCCGGCGGCGGGCTGCTGCTGGCGGACTGGCTCGCGGCGCCGCCGCCGTGGCTCCGGTGCGTGGCGGCGACGTACCCCGTCCTCGCGCCGATCCCCGGCTGGGGGCTGGTGGAGCCGCGCTTCCGCCCGGCGGCGACGGTCGGCTCGGCCGGGGGCCTGCCGATCGTGCTGACCAGGGTGGGCCGGGAGCGCCCGGAGATCGCGGCGACGGTCGAGGAGTTCCTGTCGGCGGCCGGGGGCGGCGGGGCGCGGGTGGAGGTGATCGACGTACCGCTCGCCCGCCACGGCTTCGAGACCCTCGACGATGCCGAACCGGAGGCGGCCGAGCAGGCGCGGCGCGCGGTGGAACGCGCGGTGCGCTCCGTGCTGACCGAGGTGACCGGAGGGTAGGACGATCGCGCAATCGGACTGACGTACTGCGGGTGAACGAGGCGGGATCGGGATGTGCCCGGGGCCGGGGACCGGCACTCTGCTGAGTGCTGACTGTCGATCCGAGGGGGAGCGTTGTCACGACAAGGGCAACGGCCACGGCTACGGGGACGACAGCCGGGGGCACACGCATGACGGCCGACGGAGCCGACGAGGCCGGCCGGCCCGACGGAGCCGGCCGGCCCGACGGAGCCGGCCGATCCGACGGACCTGACCGATCCGACGGATCCGCCGGAGGCGCCCTCCCGTCGCTGCCACCCGGGGAGCCCCGAGGCGTCCCGCGCCACGTCGCGTGCGTGATGGACGGCAACGGCCGCTGGGCGGCGCGCCGCTCCCTCCCGCGTACGTCGGGCCACCGGGCCGCCGAGAGCACGGTGATCGACATCATCGAGGCGGCCAGGACGGCCGGGGTGGAGTGGCTGAGCCTCTACGCGTTCTCCACCGAGAACTGGCGGCGCCCGAGCAGCGAGATCGACTTCCTCATGGGGCTGGTGCGCCGCGTCGTCCGCAAACACGCCGCGCTGCTGCACGCGCGCGGCATCCGCTGCCGTTTCCTCGGCGTCGCGGACCCGAGGATCCCCGCCCCGCTGGCCCGCGACTTCGCCGACCTGGCGACGCTGACCGGCGCGAACCGGGGCATGACGCTGACCGTGGCGTTCGACCACGGCGGGCGCGGGGACATCGTCGAGGCGGCCCGCTCCCTCATCCGCGGCGGGGTGGAGGCCGACGCGGTCGACGAGCGGTGCTTCGCCGCTCACCTGCCCTTTCCCGATACGCCCGACGTGGACCTCGTCATCAGGACCTCCGGTGAACAGCGCATCTCCAACTTCATGCTCTGGCAGGTGGCCTACGCCGAGTGGGTCTTCCCGCAGGTGCTCTGGCCCGACTTCCGCGCGCCGCACTTCCTGGAGTGCCTGCGCGCCTACCGGCAGCGTGACCGCCGCTTCGGCGGCGTGACGCCGTACACGAACGGAGATCCCCACCCGTGACGGACCCAGGCGGCAGCCCCTCCGAAACCCCCGACGACCACAGCGACGACCACACCCCTGGCCCCGCCCCTGACCCCACTCCGCCGGCGGGCGAGACGCACCTCGGCTCCCTCTTCGGCCCGGACTCGCAGTTCCACCGCTTCTTCAACGACCCGCGCTGGGCGCTGGCCGTGGTCAGGGCCACGGTGCTGGAGGCGGCCCATCCGCAGATCGGCGCGGCCCTGGCCGACAACTCGGCGTTCGTGGCGCATCCGTGGCGGCGGCTGCGCAACACCCTCGTGAGCCTCCAGCGCATGTTCGGCGCCGACGAACACGAACGGCAGCGGGAAGCGGCGCGCCTCAACCGTCTGCACGCCCGGCTGAGCGGTACGGACGAGCAGAACCGGCCCTACGACGCGATGGACCCCGAGGTCCGCGCCTGGGTGGTCGCGACGCTCTTCGAAAGCTCCGTCACCATGTGCCGGCTGAGCGGTCAGCCGCTCGACCGGACGTCCATGGAACGCCTCTACGCCGAATTCCGGGCGTTTCTGGCGGCCTTGGGATCCGAGGCCGGTCATCTGCCGCCCACGCTCAAGGAGTTCTGGCCGTACTACGACCGGGTGGTCGAGGAGGAACTGGAGAACACCGAGGCGCTGCGCATCATCCTCTACCAGCTCTTCGACCATCTCCCGGCGCCGGCGCTGCTGGACGGGCTGCCCACGGTATGGGCGGCGGGCCGTGCGCTCGCGGGCCCGGCCATCGGTACGGTCACGGTGGCGTCCCTCCCCGAGTCCTTCCGGCGCCGCGCGGGCCTGCCCGAAGTCCCGGGCGCCCGGACGCTGATGCAGAGCGCGTACGTGGCCGCGGGCCTGGCACGCTTCCTCCCGGACAACTGGCTCAGGACCGAGAACCTCATCGATCTGCTCCACCTGTCCCCGGACAGCGACACGGCCGGGGCCGCGACACTCACGGCGCTGCGCGATCGGATGGACCGGGCCGGCGCCCTCTTCCGTCTGGTCACCCCGTTCCCCGTACAGCACACCCCCGCCGGGGAGCCCGGGGCGCGGCGGAGCGCCGACGTGTTCTTCACCGAGGTTCTGGACCAGACCGGCAACGGCTATCTGGACTGGCCCGATCTCGCCGCCATGGCGCGCGAGTTGTCCACCCGCCTCGACCTGGACGAGCCGGAGGAGACCAGGCTCTACCAGGCGTTCGCCGACTGGTGGCGGGAACTCCAGGCAGCCCTGGACACCGACGGCGACGGCCGCGTCAGCAAGGAGGAATACGCGGCGGCGGTCCCCTCGATGGCCGGCCCGGCCCTGATCAGGGCCGCCGAAGTGCTCTTCGACGTCACCGATGCGAACGGTGACGGCACCATCGACACCGTCGAATACCGAGCCCTGTTCAGGACGGCCTTCCGCCGCACGATGCCCGACGCCGACGCGCGCTACACACGCGGCGCCTTCGTGAAGGACTTCCTCTCCTTCATGTCCGGCCGCCGCCGCTCAACCGGCTACGACCCCCTCCTCGCCGACGCGTAGGGCGCCCGTCGCCCGTCGCCCCCGCCCAGCGCAGGGTGATGACAGGTCCGATCCTGTTCGGCGATCAGGGTGACCGCGCGGACCGGCCTTCTCCGGTGTTGTCCCCAAGGTGGCCGGGCTCACCCCCGTGAAACCCGGCCCCTGTCGGGGAGTTGACGCGCACCCCCAGGAGCAGAACCGCCTGACCAGCAGATGAACACTCTGGTGTGCGGTGCTCACCAAGAACGTACACCCTGGTTGCGGTGGATTGGCAACTACAGTGGGCAAGATGTCAGGGAACTCCCTGCTCTTCACGCACCGGAGTGGACACAGCGATGATCGTGACAAGGACGTACCGGACGTGACAGACGACGAGCCGCGTACCTTCGCGCAACTACTGGACCACCTGTTCGCGGAGGTCCACCCGGACAATCGCGGCCCCTACACGTACGCCGAGGTCGCCGCGGGCATCCAGGAGGCGTCGGGGGGCCAGGGCAAGGGGCTCACCGCGAGCGCGATCCAGCAACTGCGCACCGGGGCCAAGAAGAACCCGACGCGGCACACCATCAAGGCGCTGGCGGACTTCTTCGGCGTGCCCGCCGGCTACTTCGTCGACGAGGAGGCGGCCCGGCGCACCCGGGCGGAGATCGCCGTTCTCGCCGCCATGCGGGACCGGAACGTCCGTACCGTCGCCCTGCGTGCCAACGGCCTGAGCACCGAGACCCTCCAGATGGTCGCGACGGTGATCGAGCAGGCCCGGATCCTGGAGGGGCTGCCGGGCGAACCCGCCCCGGACAACCTCAACTTGGACGACTGACAGGGCTCCGGGACCCGGTACGGACGCGACCGGGGGCGGCTCCGGATCGTACGTTCGTCAACTCCCGCCAGGGGAACGGTAATCCCTTGGCCGCGCAGAGTTATTCGCCTAAGCTTTCGATCGGTTCGGCGCGGGGGCACCCGGATCACTTCCCGTCGTGCGCGGGCGTGTTCACAGGAGTGCCGACCCGAGCAACGTCAGGACCGATCATGGACCTTGAGCGCCTTCGCGCCGTGTGCGAGGAGCGCGTCGAGGCCCTTCGGCTTCCTCATCGCTTCAGCACCCGCGATCTGTGCGACGCCGTGGCGGCGGAGCGCGGCCGTCCGATCGTCCTCCGGCCGCTGAACACCCTGGGCGCGATCGACGCACCGTGCGGCATCCGGCTGGAGACCTCCGACGCCGACCTCCTCTTCTACGAGGAGGGAACGTCCGCCCTGCACCAGAACCACATCCTCGCGCACGAGGTCAGCCACATCATCTGCGACCACCCCGGCAGTCTGGAGCTGGACGCCGACGCCTTCCGCGCGATCGGCTTCAGCCCCACCCTCGTGCAGCGTATGAACGGACGTACGAGCTACTCCACGGACGACGAGCGCGAGGCCGAGATGATGGCCACCGTCATCCGTCAGCACATGTACCGAGGACGTGAACTTCCCCCCAGCGAGCCCGCGAAGGGCGCCGAGCGCTGGGAGGCCCTGTTCGCCGAACCCACCAGGAAGGGCCATCGGCACCCATGATCAACCTGTTGTTCTCCGGCGTCGCCCTCGTGCTTCTCGTCGCCGCCGGCTACTGGGTACGCGGGCGGGGCGGCCACCGGCCGGCCGGCACATGGCCCATGGCCGCCCTGCTGTTCTCCTTCGCGCTCGCCTTCGCCTCGTACGTACCGGCGGTGGAGAGCGCCGTCGAGAGCGTCGTGCCCCACGTGGGCCGCCTGCTCAGCAACTCGTTCACGCTGGCCGCCGCGACCGCCGTGCTGGCCTTCATGCTCCAGCTCAACCTGGAGCCCGACGAGGCCCGGCGCAGCATCCGGCTGCGGGTGCTCTTCCTCGGGATCTCCGTGGCCGGTATGACGGTCCTGTTCACCGCCGAGCAGATGAACGACCGGTCGCCCCAGCTCTACGCGCTCTACGTGCTCATCTACATCACGTATCTGGGCGTCACCGCGAAGGACTTCTGCGCGCAGACCTGGAAGCAGTCCCACCGTTCACGGCGCGGGAGCCAGCGGGTCGGCCTGCGCATCACCGCCGCCGGCTGTGTCTTCGCGCTGCTGTACGCCGCGTACAAGGTGTTCGGTCTGGTGTCCATCGGGCTCGGTCTCGGCCTCATCCCGGAGGGCGCCCGGTGTTCGACGCCCCTCACTCCTTTCCGCTGCGTGTTCAGTGTGACGGCGCCGGCCCTGGCCGTACTCCTCATCGCCGTGGGGCTCACCCTCCCCGCGGTCGTCTGGCCGTTCAGCCAGTTCCTGCGCCGCCGGTGGGAGTCGCGGTCGCACGCGGCGCTCGGCCCGCTGTGGGAGGCAGTCACCGGTGCGGCGCCGGAAGTCGTCCTGGCCGCGTCGGAGTTCGGGGAGGACAAGCGGGCGGACGACTTCGCCTTCTTCCTCCACCGGCGCGTGATCGAGATCAACGACGGCGGGCTGGCGCTCCGGCCCCACCGCTCCCCGCGTGTCCGGGAGAGCGCCGAGCGGGCCGCCGCGGAACGCGGCCTGGCCGGCAGCCCGGAAGGGGACGCGCTCGTGGAGGCGGCGGTCCTGCGGGCCGCCGTACACGCGAAGAAGGCCGGGAACGACCCGCAGCCGGAAGCCGCGGCCCCGGCCCCCGGCGCGGCCGCCCGGGCGGGCGACCTGCGGGCCGAGACCGAATGGCTGCTCCTGCTCGCCCACGCCTACGGACAGGACGGGACCGCGCGTACCGTCGCCGATGAACCGGCCACCTCGGGAAGGGAGGCGCAGGCGTGACCGATCCGCTGAAGGACCCGGGGTTCTTCGCCGACCCGTACCCGACCTACGCGAAGCTGCGCGGCGCGGCCCCGGTACGGAAGGTGCCCACCGGTTCGGGCGGGCACCACAGCTATCTGGTCACCGGGTACGCGGAGGCCCGGGAGGCCTTCACCGATCCCCGGCTGTCGAAGGACACCGCGCGGTTCTTCGCCGGCAAGCCGTCGCGGCGCGATCTCCACCCCGCCGTCTCGCGGAACATGCTGTCCACGGACCCGCCGCGGCACGCACGGCTCCGTACGCTGGTGACGAAGGCGTTCACCACCGGCGCGGTCGCGCGGATGCGCCCGTACATCGCCGGCCTGGTCGGTGAACTGCTCGACGCCTGGCCGGAACACGGCCCGGTGGACCTCGTCGCGAGCCTCGCGGTCCCGCTGCCGGTCACCGTCATCTGCGAGATGCTGGGGGTGCCGGAATCCGACCGCCCGCTCGTACGCACCTGGTCGGGCGAGCTGTTCGCCGCCGGGGATCCCGGCCGGATCGACGCCGCCTCCCATGCCCTCGCCGGTTATCTGACCGACCTGGTCGCCGCCGCGCGCCGTGCGCCCGGCGAGAGCCTGCTCGACGACCTCATCGCCGTACGGGACGCCGGGGACCGGCTGACGGAGGACGAACTCGTCTCGCTCGGCGTGCTCCTGCTGGTGGCCGGCCATGAGACCACCACCAACTTCATCGGCAACGCGGCCCTGGCGCTCCTCCAGCACCCTCGGTCGCTGAAACGGCTCAGGGAGGAGCCGGGGTTGCTCGGCAGTTCCCTGGACGAGCTGCTGCGCTTCGACTCGCCGGTCGGTATCGCCACGTTCCGCTACAGCACGGAGGCGCTCACGCTCGGGGGGACCGAGATCCCGGCGGGCGTCCCGGTGCTCATCGCCCCCGGCGCCGCCAACCGGGACCCCGCCCGGTTCCCCGCCCCGGACCAGCTCGACCTCGACCGTGACGCCACGGGACACCTCGCCTTCGGCCACGGCATCCACCGCTGCGTGGGGGCCCCCTTGGCGCGGGCGGAGGGTGAACTCGCCCTGGGGGCGGTGCTGTCCCGCTTCCCCGATGTCCGACTGGCGGTTCCGGCCGAGGAGCTGGAGTGGCGGCATACGCGGCTGATGCGGGGCCTCGTGTCCCTGCCGCTCCTGGTGTGAGCCAGGGGGCGGACGCTCCCGACCGCCAATCCGAAGGGCCCCACCGTTCGCGGTGGGGCCCTTCGTCGTGGGGCCCTTCGTCGTGGGGCCCGCGGGCAGGACTGAGCGGTACCCATGGTTAGAGGTTGTCACTAACGTGCTTGACTGTCACGCGCGATGGTTATAACTTCTAACTAACGCGAATTCACCTTCCGGGAAGGGGGCGGGTCCGGGGCGGTGAACGCCTCGTGGCCGACCTCCGCCGGACTCGTCGACCACGACGAAGGCTTCGCGGCACCGACCCGCCCGCACCCCGATCCGCCGTCCCGCGCGCCGTCACCCGGAGGACCGTCACCATGAAGCTCAGCCCGCTCCGCACCATGACCACGCTGATCTGCGCCGCGGTCGCCACCGTCACGCTCACCACCACGACCGCCGGCGCCGCGCCCACTTCCCCCTCCCTCTCGGCCTCCGCCTCCGGGAAGCACGACCTCCGGCACCAGCCGAAGATCGTCACCGACTGGGCCGCCGCCTGGAACGGCACCGAACCCGAGGCGCTCGGCGCCCTGTTCACCGCCGACGCCGACTACACCGACCAGGCCCTCGGTGTCACCCTCCGGGGCCGCGCGGAGATCTCCGGATGGAAGGCCCGTACCAACAGCCTGATCGACAACGCCCGTGCCACCGTGCGCGCCGCCCACCGCGACGGCGACCACATCACCATCGAGGCCGTCTACTCCGGTCACATCAAGGGCGCGGCCAAGCCCTTCGCCGTGCCGATGGCCGTCCTTCTCGACCTCGACGGCCCCCGCCGGATCGCCTCGGACCAGGACTACTACAGCCTCGGCGCCGTCCTCGCCCAGTCCGGCCTGCCCGCCGACTGGACCCCGCCGGCCTCCTGATCCGAACCGGCCCGCCGACGAAGGAGCGCGCGCATGACGACCTCTCAGGCTTCGGCCGAAGACGGTGACCTCACCGGCGTCCGGGCGCTCGTCACGGGCGGCACGTGGGGCGTCGGAGCGGCCACGGTACGACGCTTCCTCGCCGGCGGGGCGCGGGTGGTGGCCGTGGCCCGCCACGCGGCCGCCGTACCGCCCGGCGCTCATCTGGTCATCGCGGACCTGACCACGTCGACCGGCGCCCTCGGCGCGGCCGAGCGGGCGATGCACCTCCTCGGCGGCATCGACGTACTGGTGAACAACGCGGGCGGCGACGAGACACCTTCCGGCGCACCTCCGCGGCAGGCCCACCCCGAGCTGAACCTGATGGCGGCAGCACGGCTCGACCAGCAGGTGGTGCCCCTGATGACCGCTCAGGGCCATGGCAGCGTCATCCATGTCTCCTCCGGCGGCACACACGGTCCGGCGGCCCCCGACGCCCTTCCCCGTACCGACGTGGGAGTCGCCCTCAACGTCTACAGCAAGGGCCTGGCACACGCGGTCGGGCCACTGGGCGTCCGTGTCATGGCGGTGCTCCCGGACGCCCCGGAGCCTTCCCCCGCCACTCCCGCGGCCACGACGGACGAAGCCGCGAACCACCCCGGCCCGACGCTCACCGCCTTCCGCGTCTACCTCCACGCCCACCCGTCCGACCCGCTCGAACACCCCGGAGGAGGCGAGGAAGCCGCGGAACTCATCGCCTTCCTCGCCTCACGAAGGGACCACCGTGGCGCGACGGGTGAATGAGACCAGGACCGGGACCGTGCGAGCGACTACTTGCCCGCCTCCGGGCCGTACGTACCACTGCACGGCTGGGCGGGCCCGCTCGCCGCGGGTGTCTCCGTCGGCTGCTGGAGGTCGAGGCTGTGGGCGAGCAGCAGACGCAGAGCCTCTGGGACCACACCCTCACATTCTTCCCCCAGTTCCTCGCGGCCGTTGAGGAACGAGCCGCTTCCGGAGCCACCATCGCGAACCGCGGCGCGAGCGACGGCGGATTCGTCGTGCCGCTCGCAGCCGTCGGCTACCGCGTCATCGCCGTAGAACGCGATCCGCTCGCCCTGCACGGTGGCAGCGTCCACCTTCCGGGTGACGAGAACGCCCACACGACGGGACTCATCGACCGCCTCAAGCTCCAAGCGCTCCACGATCGTGTGCAGTTCGTGGAGGAGGACTTCCTCCAGGCCGAGCCCCTGGGCGTGCTCTGCGACGCCGTCTGGACAAGCTGCTCCTGGCATAACAGTGCCAACCGCCACAGCCCGCTCGCGGAGTTCGTCACCCGCACGCAGGAGATGGTGCGGCCGGGCGGCCTGTTCGGCGCGGAGTTCATGATGCCCGTCACGCAGCGCCACTACCTGATCGAGCACTACACCTCGCCGGAGAAACTGCGACGCCACCTCATCGGCGACTGGGATGTTCTGCTGACCCTGCGGACCAACGAATTCACCGAGCGGGCCTACGTCGGGCAGCTCCGCGACCACACCCACCGTATGGGCCTGCTCCTCGCGGCTCACACACCCAGCTCCTCCCTGTACCAGGAGAAGAAGGACTCATGAAGCACGAGTACGAGGCCAAGTTCCTGGCCATCGACGTAGCCGACCTTCAGGCCCGGCTGGCCACGCTCGGTGCCGTCCAGGCGTTCCCTCGCACCCTCCTCACCCGCAAGATCTTCGAGAACGACGCTCTCGACAGCGGTGCCTGGGTACGCCTGCGCGACGAGGGCACGCGCTCGACGCTCACGCTCAAGCAGGTCACCGACGCGACCACGATCGACGGCACCACAGAGATCGAGACCGAGGTCACGGACCTGCACGCCATGGCCGAGATTCTCCGGAACGTCGGCATGCGCGAGGTCCGCTACCAGGAGAACTACCGCGAGGAGTGGCGCCTGGGCGAGGTCGCCTTCGACTTCGACACCTGGCCTGCCCTCCCGACGTTCGTCGAGATCGAGGGCCCCGACGAGGCATCCGTCCGGCAGGCCGCCGCACTGCTCGATCTCGACTACTCCGAGGCCAGGTTCGGCAGCGTCGACGAGATCTACAAGAGCGAGGCCGGCCGCGACATCCTGGCCGAACCCACCCTCCTCTTCGCCGACGCGGAGAAGAACAGCGCCGGATCGGCCCCGGCATCCGCCCTGGGCCACTGACCGCGAGGGCTGAGCCGGGCTGACGGAAGCGGGCGTACCGCATCAGGTGAAGCAGGGGATCGCCGAGTTCGGCGCGGCGGCCCGCCCACCCCGGCAGCCATCGATGACGGCAACGCATGGGTGGACAGCTTCCGCCGGCTCTACTGCGGCCTCGAAGTGAGACCACCAACGTCGAAGGGCCCCACCGCGACCGGTGGGGCCCTTCGACGTATTGCCCGGTGAGAGCAATGGTGGAGGATACGAGATTCGAACTCGTGAGAGGTTGCCCCCAACACGCTTTCCAAGTCTTCGTCTGGCCGTCCGGTGGGGGCCGTGTCTATCCTGACCTGCGGTGGAGCGTTCGGCTTAGACACTTCCGAACAGCCTCGAACGGAGGTGAATGAGACCAGAACTGAGACCAGCTGCCCCGGCTGCCGGTAATCACTGCGAGACGGTCGGCGTCCGTCAGGCGAGTGAGGAATCTCGGCCTTGGAGCGCTTGCCCCGCGATGGCGGCGATGCGTTCGACATGTTCTCGCAGTAGGCCAAGCTCCGTGTACTGCTGACGTTTTGCGACGATCTCGGACAGGGCGGCGATGACGGTTTCCTGGTGGTCGCCGGTGCCCAGCACCTGGGCTGCACGGCGGAGCAGAACGGCATTCACGCTGACCGAGTGGCTCGACTCCGGTGTGGATGTGGTGGTGGGCTCAGGGGCCGGCCGGCCGGGCTTTGCGGCGGGGCGCAGACGCTGCTGGAGCAGGCGTGGGTTCGGCCGCCGATGGTGGTTCGGGCGCAACGGTGTCGGGGCTGCCGAGCACCGTGACCACCGGCTTTCGACAGCAGATTCCTCTGCCCGTCTTGGTCGTGTAGACGACGAACTCCATGGTGAGGTCGCAGACGGCCGGGCCGTCGACACGTTCCAGCGCGTCCGTCAGGTCTGAGAGCTGCGCGGCCATCTGCCACGAGCCCGTCATGAAGTGGAACGCGCCGAGTTCGGGCGCCGCGGCGATCTGGAAGGTGATGTCGACGGAAGGCGTCGGGCCGCGCATGGCCTTGGCCGCCAGCTTCCTGTCCTCAAGCAGTGGAGGGCAGCCGCAGGGCCGGCCCTTCTTCTCTGCCGGCGACAGGAACTCCACGCCGTCGCCGTGGTGGATGAGGCCCGCACTGCCCCGGAGGACCATGTGTGCCGCCACCGCGTCGGGCCCGTCCAGGAGAACGCGTACGCTCTCGCGGCTCGTCAGCACCTCGTAGGCAAGGCCACCGCCTCCCCCTTCATTCGGTTGAGGTTCGCCCCCAGGAAGCCGGCGACACGGGCGGCCACATCGGCATCGTCGGTGGTGACACGCCAGGCATCCAGGGCCTGGGGCTGCCCATCGGATCAACGTCCCATGTGGAAGCGGCCGGCTCGGGCGGTTGTGCTCTGCGTCCTTCGGGAACCTTGGTAGAGCGGACAACAGACAAGGCTGACCTCTGTCGTCGAAGGGCTGCAAGTGGTGTGCCGCAGCGCCGACGGCAGGGTGGTGCTCACCACTGTGTTCCTGCCGGCCACGACTGCGTTGGGTATACGTCAGAACCGGTCGTAGAGGTTTGCCAGGTCGATCAGTCGGATGTCCGGGTGCGCCGCTGCAGCGGCGTGCGCCTTGGCGTTGAATCCGGCTCCGCTGAAGCAGATGAGTCGGGTGTTGGTGGTGTCGTAGCGGCTTGCCACGGTGATGAGGTCGCGGATGTGTCGGAGGCGTTCGATGTGTGCGGCGCCCATGGTGTCGTTCCACTTGGCCTCCCCGATGGCGAGGAGTGGCGGCTTGGCGCCGTCTGCGATGCCGATGACCGCCACGTCGACCTCGTGGCCGGTGCGGGCCTTGGGGTCGTGGACGACGCCGTGGCCGACGCGGGCGGGCAGGCCACCGAGCAGATCGGGGTCGGCGTGGTGCAGGGCCCAGTTGCGGCAGACTTGTTCGAAGTGGGGCCCGAGGACGTTGCTGACGAAGCGGCGACGGCTGGCCTGCCAGACCCGTGTCGCGCTGCCGGGGCGCTCCAGCTGGTCCCAGACCGGTCGCATGATCGCGTGGTAGAAGCCGATCAGTGGTTCGGCGATGCGGTAGGTGGGCCGGTTGTCGCGGAAGACGTCGGCGTCCCGGTGGAGGAGGCCCGCGTCTTCGAGGACGTTGATGGGGTGGGCGATGTCGGTGGCCTTGCGTTCCAGGTAGCCGGCCATGCCTCCGCGGGTGGCGTTGCCGTCGGCCACGGCGGCCAGGACGGACAGGTACAAGGCGGTGTCGCGGAGGTCGGGCTCTTCGGCCAGCAGGTAGCGGGCCTCGCGGAAGAGCGGGGTTTCGGGATTGAGGACGGTTCGGACGACCCAGTCGTCGAAGTCCTCCGGACCCTTCGGTGTGTCTCCGCGTGCGAATTCGCGCCGGTAGGCGGGAGTGCCGCCCACGATTGCGTTCACCTTCATGGCGAGGTGGACGTCGGTGATGTCCCAGAACTCGGCGGCAAGACGGTGGTCCAAGGGGCGGACCACCAGTTCCAGCCCCGCCCGTCCGCGCAGTGGGGCGCTGCCCGACAGCAGCCGGCCCATGAAGGACAGAGCCGAGCCGCACAGCAGTAGCCTGGTACGGGAGCCGGTGCGTTGGTCACGGAGTGGCCGCAGCGCCTCTTGGACGATCGAGGGCAGTTCCGGGTTGGCCTTGGCGAGGTACGGAAACTCGTCGATCACCACGGGGACGGGCCGCTCGGCGCCGAGCGCGAGCAGTGCGTCGACGGCCTCCGCCCAGTTGGCGAAGTGGAACGGGCTGGCCGGTCGGACATGCGCGGTCAGCGCGGTACTGATTCGCCGTAGCGACTCGGCATCGGCGGCCTCGGTGGCACCGAAGTAGAACCCTCCGGCGGCACGGCAGGCGGCATCCAGTAGGAACGTCTTGCCCTGGCGGCGACGCCCGGAGACTACGCCCAGGGTCGCGCCTGGCTGAGGATCGGTGATGAACCGGCTCAGCGCCGACCACTCGTACTCCCGATCGAACATCTCGGCAGGCTTGTCCATGGGTATCCTGAAAATAGAAGTACGCTTCCATAAAGCGTACTCCTGGCTTCTGGGCAGCCGCCACTTGCCGGGACATGCTTGGGGAGCGCCAGGATCCGACACCCCCGGCAATGACGGCGTGGTTCGACCGCGCCATGCGGGCATGGCGTCGTGAATGCGGGACAGCGCGAGGTGGAGGACCAGGCTGCCCCAGGGGGCACTGGACTGCGCGTCCCCTGGGGCGGCAGGCGGCGTGCGGCAGGGTTTATCCGCGAAGGCGGGCTTGCCCGACGAGCCGGAATGCGGGAGGGGCGAAATATGCAGGAAGCGGGGACTGGCCGTCGACGTGCTGGGTCTGGTCATCGGCGTGGTGATCCTCGCCGCGAGCGCGCACGACAACGAAGCCGGCATCGCCCTGCTGGACCAGGCGGCCGAGCGGTGCGGGATGCGCCTGGAGAATGTCCTGGTCGACCAGGGCTTCAAGGACGCCGTGATCATCCACGGGGCGGTGAAGGACATCACCGTCGAGGTGGTCCGCCGCAACCCCGGCGACGCAGGCAAGGGCTTCGTCCCGCAACCGAAGCGGTGGGTGGTCGAGCAGGTCAACGGCACCCTCATGCTGCACCGGCGCCTGGCCCGCGACTACGATCACCGGCCCGACAACGCGGCCTCGCGCGTCTACTGGGCCTCCACCGCCGGCATGCTCCGCCGCCTCACCACCCCTACCCCCACCTGGCGCGACGACATGGAGCTGGCCGCGTGAACGTCCACGAACTCCTGCGGCTGCTGCAGACCGAGCACGATGAGACCGCCGCCCGCGCCGACCACCTGCGCGAGCAGATCGAGCGGCTCACCACCACCCTCGCCGAGACCGAAGCCCGCCTGGCCGAGCTCGCGGCGGCCCGCAAGGTCATCGACGGACTCACCCCACCCGACCACGCAACGGCCCCCTCGGAGACCGCCACCGCAACCGTCTACCAGCGCATCGTGACCACGTTCAACGAGCACCCCGGGAAGGTGTTCCGCGTCCGTGATCTGCACGAACACCTCGGCCTGCCCACCGACGAGCCCTCGATCAACGTCACCCGCTTCCGCCTGGGACGACTCGTCCGCCAGGGACTCCTCGAACAACCCGGACGCGGCCGCTACCAGAAACGGACTTAACGCCCTCTCAGGAGGTCAACATCCGCCGTGAGACCAAGGACACCAAGTCCCGCGCCGGACGTCGGCCCATCGGCATTCCCGAGCCCTTGGTGCAGCTTCTGCTTCAGCACCGACGTGCGCAGGAGCGAGAGCGCCGACTGGCCGGCGACCTCTGGACGGAGAAGGGGTACGTCTTCGCCTCCCCAACCGGCGAGCCCCTCAACCCGAACACCGACCACCACGAGTGGAAGGACCTCCTCAAGGCGGCCGGTCTGCGCGCGGGCCGCCTCCACGACGCCCGCCACACGGCCGCGACCGTCCTGCTGATCCTTGGCGTTCCCGACACGGTCGTTGACGCGATCATGGGCTGGGAGCCCGGCAAGTCCGCCCGGATGCGCCGCCGCTACCAGCACCTCACCAACCGGGTGCTCACGGACACCGCTGACAAGATCGGTGGCCTGCTCTGGCCACTGCCGGAGGGGCCGCCTGCCAGTAGGTATCGGTAGCAGCGAGAGGCACCGAGTGCGAGGGGGAGGCCGTGGGGGAAGCTCCTCGGCCTCCCCCTCGCGTGGGTTTCAGGTCACCCGCTGACGCAGCCATCTGCCCGGCGTCGTCGATCTCTCGTGCGCTGGCTACTCGCTCAGAATCAGTGACGCAGGGAAGTAGCAGCTTCCGGTGTCGTTGGCATGTCTCTTCTTACGGCTGAGAAGTTCGTCGAGCGTGATGTGGCCATCCAGCACTACGAAGAGGTCCACTCCCTCCATCGTGATGAAGCAGGTGCCGTCGGCGTAGCGCTCCCTGGCCCCCTTGGTAAAGCCATGGACGCTGATGTACAGCCCGAGCGTGTTCGTGGTCTTGTGCCGCACCTTCTCGACGAAGCTACCGAGGTAGTGGACCTCGACTGGTTCCTTGAGCCACTTCGCTTCTACGACATAGACGTCAGTGTCGTATGTGATGGATCCATCGATCTGCTCGTAGGGCAGGTTGTAGGACAGTCTTGGGTCCAGATCGAACAGGCGGAACAGCCGGTTGAGGAAGGGCTCGAACTCGCGTCCAGCCTTCTGGCGGTTGGGTTCTGCCTCAAGGCGCAGGAACTCGCTCTTCAGCTCGCTCAGCCGCTCGGAGAAGCTGCGCCGGCTGTCCGTGACCGCTTGGTGAGCCGCGAGATCGTTGGCGAACTTGGCATCGTCAGCGATCAGGCCGCGGTGGCGGTCGATGCACTTTTTCAGCTCGAAAACGGCTTCCCGCGCCTCGGCTATGAGTGCGTCGGCGTCCGATAGTCGCCGCAGCTTGGGGAAGCTGGTCATCTCTGAGACTTCAACCATGAGCCGTAGAGCAAGCTCCGTATAGCGCGTCTCATCTGCATGGAGACGATCTACGAAGTCCTCGGCCGTTTGCCACTTGTACCCGGAGAAGTTGATCCCGGCAACCAGCTCCGGGTGGCCCTTAGCCCACCGGCGGATGAAGCCCTCCAGGTCGTTCTTGTACCAGAAGATGTGCTTGAGGGCGGCCCCCAGCGCACCGTACGCAGCCGGACTGATTGGCTTCATGGACACGGGCTCGACTGCCACCTTCCACCCCTATGGCCCTGATGTGCTTGATGACCCGTCATATCGGTCAGATGATGCTACTTGGCGCCGCACCGTCTCGTGGGGTGACTGAGCGCCTCACATCCGTGGAGCGGTCGGACAGATGGCACCAGAGTCCACGGGTGGTGCCTCTCGGCTCGACATGGGGCGTAGCAGGTGATGGCACGCGGGGATCGTCTTCGCAGTGCGTGCAGCGGGCGTCGGATCGGCGGGGACCGTGACGACTGCAACCCAAACTGCAACCCTCAACGTCGAAGGCCCCCGCAGCGAGCTGCGGGGGCCTTCGACGTATTGCCCGGTGAGAGCAATGGCGGAGGATACGAGATTCGAACTCGTGAGGGGTTGCCCCCAACACGCTTTCCAAGCGTGCGCCCTAGGCCACTAGGCGAATCCTCCGCCGCAAACAATACAAGACGCTGGGCCGTGCTCGCGAACTCGTTCGCCGGGGTCTGGATCGGGTACTGTGTGCGGAGCCCCTCACGTGGCGCTATCTGACTGAACTCCCCCAGGGCCGGAAGGCAGCAAGGGTAGGTCGGCTCTGGCGGGTGCGTGGGGGGCGCTTGCGTTGTGGGTGGCGGTGGAGGGGGCTTTGTCGTAGGGGGCCGATATCGTCGTAGGTGTGTCGTCCCTTGCGCTGTACCGCCGTTATCGCCCCGAGTCCTTCGCCGAGGTCATCGGGCAGGAGCATGTCACTGACCCGCTGCAGCAGGCCCTGCGCAACAACCGGGTCAACCACGCCTACCTGTTCAGCGGGCCGCGTGGCTGTGGGAAGACGACCAGTGCGCGCATTCTCGCGCGCTGTCTGAACTGCGAGCAGGGGCCCACGCCCACGCCGTGCGGTACGTGTCAGTCCTGCCGTGACCTGGCCAGGAACGGGCCGGGGTCGATCGATGTCATCGAGATCGACGCCGCTTCGCACGGTGGTGTGGACGACGCGCGTGATCTGCGGGAGAAGGCGTTCTTCGGGCCCGCCGGCAGTCGTTACAAGATCTACATCATCGACGAGGCGCACATGGTCACCTCGGCGGGGTTCAACGCCCTGCTGAAGGTGGTCGAGGAGCCGCCGGAGCATCTCAAGTTCATCTTCGCGACCACCGAGCCCGAGAAGGTCATCGGGACGATCCGGTCGCGTACGCACCACTACCCGTTCCGGCTGGTGCCGCCAGGGACGCTGCGCGACTATCTCGCCGAGGTGTGCGGCAGGGAGGGCGCCGTCGTCGCCGACGGGGTGCTGCCCCTGGTCGTACGGGCCGGTGCCGGGTCCGTGCGTGACTCGATGTCCGTGATGGACCAGTTGCTGGCGGGCGCGGCCGACGACGGTGTGACGTACGCCATGGCCACGGCCCTGCTCGGGTATACGGACGGTTCGCTGCTGGACGCCGTGGTGGACGCGTTCGCCGCGGGGGACGGGGGCGCGGCCTTCGAGGTCGTGGATCAGGTCATCGAGGGCGGCAACGATCCGCGGCGCTTCGTCGCCGATCTGCTGGAGCGCCTTCGTGACCTGGTCATTCTGGCCGCCGTGCCGGACGCGGGGGAGAAGGGGCTGATCGACGCCCCCGCCGATGTCGTCGAACGGATGCAGGCCCAGGCGTCCGTCTTCGGGGCGGCCGAGCTGAGCCGGGCCGCCGATCTCGTCAATACGGGGCTGACGGAGATGCGGGGCGCGACGTCGCCGCGGCTCCAGTTGGAGCTGATCTGCGCACGGGTGCTGCTGCCCGCCGCGTTCGACGACGAGCGGTCGGTCCAGGCCCGCCTCGACCGACTGGAGCGGGGCGCCGCCGCCTCGGCCTCGGTCGCCGGGGCAGCTTTCTCCGGCGGCGGGGCCGGGCCCGCCGCCGGCTACGTTCCCGGTCCGGACAGCCACGCCGCCGTACCGCCGCCCGCGCCGGTGGAGGACCCGGCGGCTGCCGCCGCCCGGGCGGCGGCAGCCGCGCAGGCCGCGCAGGCCGCCGCGCAGGCGGCGCCGGCTCCGCCCGCCCCCACGCCGCCGCCCGCGCCCGCCCCTGCCGCCGAGCCCCAGCGGCCCGGGGCCTGGCCCGGCGCCGGCCCGGGGCCAGGCTCTGGCGCCGCCGAGACCGGGCGGCGTCCCGGCGGCTGGCCCACCGCCTCCACGCCGGGGCAGGGTGTGCGCCAGGCGGCCGCCGAGCCGGCCCCGCCGCCCGCCTCCGCGCCCGTCCCCACCTCCGGCCCCGCCGCGGGCGCGGCGAGCCCGGGGATGGCGCAGGGCGCCGGTCAGGTACGGCACATGTGGCCGGACATCCTGGAGGCCGTCAAGAACCGCCGCCGCTTCACCTGGATCCTGCTCAGCCAGAACGCGCAGGTCGCGGGGTTCGACGGAACAACGCTCCAGGTCGGCTTCATCAACGCGGGCGCCCGCGACAACTTCACGAGCAGCGGCAGCGAGGCCGTGCTCAAGCAGGCCCTCGCCGAGCAGTTCCATGTGCAGTGGAAGATCGAGGCGATCGTCGATCCGTCCGGCGGCACCCCGCCCCCGGCACCCTCCGGCGGCGGTGGCGGGGGGTACGGCGGAGGGGGTTACGGCGCTCCCGGTGGCGGCGCGGGAGCCCCGTCCGGCGGTGGCGGTTACGGCGCCCCCACAAGCCCCGCCCCGGGCCCCGGTCCCGGCGCGGGCCCAGGACCTGGTTCAGGTTCCGGCCCCGCCTCCCAGGCGCCGCGCCCCGCCGCGCCCTCCCGCCCCGAGCCGCCGCGCCCCGACAGCAGACCCGCCTCACCGCCCCCGCAGCACACCGTGGCCCCGGAGGACGACACGGCGGAGGAGGACGATCCGGATCTTGTCGACTCCGCGCTCTCCGGCCACGACCTGATCGTCCGCGAGCTGGGGGCGACGGTGGTGGAGGAATACACGAACGAATGACGGGCCGCCCTTCGGCGTCTCATCCCACGGCCCGCACACGGGCCTGCGCCCCCGCCCGGCTAGGCTGCCTCACGTGAAGGTCCTTGTCATCGGCGGCGGCGCCCGCGAACACGCCCTGTGCCGCTCTCTCTCCCTCGACCCCGAGGTCACCGCTCTCCACTGCGCGCCCGGCAACGCCGGCACCGCCGAGGTGGCCGAGTCGCACCCGGTGGACGCGCTGGACGGCGCGGCCGTGGCCCGTCTCGCCACCGAGCTGGAGGCGGATCTCGTCGTCGTCGGACCCGAGGCGCCGCTGGTGGCCGGGGTCGCCGACGCCGTACGGAAGGCGGGCATCCCCTGCTTCGGCCCGTCGAAGGAGGCCGCCGAGCTGGAGGGCTCCAAGGCGTTCGCCAAGGACGTGATGGCCGCGGCGAACGTCCCGACGGCGCGCAGTTACGTCTGCACCACCGCCCAGCAGATCGACGACGCGCTCGACGCGTTCGGCCCGCCCTACGTCGTCAAGGACGACGGGCTCGCGGCCGGCAAGGGCGTCGTCGTGACCGACGATGTCGCGGTGGCCCGTGAGCACGGGCTGGCCTGCGGCCGTGTCGTCATCGAGGAGTTCCTCGACGGCCCCGAGGTCTCCCTCTTCGCGATCACCGACGGCGAGACGGTGCTGCCGCTCCAGCCCGCGCAGGACTTCAAGCGCGCGCTCGACGGCGACGAGGGCCCCAACACCGGTGGCATGGGCGCGTACTCGCCCCTCCCGTGGGCCGATCCCAAGCTCGTGGACGAGGTCCTGGAGACCGTCCTCCAGCCCACGGTCGACGAACTGCGCCGCCGGGGCACGCCGTTCGCCGGGCTGCTGTACGCGGGCCTGGCGATCACCGGCCGCGGCGTACGGGTCATCGAGTTCAACGCCCGCTTCGGCGACCCCGAGACCCAGGTGGTCCTGGCCCGCCTCAGGACCCCGCTGGCGGGTGTCCTGCTGGCGGCGGCCGAGGGGGACCTCGCGGCGCACCCCCCGCTGGCCTGGCGCGACGACGCGGCGGTCACGGTGGTCGTCGCCTCGCACAACTACCCGGACACCCCGCGCACCGGCGACCCGATCGAAGGGCTCGACGAGGTGGCGGCCCAGGATGGACCCGACGCGTACGTCCTGCACGCCGGAACCCGGCTGGAGAGCGGTGACGGAGGCGACGCGGTGGTCAGCGCAGGCGGGCGCGTGCTGTCCGTGACGGCCACCGGCAAGGACCTGACGCAGGCCCGCGAGCGCGCGTACACGGCGCTGGGCCGGATCCGCCTCGCGGGTTCCCAGCACCGTACGGACATCGCGCGCGCCGCCGCCGGCGCCTCGGAGGGCTGATCCGGCCGCGGCCTCCGTCCCTGCCCTGCTCCGCCCGCCCTCTTCTTCGCTGTGTCGTGTACGTCCGCGAGCCGTAGCCCCGTTGTCCGGGCCACGGCTCGCGGACGTACGGGGGGTACGGGGAGCGCCGAGGGAGCCCCTGGGACCTGCTCGTCAGCAGCTTTGACCAGAGCCATTCCATCGGGTGACGGTTGGGCCATCCGGATGACGGGTCTCCGGGGCCCAACTAGGGTGCGGCGCATGCGTTCCGGCACTTGGCCCACCGGCATTGCGATGTCAGTGGCGGGTGCCACAGTGGGGGAGTGAGCAACGCAGCCGACACGGCAGAGGGGGTGAGGTCCGACCATGTCCGGTTCCGGGATCGGTGACGAGCTGGGCGCTCAGGGCGCCCGTGTCCGCGCGCTCGCCGTGCTGCGGCTGCGCGGCAGGGCGATGGGCGTCGCGCTGCTGCCGGCGGCCGTCGCCGTCGTGCTGCTGGCCGGCGGAGCGACGGGGCATCTCGACGGCGCGGGGTGGAATGTCGCGCGCTGGGTGGTGACGACTCTCGCCGTGGCCGTGCTGGCGCTCGCCGCCGCTGTCGCCGTCGTCGTCGTGCGCGCCAAGCCCGCCCTCAGCCCCACCGTCGCGGTATCGGAGAAGGCCGCGCCCGATCTCTACCGACTGGTCCGCGATCTCGCGGAGCGCCTTGAGGTTCCCGCTCCCTCCGCCATAGCGCTGACCCCGGACTGCGACAGTTGGCTGGAGGACCGTACGCATCCGGGGCACATTCCGACGCGTGAACGGGTGTTCGATCGTGCACTCGGGCGGGCGATTCTTTCCCCGGCCGGAGCGGCCGGTTCCGCCGGCGGACGGGGCGCCGAATCGGCCGCCGGCGCGAGGGCCGGTGAGGCCCGGCGCGAAGCCGTCGCCACCCCTGTCCTCGTGATCGGCTCGCCCTTCCTCTGGTGGATGCGCGTCGCCGAGCTGCGTGCCGTCCTCGCCCCGGTCGTCGCCGGTACGGGGCTCTCGGCGCACCCGGACATAGCCGCCGCCCGCCGCTTCGTACGGGGCCTCGACGCGGCGGTGGCCGTCGCGGCGGCCCCCGGGCTCGGACCGGTCCGCAGAGTGGCCCTCGGCGCCGTCGGGCGCGTCGCCCGCGTGCTGCTGCGCGGCTGCGGCGAGCACGCGGCGCTGATGGAGCGCGGCGTCGCCTCCGCCGCGTCCGAGCGCGCCCAGGCGGTCGACTACGGCCTGCGGATCGTCGCCCAGGAACAGGTGGGCCTGGCGTACGCGGGGTGGGACCGGCTGCTCACGCGCGTCGCACTGCCCGCCTGGCGCATGGGCCGCTGGCCCTCCCGGCTGGACGCCGGTGTGGTCTCGGCCCTGACGGAGCTGTCCCGCCGCGACCGCCTCGCCGAGGGCTTCGCCTCCCGGCTCGGCGAGCGCCCCGCCTGTGACCTGCTCGAAGAGCCGGGCACGGTCGACGAAGCGGCCTCCCTGCTCGCCGCCCGCCTCTTCCACGGCGGCCCGGCCGAGGCGGGCCCCGACTGGTCCCCGGTGGACTGGCAGCAGTACCCGGAGGAGGTCGTCGACCGCAAGTGGCGTACGGAGGCGGCCCGGCTGCACCGCGTCCTGGACAGCATGGAGGGCGGCGCCGGGGCCGGTACGGGCGTGAGCAAGGGGATCGTCAGTACGGGCGTGGGTACGGGCGTCGGTTCGGGTGCGCGCGGCTCCGGCTCCGCGTTCGGCCCTGGTCGCGGCCTTGGTCACGGCCATGACGGCGCCGACCGCCTGGTGGGCTCCGGGAGTTCCCGCGCCGTGCAGGGGCCCACCCTGGCGCGCGTCATGGAACATCTCGCCGGTCCCGGCGGCGCGGGCGGCGAGCCCGGTGAAGCCCTCGCCGCCGGTATCAGCGCCGAGCTGGCCAGGGAGGAGGCGGCGGCCCCCGTCGCCCCCGCAGAGGCCGGGGGCGACGCCCTCGCGCTCTGGGGCACCGACCCGCTGCCCCTCTTCCCGCTCCAGCCGCCCCGCACCGGCCGTGAGCTGCTGGCCGATCACGTCACGGCGATGGTCTGCTGCTCCGCCGTCGACACGGCGGGCGCCGCCCCCGGCCTGGACTGGCTCGACGGCCCGGCCCTGCTGGTCGACGGCGTGCGCAGGGCCGAGCTCGGCGGGCGCGTTCTCAGCCTGGTCGAGGGAGGCGACGCGGAGCCGCTGCGCTCGTGGCTGGCCTCCCTGGGCGTCCGCGCGGAGAAGCCCGTACGCCTGGTGTGAGAGCGGCCGTACGCCTCGCCCTGCCCCCGGTCCTCTGAGAGCGGCCGTACGCCTCGCCCTGCCCCCGGTCCTCACCGCAGCCTCCCGACGCCTCCCTCTCTGCCCCGTACGCGATGAGGCCGCGCCCCGAATCGCGGAACTGTCCCTTCGGGGTGGCCGAATGCGTTCCCCTCTCCCGTCGCCGTGGGTTCCGTTTCGCCCTCCTGCGCGGACATTTGGCCCCCGTGCCGCCAACCACCCACCCCGGCCCGAGTTCCGGAGCGGCGTGTTCCGCTCACATCAATTCGCGACGAACGGTGACGGGCCGCACGCGTTTTGTGATGTGCTGGTGTCCGGAGCCGACCGTCGACCGTGTCACCGACCGGTCAAACGGCCGTATCACCGTCGTCATACCGGCGCGTCGGCGCACGTATCGACGCGTGCATCAATATCCGTGCCCCCCGCGGGCGCGGCGGCACGGAGGAGGGGCGCACCATGGGGGCGGACCAGATCCGGCGGTGGGAATCGGGCGCTCTCGCCCACGCGGTCAGCGACCCGTTCGGCCAGGGCCCACTGCCGTGGCTGCGCGGCAGCGAGAACTATCTCGACGACACCGGCCAGGTCGTCCCCTGGTACGCGGACCCGACGCTGAGCGCGGGCCGCAGCGGCGGCCCCCGTACCGCCGACGACGTACGGGGCCAGATCAAGGGCTTCGTGTCCAACGGAGCCGTGGCCCCGGGCGAGTCGATCGACTTCCATGTCACCGTCGACCCGCCGCAGGACTTCTTCGTCGACATCTACCGGATCGGGCACTACGGAGGCGACGGCGCCTTCAAGATCACCACGAGCCCGCGTCTCGCCGGTATCGTCCAGTCCCCGCCCCTCGCCGCCGACCGCACGGTCTCCTGCCACCACTGGTGGCTCTCCTGGCGGCTCCAGGTGCCGTCGTACTGGTCCCTCGGCGCCTACGTCGCCGTCCTCACCACGGTCGACGGCTACCGCTCCCACGTCCCCTTCACGGTCCGCGACAGCCACCCCGCCGATCTGCTCCTCCTGCTCCCCGACATCACCTGGCAGGCGTACAACCTCTATCCGGAGGACGGCCACACCGGCGCCAGCCTCTACCACGCCTGGGACGAACAGGGCCGGCTCCTCGGCGAGCGGGACGCCGCGACGACCGTCTCCTTCGACCGCCCCTACGCGGGCGCGGGACTGCCCCTCCATGTGGGCCACGCCTACGACTTCATCCGCTGGGCCGAGCGTTACGGGTACGACCTCGCGTACGCCGACGCCCGCGATCTGCACGCGGGCCGCGTCGACCCGACCCGCTACCGGGGCCTGATCTTCCCCGGCCACGACGAGTACTGGTCCGTGCCCATGCGCACCACCGTCGAGGCCGCCCGCGATCACGGCACCTCGCTCGTCTTCCTCTCCGCCAACTCCCTCTACTGGCAGGTGGAGCTGGGCCCTTCGGCCTCCGGCGTTCCCGACCGCCTCCTCACCTGCCGCAAGCGCCGCGGCCCCGGGCGCTCCGCGCTCTGGCGCGAGGTGGACAGGGCGGAGCAGCAACTCCTCGGCATCCAGTACGCCGGCCGGGTCCCCGAGCCGCACCCCCTCGTCGTACGGAACGCCCACCACTGGCTCTGGGAGGCCGTCGGCGCGGTCGAGGGCGATGAGATCGCGGGGCTGGTCGCGGGCGAGGCGGACCGCTATTTCCCGCGTACGGCGCTGCCCGAGCACCAGGACCGGATCCTGCTCGCGCACTCCCCGTACCGCGACAGCGAGAATGCCAAGCGCCACCAGGAGACATCGCTCTACCGTGCCCCGTCCGGCGCGCTCGTCTTCGCCTCGGGCACCTTCGCCTGGTCCCCGGCGCTGGACCGCCCCGGCCATGTCGACGCACGGATCCAGCGCGCGACCGCCAACCTCCTCGACCGGATCTGCAAACGCGACTGACCGGACCGACCACCAGGACCGACCATCAGGACCGACCACCCCGGGGGGCCCGGACGGGCAGGCCCGGACCGGGTGACCCGGCAGGACACGTACACGTCCGGCCACCCCTGCGAGCTGCGGCTTCCGGCATACGGGAGAATCAAGGCGATCTCCTAGATCGGACAGAACCACGGGGAGGAACCGTGTCCGGATTCGTAGAAAAGCCCGAGCCCGTTCAGGTGCCGGGTCTGGTGCACATCCACACCGGCAAGGTGCGCGATCTGTACCGCAACGAGGCGGGCGACCTCGTGATGGTCGCGAGCGACCGCCTGTCCGCGTACGACTGGGTCCTGCCCACCGAGATCCCGGACAAGGGCCGGGTCCTCACCCAGCTCTCGCTCTGGTGGTTCGAGCGGCTGACGGACCTCGTCCCGAACCATGTGATCTCCACCGACCTGCCCGCGGGCGCCCCCGCAGACTGGGCCGGCCGCACGCTCGTCTGCCAGTCGCTCGACATGGTCCCGGTGGAGTGCGTCGCGCGCGGCTACCTCACCGGCTCGGGGCTCGCCGAGTACCGGGGGACCCGCACCGTCTGCGGGCTCGCACTCCCGGAAGGGCTGGTCGACGGGTCCGAGCTGCCCGCCCCGATCTTCACCCCCGCCACGAAGGCGGCCGTCGGGGACCACGACGAGAACGTGGCGTACGACGAGGTGGTCCGCCTGATCGGCGCCGAGAACGCGTCCCTGCTGCGCCGGACGACCCTGGACGTCTACGGCCGGGCCCGCGACATCGCCCGCGACCGGGGCATCATCCTCGCCGACACGAAGTTCGAGTTCGGCTTCGACGGTGAACGCCTGGTGATCGCGGACGAGGTGCTGACGCCCGACTCCTCGCGCTTCTGGCCCGCCGCCACCTGGGAGCCGGGCCGTGCGCAGCCCTCGTACGACAAGCAGTACGTACGCGACTGGCTGACCTCGCCGGCCTCCGGCTGGGACCGTACGAGCGAGCGGCCGCCGCCCCCGCTGCCGCAGGAGATCGTGGACGCGACCCGGGCGAAGTACCTGGAGGCGTACGAACTCCTCACCGGCAAGAGCTGGTAGGGGCCAGGACAGCCGGCAGGGGCCGAGGCAGCGAAAAGCCCCCGGCCGATTCGGCCGGGGGCTTCCCGTTTCTCTGAGCGGACGACCAGGTTCGAACTGGCGACCTCAACCTTGGCAAGGTTGCGCTCTACCAACTGAGCTACGTCCGCATGCGCGCTGCTGTGCTTCCGTACTGCTGCGCGGCGGCGCGAGGCCAACTATACCCAACCGCGCTCGCGTGCGAGACGCACCGCCGTATGCCGGTTCTCCGCCCCCAGCTTGGTGGCCGCGGACGAGAGGTAGTTCCGTACGGTCCCCTGCGAGAGGGAGGCGCGCTCGGCGATCTCCGCGATCGGGGCACCGTCCACCGCCAGCTCCAGGACCTCGGCCTCCCTGGCGGTCAGCGGCGAGTCCCCGGCGGAGATCGCGTCGGCCGCCAACTCCGGGTCGATGAAACGATTACCGGCGTGGACGGCACGGATGATCTCGGCGAGCTGCCGTGCGCTGACCGTCTTGGGCACGAAGCCGCGCACTCCGGCCGCCAGCGCCCGCTTGAGATGGCCGGGCCTGCCGTGGCTCGTCACGATCATCGTCCGGCAGCCGGGCAGTTCGGTGCGGAGTGATGTGGCGACTTTCACACCGTCCGCCCCCGGCATCTGGAGATCCAGTACGGCGACGTCGGGGCGGTGGGCCAGCGCCATAGCCAGCGCCTCGGGTCCGGTGGCCGCCTCGGCGACGACGACCAGATCGTCCTCCAGGGCGAGCAGCGCGGCGACGGCGCCCCGGATCAGATGCTCGTCGTCGGCCAGCAGCACCCGTACGGGAGGGGGAGCCGGTGAAGAAGGCGCGGAAGGCGACGAGGGTCCGGAAGGTACGGACATCAGGCCGCCACCTCCGCGTCCGTGACCGCGTCCGGGCCCGTCGCTCTCGTCGTCGGCCGTGGCTCCGCCCGCTCCTCCGGCAGCGGCACCCGCGCCGTCACCCGGAAGCCGCCGCTCCCCGTGGGGCCCGCCTCCAGGGTGCCGTCCACGGCGGCCAGCCGCTCCCGCAGTCCGGCGAGCCCGGACCCCTTCGCCCGCTGCCCGCCCTCGTTCCCGTCCGTGTCGCCGTCTCCGTCCCTGTCCGGGGCGGAGTCCGGCACGCCGTCGTTCTCCACGGTCAGAACCGCCTCCCAGTCACCGGAACCACTCTTCTCCAACGGCTGCTCCGACAACCGTACGGTGCACCGCCGCGGGTCCCCGTGCCGCAGCACGTTCGTCGTCGCCTCGCGCACCACCCACCCCAGCGCGGACTGCACCCCGGCCGGCAGCCCGACGCCCCTGTGGCCGGTCCCACCGCTCCCACCGCCCGGACCGCTCCGGCCGCCGTTCGGCATTCCGCCCTCGATCGTCTCGATCCCGTCGATCCGGCAGTCGATGCCGGCCGCCTCCAGCACGCCCCGGGCGCCTTCCAGCTCGGTGTGGAGGTTGGCCTCACGGTAGCCGCGTACGACGTCGCGCACCTCCCGCTGCGACTCCCGCGCGATCCGCTGCACCTCGGTCATCTGGGCCATCGCCTCCGGCCGTCCGCGCTCGGCGAGCTGCACCGCCAGTTCGCTCTTCAGCGCGATCACCGCCAGGTTGCGGCCCATGACGTCATGCAGGTCGCGGCCGAAGCGCAGCCGTTCCTCCGCGACCGCGAGCCGTGTTCTCAGCTCGTGCGCCCCGTCCAGCTCCCAGACGACGCCGACCAGCCAGAGAGTGAAGACGCAGGCGGCGGAGAGCAGCCCGCCCATGGCCGTGACCCCGGCGAAGTTCAGGGCGGCCTGGCGCCACCCCATCCCTGCCGGCAGGGTCGCGAGGGCCGTCAACGCCGGTGCGGCGAGCACGGTTTGGACCCGCTGCGCCGTCGTCCGCAGGCCCAGGGTGATGGTCGCCACGCCGAAGCCCGCGAAGGTCATCAGCAGGGAGGCGAACCTTCCGTCCTTGGGCACCGCACCGGTCGCGGTCAGCACGAGCAGCCCGAGCACCGCGGCCGCCGACAGCCCGCCCACGGCCAGCATCAGCGGTACGGGCTGCGGGCGCCGGCCCAGCCGCCAGTCCATGGCGCGGACGGAGAGCAGGCAGCACAGTACGGAGTGCGTGAGGACCAGCAGGGCGGTCCAGAACTGCCCCTCGCCGAGGGTACGCGGGGTGTTCGCCCCGAATTCGAGACCGCCCATCGCGTAGAACGTGTAGCGGGTGTACAGCTCCACCCAGGCGGAGTTGGACCTGGCGGACGTACGGCGCAGGTCCCGCAGGTCCCGCAGCGTCCGCAGACCGGTCGGTCTGGTCATGGCCCCAGGTGTCCTTTCCCCGTTCGGCGGCTCACCGGCGCCTCGTACGAGTCCGCTCGACCGCCGCATCCGCGACCGCCGACATCCGCGACGTCTCAGCGGCGCGGCTCCCAGCGGAACCACCGCTGTACGGCAAGGGCGGCGAGCACGATCCAGACCAGCGCGTTCAGCGCGGCGCCGAGCAGGTCCGACCCGTCCGTACCACCCAGCCAGCCCGCCCTGACCAGGGTCATGACCCCTGTCACGGGCAGCAGTTCGCATACGGAGGCCACCCGGTCGGGCAGCACTTCCAGCGGTACGAACAGACCGGAGCCCACCACCGACACCAGGAAGAGCGGCATGGTGGTGATCTGGGCGCTCTCCACGGTACGGGTGAACGCCGATGTCGCCGCCGCCAGTGCGCTGAGCAGCAGCAGACCGGCCAGCAGCCCGCCGAGCAGCACCAGCGGGCTGTGCGGCGCGGGCACGTCCAGGAACGCCACACCCCCCGCGATCATCAGACAGGACTGGACGAAGGCCAGCACGGCCGCGGGCAGCGCCGTACCGGCCAGGATCTCGCGGTCGGACGCCTCGATCGTACGGAGCCGCTTGAGCACCAGGTCCTCGCGCCGGGCCGTGTAGGCGGCGGAGAGGTTGGCGTACACGCCCATGATCAGCACCATGCCGATGCTGCCGGCCATCGCGACCTCGATACCGCTCAGCCCGACCTTGCCCAGGTCGACCTCCTGGAGCGACATCTTGATCGCGCCGATCATGGCCACCGGCACGATCAGCGCCGAGAAGAGCGCTGTCCTGTTCCGGACGAGCAGGACGTACTCGGCCCGGCCGAGCGCCTTGAGCCGCCCGGCGACCGTCGTCCGCCGCCCGCCGGGCGGCTCGTTCCGCGCGCCCGCCACGGCCGGATCGCCCGCCTCGCCCGCCTTCATCGCCGTGTCCGCTCTGTCCGTGCCGCTGTCCGTCGTGCTCATCGTGTGTCCCCCGTCTCCGTGCGCTGCGACGCGATGTCGAGAAATGCCTCTTCGAGGGAGGCGGAGCGGGCGTCCAGCGCCCCCAGCTCCACGTCCGACTCCTCGGCCCAGCGCAGGAGTTCGCCCAGATCCCGCTGGAGCCGCCGGGTCCGTATCTCCATCTGTCCGTCGCTCTGCCCGGCCGCGCCCAGCGACCGCGGGAGCCGCCCGGGGGCGATGCCGGCGGGCAGGGTGAAGCGGATCCGGGCGGGCCGGGCCGCGGTCACCTCGGCCGGGGTACCGGAGGCCACGATGCGGCCCCTGTGCATGATCGCCAGTCGGTCGGCGAGGGTCTCGGCCTCCTCCAGGTAGTGCGTGGTCAGCAGCACGGTGGTGCCGTCCGCCCGCAGCTCCCGCACCAACTCCCAGGTGTCGTGCCGCCCTTCGGCATCCAGCCCTGTCGTCGGCTCGTCCAGGAAGAGCACCTCGGGCCGGCCGAGCAGCGCCAGCGCCAGATCCAGGCGCCGCTTCTCGCCGCCGGAGAGCTGTTTGACCCGTACGTCCGCCCGGTGGCCCATCCCCACCAGCTCCAGCGCCTCCCCGGTCGGCCGGGCGCCGCTGGTGCAGCCCGCGCACATCCGTACCGTTTCCGTGACCGTCAGATCGGAGGGGAAGCCGCCCTCCTGGAGCATCACGCCCACCCGGGGGCGCACGGTGGCCCGTTCGGTGTACGGATCGTGGCCCAGCACCCGGATCGCGCCGCCGCTGGGCCGGGACAGGCCCTCCAGCAACTCGACGGTGGACGTCTTGCCCGCGCCGTTCGTGCCGAGCAGCGCGAAAAGTTCGCCGCGCGCCACGGAGAAGGAGATCCCGTCGACCGCCGTGAACCCGCCCGTGTACGTACGCCGCAGGTCGGTCACGTCGATCGCCGTGGTGGGGGCGCTGCCGTCGTCCCGGAGCGCCTGAGCCGGGATCCGCGTCGAAGCCTGAGTCATGTCTCCAGGGTTCCGGCGGCGCGGGCTGCCCGGCAGTGTGCGCTGTCACCGTCTCCGATGACATTTGTCATCCCGGTGCCATGCACGAAGAAGGCCCTGGTCCGAGGACCAGGGCCTTCTTTTCCGAGCGGACGACCAGGTTCGAACTGGCGACCTCAACCTTGGCAAGGTTGCGCTCTACCAACTGAGCTACGTCCGCATTGCATCGGGCGAGCGATGCGACCATCACTGTACCTGATCCATTGAGCCGGACCAGAAGTGATGTAGAGCGGGTGACAGGAATTGCACACTGCGCCTCCCCCTTGGAAAGGGGGCGTTCTACTACTGAACTACACCCGCACGCTGCCCGGGTTTCGGCCTTTCGGCCTTGCCCCTCGGCGTGTTCCAAACTCTAGCCGATCAGAGGGGGTGCTGTGCAACTCGGTGCGCGCGCAGGTCACTCGACCGGCTCCGCCCGGCGTGCGACGGCGTGTATGCCGGGGCCGGGCCGGGCGCCGGTGCGGGGCCGGGCGCGCACCGGCGCCCGGAGGCGCCGCGCACCGGCGCCCGGGACCCTGGCGCGCACCCCATGACCCCGTCCGCCCTGTGACCCCGTCCGGCCCCGTCAGCCCTCGGTCCCTCAGCCCTCGGTCCCTCAGCCCTCGGTCCCTCAGCCCTTGGTCCGTCCGCCCTCGGTCCCTCGGTGTCGGGCCGCTCAACTCGCCTCGTGGAACGCCTCGTACACCCGCTTGGGGATCCGGCCGCGCGCCGGCACCTCGACCTTGTGGGACTGCGCCCAGGCGCGCACCGCCGCCGGGTCGGGCGCGAGCGCCGTGTGGCGGTAGGTGGTGCGGGACTTGCCGCGCTTGCTGGCATTTGTCTGCTTTCGGCCGGCCGCCATGAAGGGTGCCAGGGCCTTCCGCAGTTTCTTCGCGTTGACGGGATTGAGGTCGATCTCGTACGACTTCCCGTCCAGGCCGAACGCGACTGTTTCCGCCGCTTCCCCGCCATCGATGTCGTCGGAGAGCGTGACCACTACGCGCTGCGCCACGGATACAGGTCCTTTCTTGCGGTACCGCTTGTGCCTGAACGTGCCCGACATGTGCGGGAAACGTGTTGACGTGCTGCGATACCGGCCTTCCGGCTGTTATGGGGCAATGCTTCTTTCCGCTGTATTCCTTTGTACAGCGAAAGAGGGCGCATTGTGAAGCCCAGCCAATTACATCAGCGTGTCCCTCGGCAATGGGTGGCGTGATTTTTTTTCCGGGATTTTTCCCGGCGTTGTCCCGTGGCGGTCCCATCGGCCCCGGTGTTCACACGGATCCGGGAAACGGACATATCTACCCGCGTAGATTCTCAGGCCGGGTACGCTGAGGTACCTCGGGGGGTCTGGGGGATTCCCCGGAGAACGCAACAGCGAGAACCAGCCGCACCACACCACCGGGAGTGCACGTGGCACGCGTCGTAGTCGACGTCATGCTCAAGCCGGAGATCCTCGACCCGCAGGGCCAGGCGGTGCAGCGCGCACTGCCCCGCCTGGGCTTCGAAGGCATCGCCGACGTCCGTCAGGGAAAGCGCTTCGAGCTGGAGGTGGCGGGGCCGGTCGACGAGGCCGCCCTCGCCCGTATCCACGAGATGGCCGAAACCTTTCTGGCCAACACCGTCATCGAGGACTTCGTCGTGAAGGTCGACGAGTCCGTCTCCGCCGGTGCCGGCGAGGTCGTCGGCGCCGCCGACCAGGGGGCGAAGTGACCTCTCGTATCGGAGTCGTCACCTTCCCCGGCACGCTCGACGACCGGGACAGCCTGCGCGCCGTCCGTATCGCCGGTGCCGAGCCCGTATCGCTCTGGCACCGCGACAAGAATCTCCATCAGGTCGACGCGGTTGTCCTGGCGGGCGGTTTCAGTTACGGCGATTATCTGCGGGCCGGAGCCATCTCCCGGTTCTCGCCGGTGATGGAAACGATCATTGAGCAGGCGAAGGCCGGTATGCCGGTTCTCGGCATCTGCAACGGCTTCCAGATCCTCACGGAGTCGCATCTCCTTCCGGGTGCCATGCTCCGCAACAACCATCTCCACTTCATCTGCCGCGATCAGAAACTGCGGGTGGAGAGCGCGGACACCGCCTGGACCGCCGACTATTCCGCCGGTCAGGAAATCTCCGTACCGCTCAAGAACATCGACGGCCGGTACGTCGCCGACGAGCGCACGCTCGACGAGCTGGAGGCCGAGGGCCGGGTCGCCTTCCGCTACCTGGACGGGAACCCGAACGGTTCGCTGCGCGACATCGCCGGGGTCACCAACGCGGCGGGCAACGTCGTGGGCCTCATGCCGCACCCCGAGCACGCCGTGGAGCCGCTGATCGGTACGGGCCGTACCGACGGCCTCGGATTCTTCACCTCGATCCTGAAGAAGCTGGTAAGCGCCTGATGACCATCAAGAACCTCGACACGGTCAAGCACGCGACCGGTACCCCCGACGCCGAGCAGCCCTGGAAGGAACTCGGCCTCAAGGAGGACGAGTACGCCCGGATCCGCGAGATCCTGGAGCGCCGTCCCACCGGCGCCGAGCTGGCCATGTACTCCGTCATGTGGTCCGAGCACTGCTCGTACAAGAGCAGCAAGGTCCATCTGCGGCAGTTCGGCGAGAAGGCCCCGGCCAGCGACGCGATGCTCGTCGGCATCGGCGAGAACGCGGGCGTCGTGGACGTCGGCCAGGGGTACGCGGTCACCTTCAAGGTCGAGTCGCACAACCACCCCTCGTACATCGAGCCCTACCAGGGCGCGGCCACCGGCGTCGGCGGCATCGTCCGCGACATCCTCGCCATGGGCGCCCGCCCGGTCGCCGTCGTGGACCCGCTGCGCTTCGGCGCGGCCGACCACCCCGACACCAAGCGGGTGCTGCCCGGGGTCGTCGCGGGTATCGGCGGTTACGGCAACTGCCTCGGCCTGCCGAACATCGGCGGCGAGGTCGTCTTCGACGCCTGCTACCAGGGCAACCCGCTCGTCAACGCCGGCTGCATCGGTGTGATGAAGCACGAGGACATCCACCTCGCGAAGGCGTCGGGCACCGGCAACAAGGTGATCCTGTACGGCGCCCGCACGGGCGGCGACGGCATCGGCGGCGTCTCGGTGCTGGCGAGCGAGACCTTCGAGTCCACCGGCCCCGCCAAGCGGCCGGCCGTGCAGGTGGGCGACCCCTTCCAGGAGAAGCTGCTCATCGAGTGCACCCTGGAGATCTTCGCCGAGAAGCTCGTCGCCGGGATCCAGGACCTCGGCGGCGCCGGTCTCTCCTGCGCGACGAGCGAGCTGGCGTCCGCCGGCTCCGGCGGGATGCGGGTCGAGCTGGACACCGTACCGCTGCGTGACGCGACCCTCTCGCCCGAGGAAATCCTCATGAGCGAGTCGCAGGAGCGCATGTGCGCGGTCGTGGAGCCCGGCAAGGTCGACCGCTTCATGGAGATCTGCGAGAAGTGGGACGTCATCGCCACGGTCATCGGTGAGGTGACCGAGGGCGAGCGCCTGGAGATCTTCTGGCACGGCGAGCAGATCGTCGACGTACCGCCGCGCTCCGTCGCCCACGACGGTCCGGTGTACGAGCGGCCCTACGCGCGCCCCGACTGGCAGGACGCCCTCCAGGCGGACGACGCGAACAAGCTGGCCCGCCCGGCCACTTCGGCCGAGCTGCGCGAGCAGGTGCTGAAGCTGGTCGCGTCGCCGAACCAGGCGTCGAAGGCGTGGATCACCGACCAGTACGACCGCTTCGTGCAGGGCAACACGGTGCTCGCGCAGCCCGAGGACGCCGGCATGGTCCGGATCGACGAGGAGTCGAACCTCGGCGTGGCGATGGCCACGGACGGCAACGGCCGCTTCGCCAAGCTCGACCCGTACACGGGCGCGCAGCTCGCGCTGGCGGAGGCGTACCGCAACGTGGCCGCCTCCGGCGCCACCCCGCTCGCGATCTCCGACTGCCTGAACTTCGGCTCACCCGAAGACCCCGCGGTGATGTGGCAGTTCGCCGAGGCGACCCGCGGACTGGCCGACGGCTGCCTCCAGTTGGGCACCCCGGTGACCGGCGGGAACGTCTCGCTCTACAACCAGACGGGCGAGACGGCGATCCACCCGACGCCGGTCGTGGCCGTGCTCGGCGTGATCGACGACGTCAACCGCCGTACGCCGATCGCCTTCGCGGAGCAGGGCCAGCTCCTCTACCTGCTGGGCGACACGCGCGAGGAGTTCGGCGGTTCCGCCTGGTCCCAGGTTGTCCACGACCACCTCGGCGGGCTGCCGCCGGCCGTGGACCTCGACCGCGAGAAGCTGCTCGGCGAGATCCTGATCTCGGCATCCCGCGACGGCATGATCGACGCGGCGCACGACCTGAGCGACGGCGGACTGATCCAGGCGGTGACGGAGTCCTGCCTGCGCGGCGGGCACGGCGCGCGGCTGGTCGTACCGGACGGGCTCGACGCCTTCACGTTCCTGCTCAGCGAGTCGGCGGGCCGCGCGGTCGTCGCCGTACCGCGCAGCGAGGAGCTGCGGTTCACCGACATGTGCGGGGCGCGTGGGCTGCCCGTCACCCGGATCGGTGTGGTGGACGGCGACGAGATCGAGGTCCAGGGCGAGTTCGGTATTCCGCTGGGCGAGCTGAGGGACGCGCACGAGGCGACGATTCCCGCGCTGCTGGCCTGAGCGCCGGGTACCCGCGAGGGACGACAGGGATAACGAGACGAGGGGAACGCGTCATGGCGTACGAGTACAAGGTCGTCACATTCAGGGAATCGCTCATCGGCGATGCCCTGGACGGCGACAAGCTGGAGAGAATCCTCAACAAGCACGCCGAGGACGGCTGGGCGCTGAAGTCGATCACGGCGGCGGACGTCAAGGGCCGGATCGGTCCGGGCGCGGTCGAGGGCCTGCTGCTGACGCTGGAGCGCCCGCGCGAGGCGTGACGGTATGACGGCGTGACCGTGTGATGGCGTGACCGTGTGACGCTCTGAACTGTGCCCCCGTCCTGGGTTCTCCGGGCCGGGGGCACAGCTCTGCCCCCGCTAGGCGCACCCCGGGGTTTCGAGAGATTACGTAATTACGTAGTATCGACGTATGGGACTTGAGGAGCGCGTCGCCGAACTGGAGCGCAGGCTGGTGGCGCTGGAGCGCGGTGACCGCGAAGGCGACGCGGACGGCGCCGGACGGGCGGAGCCGCGGCGGCCCGACGGTGCCTTCTGGGCGCTGGAACTCCTCACCTCGGAGCTGGCGAAGGCCGGTGCACAGGACGGGGGAGTGGTCTACGCCGGCTCGGTGCGCCTCCCGGCGGGGGAGCGGTACGAGTGGCAGTACGGCGCGTACACCGACGGCCTGCTCGACGCCGACTGGTCGCTGACCGCCGAGTGCTTCGCCGCGCTCGGCCATCCGGTACGGCTGCGCCTCCTGCACGCGATCCTGGGCGGCCGGCGTACGACGGCCGAACTGGCGGACCTGGACGAGCTGGGCACCACCGGCCAGATCTACCACCACCTGCGCCAACTGACCGGCGCCGGCTGGCTGCACACACCCGGCCGCGGCCGGTACGAGGTCCCGGCGGCCCGGGTCGTACCGCTGCTGGTGATGATCACCGCCGCGGGCCCGTAGCCACCGCGGCCGTACCCGACCGACCGACCACAGGGGGAACGAAACGATGTCCGCGACCGAAGCGGAAGTACAGGAGAACCGCCGGGGCCGGGGGCCCGCCATGATGGCCTACCGGCTGTCCTGGCTGGTGTTCTGCCTCCTGGTCCTCGCCGGGGCCTTCGTCGAGCTGCCGTTCGGCTACTGGTGGACGTGGCTGCCGGCCGGGATCGGTATCGCGCTGCTGTTCTGGATGGGGCGGACGGCACGGGCCCAGCACGCGGTGCGCCCGCCGGCGGTGGAGGTGGACGCGCCGGTCAGGGGCCGCTGGTCGGCGGTGAACAGCCCGGCGGACAAGGTGCCGAGCCATGGGACGTACGCGTACGGCCAGGCGTACGCGATCGACATCGTGGCGGACCCGGCGCCCGGCTCGGAGTCTGCCCCCGATCCGGCGCCCGGCTCGGAGCCCGGCCCGGACCCGGCGCCCGACGTGTCGTCCGCGCCGGCCTCCTCCCGTCCGGCCTTCGCGTGGCTGTGGCCGATCGCCCGCCGCAACCGCGACTTCCCGGCCTTCGGCGAACCGCTCCTCGCGGTCGCCGACGCGACGGTCGTCCGCGCCTCCGACGTCCAGCGCGACCACCTCAGCAGGAACTCGCTGCCCGCGCTGGTCTATCTGATGCTCATCGAGAGCGCCGTACGGGAGATCGGCGGCGCGCACCGGATCACCGGCAACCAGGTGGTCCTCGACCTGGGGAACGGTGCGTACGCGATGTACGCCCACCTCCAGCGCGGCTCGCTCCAGGTCCGGGCGGGTGACCGCGTCACGGCGGGCCAGCTCCTGGGCCGCTGCGGCAACTCCGGCAACTCCACCGAGCCGCACCTCCACTTCCAGCTCATGGACCACCCGGACCTGAACGTCGCCCGCGGCATCCCGTTCCGCTGGCGGGAGATCGGCGTCCCGTCGAACGGCGAGCCCTTCGTGGCGTACGGCGCGGACACGGCCGCCGGCTGAACCGGAGCGTCAAAAGGGGAGGGCCGGGCAGGTCGTCACGGTCACCGCCCGGCCCTCCTCGTTCGCTCTCAGGCCACCGGGTCTCCCGCCAGCCCCAGCAGCGTGCCCGCCGCGAGCGCGATACGGTCGGGGAGGTCGGCCAGGGTGATGTGCTCGTGGCGGGCGTGCGCGCCGTCGCCCAGCGCGCCCATGCCGCAGAGGACCGGACGGCCCAGCGCGGCCACGAAGTTCGCGTCGCTGCCGCCGCCGACGTACAGCTCGGCCAGCGGCCCCCTGAGGTGCGTCGCGACGCCGTCGACCAGCGCGAAGAGACGGCGGCCCGCGTCGCCCGGCCGCATCGGCGGGCGGTTCCAGCCGCCGCCGAGGGTGACGGTGACCCGGGGGTCCGCGGCGGACAGGCCCGCCAGGACGCCGTCCATCCGCTCGATCTCCTCCTGCGTGCTGACCCGGATGTCCACCAGGCAGGTCGCCTCGCCCGCGATGACGTTCCGCGCCGTACCGCCGCTGATCCGGCCGACGTTGACGGTCGTGCCCTGCTCCGGATCGGCGGCGGCGACCAGGTCCCGGATGACGTCGGCCAGTCCGTGGATGGCGCTGGCGCCCTTGGCCGGGTCCAGGCCGGCGTGGGCCTCCAGCCCCTTCGCGGTGAGGGTGAAGATGCCGACGCCCTTGCGGCCGGCTTTGATCCCCCACGCGCCGCCGGGCTCCATGACCAGTGTGGCCACCGCGTCCTCCGTCGCCCGCTCGATGAGCGGCCGGGAGAGGACGCTGCCGGTCTCCTCGTCACCGTTGAACACGAAACGCACGGTGGGCCGGGGCAGTCCGAGGACGCGCAGCGCGCGCAGCGCCCAGATCCCCTGCGCCAGACCGGACTTCATGTCGAAGATCCCCGGACCCGAGGCGGTCGCGTCGGTGAGGGCGAACGGCCGGTCGGCGAGAGTGCCGGCCGGCCACACGGTGTCGTAGTGGCCGACGACGGTGACCGTACCGCCGGAGTCACCGTCGTACTCGGCCTCGATGACATCGCCGTGCCCGGAGTGGCGGTGACGTACCGTACGGCTCGGCTCGCCCAGCCGCAGGGACAGCAGCTCCAGGATCAGATCGGCGGTGGCGTCCAGGAGGGGCTTGTCCTCGCTGGGCGACTCGTGTTCCACCAGGTGGCGCAGATCGGTGAGGTAGCCGTCCCGTTGCTCCCGCTCGGCGCACCAGGACGCGATACGGGAGAGCGCGGCGCGGTCGGGACCGTGGGGGGAGTGCGGCAGGGGGGCGGGTGCGGGTGCGGGCATGGTGTGCGTGGTTCTCCGTTTCCTCTGGGACATGGGGCGGATGGAGCGGGTCAGTGCGTCGGCGCACCCGGGCCGAACGGAAGGCCGAGCATGTACCAGGTCAGGAAGAGCAGCGTCCAGACGACGAGCATCGACAGGGCGACCGGCAGCGTGAGGGACATCAGGGTGCCGATGCCCGCCTTGGGGCGGTAGCGGCGTACGAAGCCCAGACAGAGCACGAAGTACGGGCTCATCGGGGTGATGGGGTTGGTGCAGGAGTCGGCGATCCGGTACAGCGCCCAGGTGGTCTCCGGCGCGACCTTCAGCAGCATCAGCATGGGGACGAACACCGGACCGATCAGCGCCCACATGGCGGAGCCGCTGGTGAGGACCAGGTTCATCACACTGACGACGAGGATGACGCCGACGAAGACGACCATGATCGGCACGCCGGAGGAGTCCAGCAGCTCCGCCCCGGTGATGGCCATGACCTCGCCGATGGAGGTCCACTTGAAGTAGGCGAGGAACTGCGAGATCGCGAAGAACAGCACCAGGATCGGGGTGAGTTCGCGCAGTCCCAGCGCCATCATGTCCGGGATGTCCTTGGCCGTACGGACGACTCCCACCGCGCGGCCGTACGCGACACCGGTCGCGAAGAAGAGCAGAGACAGGAAGACGGCGATGTTGTGGACGAGCGGCGAGTCGATGACGGCGCCGTGCTCGCCGCGCAGGGGTGAGGCGGTCGGCAGGGCGGCCACGGCGATGGCGGCCAGCAGGGCGAGGGTGGTGATCCCGGCGGCGCGCAGTCCGCGGCGTTCGTCGTCCGTCAGGGACAGGTCGGGCAGCTCCTCGGCCGGCCCGGGACCCCCGGCGGCCCCGCCGGCCTGCGGGCCCTCGGACGCCTCGCCGTCCTTCCCCGCTTCCCCCGCTTCCCGGGCCTCCGCCGCGTCGTCCGCCGCCATCATCGCCACCCGCCGGGTCAGCAGCGTCTCCGCGACCAGCGTGATGACCAGCGCCAGGACGATGGACGAGACCAGCGAGAAGAAGTAGTTGGCGACCGGGGTGACCGCGTACGAAGGGTCGATGGTGTGGGCCGCCGCCGTCGTCAGCGCGGCCAGTGTGGCGTCCGAGGGCGTGACCAGCGGGCTGGCCGCGTGCCCTCCCGAGACCGCGACGAAGGCGACGACCGCGCCCAGGACGGGGTTGCGCCCCACGGAGCGGTAGGCGATCGCGCCCAGCGGGATCATCACCACGAACGCCGCGTCGGAGGCGATGTGGGCCACCATCCCGGTGAACGCGATCATGAAGGTGACGGCCCGGACCGGGACCTTCGCGAGCGCGGCCCGCAACATGGCGGTCAGCAGCCCCGCCCGGTCGGCGACCGACACGCCGAGCATGACGACGAGGACGACCCCGAGCGGCGGGAACGTCGCGTAGTTGTCGATCAGGCCGTCGAGCATCATCGTCACGCCCGCGTCGGAGATCAGACTCCGTACCGCGACCGTCGCGCCGTCCGTGGGCGATTCGGCGGAGACCCCGAGACCGTGCAGCGCCCAGCTCAGGACGACCAGCACCGCGCTGAGGATCACGAACAGCCAGAACGGGTGGGGCAGCCGGTTGCCGACGCGTTCGATCACACCCAGCACCCGCAGCGTGACCGCCACCGAGCCGGACACCGGGGCGGCGGCAACGCCCTCGGCGCCCGCCCGCGGGTCGGCCGAGGGGTCCTTCGGGCGGTCCTCCGTCGTCCTGGTCACCACATCGGTCCCTCTCTTCTCACGGAATGCCTTCTCGCGGAATGGCGCATTGGTTCGCCATGAGACTCCAGAATGAAAGATTGTGTCAATGGGTGTGTGGTGTCCGGCTGTTTCGCTCTTGTAACTTCCTGATGATGAAGTGGCTCGTCAGGGGCAGCGACTAGGATCAGGAGATGCCGTCGCAGCCAGCGCCCTCCTCATCCGCCGTCTCCACCCGGCGCTCGTCGGCGCGTCCGGAGGAACGGCTCCTCGACGACGTCGATCTCGATCTCGTCGCCGCCCTCCAGCTCGCCCCGCGCACCCCGGTCAACGCCCTCGCCGACGTGCTGGACAGCTCGCCGAGCACCATCGCCCGCCGTCTCGCGCGGCTGCGCACCGAGCGGCTGCTGCGTGTGGTGGGACGGCTGGACTGGCCGCTGATCACCACCGAGAACCCCCGGCAGGTGTGGATCACCTGCGAGCCGGGCCGCTCCCAGGAGGTCGCGCGGCGCATCCTGGAACTGGCCGAGGTGCAGACCCTGCTGCTGACGACCGGCAGCGCCGACCTCTACTGCAGCGTCTACCCCCTCCTCGGGACCGACATCTTCGAGCTGCTGACCCACCGGCTGCCCGGCATCCCCGGCATCGTCTCCACCGAGTCCCAACTGGTCCTGCGCGCCTACACCATGGGCCAGAGCTGGCGGCTCCACCGGCTCGACCACGAGCAGACCGGGCGGCTGCGCGAGCACGCCGTACAGATCACCCAGGAGCGCAGGACCTCGCCCGAACAGCTCTCCGAGCTGGAGCGGCGCACGCTGGAGCTGATGGTGGACAACGGCCGGATCCCGGCCGCCGACATCGCCCGTGAGCTGGACGTCAGCCGCTCGACGGCGTACCGCACCTCGCAGGCGCTCCTGGAGTCCGGCGCCCTCTGGCCCCGGGTGGAGATCGAACCGGCCCTGCTGGGCTACCCGCTCACCGCCCTGCTCTCCCTGACGGTGCTCCCGCAGGCCATCCCCCGGCTGCTGGACACCCTGGGCGGGCACCCGTCGGCGCGTTACGTCTCGATGGTGGCCGGGTCCGCGTCGGTGATCCACCACGGGGTCTTCCGGGACGAGGAGGATCTGGCCGACTTCATCACCACGGATCTGGGCGCGTTCCCCGAGGTCACGCGGGTCAACACCTGCGTGGGGGTGCGTGTGCTGCGCCGGCACTGGACAGCGCGGGACGGGGTACGGCTCGGCGACCGGGTCGACGGCTTCCTGCGCAACTCCCCCGCACCGGTCACGAACTCCCCCGAGCGGATCCCGGAGTCCCGCGCGCGGATCCCGAACTCCCCCGCGCAGTAACGTATCCGCGCGTTCACCGGCCCGCGCGCAGGCATTAGCCTCCTGCCATGCCTTCTCCCACGCCTCCCGCCAAGAAGCGCGCCCGCAGCTACGACTCCGGCAAGATCCGGGGGGCCGTCGTGGCCCAGTTCGGACACGTCCGGGCGGCGGTCGCGGGTCTCACGCCCGACCAGCTCTCGCTGGACTGCGGACTCGGGGAGTGGAGCGTACGGGAGCTGGCCGCGCATCTGTGCATGGCCGTCGAATCCGTCAACCGCGCCATCGAGCAGGACGGGCCCGCGGGGCCGGATGCCGACCAGCCCGCCGTCTCCCTCGCCGACTGGCCCTTCGCCACCGCCGCGCGCGCGGGCGCCATCGCGGAGGGCGTCAAGGAGTACGCGGCGTCCGCGCCCCCGGACGAGCTGTTCGCCCGTACCGCCGCGCGGCTCGACACCCTGCTCCCCGGCGCGGACGACGACCGGGTGACGGCGACCCGGCTCGGACCGATGCGGCTCGGGGACTATCTCGTCACCCGGACCGTCGAGCTGATCGTCCACACCGACGACCTCAACCGGGCCACCGGGCTCGCCGTGCCGTTCGACCGGCAGGCGCTCGCCGCCTGCACCCGGGTGCTCGCCGACGCGCTCGCCGTGAAGGCGCCCGGCGCGTCGACCGAGGTACGGGTGCCGCCGTACGCCGTCGTGCAGTGCGTGGCCGGGCCGCGCCACACCCGGGGGACGCCGCCCAACGTCGTGGAGACCGATCCGCTGACCTGGATCCGGCTGGCCACCGGCCGTACGGGCTGGCGCGAGGAGGTCGACGCGGCGCGGGTCAGCGCCGGCGGGGAGCGCGCGGATCTCGGCGGTCTGCTCCCGCTGATGGGGTGAGACACGGCGGGACGCACGGGGGGAGGCGGAACCGTACCGCGCCCGCCCCCGTCCCAGCGGTATGCCGAAACAGAAGATCATCCACTCCACCCGGACCGCTCACGGCGCCCGCGTCACGCACATCGCCGCCGTCACCACCGCCGCGCTGCTCGCGCTGACCGCCTGCGGCACCGAGACCAAGGACGGATCCGGGTCAGGTGCCGGGAGCGGAACCGGTAACCGCGACGGCGGCGGGGCCGTACGCACCGAGCTGCCGCTCACCGGCGTCCACTGGCGCGTCGACAGCGTGACCAGGGACGGCGAGAAGACCGCCGCGCCCCCGGGCGCCGGCGTGGAGATCGGCTCCGACGGCCGGGCCGACGCGTCGAGCGGCTGCAACCGCGTCAGCGCGAAGGTCACCGTCAAGGGCGACACCGTCACCGTCGGCGACAAGGAGTCCACCCTGATCGGGTGCGACAAGGAGATGGACGCCTTCGAGAAGGCGCTCGACGGCGCGTTCTCCGGGAAGCTCACCGCCAGGCTCCAGGACAAGAAACTCACCCTCACCACGGCGGACGGCGACACGATCGCGCTGACCTCGGAGGAGCCCGCGCCCTTCGCCGGGACGAAATGGACGGTCGGCTCGCTCACCGGGAAGGAGACGTCGACGTCCCTGCCGAAGGGCACCGAGGGGAAAGCGTTCTTCACGTTCACCGTGAGTAAGGAAGCACAGGCGGGCAAGGACGGGGAACAGACCGGCACCGTCGAGGGCAGCCTCGGCTGCAACCGCTTCAAGGCCCCCGCCACCGTCTCCGGTACGAGCCTCACCCTCGGCCGGCTCACCGCCACCCGCATGCTCTGCCCGGGACCCGCGATGACCCTGGAACGCCAGGTGCAGAAGGTGCTGGAGGGCGAGGTCACATATGAGCTGCGCCACCGTTCCGTCACGCTCAAGTCCGCCGGAGGAGAGGGGATCGGGGCCAGTGCGACCGCCCCCGCGAAGTAACCGGGAGGCCGCCGGGAGGGCCCGCGAGGGCCCCCGCCCGTATCCCCAATTCGGACCAGTGGTCGATCTCGCCTACACTCGGTGGTGTGCCTCGTGGTGATGGACGACTCAACCACGACCTGCTCCCCGGAGAGAAAGGCCCCCAGGACGCTTGTGGCGTCTTCGGAGTCTGGGCCCCGGGTGAAGAGGTCGCCAAGCTCACCTATTTCGGACTGTATGCCCTACAGCACCGTGGACAGGAGTCCGCGGGCATCGCAGTGAGCAACGGGTCCAAGATCCTGGTTTTCAAGGACATGGGCCTCGTCTCACAGGTCTTCGACGAAACCTCGCTCAGCTCCCTCGTGGGGCATATCGCGGTGGGCCACGCCCGCTACTCCACCACCGGAGCCTCGGTGTGGGAGAACGCGCAGCCGACCTTCCGGGCCACGGCCCACGGCTCCATCGCGCTCGGCCACAACGGCAATCTGGTCAACACCGCCCAGCTCGCCGAGATGGTCGCCGACCTCCCCAAGGAGAACGGCCGGACGACGCGCGTCGCCGCCACCAACGACACCGACCTGGTCACGGCCCTGCTGGCCAGCCAGTCGGACGCCGACGGCAAGCCCCTCACGGTCGAGGAAGCCGCCGCCAGGATCCTGCCCGACGTCCAGGGCGCCTTCTCGTTCGTCTTCATGGACGAGCACACCCTCTACGCCGCCCGTGACCCGCAGGGCATCCGCCCGCTCGTCCTCGGCCGGCTGGAGCGCGGCTGGGTCGTCGCCTCGGAGGGCGCAGCCCTCGACATCTGCGGCGCGTCCTTCGTGCGGGAGATCGAGCCCGGCGAGCTGATCGCCATCGACGAGAACGGACTGCGGACCCAGCGATTCGCGGAAGCGAAGCCCAAGGGCTGCGTTTTCGAGTACGTGTACCTGGCCCGCCCGGATACGGACATCGCCGGTCGGAACGTCTATCTGTCCCGCGTCGAGATGGGCCGGAAACTGGCGAAGGAAGCCCCGGTCGAGGCGGATCTGGTCATAGCCACGCCCGAGTCAGGCACCCCCGCCGCCATCGGCTACGCGGAGGCCAGCGGCATCCCGTACGGATCCGGCCTGGTCAAGAACGCCTACGTCGGCCGGACCTTCATCCAGCCGTCCCAGACCATCCGCCAGCTCGGCATCCGGCTGAAGCTCAATCCGCTCAAGGAAGTCATCCGCGGCAAGCGCCTGGTGGTCGTCGACGACTCGATCGTCCGCGGCAACACCCAGCGCGCCCTCGTCAAGATGCTCCGCGAGGCGGGCGCCGCCGAGGTCCACATCCGGATCTCGTCCCCGCCGGTCAAGTGGCCCTGCTTCTTCGGCATCGACTTCGCCACCCGCGCGGAGCTGATCGCCAACGGCATGACGGTCGAGGAGATCGGCGTGTCCATGGGCGCCGACTCGCTCTCGTACATCTCCATCGACGGGATGATCGAGGCGACCACGATCGCCAAGCCCAACCTCTGCCGCGCGTGCTTCGACGGCGAGTACCCGATGGCCCTCCCCGACCCCGAACTGCTCGGCAAGCAGCTCCTGGAGACCGAGCTGGCGGCGGGACCGGCCGGTACCGCCGCGTCGGAAGCGCTGCGCAGGCCGTAGCGCCACCGCTCGCCCAGGCCCCGCCGATGACGTTCGACGACCTCACGACGACAGGAAAGTACCCAGCCATGTCCGAAACGACTACTGGTGCCAGCTATGCCGCCGCGGGCGTCGACATCGAAGCCGGTGACCGCGCGGTCGAGCTGATGAAGGAGTGGGTGAGGAAGACCCGGCGCCCCGAGGTCCTCGGCGGCCTCGGCGGCTTCGCCGGCCTCTTCGACGCCTCCGCCCTCAAGCGCTACGAACGCCCGCTCCTCGCCTCCGCCACCGACGGCGTCGGCACGAAGGTCGACCTCGCCCGCAAGATGGGCGTGTACGACACGATCGGCCGCGACCTCGTCGGCATGGTCGTCGACGACCTCGTCGTCTGCGGCGCCGAGCCGCTGTTCATGACCGACTACATCTGTGTCGGCAAGGTCCACCCCGAGCGGGTCGCCGCCATCGTCAAGGGCATCGCCGAAGGCTGTGTGCTGGCCGGCTGCGCCCTGGTCGGCGGCGAGACCGCCGAGCACCCCGGACTTCTCGGCGAGGACGACTTCGACGTCGCCGGCGCCGGTACGGGCGTGGTCGAGGCGGACCGGCTGCTCGGCGCGGATCGTATCCGTACGGGGGACGCGGTCATCGCGATGGCGTCCTCCGGACTTCACTCGAACGGGTACTCGCTCGTCCGCCACGTGGTCTTCGACCGGGCCGGCTGGTCGCTGGAGCGCGAGGTCCCCGAGTTCGGCCGGACGCTCGGCGAGGAGCTGCTGGAGCCCACCAAGATCTACTCGCTGGACTGCCTGGCCCTCACCAGGACGACCGAGGTGCACGCGTTCAGCCACATCACCGGCGGCGGCCTGGCGGCCAACCTCGCCCGGGTGATCCCGGACGGGCTGCACGCCACGGTGGACCGCTCGACGTGGACACCCGGCGCGGTCTTCGACGTGATCGGCACGGCGGGCCGGGTGGAGCGCCTGGAGCTGGAGAAGACGCTGAACATGGGCGTCGGCATGATGGCCGTCGTCCCGGCGGAGTCGGCCGACGCCGCGCTCACCACGCTCGCGGACCGCGGGGTGGACGCCTGGATCGCCGGAGAGATCACCGAGCGGGCGGACCACTCCACCGGAGCGGCGCTGACCGGCGACTACGCGGGCTGACGCGCCGGCCCGTGCCGGATCCGGGGGTCACCCGGCCGGCACGGGAGGGACGCGGACAGCACGGACCCGGTGACCGTACTCACTCGGTGACAGTCCCGGGTGACAGCACAGAACCCGGTCCAGGGCCGCGGGCCCCGGACCGGGCCGGATGCTGATGACGAGCTGACGCTCGGGATGTACGGACGTCAAGCGCCGCGGCGCCGCGCCGAGGGCCCGGACTCGTCGTCCTCGTCCTTGTCGTCCTTGTACGGGTCCGCGTTGTAGCGGTCCGCGTACTGTGCGTACGGGTCATCTTCCTCTTCGTCGTCCTCGAACGGCTCGCCGTTCGGCGGTTGACTTGAAGGCGATGCGCCCAGCTCGTTGGCCAGACGCGACAGGTCTGTCCCGCCGCTGTTGTACTTCAGCTGGCGGGCGACCTTCGTCTGCTTGGCCTTGGCCCGGCCGCGCCCCATGGCTCGACCCCCTCGGTGACGGGGCTCGACGGCCCCAGAGTCTTGACACGCGTTCATGAATCCGAACGAGCTCTCCGCGGAGAGGCCCGTCCGTAGGGCTTCAACGGTACCTGCTTCCGGGGCCATACGGTACGCCGCCCGCATGACGCGCCCCGGTGCGGGGTCGGCGAGACGCCCCGTCCTCGCTGGTCAGCAGCGATTTCAACCTCTTCTGGAGTGGCGACCCGCCGACCCGCGTGAGTCTGGTCTCCCCGTCCGCCGCCGCCCGCTCCCCGGACCGGATCGATCACCCCTGAACATTCAGGGGTGATCGGGCGACCCTCACCAACGACGTGCTTCGGCCATCCTGTGCTCGGCGATCCGGTCGGCCGCCGCAGCCGGCGGAACCCCGTCCTCCTTCGCACGTGCGAAGATCGAAAGAGTCGTGTCGAAGATCTTCGCTGCCTTCGCGCGGCACCGCTCGAAGTCGAATCCGTGCAGCTCGTCCGCGACCTGGATGACCCCGCCCGAGTTCACCACGTAGTCGGGCGCGTACAGGATTCTCCGGTCGGCGAGGTCCTTCTCGACGCCCGGGTGGGCGAGCTGGTTGTTGGCCGCCCCGCAGACCACCGTCGCGGTGAGCGCGGCCACGGAGGCGTCGTCCAGCGCGCCACCGAGCGCGCACGGGGCGTAGATGTCCAGGCCCTCGGTGCGGATCAGGGCCTCCGTGTCGGCCACGGCGGTGACCTGCGGGTGTGTGTCCGTCACCCGCCGTACGGATGCCTCCCGTACATCCGTGATCACGACCTCGGCGCCGTCCTGGAGCAGATGTTCCACCAGGTGGTGCCCCACCTTCCCGACGCCCGCGATCCCGACCGTGCGCCCGCGCAGCGAGGGGTCGCCCCACCGGTGCTGGGCGCTCGCCCGCATGCCCTGGAAGACCCCGAAGGCGGTGAGCACGGACGAGTCGCCGGCGCCGCCGTTCTCGGGGGAGCGCCCGGTGGTCCAGGCACAGGTGCGGGCCACGACGTCCATGTCCGCCACGTACGTACCGACGTCGCAGGCGGTGACGTACCGGCCGCCGAGCGAGGCCACGAACCGGCCGTAGGCCAGCAGCAGCGCCTCCGTCTTGATCTGCTCGGGGTCCCCGATGATCACGGCCTTGCCGCCGCCGTGGTCGAGTCCGGCGAGGGCGTTCTTGTAGGACATGCCCCGGGAGAGGTTCAGCGCGTCGGCGACGGCCTCCTCCTCGGACGCGTACGGATGGAAGCGGGTGCCGCCGAGGGCCGGGCCCAGGGCGGTCGAGTGGATCGCGATGACGGCCTTGAGGCCGCTGGCGCGGTCCTGGCAGAGCACGACCTGCTCATGGCCGCCCTGCTCCGAGCGGAAGAGGGTGTGCAGTACGTCGGTGTGCGCGCCGGAAACATCGGTCACGGTGGTGACTCCCCAGTAAGAAACGGCGTTGGCCGGCCCCTCCGATGGGTGGTGGAGCGACCGGTCGGGCAAGCAAGAGGGTAAGTCCTCGACAGGCGTGGATCAGCCGCAGTGCTGAGGATCACCCCCTCGGGGGTGACGGGCATGGGACGATGCGGCCCATGCCGGCGGTGTCTTCTGTCCCTGTCCCTTACGCGTCCTACCTGCGGGTGTACGAGCCGCTGGGGGCCTTTCCCGAACCGGAGAGGAGCCACTGGGCGCGTTACGCCAAGCGGGACCGTGTCCCCTGCGCCCAGGACGAGTTGCGGCGCTCCCTCGCGGACCTCCTGCCCACCCCTCCGGTGCCGGTTCCGGTGCACGAGAGCGGGGACGCGTTCGTCACCGAGGTCGACGGTGTGGTGTGCGTCTGTCCCTGGCGGACGCGGCTGCGCGGCTGGTTGGCGCTGGAGGAGCTGACGGAGACGCTGCCCGCGCCCCTGCTGGACGCGGTGCTGCCCCCGGTGGTGCGATTTCAGGCCACCTCGGACTACGAGCACTGGCGGGAGCGGAATCCGGACGCGCGGCCGTGGATCAGGACGGCGCTCTGGCAGGTCCCGCCGGGCTGGTTCGCGCTCTTCTCCGACGAGGAGCGGCTGTACGAGAAGGAGGGCCCCGCGGGCGAGGAGGGCGGCGAGGGGGCGCCCGTACTGCGCTACCGGACCCCGATGGTGCAGGCGAGGCGGCGGCTGGCGCGCGCGTTGAAGACGCTGCGGGAGACGCTGGACGACGGTCCGATGGTCGAGGGCCTGATCGAGGTGGGGCGGTGGCTGGAGGAGTTCCACCCGCGTTCACTGGTCGAACTGGACTACGGCGGCCTCGTCCATGTGATCTCCCGGGAGCAGTTGGCCGACGACCGCTCGGCCGCCGACGTGGCGGCGGCGGTCGCGGCGCTCAGGGACGGCGACGGCGAGGCGGCGGGAACGGCGTACGGCCGGCTCATGGAGCGCTGGCGCGCGGTACGGGAACGGCGGCACGCGAGCTGAGCCGCCCGAACGGTCGCCACGGTCATGGGAAGACCGTTGAACGGACTTGACCGGACCTTGAAACGGGCATCGGGGCAGAGGTCCCGATCCGGGCCTTTGCCCTCAAGGGTGACGGACCGCACTAACGGGGCTCTTGCGCCCATCACCCCTCCTCGTGCCAAAATAGGACAAGGAGTCCGGGGAGGGCTCCATCCGTCCAAGTGTGGGCGGAATGCTCGGCATTGCACTCTATGTAGGGGGGCCAGTGACTCCTGATCATTCTGTGACTGATCGTATCTGTGACGTGACTGTCCGCTATGGCATGGTCCATCGGCTTCCGCCGCTGATGAACACCTCAGAGGGCAATTCCATCGGTTTGGCCTACGTGGCTGGACGGATGGTGTAGTTGTAGTGCCGAGGACAAGCCGTTCGTCCTATAACCGACTCGGCCCGCGTCCGCCATTTCGGGCAACGCGGGTCAAGGTGCAGAATTTAGAGGAAAGAACCGAGATGGTTCGGTTCTCCCGAGGAGGCCGCTCATGACCGCTCGCACCCCTGATGCCGAGCCGCTGCTGACCCCGGCTGAGGTTGCCACGATGTTCCGTGTGGACCCGAAGACGGTCACACGCTGGGCAAAGGCCGGCAAGCTCACGTCCATCCGCACGCTCGGTGGGCATCGCCGGTATCGCGAGGCAGAGGTCCGCGCACTGCTTGCGGGTATTCCGCAGCAGCGCAGCGAGGCCTGAACACCCCAGTAAGGCTCATTTAGGGCTCAAACCGACCAGGGCACAGCCGGGTCCCCCATATCCGGTCGTCCCGACTCATGGCTCCACACGACGGGCACCTGCCCCAACAGGTCCCATGCCCACGCAAGACGGGTAAGTCGTCGATCGCGCCGGACTCCGCCGAGTCCGGCGCGATTTTTCTGTGCGCGGACCGTGTGGAACGAGTGGTTCCGGGGAGGGCGGGGAACGGGTGGGTGAGGGCTCCGAGGAGGAGTGCAATTGCACATATTAAATTGGTGTCCTGTAGGAAGGGTGTAAGTCCTGCTCTGTGCAGGAAGTTCTCACGTGACTCCCGTCACACCTCTCTGCTCGGCCGACGGGGTGTGAGCCGCTCGCCGGGTACGTGTCAGATCATGGTCGGCGCCTCCGGGATACGCACACCGCCACGCGGGGCGACGCGGAACGAGGCGGGACGGGCCGTCGGCCGGTGGCTGAACGGCAGTCAAACGTCAGCTCGCGCGAGGGGGTTGGTCCGCCGGTAACTTCTCCACGAGAAACCCGGCGCCCCGGAGGGCCGGGTCGAGCGCCGCCGCGGACTCGTTCACGAGCCGCTGGAGACGGTGGCAGACCGGGCAGTACCCGGTGGCGTGCGGGCGCCCCGAAGCGGCTGCCAGATGGGCGCGCAGCAGCGCACCCGTCTCGTGTTTCGTCTGCCTGGTGGGCCTGGCCCGGTCGGCCGGCCTCGCTGTCGATGCGGTCACGCACACCACCCCCGGTGCGGCCCCGGGATGCGACGGACAAGGGGCCTCCTGTTTAGGTACCCCCGGGCCGCGAACCCCGTCAAGGCGCATCGCCCCGGGCCCGGCGGATTTGGGCACGCCATTACTGCGGCGTTACCGCCGCGTCGACGGGCCTTGCCGTATGCAATGGAGTCGGACGTCCGGGCACCGGGGGGCCATGTACAGCGAGAAGGCCCGCGTCCGGGGGCGAGGCGGCCTCGCGTACGTACGCGAGAAGGCCCGCGTCCGTTTCCGGATGCGGGCCTTCTTCAACTGCGGTCCTGACGGGATTTGAACCCGCGGCCTCCACCTTGACAGGGTGGCGAGCACTCCAAACTGCTCCACAGGACCAGGTTTCGCGGCCCCGTAGTGGCGGCTGCGAAACGAGACTCTACAGCAGCTCGGAGGGTGCGGTCGAACTGGATGAGCGAGGCCCCCGCGTCACGGGGCCGCCGCGTCGATCGCCTTCACGATCCGCTTGTCCGAGACCGGCTGTGCCGTGCCCAGCGCGTGCGCGAAGTAGCTCACCCGCAGCTCCTCGATCATCCAGCGGATGTCCAGGACCTCGCGCGGCACCGGCCGCCCCCGCGGAAGCTGTTCGAGCAGCCACGCGTACTCGTCCTGCATCTCGTGGACCTTCTCCATGCGCGTCGTGTCGCGCTGGACGGCCGTGGGCATCTGCTGGAGCCTGCGGTCCACCGCCACCAGGTAGCGCATCAGGTCCGCCAGCCTGCGCAGCCCGGTGCGGGTGACGAAGCCGGCCGGTACGAGGGCCGCGAGCTGGTCCCTGACGTCCTGGACGTTCTTGACCAGCACCAGACTGTTCGTGGCCTTCAGGCGGCGCTCACAGGCCTGCCAGGCGGCCAGGATCTGCTGGACCTGGCCGACCGTCCGTACCGTCGCGTCGACGAGGTCGGCGCGCACCGTGTCGAACAGCTTGCGGAACGACTCCTCGTCCCACGCCGGGCCCCCGTGGTCCGCGATCAGCTTGTCCGCGGCGGCCGTCGCGCAGTCCTCGAAGAGCGCCTGCACCGATCCGTGCGGATTGCGGGACAGCGCCAGCTTCTGCTGGTTGGTGAGCTTGTCGGAGGCGAACTTCGCCGGGCTGACCGGGATGTTCAGCATGATCAGCCGCCGGGTGCCGGCCCACATCGCCCGCTGCTGCTCGGCCTCCGTGTCGAAGAGCCGTACGGCCACGGTCGCGCCCTCGTCGACCAGGGCCGGGTACGCCTTCACCGGCTGGCCCGCCCGCCGCGTCTCGAAGATCCGTACCAGCGTGCCGATCGTCCACTCCGTCAGACCGGTGCGCTCGATCGTCCCGCCGCCCGCCCGCTCCGCGGTGGCCGCGGCGGCCTGGGAGAGGGCCTGGCGGGCCTTGGGGCGGAGCTGGAGCCGCAGCGTCTCCAGGTCCTTCGCCTCGGCGACCTTGCGGCGCCGCTCGTCGACGATCCGGAACGTGATCTTCAGATGGTCCGGGATCCGGCTCAGGTCGAAGTCCTCGGCCGTGACCGGCACCCCGACCATCCGCTGGAGTTCGCGCGCCAGCGTGACCGGCAGCGGCTCCTGGAGCGGCACGGCGCGGTCCAGGAAGGCCGCGGCGTAGTTCGGTGCGGGCACGTAGTGACGGCGTACGGGCTTGGGCAGTGACCGGATCAGCTCCACGACCACCTCCTCGCGCAGCCCGGGGATCTGCCAGTCGAAGCCCTCGGCGGTGACCTGGTTGAGGACCTGGAGGGGGACGTGGACGGTGACGCCGTCCGCGTCCGTGCCCGGCTCGAACTGGTACGTCACCCGGAACTTGAGCGGCCCCTGGCGCCAGGAGTCCGGGTAGTCGTCCTTGGTGACCGAGCCGGCCTTCTCGTTGATGAGCATCGAGCGCTCGAAGTCGAGCAGCTCCGGCTCCTCGCGCCGCTTCGCCTTCCACCAGGAGTCGAAGTGCGCCCCGGAGACCACGTCCTCCGGCACCCGCCGGTCGTAGAAGTCGTACAGCGTCTCGTCGTCCACGAGGATGTCGCGGCGCCGGGCACGGTGCTCCAACTCCTCGACCTCGCCGAGCAGTTTGCGATTGTCATGGAAGAACTGGTGGTGCGTACGCCAGTCGCCCTCGACCAGCGCGTGGCGGATGAACAGCTCCCGCGACGCCTCGGTGTCGATCCGGCCGAAATTCACCTTGCGCCGGGCGACGATCGGAACCCCGTACAGCGTGACCTTCTCGTACGCCATGACGGCCGCCGCGTCCTTCTCCCAGTGCGGCTCGCTGTACGTCCGCTTGAGGAGATGGCCGGCCAGCGGTTCGATCCACTCGGGCTCGATCCGCGCGTTGACGCGGGCCCAGAGCCGGGAGGTCTCCACCAGCTCGGCGGACATGATGAAGCGCGGCGGCTTCTTGAAGAGGGCCGAGCCGGGGAAGACCGCGAACTTCGCGCTGCGGGCTCCTAGATACTCGTTCCTGCCGCCGTCCTTCCGCGCGCCGTCCTTGCCGTCCCTCCCGCCGTCCTTCTTCGGGGTGTCCTTCTCCTTCACGTCCTTCATACCGATGTGCGACAGCAGGCCCGCGAGGAGGGAGACATGGACGGACTGCTCCGCCGCGTCCTCCTCGTTGAGGTGGATGCCCATCTGCCGGGCGACCGTACGGAGCTGGGAGTAGATGTCCTGCCACTCACGGATCCGCAGGAAGTTCAGGTACTCCGACTTGCACATCCGGCGGAACGCGGAGGAGGAGAGCGCCTTCTGCTGCTCCCGTACGTACCGCCAGAGGTTCAGGAAGGCGAGGAAGTCGGAGGTCTCGTCCTTGAAGCGGGCGTGCTGCTGGTCGGCCTGCGCCTGCTTCTCCGAGGGGCGCTCGCGCGGGTCCTGGATGGAGAGCGCGGCGGCGATCACCATCACCTCCCGTACGCAGCCGTTGCGGTCCGCCTCGATGACCATCCGGGCGAGCCGCGGGTCCACGGGGAGCTGCGAGAGCTTGCGGCCGAGCGGGGTGAGCCGCTTGGCGGGCCCCTTCTCGCCCATGTCGAAGGCGCCCAGCTCCTGGAGGAGTTGCACACCGTCGCGGATGTTGCGGTGGTCCGGCGGATCGATGAAGGGGAACTTCTCGATGTCACCGAGGCCGGCCGCGGTCATCTGGAGGATGACGGACGCCAGGTTCGTCCGCAGGATCTCCGCGTCCGTGAACTCCGGGCGGGACTCGAAGTCCTCCTCGGAGTAGAGCCGGATACAGACCCCGTCCGAGGTACGGCCGCAGCGGCCCTTGCGCTGGTTGGCGCTGGCCTGGGAGATCTTCTCGATCGGCAGCCGCTGGACCTTGGTGCGGTGGCTGTAGCGGGAGATCCGGGCGTTGCCCGGGTCGATCACGTACTTGATCCCGGGGACGGTCAGCGAGGTCTCGGCGACATTCGTCGCGAGGACGATCCGGCGGCCGCTGTGGCGCTGGAACACCCGGTTCTGCTCGGCGTGCGAGAGCCGGGCGTAGAGGGGGAGGACCTCGGTGTCGCGGTGCGGGAGCTTCTGGAGCGCCTCGGCGGTGTCGCGGATCTCCCGCTCGCCGGAGAGGAAGACCAGGACGTCGCCGGGCTCCTCGTGCTGAAGCTCCTCCACGGCGTCGGCGATCGCGGTGATCTGGTCGCGGTCGCGCTCCGAGCTGTCGTCCTCCAGGAGCGGGCGGTAGCGGACCTCGACCGGGTACGTACGGCCCGAGACCTCGACGATGGGCGCGTCCCCGAAGTGCCGGGAGAAACGTTCCGGGTCGATGGTCGCGGAGGTGATGACGACCTTGAGGTCGGGGCGTCTGGGCAGGAGCTGGGCGAGATAGCCGAGCAGGAAGTCGATGTTGAGGCTGCGCTCGTGGGCCTCGTCGATGATGAGCGTGTCGTACGCGAGCAGTTCGCGGTCCGTCTGGATCTCCGCGAGCAGGATGCCGTCCGTCATCAGTTTGACGAAGGTCGCGTCCTGGTTGACCTGGTCGGTGAAGCGGACCTTCCAGCCGACCGCCTCGCCCAGCGGGGTGTCCAGTTCCTCGGCGACGCGCTCCGCGACCGTACGGGCGGCGATCCGGCGCGGCTGGGTGTGCCCGATCATGCCGCGGACGCCACGGCCCAGCTCCAGACAGATCTTGGGGATCTGGGTCGTCTTGCCCGACCCGGTCTCCCCGGCGACGATCACGACCTGGTGGTCGCGTATCGCCTCCAGGATCGTGTCCTTCTTCTGGCTGACGGGCAACTGCTCGGGGTACGAGACGCCGGGCACCCGCCCCGCGCGCAGCCGGGTCCGCTCGGCGGCCTTCCCGGCCTGACCTGCGATGTCGTCGAGCACGGCCTGTCGCGCTTCGGGCTTATGGATGCGCCGTGCGCCTTCGAGACGGCGGCCGAGCCGCTGCGCGTCGCGCAGCGGGACGTCGGCCAGCAGGGTCTGGAGGTCGGCGAAGGAAGTAGACATACCGAAACCAGGATCTCACCCGGGCCGACGGGGAGGCGAACGAATTCGTCGCGGGCGCGCGGGGGCCGCAGTGGCGGCACCGTACGACAGTACGAGACGACCGTATGAGACAACCGTACGAGAGACGCGAGAACCCCCGCCGGATCTCCCGGGCGGGGGTTCGTGCCCTTGCGGGCGGTGGTGGCTGGGGCCGGGATCGAACCGGCGACCTATCGCTTTTCAGGCGATCGCTCGTACCAACTGAGCTACCCAGCCACGCAGCCTCGCGGCTGCAAGCGGTCCTGACGGGATTTGAACCCGCGGCCTCCACCTTGACAGGGTGGCGAGCACTCCAAACTGCTCCACAGGACCAAGCAATGTGCGAGCACTAGTCTCGCACACAGTGTTGCGTGCCCCCAACGGGATTCGAACCCGTGCTACCGCCTTGAAAGGGCGGCGTCCTGGGCCACTAGACGATGAGGGCTAAGGGCCCGCCTGGGCGCTTTGCAGCGCGTCGGGGACGTCCGCAGCATATGCGATGCGAGGAGCTATCGCCAAAACGGTTTACGGGCCCCGGGAAGCGGTCCCGCCAGGTCCTCCCCCGGCCGGTCAGGGCTCGGGTTCGGGAAGCGCCGGCGACGGCCCCGAGGAGGAGCCGGAGGCCGGGGCCGAGGGGGAGGCGGTGGACGCGGTGCCGGAAGGATCCGTACCGGGTGCCGAGCCGGGTTCCGTACCCGGCTCGGCACCGGGTCTGCCCGCCTCCTCCGGGAGATGACGGCTGACCTCCGCCGTCGTCAGCCCGAGACCGCCCAGCGTGATCTCGTCCCACGCCTGGAGCCGCTTGGTCGTCCGGTCCAGGTAGAGCACGGAGGCGCGGACCTTCTCCGGCTTCTGGTTCTGGAGCGCGCGCAGCCCGCCGCCGCCCGTCGACCCCTCGATCTTCAGCCGGGTGCCGTACGGCATCACCTCGGTCTTGCGCTGGTGCACATGGCCCGCCAGGACGAGCGGTACCACCCCGTCCGTCTGCCGGGCGGCCAGCGGGTCGTGCGTGACCGCGACGTCCACCGGCGTGCCGGCCCGCTCCTGGTCGCGCAGGGCCGACGCGAGCTGGATGCCCGCCATGCGTTCGGCCGGGTCGCCGGCGGCCTTCCTGGAGCGGTCCGGGGTGAACTGCGGGTCGCCCGTGCCCGCGATCCGGATCCCGCCGACGCTCACGGCCCGGCCGTCGTCCAGGACGTGCACGTTCCGCATGCGCTCCAGATACTCCTGGGTGACGTCCGAGTCATGGTTGCCGCGAACCCAGACATAGGGGACGCCGAGGTCGGCGATCGGGTCGAGGAAGGTGTTCTCGGCGGAGGCGCCGTGGTCCATCGTGTCGCCCGAGTCGACGATGACGTCGATCCCGTACTGCTCCACGAGCGAGCCGATGATGTGCCAGGCCGCCGGGTTGAGATGGATGTCCGAGACGTGCAGGACGCGGAGGGTGGCCGGGTCGGGCTGGAAGGTGGGGAGCGTGGAGGTGGCGTCGTACAGCTTGGTCACATTGGTGACCAGCCGCGCCAGCTCCTTCTGGTAGACGTCGAAGTCGCTGACGATCGAGCGGGCGTTGCCGACGACCTGGGGCGCGGACGAGAGCAGCCCGGAGAACTTCGGCTCCAGCACCGACTGGGGGTTCCAGGTGGCGTACGCGCCGACGGCGGAGGCGCCCAGCAGCGAGAACGCGAGGCCACCGGCGGCGAGAGCGCGGCGCGGGCGGCGGTAGACGGCCAGCCCGAGGGCGGTCGCCCCGGACACGACGGCGACGACGGAGCGTACGGCCAGCTCCGTGGTGCCGGACTTGACGTCGCGGCTGATCTCGCTCTGGAGCCCGGAGAGCCGTTCCGGGTGCTCCACGAGGGCGGTGGAGCGGACCGGGTCGAGCTGGTCGACGTCCACGTCCAGCCGTACGGGACCGGTGTGCGTGCCCAGCTCCAGCGCGCCCAGCGGCGAGACATTGATCTTCGTGCCGCCGGCGAGGGAGGGGCGCAGCGTCATCCGGGTGTCCATCGGGCCGACCGGCGTCCGTACGCTCCCGACGATCAGCAGCCCGAGCCAGGCGCCGAGCAGGACGACGGCGGTCAGACCGAGCGCGCGGGTGACCGGGTGCGGGGGGTGGACCTGGACGAGGGCGCTGGTGGGGGCGGTGCGGCGGGCGCGGAGATGACCCATGACGGCGGTGAGCCGGGTGCGGAGGGCACGGAAGGGGAAGCGCGGGACATCACGGGCCATTGGGCGCGTATGCCCGGAGCGGTCGTCCGCCATGCCTGGCCGCCGCCAAGAGGAGTAGTCGGCGTACGGGGCGGGGGCGGGCCCGTACGGGTGAGGAGGCCGGGGCGGTGGGGGCGGTCGGGGGCGTACGCGGGCGGGTGCCGGGGGTGTTGTCGGGCTGTCGTCGGGGCGCCGCCCGGCCGCTGGTGTGTCGTCAGCCCCAGCCGAGTTCGTGCAGCCGGTCGTCGTCGATGCCGAAATGGTGGGCGATCTCGTGGACGACGGTCACGGACACCTCGTGGACGACGTCCTCCGGGCTCTCGCAGTACCGCAGGGTCGGGCCCATGTAGATGGAGATGCGGTCGGGCAGGACACCGGCGTACCACTCGCCCCGGTCGGTGAGCGGCGTCCCCTCGTACAGCCCGAGGAGTTCGGGGTCGGAGGGGTCCGGCTCGTCCTCGACGAAGACGGCGACGTTGTCCATGACCCTGGTCAGCTCCGGGGGGATCTGATCGAGGGCCTGGCTCACCAGTTCTTCGAAGGTCTCGCGTGTCATCTCCAGCACAGGGCCATTGTCCGGCAGATCCGGCCCCCGGCAAGATCGTCGGCGCCTCGGTACGCCCCGGGCGTGTCCCCGGCGGCGAAAAGGGAGTTGGGCAGGACGATCCGTCCCCGCCGGCGGCGGGAGCCCCGTCGCCACGCCCCGGAGGTGCCGCTCGTGCGCCAGTTGTCCGCCCCAGGCCGTCTCGCCGTCTGGATCGTCACATCCGTGGCGGCCCTGACCTCCGCGGGCTGTATGAGCGTCGGCGACGACGCGGGGAGCCCGGCCCCCTCGCGCCCGGCGGACCGTACCGGCGCCGCCGCGGAACCCGACGGCGGTACGGGGGCCGCGGCCGGGGTCGGCGGTTCCGACGCCTGGCCGGGCCATACGGAGAAGAGCGCCGGCGGCACGGCGCACGCCGGGGTGGACGGCGACGCGGGGCCCGACGGCAAGGGCGGCGCCGGGGACGGGGGCGCGGCGGCGGAGCCGGGCAAGGGGGCCTCGCCGGCGGCCGGTTCCTCGGACGCGCCGTCGCCCAGGCCGTCCACGGGCGCCCGGCCGCAGCCGGGGAACGGGAAGCCGACCGGGCCGGGCAGCGAGCCCGTACCGACCAGGGAGCCCACCCGCTCGGCTCCGCCGCCGGTCCAGCAGCCCCCGCAGACGCCCCCGCCGGTGGACCCGGACCCCGAGCCGGAGCCGACGAAGCCGCAGGAGCCGCCGTCCGCGTCGCCCGCGGCGGAGATGCGGATGGGCGCGATGGCGCTGGCGGACGGGGCGGGGATGATGAAGGAGCCGTCGGCGTCCGCGCGGCCGGGACCGGCGTGACGCGCGTCTCTTTCCGCGCCTTCCCGCCGTAGGAGCGGGGGGCCGGTTTGCCTCAGCGGGGGGTAGGTGCGTATGGTAGTAGATCGTTTGATCATTGCCCGGCGCCGACACAGAAGAGCGCCGCGTGGCGCGTACTCTCCCTTGCCGTGGCTGACCGCATTGAGGCGGTCGATTTGCGAATCTCACGGAGTTTGGGCGCGTGCCGAGACTCCGGAAGGTTTCGCATTTCGCATGTCCATTTCCAGTACTGACCACACCGTCATGCCCGAGAACGCCGAGGCCGTAGAGGCCATGGTGACCGCCGATGTGGCGGAGATCACCGAGGCGCCCGAGGCCGCTGAGACGGTGGAGGCAACCAAGGCCCCCGAGGCCGCTGAATCCCCCGAGACGCCCGAGGCGTCCGAGGCCGGCGTGACCGACACGGTCACCACGACCGACACGGCCGACGAGACCGACGAGACGTCAAAGGCCGCCCCCGGCCTCACCTTCGGCGACCTGGGCCTGCCCGACGGCATCGTCCGCAAGCTCACGCAGAACGGCGTCACCGCCCCCTTCCCGATCCAGGCCGCGACCATCCCGGACGCCCTGGCCGGCAAGGACATCCTGGGCCGCGGCCGTACCGGCTCCGGCAAGACGCTCTCCTTCGGTCTGCCGCTGCTCGCCACGCTGGCGGGCGGCCACACCGAGAAGAAGAAGCCCCGCGGCGTCATCCTCACCCCGACCCGCGAGCTGGCGATGCAGGTCGCGGACGCGCTCCAGCCGTACGGCGACGTGCTCGGCCTGAAGATGAAGGTCGTCTGCGGCGGTACGTCGATGAGCAACCAGATCTACGCCCTGGAGCGCGGCGTCGACATCCTCGTCGCCACCCCGGGCCGGCTGCGCGACCTGATCAACCGCCGCGCGTGCTCGCTCGACCAGATCCAGATCGCGATCCTCGACGAGGCCGACCAGATGTCGGACCTGGGCTTCATGCCCGAGGTCACCGAACTGCTCGACCTGGTGCCGGCCGGCGGCCAGCGCATGCTCTTCTCCGCCACGATGGAGAACGAGATCAGCTCGCTGGTCAAGCGCTACCTGACCGACCCGGTCAGCCACGAGGTCGACAGCGCCCAGGGCAACGTCACGACGATGACGCACCACGTGCTCGTCGTGAAGCCCAAGGACAAGGCCCCCGTCACCGCGGCGATCGCCGCCCGCAAGGGCCGCACGATCATCTTCGTACGGACGCAGCTCGGCGCGGACCGGATCGCCGAACAGCTCCGCGACTCGGGCGTGAAGGCCGACGCGCTGCACGGCGGTATGACGCAGGGCGCGCGGACGCGGACGCTGGCCGACTTCAAGGACGGTCACGTCAACGCGCTCGTCGCCACCGACGTCGCCGCCCGCGGTATCCACGTGGACGGCATCGACCTGGTGCTCAACGTGGACCCGGCCGGGGACCACAAGGACTACCTGCACCGCTCGGGCCGTACGGCGCGCGCCGGCAAGTCCGGTGTCGTCGTCTCGCTGGCGCTGCCGCACCAGCGCCGGCAGATCTTCCGGCTGATGGAGGACGCGGGCGTCGACGCCTCGCGCCACATGGTCGGCGGCGCCGGCGCGTTCGACCCGGAGGTCGCCGAGATCACCGGCGCCCGTTCGCTCACCGAGGTCCAGGCGGACTCCGCGAACAACGCGGCCAAGCAGGCCGAGCGCGAGGCCGCCGACCTGACCAAGCAGTTGGAGCGCGCCCAGCGCCGCGCCACCGAGCTGCGCGAGGAGGCCGGCCGGCTGGTCGCCCGCGCCGCGCGCGAGCGGGGCGAGGACCCTGAGGCCGCGGTCGCCGCGGTGACGGCCGAGGCCGAGCGCGCGGTCGAGGAGGCCGCCAAGGCAGCCTCCGTACCGCAGCAGGCGGCGCCGCGCGACGACCGCGGCAACTTCGGCCGCCGGGACGACCGGGGCGAGCGCAGCGGCCGGGGCGGCGCGCGGGGCTACACGCCGCGCGACGACCGCGGCGGCGACCGTGGTGACCGCGGTGGCTTCCAGCGCCGTGACGACCGCCCGGCGGGCGGCGGCTTCCGCCGCGACGACCGCAGGGACGACCGGGGCGGCGACCGTGGTGGCTTCCAGCGCCGCGACGACCGTCGTGACGACCGCGGCGGCTTCAACCGCGAGCGCGGCGGCGAGCAGCGGGGCGGCTTCAACCGTGACCGTGGCGCGGACCGCCGTGACGACCGCGGCGGCGACCGCCGTGACGACCGTGGCGCCCGTCCCTTCGAGCGCCGGGACCACCGGGGCGGCAGCGACCGCCCGTTCAACCGCGACCGCCGCGACGACCGCCCCTCCGGCGGCTTCCGCTCCGGCGGCCACGACCGCCCGGCCACCCGTCGCGACGACCACCGGGGCGGCACGACGGGCACCGGCACCGGCTCCTTCGGCCGCCGCGACGACAAGCCCCGCTGGAAGCGCAACGGCTGACCGCCCCCGCACCTGACAGCCCACCAGGGCCCGCGCCCCACCCTCAGGGTGGCCGGCACGGGCCCTGGTGCGTTGCCGGCCTTCTCCCCCGAGGCCACCCTCCGGGCGCCACGCGACATCCCCAGGGGGATACCCGATCGGCGCACGCCCCCGGGCGGGCTATGCTCGTGTGTGTTGCGTCGAGGGCCGTTAGCTCAATTGGCAGAGCAGCGGACTTTTAATCCGTTGGTTGTGGGTTCGAGTCCCACACGGCCTACCACCTCAGCCCCAGGTCAGGAGGATTCTCCGATCTGGGGCTGACTTTTGTTCGGGTTCATTTCGGACGCCCGCTCCACCGATGCTCAATCGAAGTGCTAACGATCACGCCTCGGCCGCCCTCCTCGCGCCCGGAAGCTTCCCGCTGCCGGGAGGCTTCGCCCCGGAACGCGAGGAAGCCCCGACCGGCGTCTCCGGGGGAGGACGGCCGGCCGGGGCTATAGGGCCCGGCCACGCACGGCCGGGCCCCCGTTCGGTGTGGCGCTACGAGCCGGCGCCGCAGCGCATGCACGGGATGGTGACGGGTCCGGTGTTGGTGACCATCACCGTGGGCCCGGGGCCGAGGCACTTCCGCCGTCCCGCCCGCTGGCTTCTGATGGTGCGCCAGACGAGCTGGCACTTACGGACCGCGGCCATACGGCTCTCAGATGGACTCATACCGGCACCATAGGGGTCAGGCCGGTCAGTTCGGGCCGGATTGGCCGTCCACGTCACAGTCCGCGTCTCCGCAGTTCGGGACGTGCTGGCAGTTCGCCCCCGCCTTCGGGCCGGGCTGCCACAGTTCCGTGTCGACCTGGAAGCCGGCCGCTGCGATGGCAGCCTGGGTGAACTCCAGGATGCCGGGGACGGCCTGGTGCGTGGGGTTCGGTGGATATGGCCACCCGCCTCAACCTCACCGCGGTCACGGTGCCCAGCCCTCGTACAGCGGGCGATGAGGAGCCGGCCGAGGAAGGTGCGGACGCGTAAGGGCGGTCCAGTCCCGCCACCGACGCGGTGCCGGTGACACGGGCCACCAGCTCGGCGTCTACGAACGGGCGCCGTTTGCACTGTTCGACCAGCTCAGCCAGGTGCTCGCGCGAAAATGCGGTCAGCCACGGCTTCCCGTCGAACTGCGGATCAGACGCGTGGACGACCGACTGATCCGGCACCAGCGCATCATCTCGGAGCCATTGGCGACCACCGTTCCTCACAGATCACCTCGGGCAGGCCCCCGCCACCGCCCCGCCCGACTCCGTCCGTCCCCCCTTCCTTCCTGCCTCCCAGCACCCGCCGCCGCGCGTCAAGAGCGTGAAGAACGAAGAAGAAGCAGCTCAGAGGCTTGGCGTTTCTCACCGATCAGCAAGGATCGAATCAAGTTCTCAGATCTGGTTCTGCCCGCCGTCGACGTAGATGTTCGCGCCGACGATGTAGCTGCTCTGTCCGGAAGCGAGGAACGCCACGACGGCGGCGACCTCCTCAGGACGCCCTATGCGGCCCTTGGCCACGGTCGCGGCGACATTCTCCTTAACAGCGGACAGTGTCTCCTCGCCGCCGAAAATGTTGGCGAGTCCGGGAGTTTCCACCCCGCCCGGCGACACCGCGTTGACCCTGATGCCCCGGCCTTTGAGTTCGTTGGACCATGTCCGCGCGAATGACCGGACGGCGGCCTTGGACGCCGCGTACGCACCGAACGCCTCCATGCCGTTGTCGGCGGCTGTGGAGGAGGTCAGGATGACCGAGGCGCCGTCATTGAGCAGCGGGAGCGCCTTCTGCACGGTGAACACAGTGCCCCGGACGTTGACTCCGAAGGTCTGGTCGAAGTGGTCTTCGGTGGTCTGCTCCAGCGTGACGAACGCACCGACCGCCGCGTTCGCGACGAGCACGTCCAGTCCCTGTCCCCGGGCCCGGACCGCGTCGTAGAGCCGGTCCAGGTCGGCTGCCTCGGAGATGTCGCCGGCCACCGCGGTGGCCCTCGATGCTCCGATGGTCTCGATGGCGGCGTCCAACTCGGTCTTGCGCCGGCCTGTGATGAACACGTGCGCGCCCTCGTCTGCCAGACGTGCGGCGGTGGCCAGACCGATTCCGGTGCTGCCGCCGGTGACCACTGCTGTCCTGCCCTCAAGCTGTCCCATGCGAGTGTCTCCATAGCTCTCTGTGTTGACCTGCTTCGAGCCATACTTCAGGAACACCCCGGTACGGTGCATCATGTGTAGTCCTTATTTCTTTACGTATCGTCCAGAAAGGAGGCGGGAGTGCTCGGCTCCAGCGATCCGATCGCCGACGTCATCGGTCTTCTGCGCCCTCGCACCGTGATCGACCCCGGTCTTCATGCGGCAGGACCGTGGGCGCTGCGCTTCGATCAGTCCTCGCATGTCAAGCTTGGTGTCGTCGCGCGCGGCGCATGCTGGCTGACCCTTGACGGGCACAAGCCCGTACTGCTGGAAGAGGGCGACTTCTACCTGCTGGGCAACCCCCCGCCTTACGTCCTGGCCAGCACACTCACCGCACCATCGCGCCCCGCGAAGCCGGTGTGGGGGAGCGCCAAGGACGGTGTCGTACGCATCGGCCCGGAGGCCGAGGAAGACACATACCTCTGCGGCGGGCACTTCTCGTTCGAGGACACGAACACCCCAGTCCTGACCCAAGTCCTGCCGCTGCTCGTGCTTGTCCGTGCCGCAGATCCCCGAGGCAAGCTCCTGGCACATCTCAGCGAGCTCCTGGTCTCCGAGACCAGGACCGCCGCCGCCGGCAGCTCTCTCGTCCTGAACCACCTCGCACAGGTCCTGTTCGTCCACATGCTGCGCGCCCACGCCGAACAGGCCGATCAGCCCACCGGCTGGCTGGGAGCGCTCAACGACGACGGTATCGGTGCAGCCCTTCGCGCCATGCACACCGACGCAGCACACCCCTGGACACTCAAAGAGCTTGCCGGTATCAGCCACATGTCACGTTCCGCGTTCGCCTCATCCTTCAAGGGCCGGGTCGGAACCACCCCGCTGGACTATCTGATCCAGTGGAGAATGAGCCTCGCCCGCGACGCCCTGAGCCACGGCACGCGAACGATCTCCGAACTCGCGTTCATGATCGGCTACAAATCCGAGAGCGCGTTCAGCACCGCATTCCGTCGCGTGGTCGGCTCCTCACCCAAACAATTCCGGATCAGTAGCACTGGGGCCGACAACCCGAAGGTCGCACAAGCGCACGGGTGACCGAAAGGCGCCGCGCATGTTCGCGAACACACGGCTCGTTTGCGTGGCGCTCACCTATCGACCGATTGATGACAAGATCGGTAAGTGGCGGCGCGCGACCGGATCGGCGCCGGATCATGCCCATGAAACGGCGTCATCCACGCACTCAACACAGCGGGCTGCATCCGGATCTTCTCCGACAAGAAGTCCGGCAAGAACGCCGAACGCGAGGAACTGTGGAAGGCCCTCGACTACCTGCGCGAGGGCGACACCCTCGTCGTCCCGTCGCTGGACCGGCTCGGCCGTTCCATCCAGGACCTCATCGCGATCGTGTCCGGCCTGCGCAAGCGTGGGATCGGCTTCACCTCGCTGCACGAGGCCCTCGACACGACCACGCCCGGCGGGCGCCTGGTCTTCCACGTGTTCGCGGCCCTGGCGGAGTTCATCCGCGAACTCATCGTGCAGGGCACCAACGAAGGCCTGGACGCCGCCCGCGCCCGCGGCGCCCGACTCGGCCGCCCGCCGGCGATGACCGAGGAGCAGGTACGTCACGCCCGCGACCTACTCGCCCGCCCGGAGAACACCGTCACCTCGATCGCCAAGCTCCTCGGCGTCTCCCGCAACACCATCTACAACTACCGTGCCCGAACTCAAGGGTGGTCGCCTCGCACTCGCTGAGGCGACGAGAATTCGGCTGTACCGCCGATGAGCTGGGCTTCAGCCCATCAGCGGGAGGACGCCCCCTCTCGATAGCTCCGGAGGCCCCGTGAGGCCCGGGGCCCCAGAACTTCGGTGTCCACTACCGGGGCTTGACCACCCTTGCGCCGGACGCGAGCGTCGCCCAAGAGTGGGGAGACCGCTGCCGAACCGAACTGAACGGAGGCGACTGTGAACGCCGCTGAGCTGGACGTCCGCCACTACGGCCATGAAGACCTGCCCGAGATCCGGCAGACCATCATCGATGTGCACGCCGAGGCCCAGGGCGACGACCAGGATGACGAGTTCAAGGAGAAGTTCCCCTGGTTCGTGGACCACTGGGGCGGTAACCCGGCCTATTCCTGTGTCATCGCGTACGACGGTGACGAGGCCGTGGGCTTCGCGTACGGGGCGCCGTCGGCTTCCCGGCGGGAGTGGTGGCGTGAGTACCTCGACCCGGCTCCGGTGCGGTCCAGGACCTACTCCTACTCGGAGTTGGCCGTCGTTGCGAAGTGGCGGAAGAAGGGCGTGGCGGAACTGCTCTCCCGCGCGCTTCTGAGCGGCCGGGAGGAGGACCTCGCCGTTCTCCTCGTCGACATCGGGCACCCTCGGGTGCAGGCGCTGTACGAGTCCTGGGGCTTCCGGAAGATCGGAGAACGCCGGCCCTTTCCGGACTCTCCGCTGTACGCGGTGATGCTGGCCGAACTCCCCCTGGAGTGACGCCGGAAGCGGGGATGTCGGCCTTGCTCTCCCGGAGGCCGGAGAGGAGCAGGGGCGCGGTGGGTCAGCGTCGGTCCTGTTCGCGGGTGATGTGCGCCGCGGTGTGGCGGTTCTCCGCGCCGAGGGGGGATTCGCCCGCCGCGATGGCGTCGGCCGCGAGTTCCTGGTCGATGTAGCGGCTGCCCGTGTGGACCGTACGGATGATCCGCGCCAGGTGGTGCGCGGAGACCGTTTTGGTGACGAAGCCGCGTACCCCGATGCGCAGCGCCCGTTCCAGGGAGCCGGCGTGGGCATGGCTGGTGACGATCATCGAGGCGCATGCCGGGACCGTGTCGCGCAGGCGCTCCGCGACCGTCACGCCGTCGAGGCCGGGCATCTGGAGGTCCAGGACGGCGACGTCGGGGCGGTGTGTCCTGGCCAGGGCCAGGGCCTCGTCGCCGGTTCCGGCCTGGGCGACGACGGTGATGTCGTCCTCCAGGGTGAGGAGGGAGGCGAGGGCGCCCCGGATGAGGTGTTCGTCGTCCGCCAGCAGCACCGTGATCATGCGGCTTCCTCCCAGGGGACGCGCGCGGTGAGGCGGAAGATCCCGCCGGGGCGCTGTTCGGTGGTCAGCGTGCCGTTCAGGGCCGCCAGGCGTTCCTTCAGCCCGTTCAGGCCGGTGCCCGTGCCGGACGGGGGGTCGGAGGCGCTGTCGTTCTCCATCACCAGCAGGGCCTCCGCCGGGCCCGCCGTACGCAGGGACATGTTGCAGCGGGACGCGCCCTGCGCGTGGCGGAGCACGTTCGTCGTCCCCTCGCGGACCACCCAGCCGAGTGCCGCCTGCACCTGGTCGGGCAGGCGGGCCGCCGGCCCGTACTCGATGCGGCAGGTGATGCCCGCCGCCTCCAGGACGGAGCGGGCTCCGGCGAGTTCGGTGTGCAGGTCGGCGGTGCGGTAGCCGCGTACGACCGACCGGATCTCCCGCTGGGAGTCCTGCGCGATGCGCTGCACCTCCAGCATCTGCTCCCTCGCCTCGGGGCGGCCGCGCTGTGCCAACTGCGCGGCGAGTTCGCTCTTGAGCGCCACGACGGCGAGGTTGCGGCCCAGTACGTCGTGCAGGTCGCGGCCGAAGCGCAGCCGTTCCTCGGCGACGGCGAGCCGGGCCTGCGTCTGCCGTGCGGCGGCCAGTTCCTCGATCAGCCGGACGCCCCAGCCGGAGGCCCGGAACGCCACGGCCATGATCGGCGCCATGAACACGGTGCCCCCGATCACGAGCGCCAGCTCCGTTCCGGAGAGCCCCACCACCACGCTGCCCGCCCCGACGGCCACCGAGACCACCGCGACCAGCGTCGCCGCCGCCCGGCGCGACAGTGCCAGCGTGGGTGGGCCGGCGTAGAGCATCGACAGCCAGAACAGGTACGGCGCCAGGCTCTGGTCGTCGATACGACCGGTGGCCAGCAGCGCGAACCCCCACCCGGCCATGGCCACCGTGACGGCCGTGTACACCGCGACCAGCGGGTAGGGCCGCCGGCCCGCGCCGATGTAGTGGCGCAGGGCGGCGCGGGAGAGCGCCATCTGGACGGCGGCGTGCGCCACGCCCAGGACGGCGACGGACGTCAGCGTGAGCGTGCCGCTGTCCGTCTGCATCAACCACAGCACCCACAGGCCGACTTCGAAGAGAGCGAAGTAGGCGAGGCTGACGTGGGTGTACCGGCGGTAGCGGTCGAGGCCGTCCGGCTCACTGAGCCGTTCCACCCAGTCGTTCACGGTCATGGTGCCGCTCCGCTCCCTCGTCCTGGTTCCGCCGTACGCACTCATGCCGTACGTACGCGTGCCGTACGTGCTCACTGGCGCGGGCTCCAGCGGAACCACCGCCGCACGCCGAACGCCACGACGCAGGTCCAGGCCAGTGCGGCGAGCACCGGGCGGCCCTGGTCCAGGACGCCGAGGTCGCCGGTCCAGCCGCCCTGGAGGAGATCCATGACGGGCGAGAACGGCAGCCAGGCGGCGATGTCGGCGGCCATGCCGGGCAGCACCTGGCGCGGCATGAAGACCCCGGAGCCGGCCATGCTCACCATCATGAACGGCAGGAACGTCAACTGAGCGCTCTCCGCAGTCCGGGTGAAAGCGGCCGTCAGCGCGGCACCGGCCACGAGCAGCACGATACCGAGCAGCAGACCGAGGACCACCAGGTGCGGGGCCTCGGGCAGGGGCGCGTCCAGGACCACCGTCAGACCGATCGCCAGCAGGACGCTCTGCACCAGCGCCAGCACCACCGCGGGCAGCGCGCTCCCGGCCAGGATCTCCCCGTCGCGTACCTCCCCCGTACGCAGCCGCTTGAGCACCAGGCTCTCGCGGCGCGTGACGTACACGCCGACCAGGTTGGTGTAGATGGTGAAGAAGAGGCCCATGGCCAGGGTGCCGGGCACGAGGACGGTCGCGATCGACAGTCCGGTGCCGGCCAGATCGAGGTCCTTGACCAGGCCGCGCGCCGACAGCGGCATGATGACGGGCAGGACGAGTGCGGTGAACAGGGCCGCCCGGCTGCGCAGCAGCAGGGACAGCTCCGCGCGGGCGAGGGCGGTCATACGGGCCGCGGGACCGGGCGGTACGGGCGCCGCGGCGGCCATCGGCCGGGCGGGGGTGGTCGTCGTCATCGGGTCTTCTCCTTGCCCAGGTCCTTCGCGATCTCCATGAACGCCTCTTCCAGCGACGCCGACCGGGCGTCCAGGGCGCGCAGCGCGACCCCGGTCCGCTGGGCCCAGACGAGCAGTTCGGTGGCGGTGCGCTGGAGGTCCCGGGTCTCCAGGTGGACGGTCCTGCCCGCGGTCTCGTGCCGGACCACGCCCAGCGGCGCGAGCGGCGGCAGCTCACCGAGGAAGCGGTCCTGGGGCAGCTGGAAGCTGATCCGGGACGGCCGTTCGGCGACCACGTCGGCCACCCGTCCGGTGGTCGCGATCAGCCCCTGGTGCATGATCGCCAGCCGGTCGGCCAGGTGTTCCGCCTCCTCCAGGTAGTGCGTGGTGAGCAGTACGGTCGTGCCCTGGCTCTTCAGCTCACGGATCAGGTCCCAGGTGTCGTGGCGGGACTGCGCGTCGAGGCCGGTCGTCGGCTCGTCGAGGAACAGCACCTCGGGGCGGCCGAGCAGGGCGAGCGCGAGGTCGAGGCGGCGGCGTTCACCGCCGGAGAGCTGTTTGACCCGTACCGAGCGCCGGGCGCTCAGGTTGGTCAGCTCCAGGGCCTCCTCGGCGGGGCGGGCGCCGGTGGTGCATCCCGCCCACATCCGTACGGTCTCCAGGGCCGTCAGCTCCGACGGGAAGCCGCCTTCCTGGAGCATCACCCCGATACGGGGCCTTGTCGCGGCCCGGTCGCGGTACGGGTCCCGGCCGAGCACCCGGACCGTCCCGCCGGTCGGGGCGGCCTGGCCCTCCAGGATTTCGAGTGTCGAGGTCTTGCCCGCTCCGTTGGTGCCCAGCAGGGCGAACAGTTCTCCGCGGGCGACCGTGAAGTCGATGCCGCGTACGGCGTCGAACCCCTGGTAGCTCCGCCTCAGTCCGACGGTTTCGATGACTGCGTCCATGGACTCCACACTCCCGGCGGTACGGGCGCCGCGGCAGTGCGGTCTGTCATGGGATCCGCTGACAGACGTCAGGAGATGGCATGACAGACCGCACAGCGGACCGGCGTGGACCCCGCTCCACGCCGGGGGCGTCGCTCCCCGGACCGCGTGCCGTGGAACACTCCACGCGTGTCCGCCTGGATAACCTCGCGCCGCTTGGGCGCCACCGCAGCCCTGTACGCCGTCTTCGTCGGCGGCTGGTATCTCGGCCAGCCCCTGGAGGGCGTGGGCTGCCGGCCCTACGAGGCGACGGTCGAGCCCGGGCCCGTGCCCGCGGACACGATCAGCGAGCCCGGCGACCTCTCCGGAGACTTCACCGGGTCGTACCAGGCCCTGGAACGGGTCTTCACCACCAAGGTCGTCGACACCGCCGTGGTCGTCCCGTGCGACTTCGGGACGCCCCGGCCCCGTCTGGTGGCCTGGGTGACCGGCGACTGGCGCTGAGGGAGGGGCGGGGCGTCTAGCGCTGGCGGAGGTGGTCGCGGAGTCTGCGGGCGACCTGTGCCATGAGGGCGTCCGCGCCGGGCTGGGTGCTGGCGGGGACGCGGGACTCGGTGAGTACGGCGATGGCGAAGCTCTCGCCGTCCGCGTGCTCCACGACGCCGATCTCGTGGCGGAGGTTCATGAAGGTGCCCGTCTTGGACGACCAGGCGGAGGCGTCCGAGCTGAAGTCCGGGGCGAGCCGCTGCCGCATCAGGTTCTCGCTCATCAGGGTGCGCAGACGCGCGGCGACCTCCGGGTGGACGGCCGACGGTGTCCACAGGAGCTGGAGCAGTTCGACGAAGGCGCGGGCCGTGCCGGAGTTCGCGCGGGTGACGTCGAGTTGCGGCACGCGGTGCCCGCGGCCGCCCGTACCGGACTCGATCGCCAGCGCGTGGGCCAGGTGGACGTCGGCGGCGGTGAAGCGCTTGACGGGGGTGTCGGTGAGCGCGTTCATCGTGTGCCGGACGAAGATGCCGCGCAGCCCGAGGCCGCCGAGCATCTCCGCCACGTCGGACGGCGGGGTGAGCGCGAACAGCGCGTCGGCCGCCACGTTGTCGCTCACCGCCATGCAGAGGTAGAGCAGGTCGTCGAGGGCGATGCGGGCGGGGTGACGGAACCGGCTCAGCCCGGTGGGTCCTGGATCGGTCATCCGCCCCGGGACCACCTCGACCGGGGACGCCCCGTCCAGCTCGCCGCGGCGGATACGGTCGAGGGTGGCGAGCGCGAGCGGGACCTTGATCAGGGAGGCGGCGGGGAGCTCCAGGTCCGGGTCGATGCCCAGCTCCTCGCCCGTGTGCAGGTTCCGTACGAGCAGCGAGGCGGTGAGACCTCCGTCGTGCAGCTCCCGCCGCAGTGCGCCGATCAGTCGTTCAGGCTTCACGTGGGGCGCCGTCCTCCGTTCCCGTTCCTGTTCCGGTGCTGGTGACGGTTTCCGGTCCCGATCCGGTTCCGGCTCGCGTTCCGGATTCGGTTCCGGTCCCGGTCCGTGCGTCGAGGCAGCGGCCGATGTGTTCGCCGAGCCGCTGCCGGATCCGGTCGGACTCCCCGCCCGTACCCGCGACGACGGTGAAGCCCCGGACGAGTTCGACCTCCCCGAGGGGCCGCCAGATGAGGCGGAGATCGGCGGCCTCGGCGCGGGAACAGAGCAGAAGGTCGTCCGAGCACAGCGCCTCCGCCGCGCCGGCGGCGAGCCCGCTCGCCATGACGTGCTGCGAGGGCCGCAGCCCGACCGCGTCGCAGAGCCGCTTCAGGGGGTCGCGGATGTGCGGGACATCGTCCTCGGGCTGGATCCAGATACGGCGGTACGGGGCGGTGTCCGTCCGTCCGGGCCGCAGCGTCTCCACGTAGACGCGCTCCACCCCCGGGTCGCGCGCACCGGCGAGTCCGAGGGGCACCTGCCAGGTCGCCTCGGCGGGCGGCAGGGCGATCAGGGCCGCCCGTACCTCCTGGGAGTGGAGGAGTTCGGCGCGGTGTGACGGGGTGGCGAGGCAGAGTTCGAGGGGGATGCCGTCACGGCGGCCCCCGGCGACGAGGCGGGCGAGGCGCCCCGTCGAGCAGGTGTCGGGGACGGCGAGCCGCAGCCGCCTGCCCTTGGCCGTCTCCGCCTCGTCCTCCAGCGTGTCGGCCGCCCGCAGCAGGCGCCGCGCCGCCGGGAGCACGTCCTGGCCGAACGGCGTGAGCGCGACCCGGCGCCCGTTCCTCTCCAGCAGGACCTCACCGAGGTGCTTCTCCAGCGCGGCGACCCGGCGGCTGGCGACCGACTGGGACATCCGTGCCGCCGCCGCGCCGATCGTGAAGCTGCCGCGCTCGCTCACATGGACGAACGCGAGACAGGCCCTGACAAGATCCATGGCGAGCCATCCTATGCGGAAACAGCATCGCACCGCTCATTTCTGGCTTGGACCGCATAGCCGCACCGCCCTCAGGATGCATCCAGATCACCGGCCCGCACTCCGGCGGGCCGGTGTGCCATGCGCCAACGGAGGTTCGAACCCATGCGTGACGTTCCTGCTCGCCGTATCGCCCTGGGCACCCTCGTGCTCACGCTTCTGCCGCTCACCGCGTGCGGCGGGGCGGAGACCACATCGGCAGCCCGGGAGGAGAGGACCCGTACGGTCGCGTCCGTGTCCGACGTGGGCGACGGCCGCGCGTCCGGCTCCAGCGCCTCCGGCTCTTCCGCGTCCGGTCTGTACGACGGCCGGTTCAAGAAGCTGGAGAGCAAGTTCGACGCACGTCTGGGCGTCTACGCCCTGGACACCGGCACCAACCGCGAACTGGCCTTCCGGGCCGACGAACGGTTCGCCTACTGCTCCACGTTCAAGGCGCTCCAGGCGGGCGCCGTCCTGAAGAAGCACAAGTCGGCCGGCATGGACCGGAGGATCAACTACACGGCGGACGACCTCATCCCCCACTCGCCGGTGACCGAGAAGCACGTCGACACCGGGATGACCGTGGGCGAACTCGCCGACGCGTCCGTCCGTTACAGCGACAACGCGGCGGCCAACCTGCTGTTCGACACGATCGGCGGTCCCGCGGGGCTCGGCGCCTTCCTGAAGAGCATCGGCGACGACGTCACCCAGGTCGACCGCTACGAGCCGGACCTGAACGAGGCCGCTCCCGGGGACACGCGCGACACCAGCACGCCCCGGGCGTTCGCGAAGAACCTTCGCTCCCTCGTCCTGGGCGATGTCCTCGGCAAGGGGGAGAAGGAGCTGCTGACGAAGTGGCTGAAGACGAACACGACGGGCGCGAACCTCATCGCCGCCGGGATGCCCGAGGGCTGGACCGTGGGCGACAAGAGCGGTGGCGGCGAGTACGGCACCCGTAACGACATCGCCGTCGTCTGGCCCGACCGGGGCGCCCCCATCGTCGTCGCGGTGATGTCGACGCGCGACGAGCCGGACGCCGCGTACGACGACGCGCTCGTCGCCGAAGCCGCCTCCGTGGTCGCGGACGCGATGGACCGCTGACCCGGCTCGCGCCGGTCCGGTTCGGGGAATTCCGTCCGGGCCGGTGTGACGTGGCGACGTGGCGACGTGGCGACGTGGCGAACTCTTCTTTGTCCCGAGGAATCCCAGGTGACCGCGGAGCTCGGGAATTCCCCGGAACGGTGACGGCAGAACGTGACGCGATCCGACGGAAAATGACGGAGCCAGACGGAAGTCGAAGGAACGCCACGTCACCCGGCCCGGCCCGAGGCGGCGCGGCGGGAGTTCGCGGGCGGGTGAGCGATCGAATCCGGTCGCGGAACGTGTACGGAGAAAGGCGCCGGCGGCGCGGGAGCCCATGACGCGGTGACCGTCCCCGGCGGGGAGGCGTCCCTCGTCGGGGGTACGGCAGAGGGCCGGCCGTGTGGTCGAAGGCCAGGTCCCGGCCCTCCGCCCGCTCCGAACCGCCGTCCGTCCGGGCGCCGTCACGGGCGGGCGCACCGCCCCGGGTGATACCGCCGCCGGGGCCGGACGCGACGGGCGATCGCGATCTTTTCGGCCAATTCAGAGGATTCGGTCATGCCCGACTTCCTTTCGCCGCATTCTGGATCTCCGTGAAGACGGAGCCGCGTGAAACGTGAATTCCGTCGAGTCCGTCCACCTTTTTCGAACACATTCCCGGGCAGGAGTGACCATGATCCCGATGAATCCATCCGGCTTGCCTGTTTCCGGCGTTCCTGGTGATCGCGGAGTTCCCGGTGATCCCGGCGCTTTCGGTGATCCCGGAACCTTCGGCGATCCCGGCTCTTTCGGCGGTCCCGGATTTCCCGGCGCTCCCGCCTCCGCCTCCGCCGGAACCTGGAACAGCGGCGCCCTGTTCGAACGCGCCAAGAAATCCCTCGCCGGCGGAATCAGTTCCTCCTCCCGGCTCGCCTCCACCGGCCCGTATCCGTATCCCCACCCCCTCTACGTCACCAGCGGCTCCGGCGCCCGCGTCCGGGACGCCGACGGCGACGAGTACATCGACTTCCTCGCCGCCCACGGCAGCGCCGTACTCGGCCACGCGCACCCCGCGCTCACCCAGGCCCTCACCGGTGCCCTGGCCGGCGGGACCATGTTCGGCACCTGCAACGTGCCCGAGGTCGAACTCGCCGAACTCGTCCGGGCGATGGTCCCCTGCGCCGATCTCGTCCGCTTCGCCAACTCCGGCTCGGAGGCCGTCCAGGGGGCGATACGGGCCGCGCGCGGCCACAGCGGGCTGTCGAAGATCCTCAAGTTCGAGGGCCACCAGCACGGTTGGACGGACACCCTCGCGGTCTCCCACCGCCCCCCGGAAGCGGCGGCGGGCCCCTACGGCGCCCCGCACTCCGTGCCGCACTCCCCTGGCATCCCGTCCGGTGTCAGCGCCGATGTGGTCGTCTGCCCCTGGAACGACCCGGACGCCCTCGTCGCCGTACTCGACGCCCACCGGGGCGAACTCGCCGCCGTCATCTGCGAACCCATCGTCGCCCACAACGCCTGCACGATGCCCGCCCCCGGCTATCTGCGCTTCCTGCGCGACGAGTGCACGGCGCGCGGCGTCCTCCTCGTCTTCGACGAGGTCTGCACCGGTTTCCGTACCGGACCGGGGGGCGCGCAGGCCCTGTACGACGTCGTGCCCGACCTGGCCGTCTACTCCAAGGCCCTCGGCGGCGGGCTGCCCATCGCCGCCTTCGCTGGCCGCCGCGAGGTGATGGCCGCGCTCGCCAACGGCCGGGTCGACCACGGCGGTACGTACAACGCCTCGCCGCTCTGCGCGACCGCCGCCCTCGTCACGCTCACCGCGCTCGCCGATCCCGCCGTCGTCAAGAGGATCGACGACACCGGCCAGCGGATCATGGAGACCATCCGCAGGGCCGCCACCGACCACCGGGTGGAGTGCGCGGTGCAGGGCGTCGGGGCGATGTTCCAGGTCGTGTTCTCGCCGGGCGGCGCCCCCACCCGCGACTACCGCGACACGCTCCGTCTGGACCAGCGGCGGTACGCCGTCCTCCGCCGGGAACTGCTGCGCCGCGGTGTGCTCGTCGACGCGGACGGACTGGCCTGCTGGTACGTGTCGGCCGCCGTGACGGAGGACGACACGGACCGGACCTGCGCCGCGATCGACGAGGTCTTCGCCGCTCTGGGAAGAGGGGGAACACCGGGCGCGGAGGGGCGGATGTGACGCACGCTACTGTCCGGACCTGAAGATGGCGTGCCCGAGATGCTGCGGACGGGACGAGATCGTCGCACTCTTGGCCGTATGAGTGATGCACCGATCGTCGTCCACCGGGCGTCCGGGACCGGCGGGCGGCGGGTCACGGTCCGCGGGCGGATCATGGGACTCGCCCATTCCGACGACCACCTGGTCGAATTCCTGCGGCTCGCCGGACTGCCCGACGCCTGGGAACTGCTCGACGACCCGACCTGGGTGGAGTGGCAGGGCGGCCCCGCGCACGAGTACAGCGTGGTGGTGTGAGGGCCGCTCGACCCCCGCGCCCGGCCTGGGCCGCCGCCCGGCCCCCGGCGGTGATCAGTCCGCCACGATCGCGGCGAGCTGCGTCAGGCTGTCGATCCGCCAGTCCGCCGCCTTGACCACGGCCGGGTCGTCCGCCCACAGATACCCCCACGGCCCGCGCCGCAGATGCGCCGTGCGCAGGCCCGCCTCCTTCGCGGGGAACAGGTCGTACGCCGGGTGGTCGCCCACGTACACCGTCCGGTCGGGCGCCGCCTCCGCCGCCTCGGTCACCCGCGCGAAGAACTCCGGGGACGGCTTCGCGACGCCCCACTCGCCCGAGGTGGCGACGAGATCGGCCGGCAGGTCCAGGCCGCGCAGCAGTTCGCCGGCCCGGGCGGTCTGGTTGCCCGCGAGGACGACCCGGACGCCGAGCTTCCGCAGGCCCGCGAGGGCCGGCCGTACATCGGGGTAGAGGTCGGACTCGTCGAGATGCTGGCCGCGCCCCGATGCCTCCCTGGCCCGGTACGCCTCGGCGATGTCCATGCCGGGCCGGATGAGGCGCAGCGCGTCCGTGTCGTCCCTGTCCTGGACGGTGGCGGCGCCGACCAGTGCGGAGACGGTGTGGCGCGGAATGCCGAGCCAGTCGGCCCAGGAGGCCCAGTGGCGGTCGTCACGCACCAGGGTCTCGCCTACGTCGAACACGATGGTTTCGATCATCGGCCCCAGCGTAGGGGGATACGCTCCGCCGATTGTCAGTGGCTGGCCGTAGCCTTGCTCCTATGTTCGCTTCTTCTTCCACCTCGAAGTCCGCGTCCCCGTCCGCGTCCCCCGTCAGATCCGCCGCCGTGGTGAACGCGGAGATCCGCGCGCTGTGGGCGCGTGCGGGCAGCGCGCTGTCCTCGGCCGAGCAGGAGCGCTACCAGCGGCTGCTGGTGGAGTGGGCCGCGGCCGTACGGGCGGACGTCGTGGAAGCCGCGTAGCGGGGCCCGTTTCCCGGCGGTCCCGGGGGAGACGGGCGGCTCCACGGGAAAGTGGTCATGACCGTGCTCCGGATGGCGTAGAGTTGCATTCAACGGCGCGGGGTGGAGCAGCTCGGTAGCTCGCTGGGCTCATAACCCAGAGGTCGCAGGTTCAAATCCTGTCCCCGCTACTGGAAGAGAACGAAGGCCCGGATTCCTGGTGAATCCGGGCCTTCGTCGTGTCTGGAGCCGCGTCGTGCCCGGAGTCGCGTCGTGCCCGGAGCCAATCCGGGAGCCCGGGAGAATCAGGGCTTGACCTTTACGTAACGTCAACTTCTACCGTGAACGTCATGGAGTGGTCGATCCAGGACATCGCGAAGAAGGCCGGCACGACGAGCCGTACGCTCCGGCACTACGGCGAGCTGGGGCTGTTGGAGCCCAGCAGGACCGGCGCCAACGGGTACCGGTACTACGGCCAGGAGGCCCTGGTCCGGCTCCAGCGGATCCTGCTGCTGCGGGAGCTGGGGCTCGGGCTGCCGGACATCGCCCGGATACTCGACGGCCAGCAGGACACGGCCGCCGCTCTGCGCGGTCATCTGGCCCTGCTGGAACAGGAACGCGAGCGCATCGGACGGCTGATCTCGTCCGTGCGGACCACTCTCCACAAGACCGGGAACGGAGAGGATCTCATGGCGGAAGAAGTGTTCGACGGCTTCGCGCACACACGGTACGAGCAGGAGGTCACCGAGAGGTGGGGCCGCCCCGCCTACGAGAAGAGCGACCGCTGGTGGCGCTCGCTGAGCGAGGAGGAGCGCCGGGCGTTCGGGGAGCGGCACGAGTCGATCGCCCGCGACTGGGGGCGTACGGCGGCGGCCGGCCACGGCCCTTCGAGCGACGAGGCGCAGGCGGTCGCCCGGCGTCACTGCGACTGGCTGTCGGTGACCATGGAGCCCACCAGGTCCTATGTCATCGGCGTGACGGCCATGTACGTCGATGATCGACGTTTCACCGCGACGTATGACCAGTACGGTGAAGGTACGGCTGTGCTCGTGCGGGACGCCATGAAGGTGTACGCCGAGCGCCACCTGACCGACTGAGCCGTCTTCCCACCGGTGCTCCGTGGTCCGCGTACCGGCCCCCTACCGGTCCCCGTAGCCCAGTCGGCCGAGGGCGGGTCGCTGCCCGGTACGGCAGCGGCCAGCCTGGGTGGAGCGCGGTACCGTCCGCAGCCGTCGGCGGACCGGGCAGGAGACGACTGGTGGGGAAGCTCAGGAAGATCGGAGAACGCCTCGGCGGCAGGGGCAGGCAGGACGCCGACGGCGCCGGCTTCTGGGGTGCCGACGGTGCGGGCTTCTGGGCGACCGCCATGAACGGGCGCGACCACCGGCGGGACCCCGCCCGGAACCTGGCCCAGGTGGGCGAAGGGGCGTACGGGCCGCACGGATACGGGGGGCGGCGCCTCGCCGGACGCCGGTTCGTCCGGTTCCTGCCCGCGCTGGTGATCCTCGGCGGGGTGGTTCTGGACCTGGCGACCCCGACCCGCGTCACCTCGGCGCCGCTCTTCGCCGCGGCCCCGCTGGTCGCGGCGCCGTTCTACCCGCTGCTCGGCACCCTGCTGGTGGCTGTGACCTCGCTCGCCGCCGAGGTGGCTCTGCGCGTCCACACGGGCACGCTCTTCACCGTGGTGTCGGTCAGCGAGCTGCTGACGGTGCTGGTCGTCTCCGCCCTGGCGCTCTACATCAACGGGGTCGTCAGACGCAGCGGCGAACGGCTGGCCTCGGCCCGCATCATCGCCGAGACCGCCCAGCGCGCCGTGCTGCCCAGACCGGCGGAGCGGATCGGCGGGCTGCGGATCGCGGCGCGGTACGAGGCGGCGCAGGAGGGCGCGTTCATCGGCGGGGACCTGTTCGCCGTGCAGGACACGCCGTACGGGGTACGGCTGGTGGTGGGCGACGTACGGGGGAAGGGGCTGGAGGCGGTCGAGGCGGTCGCCGTGATCATCGGGTCGTTCCGGGAGGCGGCGGAGCAGGAGAGTTCGCTGGAGGGGGTCGCGCAGCGGCTGGAGCGCTCGCTGCTGCGCGAGGGGACGCGGCGGGACGGGCTGGATGTCTTCGAGGGGTTCACCACGGCCGTACTGGCGGAGATCCCGCACGGCGAGGGCGTCGTACGGCTCGTCAACCGGGGCCATCCCGAGCCGCTGCTGTGCCACGACGGGGCCGTACGGATGCTGGCGGCGCACGATCCGGCGCTGCCGCTGGGCATGAGCGAGCTGGGCGCGTGGCCGGACCGGGCGGAGGAGTCCGCGTACCCCGACGGCGCGACGCTGCTCTTCTACACCGACGGGCTCACCGAGGCGCGGGACGCCCACGGGGTCTTCTACGCCCCGCGTGAACGGCTCGACGGGCGGATCTTCCAGGGGCCGGACGAGATGCTCCAGGCGCTGATCGACGACGTACGGCTGCACACGGGCGGCGGCAGCCAGGACGACATGGCGCTGCTGGCGGTCAGCCGGCCCTCGGAGGGGGAGCCGGAGCGGCGCAGGACGATGCGGATCGTGCCCTGACGCACGGCTTCGGGGCTGTCGGTCACGAAGGGTGATCGAGGCGTCTCCCTCCGCATAACATATGACGTACCGTCAGGTATGTGGGGCGGATCGATATGCCGGGGGCACTGCTCAACTCGCCCTGATGTGCTCTCTTGTGTCCCGGTACATCCGATGCGAAGTCGTTAACGATCACCGGGAACAGCTTGGAATAACGCCCTGGTCTCTATTAACGTTCGATAACGCAGCGCGGTCGTCCCAGCCGTCGCCAGAGATGGCACCGCGCGCGTGCGCCGAATCCCGCGAGGGAACCGGGGAACCACCAATTGGGGTGAATCGGGAGCTACTTGCCGTCCTGGACGGCAGGGGGCCTCCGTAGGAGACCTTCCTGCTCCGAACCCGTCAGCTAACCCGGTAGGCGAGAAGGAAGGAAAGGAGCACGCCTCAGTGGCGTCCAACCAGCCTGCCCCCACGGCAACGGCGACCTTCGCACCCCACTCCTTCGGCAGCGGCGGTGAGAACGAGGCGCCCGGCACCTGGGGGGAGTGGAACCCCACCGAGGAGTCCGTCCGCCCCGTCCGCGGCAAGCACCGCGTCGCCAAGCAGCGCAACGGACTCGCCCGCAGCTCCACCGTCCTCGGCGTCGGTGTCATCGCCGCCGTCGGCGCGGGCGGCATCGCCACCGCCCAGGACAAGCCCGCCGTCTCCATATCCCTTCCCGATGCCATCGCGGACAACCTTCCCGACGCCAAGTCCCTGCCGGGGATGGGCTACCTCGGCTCGGACGACTCCGACTCCGAGGTGCTGGCCGGCGAGCCGCTGACCACCGCCGGGCTGACGGCCTCCGACGCCGAACAGGGCGCGACCGACGCCGGCGAGGCGCTGCGCGCCCGCATCCTCCAGCAGGCCGAGCGGCAGCAGACCGAGGCCGACGCGACCCAGAAGGCGGCGGCGCAGGACGCGGCGGCCGAGAAGGCCGCCGCCCAGGCCAAGGCGCGCCAGACCGACGCCGAGAAGAAGATCGAGGCGGCCAAGAAGAAGGCCGAGGCGGAGGCCAAGGCCAAGGCCGAGAAGGAACGCCTCGCCAAGCTGGCGGCCAGCTACTCGCTCCCCACCTCCTCGTACACCCTCACCTCCTCCTTCGGCCAGTCAGGCTCCCTCTGGTCCTCCGGGTACCACACCGGCCTGGACTTCGCGGCGCCGACGGGCACGCCGATCAAGGCCGTGCACAGCGGCACCGTCAAGTCGGCCGGCTGGTCAGGCTCGTACGGCTACCGCACGGTCCTGGAGCTGGATGACGGTACGGAGATCTGGTACGCGCACCAGTCGTCCCTCTCCGTCAGCGCCGGCCAGAAGGTCTCCACCGGCGAGGTCATCGGCCGGGTCGGCGCGACCGGCAACGTGACCGGGCCGCACCTCCACCTGGAGGTCCACACGGCGAGCGGCACGGGCATCGACCCGATGGCCTGGCTGAACGGCAAGGGCATCAATCCCTGAGGTCAAGCCCTGGGGTCGACTTCCGAGTCCGGAAACGGAATAGGGCGTTCTTCGATGGGGTTGGGAGTAGGCATGACCACCATGCGTACTCTCGGCTCCTCCGACCTCAAGGTCTTCCCCCTCGCACTCGGCGGCAACGTCTTCGGCTGGACCGCGGACCGCACCGAGTCCTTCGCCGTCCTCGACGCGTACGCCGCCGCGGGCGGCAACTTCGTCGACACCGCCGACGCGTACTCGGCCTGGGTGCCGGGTCACGTCGGCGGTGAGTCCGAGACCGTACTCGGCGACTGGATCGCCGCGCGCGGCAACCGCGCCGACGTGCTCGTCGCGACGAAGGTGAGCCAGCACCCGCAGTACAAGGGGCTGAAGGCGGCGAACATCAAGGCCGCGGCCGAGGAGTCGCTGCGCCGGCTCCGTACGGACCACATCGACCTGTACTACTCGCACTTCGACGACCTGGACGTCCCGGTCGAGGAGATCGTCACCGCCCTCGACCAGCTCGTCAAGGAGGGCAAGGTCCGCGCCGTCGCGGCCTCCAACATCAGCGCGGAGCGGCTGGACGCCTCGCTCACCTTCGCGGAGCGCGAGGGGCTGGCCCGGTACGTCGCGCTCCAGCCGCACTACAACCTGGTCTCGCGCGACACCTACGAGGGCCCCCTGCGGGACACCGTGGCCCGCCACGGCCTCTCCGTCGTGCCGTACTTCGCCCTCGCCTCCGGCTTCCTCACCGGCAAGTACCGCCCCGGCACCCAGGTGGAGAGCGCGCGCGCCGAGGGCGCGGGCAAGTACCTGGAGTCCGATCGCGGCGTCAAGGTCCTCGCCGCGCTGGACCGGATCGCCGGGGCGCACGGCGCCGAGGTCGCCACCGTCGCGCTCGCCTGGCTGGCGGCGCAGCCGACCGTCGTCGCGCCCCTGGCCTCCGCGCGCACGGCCGAGCAGCTTCCGGCGCTGCTCGCGGTCGCGGAGCTGGAGCTGACGGAGGAGGAGCTGGCGGAGCTGACCGCCGCCTCCGCCTGACGTTCTCACCAGGACAGCAGAGGATCAGTACTGGCGGTACGGGTTGTAGCCGTCGTAGTCGATGTACGGCGGCGGCACCCGCACCCGTCCCGTGGCCCGCGCCGCATAGGTCAGCGCGGGCCCGGCTATCTCCTTGCGCTCCCACAGGTGGTGCAGCAGCTCCTGCTCGCGCTCCACGAAGTCCGGGCCGACCGGGTCCCGCCCGGCCCGGTGGCGCAGGAACGCCAGGGACGTCGCGAACGCCTCGTACTCCCCGACCGCCCGGGCGGCCGCGCGGCCGTGGCCGCGGTTCGCGAAACCCCGCGCCATCGTGCGCGCCCGCATCGAGGAGAGCGCGAGGGGCGCGGCCTGGGGCAGCCACCCCGCCGCGGCGTACGCGGGCAGCTCGGCGGCGAGCGTCCGCAGCTCGCGCTGGCGGCTCCAGATCACCAGCCAGGTCAGCAGCCCGAAGACCGGCACCATGAACGCCCCGTACACGGCGTAGAAGCCGAAGGGCCCGAAGAGCGACCCCGAGCCGTTCCACAGCGCGTGCATGCCCATCGCGAGGACCAGCCCGAGCAGCGGCAGGACCACACGGCGCACCTTCTGGCGCCGGGCCGCCACGGCCGCCAGACCGAAGCCGATCCCCGTCGCCGCCGTGAAGAGCGGGTGCGCGAACGGCGACATCACCACGCGTACGAAGAAGGTCGCGGCCGTGACCGAGTTCAGCCCGGAGTGCCCCTGGGTCTGGTCCTCGCCGAAGGCGTTGCCCAGATAGAGGATGTTCTCCGTGAAGGCGAAGCCGGTGGCGCTGAAGCCCGCGATCACCACGCCGTCGACCAGCCCCGTGAAGCTCCTGCGGCGGAAGAGGAAGATCAGCAGGATCGCCGTCGCCTTCGCGCTCTCCTCGACGACCGGCGCTATCACCGTGGCGCCCAGGGACTCGGCGCCGGCCGGGTCGGCGGTGGCGGTGGCGATCCACTCCGTCGCGAAGGAGTTCGCGATGATCGCGACGAGCGCCGCCGCGAAGGCGCCCCAGGCGAACGCGAACAGCAGATTCGTCCACGGACCCGGCTCGACCCGGTCCAGCCAGCGGAAGGCGGCGGCCAGCAGCGGTACGGGCAGCACGGCGAGCCCGAGCCCCACCAGGAAGCCCTCGGGCCCGGTCTGCTCCCGGACGAGCGCGAGGATCACCAGCGCGCAGAGCGCGAGCACCGTGATCAACGCCCCGGCCCTGACCCCCCTGTTGCGCCAGAGCGCACGCGTCGGCCGGTAGCGCCTGCGGGCGGGCGGAGGCACGGCGCTCCACAGATCGCCCCGCAGCTCCTGCTGCTCGTAGACGGGGATGGCCGGATGCGGGTCGAGGCGGTGCGGGGACGGTTCTGACACCTGATGACCCTAGCGAGGGGCACTGACACCTGGCGATCACCCCGGGTGATCCCAGGGCCTAACTTCCGGCCCGGGAGCCTTCCGTACGGGAATCTTCCGTACAGGAATCCTCGGTGCGGCGGAACAGCAGGTCGTGCACCACATGCCCCTTGTCGAGCCCCTGGCCCTCGAACCGGGTCAGCGGCCGGAAGGCGGGCCGCGGCGCGTAGCCGCCGTCCGGCGCCGTGTTCCCGAACCCCGGATGGGCCGTCAGCTCGGCGAGCATCTGCTCGGCGTACGGCTCCCAGTCGGTCGCGCAGTGCAGTACGGCACCGGGCTTCAGCCGGGCCGCTGCCAGGTCCAGGAACTCCGGCTGGATCAGCCGGCGCTTGTGGTGGCGCTTCTTGGGCCAGGGGTCGGGGAAGTAGACGCGTACCCCGTCGAGCGACGCGGCCGGCAGCATCTCCCGGAGCAGGATGATCGCGTCGCCGTTGGCCACCCGTATGTTGGACAGCCCGTTCTCCTCGGCGAGCCGGAGCAGATTGCCCTGGCCCGGGGTGTGCACATCGACGGCGAGGATGCCGGTGCCGGGGTCGGCGGCGGCCATCCGCGCGGTCGCCTCGCCCATCCCGAAGCCGATCTCCAGGACGACCGGCAGCCCGTCGAAGAGCGCGGCCGGGTCGAGCACCCGTTGGCCGTCGATGTCCAGGCCCCAGACCGGCCACAGCCGCCGCAGCGCCTCGGCCTGCCCGGTGGTCACCCGGCTGCGGCGCGGCTGGAAGCTGCGGATGCGCCGCTCGAAGTGCGACCCGGCGGGGTCGGCCGCGGGGCCCGTGCCCTCGGGGAACATCCGGCTCGCGGGACGGCTCACGGCACGGTCCGCACCGCGGTCCGTGGGGCGGTCCGTGGGGCGGCTCGCTGTGGGGTTCTCGGTCATCTCGGCAATCCGGGCTGGTGGCGGGGGCGGGGGCGGCCGGGACCCGGTCGCGATGCCCCAATTCTACGGACCCCGGCGGACCGCCCCCGGTCCCTACTCCTCCGCCAGCGCCGCGAGCGCCCGGCGTGCCACCTCCCGGCCGATGGGCAGCGACGCGGTCGCCGCCGGTGACGGCGCGTTCAGGACATGGACCGTGCGGCCCGCCCGCCGGATCAGGAAGTCGTCCGCCAGGGTGCCGTCCCGCAGGATCGCCTGGGCCCGTACGCCCGCCGCCGCCGGGCGCAGGTCGGCGTCCCTCATCGCGGGGAGCAGCCTCCGTACGGCCGCCGCGAAGGCCCGCTTCGAGAGCGAGCGGCGCAGCTCGCCCGCGCCGTAGCGCCAGTGGGCGCGCGCCGTGCGCCACGCCCCGGGCCAGGCCAGCGTCGCGGCCAGCTCCGCCGGGCGTACGGCGCTCCAGGTGTATCCCTCGCGGGCCAGCGCCGGGACCGCGTTCGGGCCGACATGGACGCTGCCGTCGACGGACCGGGTCAGATGCACCCCGAGGAACGGGAACGCCGGGTCCGGCACCGGATAGACCAGCCCCCGGACCAGCTCCGGCCTGGCCAGCTCGTAGTACTCGCCCCGGAACGGCACGATCCGCATCCCCGGCTCGTCGCCCGCGAGCCGGGCCACCCGGTCGCACTGGAGCCCCGCGCAGTTGACCAGGGCGCGCGCCCTGACCACCACCCCGGACGCGGTGCGGACCGCGACGCCCCAGGGCCGCCGGTCGACGGCGGTGACCTCGGATCCGTACCGTACGGACGCGCCCGCGGCCTCCGCCGACGCGGCGAGCTGCCGGGCGACCGCCGCGAAGTCGCAGACGCCCGTCGTGCCGACCTGGATCGCCGCGACGCCGCGCACCTGCGGCTCGTACTCCAGGATCTGCGCCGGACCCAGCTCCCGTACCGGCAGGCCGTTCTCCCGGCCGCGCTGGACCAGGGCGTGCAGCCGGGGCAGCTCGTCGCGGCGGGTGGCGACGATCAGCTTGCCCGTGACCCGGTGCGCGATGCCGTACTCCGCGCAGAACTTGACCATCTCGGCGGAGCCGCGCACCGCGTACCGCGCCTTGAGCGACCCCGGGCGGTAGTAGACCCCGCTGTGGATCACCCCGCTGTTGTGGCCCGTCTGATGGCGCGCGGGGCCCGGCTCTTTCTCCAGGACGACGACACGGGTGCCGGGGGCCGCGCGCGTGATCGCGTACGCCGTCGACAGGCCGACGATCCCGCCGCCGATCACCAGTACCTCGCAGTCGAACCCCACGCGTGTGCCCATCGCGCGCGTCACCTCCCACCCCGATAGTGCACTGGCCCGGGGACGGCGTGCTCAAACCCCCGCGCGGGCACCAACGCGACCGGGGCCTCCCCGCACCGCCGAGGTGTGCCCGACGGGGCCTACGCGGGCGCCACCAGCAGCGGCCTGGCCCGCTCCCGCAGCTCGACCACCCGGGGCTCGTCGCCGTACGGCTCCAGCCGGTGCAGCAGATCCCGTACGTACTCCGTCGTACGGGCCGACGAGATCCGCCCGGCGACCTCCACCGCCCGGGTACCGGCCGCGCAGGCCGCGTCCAGATTGCCCGACTCCAGCTCGGCGACCGCGCTCACCACCAGCCGCAGACCGTGCGAGCGTACGAACTCCTCCGTCGGCCGGGAGAGCGCCTGCTCCGTGAACTGCCGTACCTGGCGCGGTGCCTTCAGATCGCGGTAGCACTCGGCGGCGTCGGCCGCGAACCTGTCGTACGAGTAGAAACCCAGCCACCCCGGATCCGCGTCCCCGTCCCGGGAGCGCTCCAGCCATCCCTCGGCCGCCTTCAGCGACGCCCCGGCCGCGACCGCGTCGCCCGCCTTCGCGTGCGCCCGCGCCTCCACCAGCCGGAAGAAGCTCATCGTGCGGGCCGTGGCCAGCCCCCGGTTGCGCTCCAGCGCCGCCTGCGCCAGGTCGACGCCCTCGTCGGCGAAGCCCCGGTACGTCGCCTGGAGCGACATCGACGCCAGCACGTACCCGCCCAGCGGCACGTCGGCCGCCGCCCGCGCCAGCCGCAACGCCTGGATGTAGTAGCGCTGCGCCGCCTCCTGCTGACCGGTGTCGAAGGCCATCCACCCGGCCAGCCTCGTCAGTTCGGCCGTGGCGCCGAAGAGCCCCCGGCCCACCTCGTCGCTGTACGCCCCGAGGAGCAGCGGCGCCGCGTCGACCCGCAGGCACTCGGGGACCATCGACGAACGCCAGTCCCCGCCCCCGTACTTGGAGTCCCAGCGGCGGGCGTCGGACGCCGCCTCACGCAGCTTGGCGACATCACTGTGGCCCACACGCAGGGGCGACAGCTCGCCGGGGGCCCCGGCAGGACCGGTCGCGTCGGAGGCTCCCTGCACGGCGTGTCCGCCCCCGCCGTGCGCTCCCTGCGCCGCCTCCGCGACCGCCGGATCACGGGCGACCGAGGAGTCGGCGGGTGTTATCAGCCACCGGGACGCGGGCGTCGCGTAAGCGCTCACTGCGAAGGATCCGGCCAGCGACTGCCAGATGCCCCCGCTGCCCGCACGCCGGCCCGCGAGGTCCAGCCGGTACAGCTCCGTAGCCGTGCGCACCGCCTCCCCGACGTCGCGCGGGAAGGCGAGCCCGACCTCGGGGGCCGGGTCCGCGTCCGCGAGCCCTATCTCGTGGAGTGGGACAGGACGTCCCAGTTTCGCTCCGATGGCTGCCGCGATGAGATGGGGCGCCGCACCCTGCGGAACCATCCCCTTCGAGACCCATCGCGCCACGGAGGTCTTGTCGTAGCGAAGTGTCAGACCGCGCTGCGCCCCGAGGTCGTTGACCCGCCGGGCGAGGCCGGCGTTGCTGATTCCCGCGAGGGCGAGAACGGTGCCGAGCTTCTCGTTCGGCCCGCGTAGCTCCCTGGACATGCGCCACCCCTCGACACACAGACGGCCGCCGCTTTGCGGCATAGGCGCGCGGCATTCGTAAACCCAGCGTAGTTCGCCACATCCCGACCGTTAAGGGGCGGACTTCCGGATGGCGGGATTGTTGTCCGTCCCGGAGGCCGTCGGAGGGGCCCGGGGAGACGCCGCGTGCTCCGGGTGTGTAGCGTGCGCCCGGCCGTGCGCTCTTGGCCCCCGGGGAGCGGGGGCGCTTCGATGAGACCTGCGTGGGTCGGCCCACTGCGTACTGGAACGAGTGGGCTGGGGGATACCGCCGCCCCAATCCCCGCGGGCGGTGGACCGGTCCGGGAGGCGAATCCCGCCTCCCGGACCGAACGTTCGCCGGCGCCGGAGCCCGCCCGGAGCCCGCCCGGGGGTCGCGCGCCGCGCCGCGCCGCGTTCGGAGATTGGCTGAATGCTGCCCATGAGTTGCCGGTCGGGAGAGCGCCGTTTCTCCGCCACATGGCCCATGCCAGGGGCGCATTCCCCTTCGCGCGCACGCTTCCGTAGGCCCTCCCGTGCGCTGTTGTCATGGCAGCATGGTCCTGAACGGCTTCGGTTCGAGCTTCTCAGCTTGAGCTTCGACGCGGGATCATGGACCCGGGACCGCACGATCCCGGTTCCAAGGGGCCCCGGTCCGGGCCCGATTGATCCACAGGCTGTGGAAGCGTGGAGGCGGCGATGCGGTGGTTGGTGGGATGGAGCAGTATCGCCGCCCGCTTCGGTACGGCCGGGGCGGTCGGCCCCGTCGGCGACTCCGAGAGCGGCAGCGTCCACCCGGTCGGCTCCCAACTCCTGTGGGGTGACCCGGATCCGCTGTGGGCCGTCGGCGACTGGCGCCCCGACGAAGTGCGAGTCGTCACCGTCGACCCCTTCACCCGGCTCGCCGTGCTCGGCTGCTGCGGGGCCACCGACGAGGAACTGCGCGTCGGCCTGTTCGCCGCGCGCGGCGGCGCTCTGCGCCATCTCACCGCCTGGTCCGGGAGTTACACCGCAGTCGCCCAGATCGGTCGCCGCATCACCATCGCCGGCGACCTGGCCGGGGCGCGCCCCGTCTTCTACACACCCTGGGCGAGCGGTACGGCGTACGCCACCGCCGCCCTGCCGCTCGCCGACCTCATCGAGGCCCAGCTCGACATCGGACACCTCGCCGCGCTCCTCGCCTGCCCCGAGACCCCGGAGGCGCTGCGCGACTCCACCCCGTACGAAGGCGTCAAACGCATCCCGCCGGGGCACGCGCTCGTCCTGCGCGAGGGGTCGCGCGAGATCACCGGGTACGAACCCGTCGCCTCCCTCGCCGTCGCGGGCCCCCAGCGCGATCCGGACCTGGCCGTCGAAGGCGTACGGGACGCCCTCGTCGACTCCGTACGCGCCCGGCTCCTGGCGCCGCGCCATGCCCCCGAGACCCTGCCGCAGGACCCCGGGCCCGTCCCCGGCATGGGCCCCGCCGACCGGCGCGCCGCGCGCGGGGGCGCCGGGCCCGTCCCCGGCATCGGCGCCGACCTGTCCGGCGGGAGCGCCTCCGGCACCCTCGCGCTGCTCGCCGCCGGGCTGCCCGGCGCGCCCGGCACGATCCTCGGGCACGGCACCGGCGCGGGGGAACGGCTGCTCGCCGTCACCTTCAACGACCTGTCCACGGCGGGCCGGGACGAGGCCGAACTGGAGCGGGCCAGGGCCATCGCCGCCAACCCCCGGCTGCACCACGTGGTCGTCGCGGCGGGCGAGGAGGCCCTGCCCTACGCCGAGCTGGAAGGCCCGCTCACCGACGAGCCCGGCCCCTCCCTGGTCGCGGCGGAACGCCACCGGCGGCGCCTCGCCGCGGGCAGCGCCGACCACTTCACCGGCGCGGGCGCCCGCGAGGTCCTCGACGCGCACCCGGCGCGCCTGGCCGACCTGCTCCTGGACCGGCGCAGACGCCACCTCCTGCACCCGGTCACCGCACTGGCCAGAGCCGAAGGCCCGTCGCCCGCCTCGCTGTTCATCCCGGTGACCGTCTACCGGGCGGCGCGCAGACTGGCCCGTACGCCCTACCGCACCGGCCTCGAAGAGGCGGCCGCCCGGCTCCCCGAGGCGAACCGGGCGCTCCTGTCCGCCGCGTCGAACGGCCCGCTGGGCGCCTCGCTGGCCGCGCTCACCTGGTCACGGCCGGGGCCCGCCGCCCGCTGGCTGACGGGGGAGGCGCTGGCCGAAGTATCGGTACGCCTGCTCTCCGGCGCGACCCGCCCCACCTCCGTCCAGCGCCCCGGCGAGGCCCGCGCCCGCGCCGCCCTCGCCCGCTTCGCCGCCGACCACCGGGTCTTCGAGCAGGCGGGCGAGATCCGCAGCCAGCGGCTGCACGCGCCCTTCCTCGACAACCAGGTCGTACGGGCCTGCCGCGAACTCCCCGAAGCGCTACGGGTCCAGCCGGGCGCCCGCGCCGAGATCCTCCGCACGGTCCTGGCAGGCACAGGCATCCACGACCTCCCCCCGGGCTGGGGCGCCACCTCCCGCGCGGGCTCGGCGGCGGCCACCCGGGTCGGCCTGCGCGCCTCCATCGGCGACCTGATCACCCTCTTCGACGCCCCCCTCCTCGCCGACGCGGGCCTGGTGGAGGCCCGCGTCGTCCGCAAGGCCCTGCGCGCGGCGGCCGAGGGCGAACCGGTCCCGCTGGACGGCATAGCGGACCTGGTCTCCACGGAACTCTGGCTGCGCCGGCTCCTCTCCCGCCGGGGCACCTGCTGGACAGGCACGGCGGCCCCGCGCCAACGCGCGGTCGCGGGCGGCGTGGTCCCCCGCCCGACGCTGCGGTCGTAGGCGCGTCGCGGAACCGCGACCATCGGATCAGGGAGGGGGCGGGCCCGCGGCGCCCCGTTCGGCCCGGAGCCCGGTCCAGCTCGGCTCGAATATCCAGGTGATCCCCTTTGCCAAGGGGGCACATGCGGGCAGGGCCGACAGCTTCGTACCCATGGATTTTCCGGATCCGGCGGACCCGGAGCTGATTTACGTGGACACTCCTGCCGGGGACCTGTTCCTGGAACCCGAGGCGAAGGTGGGTCGCGACAAGTCGGTGTTCGAGCTGCGGGGGAGGCGGCGATGTCCGCGAGCACAGGTACGCCGGGGCCACAGGGTGACGGATCAGGGCAGCCGTCGGCCCGTAACACCCCAGGGACGCCCGCCGTACCCCCGATGCCGCCGAATCCGCCGCGCGTACCGTCGCCGCTGCGGAACAGGGCCCAGTGGACAGCCGTTGTCTTCGCGGTCATCGCAGCCCTGATTCCCGCCATGGTGCTCGGCGGCTGGGACTGGATTTGGACCAAGATCAACGGACCGTCTGGAATAACGGTCTACGCGGACCGTCCTTACAGTTGCCCCCGATATATCGATATGCCGAAAGCCGATGTTCGAAAGGACGTGGACGCCGCATACGCTCAGGGGGTCCGGGTCAGTGACAAGAGCGGTTTTCCCGCTGAGCTGTCTTTGACGTTGCAGGCAAAGACCTCACAGGCCGTCGTCGTCACCGGCGTGAAGGTCAAGGTTCTGTCCAACAGAGCGGTCCCGAGTTCAGGATTCGTCGTCTACGGGGAGTGCGGAGGCGGGATGACGCCGCGCCGCTTCGACGTGAGCCTCGCCAAGACGCCGGTGCCGGTCCGTCCGGCGGCCCCTGCCAAGGGGGATGAAGTGGTCGACTTCCCGTTCAAGGTCGCTGACAGCGACCCGGAACAGCTCACCCTCCAACTGCGTCCCGGTGAGCGGGACATCCGGTTCACGGTCGAGGTGGAGTGGGTGGCCGACGGGGAACACGGCAGTAAGATCCTGGACAATGCCGGCCAGGGATTTCGGGTGATGGGAACCGGCGACCTTCCCACGTACGGATATGGCGAAATGTTCCAGTAGGTCTCTGTGGGCTTCGGCAGGGATTCGGCAGGGGTTGCGGACGGCACCGGTCTTGTGTCGGGCGCCTGGACCGGGTGCAGGTTCGGGGAATGAGGAAGGTCGCGGAATACCGGGGCCCGAAAATACGTCGAGGGCGACGCGGACGCCCGCATAAGGTGGCAATGATGAGCTACATATTCACCGTCACCGAAACCGACGAAGATGTCTGGGAACCCGCGCTGGCCGTCGGCCAGTTGTTCATGGGCGGAGTCGATGCCCTGGGCCGGCGGATCCTCCGGGTGGAGACGGGCCTGGACGATGTCTCCGGCGACTGGGTCAAGATCGACCCGCAGGCGTACGGGGAGTTCGTCACCCTGGCCCTCCAGCGGCGGGGCAGGTCGACCCACGTGGGCATGATGCAGCTCATGGACGGGTTGCTCCCGCTCATGGTCGCGCTCGCCGACAGGCTCCGCGTCGAGATCCCGGCGGGTTCGCTCGCGGAGCGGGCCTACCTCGAATGGGCCCGTGACGAGGAGCGCGTCCTGCTGGGCCACGTCGTGCAGAACTTCGACGGCACGCTTTCCATCTGGGGGACCGGCGTGGTGGGCTGATCGTGCCCCGCCGGGGCGGGCCGTGTGAGTCGTTCCGAGTCCGAGACGGAGCGACAGGCAACCCGCTACGGCCGGATCGCCCCGGCGGCGACGCGGTGGCCCGGCATTCGCCGAAAGCGACCGCGCCGCGCGCCGGCGGTGGAGTCAACCGCTCCGATCATTCAGGACGCTGGTCCATCAGCTCGTCGCCCGTGACCGTCCGGTTCGTACCGTCCGTGAGGGTGAGCGTGAGGGTGCCGGTGATCAGGCCGTCCGGGTTGCCGTCCGGCCACCAGGCGGTCCACCGGCCGTCCTGCACCGTGGCGTGGACGGTCTTTCCGGAGTCGCGCACGGTGACGTCCTTGACGTCGGAGCCCACCGAGCCGAGCGCGTAGTTGAACTCGCCGGCGTCGCTGCCGCGGGCGCCCAGCGTGTCCAGGGTGATGGCACCGGCGCCGACCTCGGCGGTCGGGTCGATGGCCATCGAGATGCCGGTGCCGTCCGAGGCGGCCAGGCAGTACGACGCCTCCTCGTCGCCCCACATGACGATCATGGAGGCGACCTTGCCGCGTACATCGGCATTGACGATCGAGGGGGACCCCTTGCCGGGGTGCTGCCCCACCGTGTCCAGGCACGCCTTCTCGGCGGCGGAGCCCTTGCCGGCGGAGATGTCCAGGGCGTTCGGGGTGGGTGTCCAGCTCGCCAGTTCCGACGACGGCAGCGGTCCGGCGCCGCCGACGCCGGGCAGGCCGCCCGTCACCGCAACGAAGGCCACGCCCGCGGCGAGTCCGCCGGCCAGCGTGAACACCGCGCGCCGAATGAGCGGGCGGCGGAATGTGGTGCCGACCGACCGGGTGGGGCGCTCGGCGTCGCTCAGCACGGAGCGCAGCAGAGTCTCCTCGCGGTCGATCTCGGCGGCGGACGGTTCGGTACGGGGGGCGGCGTCCAGCTTGGCCAGACGGGAGAGAAGGTCGTTGGTCATGGTCGGCTCCAGTCAGCGGGTCAGGGCGAGGGCGGGCGAAACGGCGGTGCCGGCGGTGAGGCGCGCGGCCAGACGGCGCTTGGCCCGGGTGAGCCGCATGGCGTAGGCGGCGCGGGTGCAGCCGAGGACCTTCGCCGCGTCCCGGGCGGAGAGCTCCTCCCAGACATGCAGGGCGAGCACTTCCTGGTCCCCCGGGGCGAGTTCCTGCCAGGCGGCGCCGAGTTCGAGCCGGCTGTCCACCTGGTCTGACACGTCGGACGTGACCCGCTCGGCGGCGGAGTCGGACGACTGCTGGATGTGCACCACGAGCGCGGACCGGCGGCGCATGCCGCGCTGCGCGTTCAGCATGGCGTTGCGTGCCGTACGGAACAGCCACGGGCGAGGATCCTCGGGCAGCTCGCTCCGGCGGCGCCACGCGGCGAGGAACGTCTCCCCGACGATGTCGTCGACATTCATCGGGTGGGCGCGGCGGCGTACGAAGCGCAACAGGTCCTCGTAGTGGGCCCGGTACACCTCGGTGAACTGGGCTTCGGTATGGATGGGCATGGCGTCCTTTCCTCGCGTCTGCCCTTACGTGTCCATCACCCATGAAAGTGCAACAGGGTTCGATCAAACCCGGTCGGTATCGCTCGCCATCGTTCGCTCGCCACGGTTCGCTCGACGCTCGTCGCTCGTCCCGGCGACCGCCGGCGGGTGCGTCCGGCTGGGAGACTGGGCCGGTGAGCCCTGTCGATCCCGTCATCCGCATCCCTTCGGCCTGACCCCGCTAGGTTGCGGCGGGCGCGCGACCGCGAGCCGGGTACCGACTGGGACACCGTACGGACCGGCGTACGCCTGCTTCTCGCCCCGGGGCTCAGCGGCAACTGATGCGGGACCGTGCCCAGTCCGCGACGGCGACGGCGCCGAAGGGGGTGTGCGGTTCCACGACCAGGCGGATGGTGCGCTGTCCGGAGATGCCCACCTGTACGGGGACGGCCGCGTCGCCGCCGTTCAGTACGGGGGAGCGCCAGAGACGGGTGCCGTCCCCGTACAGGGAGAAGCGCACGGAGCCCTGGCCGAGCGTCAGGTCGTCCACGCCGACCAGCGCCGCGTACGTGGAACAGCTCCGGTTGAGGTCGATGGTCACCGTGGACGCGGCGTGCATGCTGACGCCGTGGGCGTAGCGCGTGCCGCCGATGGACACGCTCGACCGCTGCCAGAGCCAGCCGCTCTCCGCGAGCCGCACCTCGGGCTTCTCGCCGTCGCCGAGGAGGCTGTACGACAACTCGTTCACCTGATAGTCGGCGGGCGCGGGCGGCGGCGGTTCCGGCCGGGAGGTCGGCTCCGGTGGGGGCGTGGGCGTGGGTTCGGGGGTGGTACGGCCCGGGGTCGGCGCGGGCTTCGTGGGCGCCGGGGTGGGCTTGGGCGCCGGGGTGGTTTTTCTCGGGGTCGGGGACGGCGTCGGCGTCGTGGGCGGAGCCGGAGCCGGGGTCGGGGGCGGCTCCGGGGGCGTGGCCGGTGCGGACGACGGGACCGGCACCTGCGGTACGAGCGGCTGCGCGACCGGCGGTTTCTCCCGGGGTTTGGCGTCGGGCTGGGGGTTGCTGCCCGTCAGCGCGTACACCAGGCCGGCGGCGGCGACCACCAGCAGCCCGGCGATCCCTGCCTTCGCCGGGGCGCCCAGCCCCTCGGACGCGGCTCCCGCACCGCCGGCTCCCGCACCCGCCGATCCGCCGGAAGCCCCGCCCGCGGCTCCGCCCGCCGCCGCGGCGGCGCCCGCACCCGCCGCTCCCGCGGCTCCGCCCGCCACGACCCCGGCCGCCTTGAGCGAGTACCCCGCCGCGAACCAGCCGATCACCGCGACCGGCAGCACCGCCGCCGGGATCACCGCGTTGACCTGCGCCAGCTCACCCGCCACGAGGCGGCACTTCGCGCACTCCTCCAGGTGCTTGCGCAGCCCGCGCTCGGCGCGCATGCGCAGCCCGCCCCGGGCATACGCGCCGAGCCGGTCGGCGTACCGCGCGCAGTCGCCCTCCGCCGTCAGCGCCGAGCTGACATGCGCCTGGAGATACGCCTGCTTGAGGCCCTCGCGCGCCCGACTGGCCAGTACGGCCGTGGCGTTGGCGGTCAGCCCGAAGAGCGGCGCGATCTCGCTCGGCGACTCCTCCTCGACCGTGGTGTGCCACAGGACGGCCTGCCAGCGCTCCGGCAGACTGCGGAACGCCTGCATGGCCATGGACTGCTCGGCCTCGTGCATCGCCCGGACGTCCGCCCCCAGATCGAGGGTGTCCTCCGCCGAGACCTCGGAGACACGGGTGGCCTGCGCGGCGAACACCGCGAAGTCGTCCACCAGTTGCTCGCGCTTCGCGGACTTCGTCCAGGACGCGGCGACCCTCCGTACGGTCGTCAGCAGATAGGCGCGGACCGCCTGCTCGGGTCCGGCGCCGCCCCGTACCGCCTGGAGCGTACGGGCGAACACCTCGGCCGTCAGGTCGTCCGCGGTGTACGCGTCGCGGCAGCAGGTACGGGCGTACCGGCGCACCGGCTCCGAGTGGCGGCGGAACAGCTCCTCGTACGCGCTGTCGTCGCCTTCGCGCATCCGCTGGATCAGATCGGCGTCCGAGGGCGGCAGCTCGCCCCGGCCCGGCTCGCCTGTCCCGCCCGGCCGCCCCGGTGCCGCCGGCCGCCCGGGTGCCCCGGGGGCCGACGCCCCGTCGGTGCGCTCGCGCTGGGTGGGCACACCGCCGTCCGGCTCGCCGAACCGGCCCTGGGCGACCCGCCCGGCCGCGCCGGCCGAGGGATGCGGTACGACCGGCCCGGGGAACCCCGAGGGCCCCAGCGGCCCCAATGGACCGCCCTGACCGGGAACACCTGCCGCGCCCGGACCACCCGGACCACCCGCGCCACCCGGAACGCCTGGACCACCCGCACCACCGGGCCCGGCGGAAGGCTCCTTGGGCCCGCCCTGGTTCGGTACCTGGCGAGAAGACGCCAAATCGTCGGATCCCGTGCCGTCACCGGCACCACCGGCGGTACGGTCGGCATCGTCGGCGGCACTGCCGTCCAGCGGCTCGTCCCGTCCGTCCCCGCTCATCGCGGAAGCCCCCGTACGCACCCCGTACGCACCGCTTCTGACCCAAACACCGGGCCAGCGTGCCACAGCGCGCCACGCCGGACCCAGGGCTTCGCGCCCCGCACCACTCGTCCGAGGGGCTTTCCCCGATGGCTGCTTTAACCTTCACCCGTTCGGGGAAAGATCAATGCCCTTCAACGGCATGCCAGTTCGAAAGGGCCGGTACGCCGAGGCGCACCGGCCCCGCCGCGCGAGCAGCACGCGGCCACGGCACCGCGCTACACGGGCCGGGACCGCAGACCCTCCAGCAGGATGTCCAGCAGCCGCGCCGAAGCCGCCGCCTGCTGCACCGCGTCCGGCAGCGTGGGCGCCGCCGTCGCGATCACCAACAGGACGTCCCCCACGGTCACATCACCGCGCAGCTCACCCGCCGCCCGCGCCCGCTCGACCAACTGCCCCACGACATCGAGCAGTGCGACGACGCCCGGGTCGTCCAGACCATCGACCGAGGCGGCGGCCGAAGCCGACGCCGGGACCGAGGCCGACGAGTGCCGCGAACCCACGACCCGCAGATCGGGCTGGCCCGCCTGCCGCTGCTGCGGCACCCGCACCTCGTCCGACCCTTCGACCCGCCCGGCCGCCACGTGGACCGCGCCGTCCACGTCTGTCCCGACCCGCAGCACCTGCGGGGGCAGCAGCCGGCCCGCGCCCGACGCCACCGAGGTGCGCAGGAAGCGGGAGAGCGCGGACCACGGCTCGTCCTCCTGGCCCAGCGCCGTACGCGCCTGGTCGGTCAGCCGGGAGGTCTCCTCCTCGGCTATTCGCCTGACCAGCACGTCCTTGCTCGGGAACCGCCGGTAGACCGTACCGACCCCGACCCGGGCGCGCCGCGCCACGTCCTCCATCGGAGCCCCGTACCCCAGCTCGCCGAACACCTCACGAGCCGCGCGCAGTACGTGCTCCAGATTGCGCTGTGCGTCCACGCGGAGAGGCGCGGCACGACCTGCGCCACCGACCCCCACCGCTCCCAGTCGTCCCTCGTCGGCCACCCGTCCGTCACCCTCCGTGACGACGGCAGCCTGCCAATGAGAATCCTGAATGTGCATAAGCGTTCCCCCGGTAATGATGTCTCCCCCCGGAGACTCCCCGCCTGGCTGCCGGGTTCCCGGTCCGGTCACCGGCCGGACACCCCGACGAGGTACGAACATAGTTGAGCCCGGGGCAATTCAGAAGAGGGTAGTTCCGCACGGAGCGCCCCCCGATCGGCGCAAGGACCGGAACATGCCTGATTCGTCCCCCGCCCCTCACCCGCCGCGCCCCCGCTGACCTGCGCGCCTCCGCCCGTCACCGCGCCGACGTCCGCCTGCGGCCGGCGGGACCCGCAGATGTTCTCCGGTCATACAATGCGTCGCGCCTGTGGACAAACAACGAAGCCGGGTGCGTCATGGGAAGGTGACGGCTGAGATCTCCCGGGGAACGACCCCCGCACCCGCGTCCGAGGCACCGCCGCCCGAGGCACGTCCGCCCAAGGTCCGCGTGCTGGTGATCGGCGGCGGCTACGTCGGCATGTACACCGCCCTGCGGCTCCAGCGGAAGCTGAAGCAGCGGCTGAAGAGCGGTGAGGCCGAGATCGTCGTGGTGTCGCCCGACCCCTACATGACCTATCAGCCGTTCCTCCCCGAGGCCGCCGCCGGCAACATCTCGCCCCGCCACGTCGTGGTCCCGCTCCGCCGCGTGCTCGACCAGTGCAGGATCCTCATCGGCCAGGCCACCGCCATCAACCACGCCAAGCGCACCGCGACCCTGCGCACCCTCGCCACCGAGGAGGAGCACACCGGCACCGTCGACCTCACGTACGACGAACTCGTCCTCGCCCCCGGCTCCATCTCCCGCACCCTCCCCGTCCCCGGACTCGCCGAGCACGGCATCGGTTTCAAGACCGTCGAGGAGTCCATCGGCCTGCGCAACCACGTCATCGAACAGATGGACATCGCCTCCTCCACCCGCGACCCCGCGATCCGCGACGCCGCCCTCACCTTCGTCTTCGTCGGCGGTGGTTACGCGGGCGTCGAGGCACTCGCCGAGCTGGAGGACATGGCCCGCTACGCCTCGCGGTACTACCACAACATCAAGGCCGACGACATGAAGTGGATCCTCGTCGAGGCCACCGGCCGGATCCTCCCCGAGGTCGGCGACGTGATGGGCAAGTACGCCGTACGGGAGCTGCGCGCCCGCAACATCGACGTACGGCTCGACACCCGTCTGGACTCCTGCGAAGGCCGCGTCGCCGTCCTCAGCGACGGCGCCCGCTTCCCCACCCGTACGGTCGTGTGGACCGCGGGCGTCAAACCGCACCCCGTCCTCGCCGCCACCGACCTGCCGCTCGACGGGCGCGGCAGGCTCCGCTGCACCGCGCAACTCGCCGTCGACGGCACCGAACACGCCTGGGCGGCCGGTGACGCCGCCGCCGTACCCGATCTGACCTCGGACGAACCGGGGAAGGAGTGCGCGCCCAACGCGCAGCACGCCGTACGGCAGGCCAGAGTTCTCGCGGAGAACATCCTCGCTTCCCTGCGCGGCGCACCTCTCCGGGACTACCGTCACGCCTACGCGGGATCGGTCGCCTCGCTCGGTCTCCACAAGGGCGTGGCGCACGTCTACGGCCGGAAGCTCAAGGGCTATCCGGCCTGGCTGATGCACCGCGTGTACCACCTCAGCCGCGTTCCCACCTTCAACAGGAAGGCCCGCGTCCTCGCGGAATGGACCCTGTCCGGGCTCTTCAAACGGGAGATCGTCTCCCTCGGCTCGCTGGAACACCCGCGCGCCGAATTCGAACTGGCCGCAGGCGGCGAACGAGCCCACGGCGCCGGCCGTTCCAAAGGAACCGACCGTTCCGGAGGAACTGGAGGAAGCGACCGTTCGGAGGGGACCGAGGGCCCGCGGGGACCCGGGAAGGCGTGAGGCCGGAGACCCCGGCGGACTGCGGAGGACCCCGGCGACCCCGGAGATCCCGGCCGCCCCCGTCACCGTGCGTACCTCTCCGTGCGGTCGGTCACACTGGACGTGTGACCATAGGTGGGCTCACATCTGCACAGAGTGAACCGGCCCGACCGCCCGCCGTCCTACCGCCCTGCCCCGCCGACCGCAGACCGCCCGCCCGCCGCCGACAGCCCTGCCGCCCGGCCCCGACCAACAGCACGACACACGACACCATGAGGCCAGAGAATCCGTGAACTTCACGCGTTGGAGCGCCCGGCTCCCCGGTACACAGCGCCGCGCCGCCGCGCGGACGGACCGCGGTTCCGTGCCGGCGGCCCGTGGTGAGTACGAACAGAAGTCCGAGTCCGCGGCAGACCTCCCTCCGCTCCCGTCCATCCCCTCCCTCGAAGAGCTGTCCGTACGGGAGATCCTCGGCGAACTGCCCGCCCTGGTCGCCCTGGTGTACGGCCCCGACCACCGCGTGGCGTACGTGAACGGCGCCTACACGGCGACGTTCGGCCCGCGCACCCCGGGCGCCACGGCGGCCGAGAGCTGCCCCGAGCTGGCGGAGCTGGGCCTGCTCCCGCTCCTCGACCAGGTCCGGCGCAGCGGCACGTCACGCACCGTCAAGTCCCGCAAGGCGCAGAGCCACCGGCCTGGCGGCGACCGCACGGACCGTACGGAGCGCGCCGACCGTACGGAGGGCTCCTACACGGTCACCTGCACCCCCGTCACCTGCCAGGGCACCGCGGGCATCCTTCTCCACGCCGCCGACGTCACCGACCACGCCGAGGCGGCCGAGCGGCTGCGCACCAGCGAGCAGCGCCACCGCCGTACCGTCGTCACCCTCCAGCGCTCACTGCTCCCGCAGGAGCTGGAACAACCCGACGACCTGCGCGTCGCCGCCACCTACCGGCCCGGCGGCGAGGACGCGGCGGTCGGCGGCGACTGGTACGACGTGATCACCCTCGGCGCCGGCCGCACCGCCCTGGTCATCGGTGACGTGATGGGCCGCGGGGTGCGTGCCGCCGCCGTCATGGGGCAGTTGCGTACGGCCGTGCGCGCCTACGCCCGGCTCGACCTGCCGCCGCACGAAGTGCTCCAGCTCCTCGACGGGCTCGCCGCCGAGATCGACGCCAGCCAGATCGCCACCTGCGTCTACGCCGTCCACGACCCCAACGAGGGCCGCCTCGTCTACGCCTCGGCCGGCCATCTGCCCATCCTGGTCCGCGCCGCGGACGGCTCCGTCGAGCGCGCCGAGGACCCGACGGGCCCGCCGCTCGGCACCGGCGGCTGGCTCCACACCTCCGGCTCGATCGGCCTCCCGCCCGGCTCCACCGCCGTCCTCTACACGGACGGCCTGGTCGAACGGCGCGGTGAGGACATCGACGAGGGCGTTGCCTCCCTGGAACGTGCCCTGTCCGGCGCCCAGGGCTCACCCCAGGTCGTCTGCGACCGGCTGATCCGCTCCCTCGGCGTGACCGACGACCATGACGACGACGTCGCGGTGCTCGTCCTCCAGCACCCCGCCCGTACGGGCGCGGACGCCGAGCTGTTCCACAACGCGGCGCTGGACCTGCTCGGCGGCGTCGAGGCCGCCCCGCGCGCCCGCGCCTTCGCGACAGGCGTGCTCTCCTCCTGGCGTTTCCCGGTCGAACTACGCGATCTGGGGGTGCTCGCCACCAGTGAACTGGTCGCGAACTCCCTTCAGCACGGCACCCCGCCCATGCGCCTCAGACTCCGCCGCACCGACCGCCGGCTGATCATCGAGGTGACGGACGGGGACGACCACCTGCCCCGGCGGCGCCGCGCCGAACCGGCGGACGAGGCGGGCCGCGGCATCTCCATCATCGCGACGATCGCCTCGTCCTGGGGTTCACGCCGTACCCCCGGGGGCGGCAAGGCCGTCTGGTGCGAGTTCGCCCTGCCGCACTGACCCCACACCCACCTCGCGCGGCGGGGCCGCCGTGACGGGCACACCCTGCGCCACGACCCGCGAACCCGCCGCGAGCGACGGCTGATCCTGTACGGGGGTGAGCCGCCGCCCCAGCCGCAGGGCCAGCACGGTGATACCGAGCGAGAACAGCACGAAGGTCACGATGTACGGACCGTGCAGCGCGGCGCCCATCGGCCCGCCCACCGCCGGCCCCACCGCCAGCGCAACCTGCTTGACCAGCGCGAACGCGGAGTTGTACTGACCTACGGACTCGGCGGGCGCGAGATCGGCGACCAGTGGGGCGACCGTCGGCGACAGCATCGCCTCACCGAGCCCGAACAGCGCGTACGTCGAGACGAACGCGGCCGTCGCCACGGTCTGGCCACCGTGCCCGAGCCCCGCGTACCCCGCGACGACCCACGCGAGCGCCCAGATCAGCCCGACCGCGGCGATCACCCGGCTGCGCCTGCGCCGCTCGACCAGCCGCAGGACGACGAACTGCGCGACCACGATCACCGCGGTGTTGGCGGCCAGCGCGATCCCCAGCGTCGACGGATCGATCCCGGCCGCCTCGGTGCCGTACGCCGCCAGCCCCGACTCGAACTGTCCGTAACAGGCGAAGAAGAGCACGAACCCCAGCAGGCACAGGTGCACCATGGCCCGGTGGCTCAGCAGGGCGCGCATCCCCCGCGCCGGGGCGCCGGGCAGAGCGGGCAGGGCACCGGGGCGGGGCAGCCGTACGGTGACGGCGATCGCCGCCAGGACGAGGAACATCACGGCTTCGACGGAGAAGAGCAGGGTGAAACTGCCGGGCCGGTTCTCGTCGACGAGCTGCCCGCCGATCAGCCCGCCGACGCCGAGCCCGAGATTGGCCAGGAAGAACTGGGTGGCGAAGGCCCGGGTACGGGTCGAGGGCGAGGAGGACCAGACGATCATCGTGGCCAGCGCGGGCTGCATGACGGCGGTCCCGGCGCCGAGCAGCCCGGCGGCGGCCACAGCGGCCGGCACGCTGCCGGAGAGCCCCATGGCGAGCGCCCCGACGGCGGCGACGAGAGCGCCGCCCACCAGGACGGGCAGTGGCCCGCGCCGGTCGATCACCCGCCCGATGAAGGGCAGCACCACCAGCGCGGCCAGCGCGAAGACCGCCAGCACGGCACCGGCCGTACTCGCGCCCAGATCCCGCACCTGAGCCACGTACACATAGAGATACGGAACCGTGAATCCGAGTCCGAACGCGCTCAGCGCGTTCCCCGTCTGGATCCGGCGCATCGCCGAAGATGCGCCCATCGCCCTGGTCACGCTCACCTACCTCAAGAGATCAAGGAGTCGAAGGGCTGAGGACTCAACCCTGAAGACTTCAAAGCTAAACTTAGAAGCTAAACAGTACACAGCGAAGGACTTCAACGCCAACAGAGGCCGTGGCATACTGCCCCGATGTCCGACACCCCCGAGAAACCCGGCCCGCCGGATCTCCAGGAGCCGAGCCTCGACGAGCAGATCACCGCCTATCAGCGGGAGTTCCGCGATCTCGACCCCCAGGTGGAGCAGATCGTCTCGGCGCTCGGCCGGCTGAACCGCCGTATGAACGTCGCGTACGGCAGACAGGTCGCCGACCTGGGCATCAGCAACGCCGAGTGGGAAGTCCTCAAGACCCTGGTGGTCGCGGGAGCCCCCTACCGCCTGGGCCCCGGCGAACTCGCGAAGCGCCTGGGCCTCACCCCGGCCGCGATGACGCACCGCATCGACCGCATGGCGGGCGAGGGCCTGGTGACGCGCGACCGCGACGAGACGAACCGGGTCCGCGTGATCGTGGAGCTGACCGACGAGGGCCGTACGAAGTGGCTCGCGGCGATGCGGATGGCCTCGGACTTCGAGGAGGAACTGCTCCAGGACCTCACGGGCGACGAACGCGGGGTGCTCGGAGAAATGCTGATCCGCCTCCTCCGCCGCGTGGAACACGCCCAGCCGGACGCCGGTGGACGCCTGACCGATCTGGATTGACGGAGCGTCGGCAGAGGGTTGGCGGAGGCTCGGCGGAGGGGGCGCCAGCGGTTTGACACGCCCCCGGCCGGTCCGTAAGGTTCTTCGAGTTGTCACGGGGTCGGTACGGTTCCGCGACAGCCACTCCGCCGCAGTAGCGGCACCCACAACACAGCATGATCCCCTGGCCGGGACGAATTTCGGCATGCCGAAATTCATTTCGAAGACTCGATTATGAGTCACCTGCGGAATCCGCTAAGGTTTGGGACGTCGGAACGGCCGCAGGGCCGGGAGGACAAGCCCCGCTGACTGGGAATCAGGCCCGAAAGGATCTGATAGAGTCGGAGCCGCTGGAAAGGGAAAGCGCGAAAGCGAAGATCTGGAAAGCGAACCCCGCTCCGACGGGGAATCGGACACGAAAGAGTCTGATAGAGTCGGAAACGCAGGAACGAAGTACAGAACAAAATGAAACAC